>JBHLSH010000080.1:0-17045 GCA_048881705.1 Candidatus Heimdallarchaeota archaeon | reverse complement strand
CCAACCCGAACTTGAGGAAAAACAATTCGATACCGATCACCTGAATTCAATTCTTCCCTCCATCTTTGGTCAACGATCGTTAGGGGAATGGATGGAGTTATTTGAAAAGAATGACGTTCCAGGTGCCCCTATTCTTACCGTAAAAGAGGCCTTGAACGCCAGAAAGGCTATAACTCTCATAAATCACCCTAGCGTAGGAAAGATACCTTTGATTAAGTCCCCTTACATAATTGATGAAGGAATCGTCTCACCTCCCCCAAGACTTGGGGAGGACACGCGTTCAATTCTTGAGGAGATCGGATATTCACAAGATGACGTTGAGATTTTCGAGAAGAAAGGAATATGCAGGCCACTATCTTGATTTCAACATTTAAATAACATCCGAAGAAAGTGGAGTATGAATTAATTTTGCCTAATAAGACCATTATACGCGAGTTGGTGCTAGAAAGTGCTCAAAGGCGAAGTTAGAACCGAGATTAGGAATTTAGTGGTCAAGGTGTTAGAACAAAATAACCAAATTCATCTGATATCATTAACCACACCAGAGGGCCTCCCCATTCTTACACTTGCTCGGTCAGAGTCGGATAATGAGGTCACAGAAATTACTGATCAGGCCATAACGAATCGATATGCAGCCCTAGCTGGCGCGAGCACCTCGCTTGGAGAGCGTACACTCTCAACCTTAAGCCAGGAGCACGTTCGTTCCATTCACGTCCAAGGTAAATCTAAAGATGTAGCAATCGCAGTTTCATCCTCTCTAATATCTCTTGTAGTAACAAACCCAGGCGGGAGTCCCAACCTAATCGCGGAAAAAATTAATAATGAACTGCGATCAATAATATGAGGAAATTGGAAAAAAAATGGGACTAGAAAATTGGAGCAAGATAGTTGGTGATGCATTCCACGTAATCAAGGAGGATTTTAGAACCTCGGAAGTAAAAAACCTGGTCCTTGCGAGAATGGGTGATTCATATAATAAAACTGCATTCAGCCGCGATGAATCAGATATCGACATATGGGCGGGACTTTTACTACAAGGTTGGGGATTAATTACCCAAATACTGAGTAACGAACTACAACTGGATACATGGCATACCATATCTATCAAGAGTCGAAAGCATTCAGTCACGATTTTTTCAATTGGTGCAGAATTCGCTCCAACACTTCTCCTCCTCCTTCTCCATGACGTTACGTTTGACCCTTTAGATATAATGAAGCTTTTATTGAAACAGATATTTCACAAGGGATATTCCGATAAGTATCAAATTGTTGGTCTTATTGCCTCAGCGGGATTTCCTGTTTGGGTGGCTTATCCGGAAGGGCGAGAAATGGATGACTTTCTCTTTGCGATATCAATAACAAGCCTACTAAGTTTGGTGGAGAGGATCGATATGGAAGTAAAAGCTGGGGGCGTGGAAAATTGCGTAATACAAGGAGATGAGCATCTCGCGTTGAATGTCGCATTTAATCCTTCCCAAGACTTGGCTCTAGCTGTTACACAGCATAATACGGAATTAGAAGACATTGGACTTGAAGAAGAACTCATGAGTTTTTATCGTAAGATAGTGGATCCAGTACTCTATGGAGTAAACGTACCTGAGATAATAGATGAAGAAAGAGAAAGAATTTTGGAAGAAATCCAGCAAGAATTCGAAGGCGACATCACTGAGGAGGAAATCCAATCTTTAAGTGCTTTTGATACTGAGACTTTGGCCTCTCTTGAAAATGAAATTAAGATGGTTATCGAAAAATACCATGTTGATGAACTCTCCATAGGGTATTTACGGCGTCGACTAAAGTTACCCAGGGAAGTCCTAGCAATGGCCCTTGAGTACCTGATCGCCAATAACCAGATTGACGGCCGAATCGGAACCAAAGCGGGAAAACAAGTCCTAGCAATTTTTCAAAGATCCCAGATAAATGAATTGGAACAAGCTCAGATTAATGACGTCCAACAACAAATTAAGGACCTTTTCCTCCCATTGAAACCGTATATTCGAGAATTACCCGCCTTAGATGAGGGAAGACCTAAACCTCGTGAATCTATATCTGATGCATTATCCGAGTTCCAGGTGTTGGTTACTCTTTCGGATACAGATCCGGTTTTTCTACAAATCGATGATATCAAAATCACTCATGGCCAATTAAAGAATTCAGTTAAAGCCTTACGACTTCTAGAGCAGCAAATTTTGGAAACAGAAGGTGATCATCTTCTACAATCGCAATTGGGAATCCGAAAGCAATCGCTTATTAAAAAGAATGCAACATTATATCTTAAAGTTCATCAGAAGGCCCGTTCATTGTATAATGACCTTGTAAACAATTATCGCCTCTTATATCGCCTCTTACCAATACCTAACTATTTTACCAGTAACAGAGACTGCGAGACCCCCATTATTGGTTTTCGTTGTGCAGGTCATAAATGCTCGTCAGCGCTGGAAATATTCGATGATTCGCCCATATGGATTACCTTGCAATCGCTCTCGCAGCAGTTTCAATTTTATGATCCCTTTTATGATATCGATACTTCTGTTGAAGAAATAACCGCTCTTGCTACCCATTTGACCGATTTATTGCAGAAATTGGAACAATTCGTTAAAGAAGCCGAGGAACCTAACCCCCATGATGAATTACTATTTTTAGAACATATCAATGATTTGGTAATACCTAATTCTGCGCGAGATTCAGCAATAAATAAACTACGCCATAGTATGGCTCGAAAAGATAGAGTACACAACTATTTTTCCGAATTCGATCAGTGTAAACGTTGTCAGCGTTGGTATTGTAGATCAGAAAGCCATATGGGAAGCCCATCACGATGCATATATTGTGCCTAGCTTGGTTACTCTTTTACTGATATATATGATCTAAGGTAAGAATTCCTAATGAATTACGTTGCAGGACTAGACGTAGGGTCACTTACAGCAAAGATCGTCGTACTAGGTGTAACATCAAAAGAACCCGATCTCTGCTACCAAAAAATCCTTCGCGTCGGGTATAATCCGGCAAGAATCGCTAGGCAGATGCTAGAGGAAGCTGAATCTTTCATCGGACAATCTTTCCAGACTGTTATATCGACAGGGTATGGCCGCAAGCTAGTAGAAAATGCTACACGCCAAGTAACCGAGATTACTTGCCACGCAACTGGGGCCCATTATACAAACCAGAATATCCGTACAATTATTGATATAGGGGGACAGGATTCAAAAGTGATTAAGATTAATGGTCAAGGAAAAGTCCAAGATTTCACAATGAATGAGAAGTGTGCTGCGGGTACAGGACGCTTTATTGAAGTAATGGCTAATGCGTTGGAGGTCGACTTGGAGAATTTTGGCACAATCGCCATCCAATCGACTAATCCAACCTCCATATCGAATACGTGCACAGTTTTTGCTGAATCAGAGATAATATCTAAAATAAATCAAGGTATCAGCCGTATTGATGTAATTGCTGGGATCTGTCAAGCAATTGCCAAAAAAATTGGAACTTATGCCGCTAGAGTTGGGATAGAACCAGTTGTAGCTCTAACAGGAGGTGTAGCTCACAATTCTGGAGTTAGATTCATGTTAGAGGCCCAGATAAAGAAAACAATTGAAATTCCTGATTCTCCTGGTCCACAAATGATCGGTGCCCTCGGAGCGGCTTTGATCGCAGCTAAGGTTGGGGAATAACCAATGTCAGACGTCTTCAAAGGCCTGCTTTTATGGGAAATTGCAGAAACGCATAAGAAGATTCAACCTTATATTGAACAAACGCCGCTCATTCGGTCTTATGTTTTAGAAGACCTAATTGGAAAGGAGATATATCTCAAATATGAATTCCTCCAGCCCACCAAATCATTCAAAGTTCGAGGAGCTTGCGCTAAAGTGCTTGCCTTGGATGAGGAGGAAAGAAATAGGGGATTAATAACCGCTTCTGGAGGAAACCACGGATTAGGAGTATGTTATGCAGGGAAACGGTTTAATACACCTGTAACTGTTTATGTTCCAATGACAACCTCTCAAGAGAAGATTGCAAAAATCGTGAAGTGGGGAGGAAAACCAGTTCAATTTGGGCAAGCGTGGGATGATGCAGATGAGAAAGCTCAACGAGTGGCAGAGGAGGAGGGTTTGGTATACATTCATCCGTTCGACGATCTGAATGTGGTAAAAGGACAGGGTACGATCGGGCTAGAGATGTTGGAACAAAAATCCGATTTAGATGCAATTGTGGCTTCTGTTGGCGGAGGGGGACTACTTAGCGGGATAGGTATGGTGGCACGCCAAATGCGGCCAGAAATTATGATTTATGGAGTTGAAACTGAAGGTGCCGATGCTGTTACGCAAAGCTTCAGGAAAAACAGGGTGGTGACGCTCCCGAAAATAACAAGTATAGCCACAACTCTTGCGGCAAAGCGTACGACGGCAAATACCTTTGCGCGTTTAAAAGCTGTGGTGAATGCGATGGAAACTGTGACTGATCAAGAGGCCTTAAATGCCTTGAGTCTTCTTCTGAGAGAAGAGAAGATAGTGGTAGAACCTGCAACCTCGTGTACAATTGCTGCACTTTTAAATCAAAAATTTGCGCTGAAAGGAGTGGAAAAAGTCGGGATTGTATTATGCGGGGCGAATGTATCCGTCAGAGAACTGGAAGAGTGGGGAGTATTACACGAAGGAACCAACCAGTAAGGAACTAATCATATTATTAGAGGTAGTTCAAAAAGCTAGGCCAAATTATCAAAATAATTACCTATCTCTTCCTTTGAAAAGAATTCTCTGTTTCTTACCCCATATTGCCGAGACATATCCTTGAGCATTACTTCAAGTTTTTCCGTTGCGGTCTTCAAACCCCCAAAATCAGGCTTCGATATATGTTCCGATAAGTCCGGAAATTGAAGTCTTTTGTATTCAGAGTTAACCTCCTGATAAAGGTTGTACTTGTATGTGTTTACGTATTGTGGATATTTGGACTTGTTTAGAATTTCTGCAATCCAGATTTGGAGTTCCGAGGCAGCAAAACTTGCCTTATGTATGTTCTTCTCTTGACAGGCTGACAGGATTTTGCCAATGTATTCCGTGATGCCAATAAAGTCGTCAGCAAAATTTTCTGTAATATCGTAACGTTCAACAATCATTTTTTTCTGAAATCGGGAAATTATTTGATCCAAGGACTCTAAAAACTGGACACTGTTCAGAAGAATTACATCAATATTATCTGAGGTTGTTAAATGCTGAACATACTCGGAGAAATCCTTTGGAAGGAGGGGCAAATCCAGAACTTGATGAAGATTGGAACCCCAGTTTTTGGTGAGATAATTGTTGTTTATCCTTGTGATAATTTCAATACTGGAATTAATCAGGTTCCATCCTGCCCAGCGAGCCGAGAGCAAATCATTTTGCATTCCTGCACGTTTCACTATTTCAGGATAAATAAACAGGCGGCTGAATATATCCAATATGATCTTTAGGTGTTCTTCTTGGGTTACACTTGTTTTTGCTTTAATTTCCTCGAATCTTCTCAAATCCTCGGGACTTCGTGAATGCAATACCTTGTTGTTATGAAAGAGAGAAGCAGAAACACTCCAGACATGATCCTCTCCCCCTTCTGCAAGTTGTTCCGCGTCCTTCCACGACATACTCCAAAAATCGACGGGAATACCATTATAGATGAACGACCATTTTGGCCTGGACTTTGTGCCCGAATCAAGGATTGCATAAAGGTCAAGATCAGAATAGGAGGTTTGGGTTCCAGTCACGAATGAACCATAAACTGCGACTATACCAATTTTACTTCCGTACTTTTCTAAAGCCTTTTTGCATAAATAATCTGCCAACTCTGGATATTCCATTGAAGCTCACACGGAGATGCCAATGACGATTACTAGGCAATTTAGTTGCTATATATAAATTTGGAGGTGATTCCTTAACTTTTTTCTTCCAGATAAAAATAGTAGAACGCCACTTCTCCTTTCGGATGAAGTTCTTCGATTACTGAGCGTACTAGTGGAGGAGTCTCCATTTGATCGCTATAAAGGCTCATTTGATGCTTTAGTCCGTATCCTGTCCTTAGGCATTCTCTGGCTACTTCTATCAGTAGATGACGAAAGGTTTCACGGGTTTTGGACTCGCGAAACGCAGTAAACCGAAGAATAACAACTTCTTTTTCCCTTAGGGGAAGCTTATAGAGCAGGGGCGCACCAGCGGCGGTCAATTTTCCTTGATCCATTATGATGACTAAATGACCAACAGCTAGCACTTTCTCAATCAAATAGTTCTCGATCTCTGAATCTGTTTTGAAATTGGATTGGTATCTTCCGTCAGTTTTGATCAGATCAATTATCGAATCTACGTCCATTTCGGAAGCGATCCGTGATGTATACCTAGCCTCATCATATTTCAGTTTGCTGATATCTTCTAGTTCTACAAAATATTGGTACCATCGGTTTTTTTCAATAAAACCTTTTTGTTGTAGAAAATGAACGTTCTTCTCAGGTTTTCCAGGTAGATTAACTCGAATTCTGGCATTGGGAAAGTTTTCCTGGCAATAATTCAACAGATCACTGAATAAGCGGTCTTGAATTTCGGGTGAACATCCTTTAAGAGCCCATGGGAAACTAAGATGAATTTCGTTTACGGAGGGGTGTCTCCTTGCTTGGATATAAGCAATCATATCCCCTTCCACGAATGCGTACCGTACCATTTTTCGATCGAAGTTTTCTTCCTTATATCGGTCAAGAATTTGCTCAGCGGTTGCGGGAGGGTAATTCATGGGATTTGCTTCATTATATATCTTGGCCTGTAATTCTTCATACCCCTTATCGGGTTCGTAATGTCTGTATTCGACCATCTAGCGCCGTTCTCCTTATTAAATTGAACTAACGTAATAACAAAGAATTTTCCATTCAAATAGGATACCTTTTTGGCAATAATAGGATTATCAATGTATGAACCCTAGATGTTCTAAAGGCATATGTCTGATCCCCGTGATGAATAAATCGTTCGGAATTATAGGGTTCATCTCATTAGGGGTAAGAAATCCTCAAATTTTCTAAAAGTAGATCATTAGATGTTTTAAGAATTAGAAAAAATGAAACTAGGATCACAGAGGAGCTAGCGGGGAGTTTAGATCCAAGTAACAAACGAAAGATTAAATAACCTTCCCAAGAAGAGATCTGGTGATAATCAATGACAAAAGCAACAATCGAAACTAAATACGGAGATATTGAGATCCAATTTTTTGATGAAATCACGAATACTGTCAAGAGTTTTGTAAGTTTGAGCGAAAAAGGCTTTTACGATGGTCTATCATTTCACCGCTGCATTCCTGGATTTGTCGCACAAGGAGGTTGCCCTCACGGTACAGGAACAGGAGGCCCTGGTTATAAAATTCCGTGTGAAACAGAAAAAAATGCAGGCAAGCATAATCATATACGTGGCGCATTATCCATGGCGCATGCTGGGAGAAATACTGGTGGTTCTCAGTTTTTTCTAGTTCGCGCTCCGCAACCGCATCTAGATGGCGAACATACGATTTTCGGGGAGGTTGTCGGGGGTATAGATATTATTGATAAACTAGAAGATGGCGATAAAATGCATCGAGTAACCATTTCGGAGAAAAGTCCGATCGTAGAAGCTCATCGATTAAAGACAATTTGAAAATAATACGTCTCTGGAGGACATAGGGATTCCAGTTTGTAAAAAATGTCATTCCTACATCTTGGAACTCCCTTGTCCGCACTGTGGTGGGACGAAAACCTTAACTGAGAGAAAAGCAAGCGAGATTAAACCTGTCATTCCAGAGGATTTTCAGTACGACTTTGAAAAAGGAAAATCCGAAACCGCAAATGTATATTCATCAAGTGCGGGGCCTAAATCTATTTCAAAGCAAGAAACCGATTTCCATCTTACTCCCATATCATTGAATGTCCCTTTTCCTCTTGAATCCATTTTTCCGAGCATTCATGAGCCAATTGCGCTAGACGCAGCCAGTCTGAAGGTTTACTTTCAGTTGGCACTTGAATTTCAAATTGTTCTGGATGAAGCGGCTAATTATCGGGAAGGGGTTCATCGTTGGCAACTTCTCCTTCCGGATCGTCTTCAACAGTATGGACTTACAGAAGATGCTTGGGAAAGAATTAGTAGGGTGGGCGATTCAGACGATGTCATACAGAACTATCTGAATAAACTGATTAAACGGGTTTTCGATTAGGAGATTCGAAACTATTACGTTTTCTTGATTCCCTCCGTTTTTTTAACCAGGGAAATGCCTTCATTTTTTAGATTCTCCCATAAGAAGGTATCTACCTCTCGATTGAATTCAATTTCGGCCTCAAATTGCCGTTTAAATCCATCACATACCGTATCTGACTTCTGTGGGCATATGCTACACAATTTCATATTCTTTTTATTGCGTATCCTTCTTATCTGAACAAACAAGAGCCAAAAACCTACTATTCCGAGTAGAATTACCACCTTATCAGGCCACCCAGGGCGTAACCATAATTCCGCCATTGAAATCCCCCATCCACTCCCTAGGACTATTCTCAAAATGTCTTTGATGGTCCGACTCTGAAACGAATAAAAAAGTCCGATCCACACTGGACTAGTAAGCAGAAGAACCAGGGCCAACCCCTCAAGTAGCCCTATTTTCTTGAAAGGCTGTAAAAAAAGATCAATGATAGTAACGAACAATAGAGATACATATGTAAGAGTACATCCTCTGCAGATAACCCAATCACCGTATGATATGGTTTCTTGCGAAAAATCATCACAGAGGGGATGATGTGCAAAATAGAATGGTAGAAAAAGTCTAAGGTGACGGATAGAAAAATAGAGCCACTGCCTCAAGGATAAAGGCCTAGATTTTAGTAGCATTGATCTATGCACAGCTTGCTTGTTTTTGAGGGATTTTTTTACTTGGATTTAGGCACCACTCTTACAACAGTCCCGTAGGCAACAATATCGGTCATAGATGCATCCTGTCCAGAACGAGAGGAGTCAAATTTGACACCGATAACTCCGTTGCCCCCACGATCCGCTACTTCTCTGCATAGACGATATATTGCATCATTTCGAGCTTCAATTGCACTTTGTGTATAAGCGGTTACTTCTCCGCCAACACAGGCCTCACAACCTCCTATGCAGCGACCTCCAACCCCGCGTGATCGTACAGTAATTCCGAAGGCAACCCCTAAATAATTCACAATCTCATATCCAGGAATCTCCTCAACAGTCGATACAAGGACTTGTTGAGCAGGATCCATTTCCATTGACATTTTTTTTATCACCAGAGCTGGTTTTTTAACCACATTAGATGTCTTTGGTTTGACCTTGAACGGCATTTTAAAGGTAATGATTACAGATTTTTGAATTGAAATCATATTTTGACAGATTGAAGTAGAAGATCAAACATTTACGTCACGAGGAGCATAAGATCCCTTGAATGATTGCGCATTTATCGACAGAACTAATCTATGATCTTGTGACTTTGATTAATCTATTCCCAGCTGCCCAGATAGAAGATGTTGCATTAAACCCTTCTTCAACGTTTTAACTTGTTGGCTGACCTCGTATGTCAAATTAATATGAGTTTCAAGGGATGCCAGAATCTGTACAATCCTGCGTTGTTCCTTGATTGGCGGAACCGGAATTCTTATCGATTTGACATCTATTCGATTTATTCCCCCAATAATCCCATGAAATCTCTTTTTAATCTGATTTTGCCCTATACTGGACTCCATAATATAATACAAGAATTCTGCATCCAATTGGTTAGGATCCCTGGTACGAATTAAAAATACGTGCTCGTTTACAGCAGTTCTTTCATAAGGAAGAGAACGAACGAACGCCACCTTGCCAGTGGTAGCCCCATCCTTAACAACCAAAATATCATGTAGAATAACCTTTCCTTGCGCTAGCTGCATGTAAATACGGTCCGGAATGTACTTGATTGTTTCCCAGGAAATTCTTCCATCCTTGATATGTTCTCCTCCGATGCTTGCTACTTCTCCGCTCTTCAAAGCTCCTCCTTTTGCCCTTTTTCCTGTTTCAATTGTTACCAAATCTCCCAGCTTTGCTGTGTACCAAGTCTTAGGGTAAGTGTCGATATTTGAGGAGGATAGGGATGAAGATTCAGACACTTGTTCGATCACTTTTTGAACCTGCTCAATTTGTGATTGACGCACATTTTCAAGAAGATGAAAACCTTGCCATATCTCCTGGACGTCGATTTGAGGGTCAGGCGTGGAAATGTCAACATAGAGTGATATATTGAGATTGTACATCATATCCCGAATTTCCTTAATGGAAACCATTCGTGAAAATTGGGGGTATTCGCTCTGGCTACTATATGTCTCCATGATCTTTTCTATGTGTTTTAAGCTCAGCTTATTTTGACTGGGACGGGCATCGTATAGTGAAAACGCATTAATAAACTGTATTTTGAATTTTCGATTCGGTGGTTTGCTTTTATCAAGTATCAAGATACATGCAGGAATACTGGTGCCATAAAATAGATTTGGCGGAAGACCTACGATGGCCTCAATGAGGTCTTCCTCTACGAGGGACTTTCGTATCTTTCGCTCAGCCCCTCCACGAAACAAAACACCGTGTGGTAATATGATTCCGAGGCGTCCATTTGATCTCAATGTAGAGATCATATGCTGGAGAAACGCCATATCACCAATACTCTTGGGAGGGATCCCCAGTTTAAATCGGTTGTATGGATCATTTTCCGCAACATCCCTTCCCCATTCTTTTAACGAGAATGGGGGATTTGCAATAACTAAATCAAATGAAAGAAGATGGCCATCCTTCACAAGCTTAGGGTTTCTGATTGTATCACCCAATTCTATTCTAGCATTAATTCCATGAAGGATCATATTGATTTTTGATAATGCCCAAGTCTGTGGGTTACTTTCTTGGCCAAACAGAGAAAGAGTTTGCCACTTCTTATCTAAGCGCCGTAAAAACTCCACACACTGAAGTAGGAGGCCGCCGGAGCCTGAGGTGGGATCACAAATCCACATGTTCTCTTCTGGTCTCAAGAGCTCAACAAGAAGACGAACCACGTTGTGCGGCGTATAAAATTCTCCACCTTGCTTGGCTTTTTCTGCAAATTTCGCAATTAGGTATTCATAAGCCCGCCCCAAGAGATCTGGATCTATGAGATCCTCGTTTCCTAAACGTATCTGATCGAAATGGCTTACCAGGCGGATCAAGGTGTCCCTTGGTAAACGGGTAAAATCGATGGTAGTTAGAATTCCTTTGAGTAGCGGGTTTTTTTTCTCTAAAAGTTCTGAGACATGATTGAGATGATCGCCAATATCCTGGTACCATAACCGAGGTATCGTATTCCAATGGGCTTCCGTGGGAATCTGATAAGTGTGTCCATCAAGGTTTTCCCAAATAATTTGGGCGGTAGAAGCGCCATATGGTTCATTTCTGGCAATTTCATCATAAACATCAGAGAGTCTCTTAAGGAAAAGTAGCCCGACTATAAAATTCTTGAATTCGGAGGCATCCACGCTGCCTCGGAGAATATTGGAGGCGTCCCAAAGATGTTTTTCGATGTCGCGTCTCGTTACTGTCATTGGTTGGCATGGAATGGGAAACCTAGAAATAGTCTTCTTTGGACATAGATAGCCGCTAGGAGCCGATGAAAAATTTCGTTAATAGGCTCTCCTTGAAAAGTCGTTATAATAACCTAATTTGAATGTTTTATCAGATTGCTACCCATTTTCCAGGTATTCTTGGGAAAAGCGTAATGTCTTGGATGTGTTCACAACGTGCTAGGAATCTAACAAGACGTTCAACGCCAAGTCCACCGCCTACACTGGGTCCCAGCACTCCTTGTCTTGCGAGATCTAGATAAATTTCAAATTCTCGAGGATTTTGATTCCTTTCTCTTATCTTTCTTTCGAGAGTAAAAAATTCGAAGTCTCTTTCACCTCCCGATAGTGCTTCTCCATATCCATACGGCCAAAACAGATCATAATTGATATAACGCCCGTTAATTTCAGGGTCCTCTCGATCGTAAAACTCACGTTCAAAATCTGTAATCCAGAATGGTGAACGCTCACGTCTGGATATAATGTCTGCCCAATCACTCCCAAATTTTCTTTTCAAGGATTTGCTCCAATAAATTTTAAGGGGAGTTACGGGTAACTCTAACTCGGCGCCTAGAAAATCGAGCTCGGATTCGCACTTGAGCTTGACCACAGAGAACACATGGACAAGCATCCTATCGATAAATGCCATGAAATCCCCCGCCGAAGCGTTTTTGAGCTCCATGTCAACCTGTGTAAATTCAAATAGATGTCTGTCACTTTTCTCATGACCGATTTCTAGCCTTATATTAGGAGACATGATGTAGATACCTTTTACATCAAGTCTGGCAATAGCAATCTGTTTATGAAAGATCATACTCCTGGTTAATTGAAGTTTTTGACCGATTCCAGTTTTGATTTGCGCCTCGTGTACTGGATGATTAAGTGGATCAGTAATCGGCGCAAGAATTACTGGCATAAGTTGTACAAGGCCGTTGCAATCTAAATAATCATGAATTGCTTTTAGTGCTACTGACTGTATGCGATAAATCAAAGTAATCTCTTTATTATCAGAATATGTTTTCCCAATTAATCTGGGTTGGACTTTCGATCGCACTTGCTTCACTCTTTCCATTCACTTAATATCACATTTAGCATGAATTGAAACTTGAAATTTCAGGTATAAAAAAAACGTCCAATGAATCTGGAATTCTGTACACAAAATGACCGTGGTTTTATATGATAATGGACATTTGTTCCATCACTACTCCTATTGACGGAAATACCTAAAATGCTAGATGACAAAGATAAAATCATCCTTAGACTGCTCGAGAAGAACGCTCGATTGACGACTGCCGAAATTCATGACAAAACCAAGATTCCCCGAACAACAGTGCATAATCGTATCAAAAAAATGTATAACAAAGGTGTGATCGAGAAGTTTACGGTTAAAATTAACAAAAAAAAGATAGGAAAGGGATTAAGCGCTTTTATATTTTGTACCGTTTCGTACAGATCCACTAAAGGCCACAGTATCGACCAACTTGAAGTAGCACGAAGTATCAAAGGGCTTCCGGAAGTTGAAGAGGTTTCAATTGTAACGGGGGAGATTGACTTAATTGTGAAAGTTACAATGGCGGATGTGGAGGCATTAAACTCATTTGTAATCGAACAGCTAAGAAATGTTACAGGTATTGAACGAACAGTGACAAGTGTTGTTCTATCATCCGCTTAATGAAGGGTATTTCTATGAAGTAAGACGGTTCCTTGAGAAAATTATTAATCATGATCCTAGCCCACCAAACTCCTTCAGCGATTTCAAACAGTTGATTGAAATGTTTAACTCTAAATCCTCGGAACTGAACATGGTGGCGATGATGGTGTTCCTAGGGTTCATCATGACCCTAGGCATGGTAACTACTACTGTTATTTATCCAGATGGTGGCCAGTTTCATCTAGCAATGGATCCAAGTGATATCTACGCCCAACTTAGTGCAATGTCACTTTCGGAGCGAGACATAATGTTGGGAGGGATTGTTTTTGATACTTTCTTTATTTTGGGCTATTTATCGCTCTTTTATGGCCTTTTTCTCCTCGTTAGGCATCAAGGAATTTTTTTCCCAAGATTGGGCTTGAGTCTCGGGCTCGCAACAGCTGTTTGCGATTTGATTGAGAATGCACTGCATATCGCCTTTATTACAGGTGCTTTTAATGATTGGAATGCCGATCCGATTCTCTGGGTTTATTTATGGGCCTTTACCTTCACCAAGGATTTAACGAGTTATATGGCGGGTATTATCAATGTAGTTCTTTTATTGGTTACTTTTTCGTCTCCCGTTAATCTTAGGGTAACTAAATTGATTTTCATAATTTTTTTTGCGTTTTATATACTAGTTGGTTCCCTTGGAGTCATAAATCCCAGCTTCCTGCTGATTCGTAATCTTGGATTTGTAATAGACTTAGGCATATCGGCAATTTTGTTTTACAGAGCGTCGAAGATGGAGATCCCAACTTCTTCAATCCTTTAAAGGAAGATTAGCTCTGAAATTCCATTAAACGTTGAGAACTGATATGTGCGGAACTGTTACAAGAGGAGTGTTCCAGGTTCCGCCTCTTATCTCCTTCAATCTAACGTAATCTGACTTTTTTTCCAAAAAATCAACCTCTACGTGTCGAGGATGACTTGTCACGTGATTTCATGCCCTCAAATGAAATTTTCAGAAGACGGTACAGATCGGAAACTATGTACGGTATTTCTTCTTGGGGAAAATCTAAGGCCTCCGCTATGGCATAATCAAGGTCAAGTCTCTCTTGTGTTGAAAACTGACTAGGGATGCTACCCAATCTGCGCGATCGCAACTCACTGAATGTCTCATCAACTTTTTTAATAATCCTAGACGAACATTGTGCCATATCGAGAAAAATTGGTTCTCGCAAATAGTCAACGATCTGAAGTCTGCCAAATGAACCCCCAATTTCTCTTCTACTGCATATAAAAAGTAGAAAAAAGAACGAAGAATTAAGCCAGGCCGCCAGAAATCTTGCCAGTTCTAAAGACTCATCTACTAACACGTAAAAATTCTTTGTACATGTAATACTATCTTCTAAAAATAGTACGTTATTTGAGACTGTGGTCATTCCGAATTTGTCTACAAAGAACAAGTGTCCCCATGGTTTTTTTGTTTCCAATTGATGAAATATATGATGGATCCAGTTGGATCCAAATTTTTTCTTTGCAGGGTCCGCGTAACCGTGTGTCAGATCGATGTATTCTTTCAGCCAAGTAGACGATTCATCAATATCATTAAAACTTTCAGGTACTGAAAGGGCGAAATCCTTAACATTAGGTGTTATATATCCGTAATATTTCCTCGGTCTTCTCAATGATTTCTTGATATATTCCTGGGGAATGGTTAAGGAATCTTTCTGGGAAGAAATCTGGATACCTCCTTCTATCTGGACAACGTGGTTCCAATGTTTATTGGGAAGGAAAAAGAATTCAGGACCATACATTTCGACCCCACGAACGATCCTGAGCTCTAAATTTGCTCCAGACTTAATTTTTTCTGTTTTTAACAACCTTCCTCTGAATTGTAACATTGACTTAGGTTGAAAATACCGCATCCAGTTCCAATCTGATATTAAACTGCTTGTTGGAACAGATTGGATAAGATTAAATGACTCGTTACTCTCAGAAGAAGAATCTGAGACGAGATAGAATTTGGTTTTTCGGGATCTTCTGGTTCTATTTTTCTGCAATACTAAGATTACTTCTCTCAAATTACTGTCTTCAGAGAACGATTTTTTTGTATTAGAAGCCAGGATACTATCGATTTGATACCTAGTGGCCAGATAGTTTTGTATTCCCTGAGAATAAGTTGATAAAAACGTTGCTCCAGAGAGAACCGCACCGAGAGTAGCATTTTTGCTCAGAATTTGATCGGCCAAAAGGATTGCATAAATGTGGAGGCCTGGTTGTCCCTTTACAAGATGACCATACTTCGCTTGTAGCGGCAGAAGTGCCTTTCTCTGAGATTTCTTTACCCGGTGAGTTCGAGTAAAAGGAGGATTCATCAAAACGAGCTCAAAGGATGTATTAACATGATCTGAAGTGAGCTTTGTAAAAGCATCTCCAATAGTAGCAACGATTTTTGTAGAGTTTTGGGGAAATCTAGACGAAAAGAGCAAGATTCGTGAATATGCGATCAACACTGCGGTCGCATGAGTGTCATTAATCCAGATCAATTCGGGACAGCCAGTATCATTATCTAGAGTATCTAGATAGGCTGAAACAAGCCGACCTGATCCGCAAAATGGATCGATAATCTTTCGAAATGCCCTAGATGGTAGCACGCAACTTAAAACCTTGGAAGCTGTGAAAGTGGTATAGTTGGCAGCCAATTGCTTTCGTTTATCTTCTTTAAGGGAATGCTGTAACGCGGTTCCAAGGATATCATCTCTAATTAGATCTGCAAGTTCATCCAAGTTAGTTTCTAGTAACTTGGCAACAGTTAAGGGTATTTGATGTGCCAGAATCTTTAGTCTTTTGATTAGAATCTGCCATATTTGAAATGAATCTTTATCAGTTTTCTTCTTCCTTTCTAATTCCCCGAAAACCCACTCCAAATCCCTTCGTTTGCCCGTTTTCCTATTCTGAAATCTTACCAGCCAGACTCCAGTGATGGCAGTAATCAATGCTTCTTCTTTTGTCAAATCAGACTCAGGGAATGTGAACCAATCATTGTCCTTGAGATAAAGGTCCATCCACGAATCTGGCATCTCTTCTGATTTCAAAGTATCGAGTACGACCTCTTTCTTAGCGTTTTCCATCTAAAATCAAGAGCTTTTCAAAAAATCCGATCATAGAAAGATAGTTTAAGTGCTGCGGGATTCAAAAAACCAGGACAACTAAGCTAATTTTCAAGATTTGCCAAGCTGGTACGGTTTGTATAGTGACCTTTAACCAAGAAGATATTACATTAATCGCTGGTATGCCAAAAGAAGAATTGCAGCTGCATATTAAGGAATTATTAGATCGTTTGAAAGTTATTTTCGTATCTTTGGGAATAACAACCATCTTTGTTATCTTTTTACCGGCTTCTCTCTTGGAAGGGACTTGGTCTTTGCAAGAATATGACCCCGCTATTACTCTGATATTGAGAGAGCTCCTTGTATGGGCCACCTCTCTCGCAGAGGCACAGGGTGGAACGTTTCAGTTCACACTGGGAGCACCCTACAGCGTGATTGTAGTTTGCGTGGAACTAGCCATTGTTATCGCGATATTGTTGAATATTCCAATAATCTCATACGAAATCTATGTTTACTTGAGACCTGCGTTATATGATGAAGAAGCGCACTTTGCAAGGCAACTTTCAATCGCTTTTGGAGTTTTGTTCAGTTTGGGAGCCATAGCGGGAGCACTTCTAGTACCCGTCATGGTGCAAACACTTTTTGGGTTGACCACAATCATAGAATATGGCCGAATAGTAAATTTTGTGCCTCTTGAATCTTTCATCGAATT
>JBHLSH010000079.1:0-17640 GCA_048881705.1 Candidatus Heimdallarchaeota archaeon | reverse complement strand
TCCGATATTCGTAGCATCTTCTAATGTGGCAACAGTGGTGTATACAGCACAATACATAAGAAAATCTCCGTACTAATTACGCTTCTAATTACTTCTTCTAATGAGTGCTCCGTTTCGGTTTTTTTCTTTTTCTCCTCTTAGGATCCAAGTATCCAAATCGACGTTCTTGCCCGCACATTAGACATTGATAGTGGACTTGCCGCTTTTTGCTGTTTAATCTTACCCGGACGGTTTCCACGCTTAAGGGGGTATGACATGCCCGACAAAACTTCATTCTGTATTGACGCGGAAGGTGGATCTTCACTCGTGTTCGAATCTTTAGTGCATCTTTTGCAAGATCCTGTGCCCGCTGAGTGTCGCGCACCCGTAGTTGGAGACTCTCGTCTAGTAAATATGATACGGCTTCTTTTCCAAACGATTGTTGTTCTCGCTTCTCGGTTCTTCGGACTAGACGCTTTTGCTTTTTAGATACCATGATTCCTGAATACTCGCGAGGTGGAGTTGATTGTTCAAGAAATGTTAATAGCTTTTTAATAAGAAATGGTTACACGCCCTACTGCTTATAAAAGGCTGTCAGAGTGATTTGTTGGTCTTGAAAAGCTGCTAGAGGCACGCTCCGATAGTGTAGCTTGGCCCATCATTTAGGGCTTTCACCCCTAAGGCTTCGTTCCTCTTAAATCTGGAACGAAGGAGGATACCCGGGTTCAAAGGGTTCAGAGTCGTTCTCTCGTCCTGAAAATCCCGGTCGGAGCATTTAATCTTATGGATATGAAATTCGCATGGTACAACGCCCATTAGATGTTTTAAACGAAGCCCTTAATAAAACGGTGATCCTCAAGGTTCGAGGAAACCGAGAGATTCGAGGTATCCTACGAAGTTACGACCCCCACCTCAACCTTGTGTTGGAAGATGCCGAACTGATTCATCCAGCCCAAGGTGAAGAAGATGAGGCGAAAACTGAGGAATTGGGTCATATCATCCTCAGAGGAGATAATGTTATCCTAATCTCTCCTCCATAATCACGCTCACAACAGGAGGTATTCAGTGTGACCAAAGGTACAGCATCATTTGGCAGACATACGAGCAAACGCACTCACATCCAGTGTAGACGATGTGGTCAGCGAAGTTATCATAAATCTAAACATCGCTGTGCACATTGCGGGTATCCTAGCCCAAAATTACGTCGTTATTCGTGGCAACGTAAGAATTTTAACAGACGTCGAAGGATAGACTAATACCGTTCTAACACGTGTGAATTTAAGTAAACAGCCGCGGTAGCTTAGACCGGGAGAACCGCGCCATATAATTGGTGTATTTCCCGTAAGCGCCGGACTGAAGTCGTTTAATAGCTAAAAAACGATAGAAATCCGGTTGTCGCGTGTTCAAATCACGCCCGCGGCATTAATCTCTCCTTCTTTCGATTACCGTGTGAATTCAGGTGTAGATCTTGATAAACCTTCACAAATTTCTTTATAAGTGCAGGTGACTACCTTGTCATCGTTGATAACGGGATGAGTTGATAGCACAATGAAACCCGTGGTTTCCATTTCTTTAGGTGGGTCGGTTATCAATCCTGGTGAAATTGATACCCAGTTCCTTCAGCAGTTTACTGATATGATCAAAAGTTTTTTTCACGAGTCAAAATTCGTTGTGGTCTGTGGCGGGGGAAAAGTTGCTCGACAATACATTGCGGGGCTCCCCAAGAAATTAACTGAAGGTGAAAGGGATACAATGGCAATTGCTGCCACATGGTTGAATGCACGGCTGCTGTCATACTACTTTAAGGGGTATTGTTCTGTGATATTACCAACAACTCTGACGGAGGTGACCGAGCAGCTACAGACTTACGATGTTGGTTTGGCAGGCGGATTTTTGCCAGCGGTCAAGACAGATGAGGATACTGCCGTTCTTGCCGATCTAGTGGGTTCAAATATGCTCATCAATGTTACTAACGTGGATGGTATATATGATAGGGATCCCCGGGAGTTTAGCGATGCCAAAAAGTATGACATTTTGACTTATCGTGAATTTTACGAAATTGTCTCACCCTTATCATTAGGTGCTGGGTCTAACGCCCCGTTCACGCTAATTGCGGCCAAAATCTGTGAGCGATCCAATATTCGAATTGTGATTTGTCCCAAAGAAGTCGACAAGATTCGAGAAGCGATTCAAGGAAAGAGTGTGGGGACCGTTATTCAAAACCCAGTGACGGGCTAGGGGCTCCGTTCCCGGCCAAAATCCGTGAATAATATGGTGGATATCACCTAGGAAGGCCTTAGGAGTACAAATGGAATATCCGGCCAATAAACAAACTAAAAAGTTTGGAACCGCAGTTTTTTGGGCTGAGGAGTATTGGACTGCAGTTAAACTTGAGTCATTAAAAAATAGGAACCCAAATCTAGACTTATCTGGTTTTATCAATACATCGTTTCAAAAAAACTTATCTACGGTACTTAAGGAGCTTCCCCATACGAAAATGCGGGGTACACGAAATTATACTGATCTTGAAAAGATTTCTCCTCCTCTCTGGGATGATCAGAGACGGTTCATTAACCTATCTCCTTCACACGCCCCTTCACGTTACATTGCGCAAAATTATCTCTCCGATGTTGGAAATGATCTTGCCATAATCTCATTTGATGCCCATTTCGATCTAGCAGGCCCTCTAGAGGCAGTCCATGGCAACTGGTTAACTGATGAACTATCAAAACGAACTGCTGTAATTGGTGGATGGGCCGAGGCATCCTCAGATCGTAGGATGGCCCAACGTGCCTTGAAATTTCTGGTTTCATCCTTTATCACCCTTATTGAGGACCCACAGTTTACAAGTTGGTTGTCAGGCAAAAAGACATATGTAACTATCGATTTAGATTATTTTGCTGTCGGACAGCCTCCATTCATGGGTTATGCCAATTATTGGCACCGAAACAGGATCATAGGGCATGCTTTGAATTTAGACCAATTATTAGAAGCAAAAAAAGAGGCCAATAGCAATATAGAATGGATAGGTGAATTATTCGACTTCCCTAGTTTAAGTGGATTTTCCGCTAAAAAGAAGAAAACCATTGAGAAATCATCTTCTGAATTATTCAGGATACTTGCTCAGTTGGTTAAGGCATTCGAGGATACCCCCATGGTTTCTCTTCTCGCTTTAGACATTGTAGAATACTCGCCGATCTGTGATTGGAACTATTTGACATTAAAAGTGCTAATGGATTTCTATCAGAGATTCTGGGCACTTTTACATTCTTATCGAGCAGAACGAGATCACTAGTAGCGATTCAAAAAAGAATCTTTTCGGGAAATTCAATTGACAGACGACCTGTCCCAATATATCCACTAGAATATAGAACGAGGCTGAAGTTCCTATGAGTTATCGTCAATATAAAATAGAGAAACAACTAGCCGAGTTACAAGAAAAAGAATCTCCAGATGGGAGTACCTGTCTTATTTCGCTATATGTGCCCCCAAATCGCAAAATAGCGGACTTTGTTCAGGAGTTGTCTGATGAAATTGGGACAGCAACAAATATTCGCAGTAAATTTACACAAAAGAATGTCATATCTGCGTTAAAAAATGTGATTGGAAAACTTAAGCTCTACGGCAATTCAGCTCCCGATTCGGGGTTAGCCATTTTTTCAGGGGTGACTGGAACCAGTAACAAATACAAGCTAGAATCTTTTGTGTTTGACCAACTGGCAGAACCAATCTCTCGAAAACTCTATGTATGTGATAATAGGTTTCATGTTGAGCATATACTAAATTTACTTGTCGAAAAAGACAAA
Organism: Candidatus Heimdallarchaeota archaeon; assembly: GCA_048881705.1. GTDB lineage: Archaea > Asgardarchaeota > Heimdallarchaeia > Hodarchaeales > Hodarchaeaceae > Hodarchaeum. Next base: position 13,855 of record JBHLSH010000079.1, on the reverse strand, counting down.
TATGCTCTACTGGCCATTGATAGTGCCAAAGCCACAATTGCTACCTTGAAAGGTGATAATGTACAGATTATCAAGAGTACACGAAGTGGTGCGGCCAAAAAACACCGCAAAGGAGGGCAGAGCAGCGTGCGTTATGCAAGATTGCGTGAGGAAGCAATTCAGCGATATTTGAAACGTGTTGCTGATGAAATGAAGGAGTTTTTTATTGAAAATGCTGATGAAGAGCTAAAAGGGGTGATCCTTGGAGGCCCAGGCCAGATAAAAGACCAAATCGTGGAGTATTTTGATCCTCGATTGAAAGATAAGATTGTTGGAACCAAAGACTTGGGGTATGGAGGGGATAAATCAGGGATTAATGAGCTGGTCGCAAGCTCCACAGATATTTTAGCAGGTGTAGCTATCATTGAGGAGAAGGAACTCGTACATCAGTTCACACAAGCTTTAATCGATAACAAAGCCAACTATGGTGAGAAAGAAGTCCGTGAAAACCTGAGAATGGGAGCGGTGGATACCCTTCTTCTCTCAAGTGGCCTTGATACTAGCCTCATATTGGAACTAGGAGAACTAGCAGAAAAGACGGGCACGCGAGTCGAAATCATCAGTCCCCAAACAGAAGAAGGGCGCAAAATCCAGAGTTTTGGTGGTATTTGCGCTATACTTCGTTATAAGATTAACTAGTAATAAAAAAGGGCAGATGCGCCGACCGAGATTCGAACTCGGGTAATCAGCTTGGAAGGCTGAGATCCTAACCGGACTAGATTATCGGCGCTTCTTTTATATCTGAAATAAAGGGATTTAAGTAAATAATCTTTATATGAGAGGGATTTTTTGCGTTTATTTCGCAGTTTATCATACTCTATAAATTTTGAGGGTTCATCCTACATGAATCAATTTCCCGGTTCTTCCCCCTTCACAACAGATAAACTCAAATGAAACGCAGAGTAAAAAGATAGAATGACACAATACCATCCTGAGCATCAAGAAATGCCTCAATTGACGACGTTTCAACGATTTGAATTGGTAATTATCCCCCTTTCTTTTTCTTTTTCTGAATTGGTTATGCTTTCCCTCGCAAGTATGTTTTTGGGGAAAGAAGCATTATCACTTGTGGGAATCCCGTTCCTTGTTGGTGTTACACTAAGTTTGCCAATTGTTGTTGTTTTAAATCGTGGTCAATGGTTAGATTCATTCCAGCGTTTAGAAACTCTCCTTCGATTTTTGGTCATGCTTGGAGGGGCAGCCTTGGTACCAGTCTTGTTGAGTCAACTCGTTATATCGTTTTCTGGGTATGAAGTTTTCTTTTTTCTAGCTTTGATTTTTTCAGCACTTGGGGCGACAATCACACTCTCTTGTCTTCTCGTTCTGTGGCGTGGTCTGGTTATTGAGCCAATTTCAGGATAATTCGTGCATCAACAACCGAAACCCCTTTGGCCGTGGCAAAAACTGGATTAAGGTCTAGTTCTTCAATTTCTGGGTGAGATTCGATAAATCGAGAGGTCTGCAACAATAACTCTACAAGAGCTTGCTTATCAACAGGGGGTTGTCCTCGCACTCCATCCAATAGTGGCGCCGCTTTGATCTCAGAAAGCATTTCAACTGCATCCTCAGGAGTTATCGGGATCAACCGAAACACAACATCCTTAAAGACCTCAACGAAGATCCCACCTAGCCCAAAAGACAAGATTGATCCGAACATGGGATCCTGGGCGGATCCTACTAAAAGTTCAATCCCCGTTTCCATTTTTTCGAGAACATACCCTTCGATGTGAGCCGAAGGAGCCTTCTGTCTGAGTGTTTCCTCTAGTCCTTCAAACTTCTCCTGGAGATCCAAAACATCCATTATTCCCGTAATAACTCCCCCAACATCCGATTTGTGGACAATATCTGGGGAACTAACCTTAAGAACGAGGGGAAAACCGATTCTTTTTGCTTCGGTAAGAATCTCTTCTAGGGTTTTTCCAAATCCGGTCGGATTAATGGGAAAACCTTCGTACACAAGTATAACTTTGGATTCTTTGATAGTAAGTACCTTTCTTCCTTGTTGGATTGCCTGCGTTATGACGCGTTGGGTTTCAGCCAAGATTCGTCGCTACCTGTCCTCAATTTAATACAAGAGTGGTCAAAAGGAATCCCCTAATTACTTAATAATTCAGTTCTGAGCCGTGGGAATTGATCCTGCTATCTAATTTCTCTACCCCTGAAACCATTCTCCCGTTCCTGCTCTGCCCTTTAATCACGCTTACGAATTCAGGAGCATCTTCCAGTACCTTAATACAATCCGATGTCAATGCAAAAAGCGTTGCTTTTGTTCCGATGCCCCGTACCCCTGCCAGAATCAAAACCCAATGTCGTTTACTATCGGGGCGACGAAACAGCGCAATTAATCCATTTTCTGGATTTGCATAAGCAGTTTTCCCTACCATAATCCGGTTTTCAACAAAACAGATCCCAAACTTGTTTTCTAAAGTCGAGTTGTATTCTGCAGTGAGAGTATTGGTGATGTGTCCTCCGAGGATAATGAGATTTGTCCGTTCTTTTTGGTGGTGTTTTTCATAATCTACGTCAGTACAGAGAAAATAAGGAAAAAGTTGGTTATCACGCCTCCACCTGGTAAGATGGCATCCCAGATACCCACAGAGTTCTGAAACCAGATATCCATCTCGTGAAATTGCATCATACCGTCCATGCGCTTCTGCTGAACCCACAATGATTCTTGCATCAAATTCCTCATTCGTCACGAATCGTCCAGCGAAAATCTTATCAAAAACAGTATCAGCGGGGCCCCTTCTTTTACGAGAGTCTAGGGATAAATAGTATTCGGCAGCTACGGGCTTGAAGAGCTTCGCTCTCCCTCTCCTTTTTCCAGGCTTGATACCGATAGGAATAATGAGTCCCGCTTCACGAAGTTTGGCCATGTGATAATGAACTTTCGACTCTGATATGTTGAGTTCTTCTGAAATACGTTTAGCATAATTTGTTTCATCATCTGAAAGCAACATCATGATTTGCCAACGGAGATCATGTGCCAGAAGTCTTGCGATTTTCGGATCAATTTTACGGGAATGACGTAACATCGGATTAACTACCAAAATAGTGCTATTTGATCGTTCAGGTCAGATTAATGCCTCATCGATCTTACTACTTCAAATGGGGCTAGAGTAGTCAATATGAGGATCTACCTTCTGTTCTCATTGTTTCTCCTTAAAAACACATCTATGCGAGTAAAAAGAAAAAAATGACTTACCTTGACCGTAAAACTGTCTGTTTCCATATCTCCTTAAAAAAATGGTATGACACATTCAGGAAACCTTTAAGGTAACACATTTAAAAGCCCCCTTTATAGCTAGAACTACTCGTTTCCTACTTTCGTTTCCTTACTCTAGCTTTAAAACTCGTGGAGTGACAGGGAAAACCGGGATTTTCAGGTAATAGAATCTTAAGGAAGTATCTTCAATGTGTGGGATTATCGCTATTACAACCAGTGCTCGCAAAAATGTTTCCCCAATGATCACAGCTGGTCTAAAACGCTTAGAATATCGAGGATATGACAGTGTGGGGGTTTCTGTGTTGAACGGAGATGGGCAGATCGAAACCTTAAAAGACAAAGGTACCATTGATCAGGTAAGTAAGCGTATGTCATTTACGAACCTTACGGGGCAAGTCGGAATTGGTCATACACGATGGGCTACTCACGGGCCGCCAAACCAAATTAACGCCCATCCGCACTCTGATTGCACAGGAAAGATTGTCCTGGTACATAATGGGATTATCGAGAATTATATGAAGTTGAAAAAGGGTCTTCTCAATCGAGGCCATAAATTTGTTTCAGATACCGATACAGAAGTGATTTGTCATCTACTTGAAGAGGCAATGGACGATCCTGGCAAAAAAACGTCCGTTTCCGCCTTTAAAAATGTGCTAGCTCAAATTGAAGGTACCTATGCACTTGTCTGGTTTACCCGCGATGATCCCGAAACGATTTTTCTCGCCCGAAAGGACAGTCCCTTGGTGATTGGAGTCAAGGATGACACGAAGTTTGCAGCGAGCGACATTCCCGCGTTTTTAGAATACACCAAAAGAGCTATTATCTTAAAAAACGGAGAAATCGCTACTATCACACCCCAAACGGTTTATATTGAAAAAGGCGGATATATTATTCAACCAAAACCTGTGATTGTCACATGGACCGCTGAAAGTGCTCAAAAAAGTGGGTATCCACACTATATGCTTAAAGAAATTCATGAACAACCCCTTGCGCTGAAAAACACTTTATTTATAGACCAGAAAATGGTTGAAAGCGCTGCGAAAATGATTTTGGAGGCAGATCAGATCGCAATACTAGCATGCGGTACAAGTTATCATGCAGGGTTGTCTGGATATCATTATCTCCAACCAATGTTGAAGAAAAAGCCTATCTTCCCCTTAATTGCTTCAGAATACGAAACATACTCCTCTTTTATGGATGAAGACAGTCTAATCTTGGCAATTAGTCAGTCAGGAGAAACACTTGATGTGATGAAGGCGGTTAGTGCTGCACGTAAAGCCGGAGCCTCGGTTATTACTGTGGCGAATGTTATTGACTCATCTATCCCCCGAATGAGTCATGTCTCGCTCTATACCAAGGCGGGGCCAGAGATCGGGGTTGCAGCTACCAAAACCCACACGGCCCAAATTGCTCTGCTTGGCCGGCTTGGGCTCCAAGTTAAGCATGAACTAGGGTTCCTAACCTCTAAAGAATTAATCCAAGACCATGATTATCTCTTGCAAGAAATCTCAAAGCTTACTCGAACGGTTATCACTCAAAATGAATTTAAGGCGAAAGAACTTGCAGGAAAGATCTCCAATCAGCATTCTGCGTACTTTCTAGCACGTGGGGCGAGTCTTCCAGTAGCCATGGAGGGAGCACTAAAACTTAAAGAAATCTCTTACATCCACGCTGAAGCTTTTCCTGCGGGGGAATCAAAACATGGCCCAATTGCCATTGTAGAACCAAACTTCCCCGTGATATTGATAGCACCTGATGATTGGACCGCTAAAAAAATCATAAGCAACGCTGAAGAGATGCGTGCACGTGGTGGACATATCATATCGGTAGCAGAACCCAACCATCCGATCATCGAACGGTCTGATTATTCCTTTGTGGTACCCAATCCCTCTCTTACGTTTCTCCGTCCTATCCTAGATGTAATCCCCCTTCAGATGCTCAGTTATTACGCGGCTACCAGCCGAGGTTATGATCCTGACAAGCCCAAGAATCTCGCCAAAACAGTAACTGTAGAATGATCTGGTTAGTTACTCGGCCGTATTGTCATCCACCGGAATTCGATAGAAGGGCTTTTCATGTCCCACTTGCACGCAAATTGCCCCCGGTAGGCATTCGTGCGGGTCACCCTTTTCGATATACTCAGAGAAATGTCGAACTATTTCCTCTCTCTCCTCTGAAAACGCAATCACCCGGCTACCGTACAACAGCACCCACATCCCCTTTAGGACACGATGAAGGAGAGTCTGGATTGACCAATACGACTCTTCCTCTCTAAGGAAATGGTCTAAGAGCCGTGTCATCTCTGTTTGTTTTTTTTCCGTAACCCGATTAAAAAAGCTTTTCCCCTGCTTTTAAACCCTTAAGAAGAAATGGAACAAAAGGGAAGAGGGAATATGTGAAACGCTGTGGGCGGGAGTACCTACTGTGGTTTTGCAATCTGACTCAAATGGGTTCGAACAACAGCCAAAAATGGATAGCAAGCCCGAGCAAAATACTCATAGTCACCAATCGGATGGTACTGCCGATTAACCGTTCTCTAATCGTCCGATCTTGACTTGTTTCAACAAAAAAGATTAACCAGATTGCAGAAAATATCCCCAAGATGCTAAACACGAGGGCTAGCGGAAAATACAGACCAGGGTCAAGGATAGGATTCCATGGCCCCGGTCTACCTGCGACTGTTGTGGTATTGGTATCTCCAGTCGTAGATGTGGTTGTGGGAGTTGTAGTGTTTGTTGTATCGGTGGTATTTTCTTGCCCAATCACTAGTGGTAATTTGATTATATTAAACTTGTCACCATAGAGAGAATGAGGGGGATCTTGCACTTCTAGGTTTCCAGATGTAATCAGGGCGGGATAAGGATTTAGCACCAAGCTAGCAAGGATGATTAGTGGAATTAACTTACCTAAACTTTGTGAACAGGTCTTGAGGGTCATTGTTGATCCTTATTCCGATTTCAAGGAGGTTTTTACTGGGTTTTTGGACACTAGGCGCTAGAACACGCCCCTTTTATCACTTTTGGCGTAATTTACTTATCCTTTTCTTTCTTTGGCTGAGTACTCATCTTTCATTTAAGGGTAGAACAAACCTCCTCGAGAGAACAATGCCAGTCGAAAAATCGCGGTTCCCTCTCACACGAATTCAAAAAGCCCTCCAGTTGACGGTAATCCTCCATCTAGCAGATGGCATGGTAGATCAGAGCGGGGATGAGGAGATTGCCAGCGCACTTCTGAAATCAAATTTTCGTGTTGTTTTGCAGTCAAATCTAGCAATGCCTATCCGTCTAGCCCACAAGGATGTTCACGAAATTTATGAAATGGTAATCTTGAATCAACGAGGATTTGTGGCAAAGGAAGGACGGATTAATCGTTATCTGGTAGTACTCGCGCTAGATAAAGAAAATGTTCTTGCTGCAATTGGTGATGACCTAGATCCAGGAATGGTTCTATTTGAAATAATGCAATACGTCTAAAATCATCATTCTTCAGGATAGTGATAATTCCATGGCTACTAATACCTCCTCTTACAAAGAAACTCTCTCCCTGCCGGAACGTCTGCGTGCGATCGTGATTTTACTTCGACCGCATCAATATTATAAGAACGTCCTAGCTTTTTTTGGGATATTTTTCTCTGGAAATCTGTTTCGTGCTGACCTCTGGATTCCTATCGGACTTGCCTTTCTAGCGTTGTGCCTTGTTTCCAGCCTTGGCTATCTAGTCAATGACTTTCGGGATAGAGAAAAGGATCGGTATCACCCTGAAAAGGCCAAACGTCCTTTTCCCTCAGGAAAAATAAGTCCACTTCAGGGATTAACCATTGGAGTCATCCTTTTAATTGTTTTAAGTGGAGTCCTAATTCTTATCCCTCAAACTACCGAAGAAATTCTTTTATTACCTACAACACCAAATCAGGAAGCATCTATTGTCTTAGAATCAAAAATCGCCTTTCTTCTAGTATTGGGCGCTTTATTCATTACCAGTCAACTTTATAATTTGCGTTTAAAAGAGATTGTCTTTGCCGATGTTATAACGCTGTCCGTGAATTATGTCTGGCGAGCCATGGCGGGAGCCGTACTGATATCGGTTTCGGTTTCGCCATGGTTGATTATTCTTTGTTTCATCACCGCCATGTTGTTATCATTAGCTAAACGTAAGGGCGATTTGGCTGTATTGGGAGAATCCGCACGGCAACATAAAGAGGTATTCAAATTATATACCCCCGAGCTCCTAAATCAAAGTTTAGCCACAATAACCGCAATTGAATTGTTAGCAGTATTCATTTATCTCGTGGAACGTCATGCGAACGAGACCGTGTTTCTTGTCGCAGCATTACCGCTGTTTTCTCTCGGAATTTTCCGTTTCCTATTCTTAGTTTCTAGCAATAATGTGGTTGGCAGAAAGGCTGAGCGGCTCTTCTTTGATAAACAGATCTTTTTTACCGGATTGATTATTGTGGCATTGTTTGGGATCGCGATTTACTTCCCCGATTTCTTAGACAACCTCTTGGGGCTCCCACCAGATATGACATGAACGGGGTACGGTCAAGAATCCTTTTTTCTTCCCCTCTCACCTCAAATAAACTAAGAAAAAGGGAAGCGAATTAGGTGGTTTGATTTCTTAATCGTCGTTGTCTTCGTCTTCGGCTTCTTCTTCGATTTCTTCATCCAAATTAAGATCATCAAGATCAATGGGTTCTGGAGGAGGAGTTGTGGCCATAGTGTATCCAATCCAGGCGATAATAAAGCCAATCATCATTGTAGCTAGAAATACGGGCCAAATAACAGCATCCTGCCACCCTATCTTGAGTGGGAAGTCCGTAAAAAATTGGGTAAGATCAAATCCCAGAAAAGGACCTCCTATATTGGTAAAATAATATTGTACTGGCAGATAGATGACATAGAGGATCATTAGTATTAACGTTACAAAAAATATGCCATAACCATAAATCTTATCTTTAGACATTTCCAAATCATTCTCCGAATTTCTCTAGTTTGCTTCTCTTGATCTTTCTTCATAGACTTGAGTATTGGTTGAATTAAGGGACAACCAGCCCGAGATTTAGCTTTTTTTTTTATCTTTTGATGTGTCTTCAAGCTGAGTTATTAAATACTTTCTTCGCAAAACTGGAAGTCTCTCTCTCCTTTGGGTTTTTTTGCCCCAGTTTAAAGGTACTGAGTAGAATTTGCTACAAAGAGGAAGTACGAGGATATCTAAATTATCTGATCGATTTTGATTATAGAGCACTTTTTTGTGGGGAACCCGGACGTTATTAGAAGAATGACGTGACATAAGGCCAGGAGATGGCAGCTTTTCGGACGCCGCCAGAAGCTCCTAGGTTAACCTCAACATAAAAATAGATTGTCCGTATTCCTAGCTGTGTGATATCGACTGTGAACAGAAGAGTGGCCACGCCGCGGCTGTCTGTCGAACTGTTCCCTAACCATATACCACTACTATTTTCTCCTGAAATGCCAGCATAAAAACTAAAGTTTGCTCCCTGTAGAGGTATCCACATTACAGCAGAGGGAGTCGCAATAAGCCTGACAGACACGTTGACCCCGACACCATTGGCAAGAGTGTAGGGGGTAGCTAAACTGTTACTCGCTGTGTAATTTGTGATCACTCGTCCAAAAATGAAGTCCCCACTACCGTTGGTTTTCATGTCTTGGTGGTCGAGACCTGCCTGGAAAAGCCCCTGATTTTCCAAATCATAATCGGATCGGATAGTAATCGACTGGCCTACCGAGGAAGTTGGCACGATATCAGTAGGGGGAGTCAATCCATATTGACTTGCTAGATAGGACAACAAAGGGTCAAAACTTACCCATTCCGCTCGATACCCATTGATGGGATCTAGCATGGGAATTAGCACTTCGGCCCAGGCATGGAGAAAACGCGCCGAGACGGCACGGTAAGGATAATAATCAATGGAATCGTTCCCTCCCAAATACCCGATAACCATTCTGGTAGGAATCCCTTGCAGCCGATTAATGATGGCGTATGATCCAGCGAAGTGAATAGAAACTCCACCTTCAGTACCATCGTGAGGCCGACGGAAAAACCATTCATTGAAATCCTCGTATTGGGCGGGATGTGCGTTTGCCACTCCAGGAGCGAAACCGATTTGTCTTCCCAACCACATATTCACATCAAAAGTAAAGTTTTCGAAGCTCAGCATGTTTTTGTAGGCTTGTCCGAAAACCGAAAGCCCTGAATCGTTCAGATTGGTGGCATTTTCGTATACTTTAGGAGCCCAATCCTGATATCGCTGAGATGCCGAACTGATATAAGGGAGATTTGTCATCTGAGTCGGTAAAGTGCCTGTTTCATTCGGGAGTTGAAGATACAGAGTTTTGATGGCACTCCACGTGGCCGCATCACTACCTAAAGCCTGCAAATAGTCATTCTCAGATCTGGTCAAGGAGAATGCAGCAGCCGATTGAACGTCGACCTTCTCGTAGTCAATATCATAAGTAAAAAGCCCCGTTTCATTGGATGTAGTATCAAGCAAAAGATTGGCGTCGACTCCAAGCAAATCATCGGAATGGGAGAGCGGGAATACTTCCCGTGCATTCTTGGTGGTCGCACTCAGCGAATTTCCAATGCTATCAAAAAAACGAAATGAATTAGAGTCAATGTATGAACCCTTTTGCCCATTCCATGTGGTAGGCAGATAATTTTGATAATTTGGATTGACGGTGACATCTCCAAGGGATGAATTATGGTCAAGTGGGAGAAGGACAGTGAATTTCGCAGTTCTATCAGCAGGATCCACAAGTTGCGAATAAGCACTTGAACTAGGGGCTCCCGTAGACAAAATCCGTTTGACTTTCTGAGTGGGGTTCCAATCTGTCGAATATGGAGGCTTATTGGTATATTCATATGCCTCCAGAGTTCCAAGCCGCCAATAAGTGGTAGGACCTTGTGGGTCTGCTTGATCACTGGTAACATTGAAGAGTATGGTATCTGGGGCACTTAAACCCGCTGTGAATTGGTCGAGAAGGTTTTCTAATAAGTAGGTAGCGTCCCATGTTGGCGTGTTGAACATAGACCAATCGATTTCTTTATCCGTATAATCAGGAAATAGGTTCTGCTGCCGAGGGGTGTTTAATCCAGCGATCTCTGTGAGATATGTGCCTAAAAACAGGAGTAATACGAGGATGGTGGGGAGAAGATTCAATATATTTCGGGTGACATCCCGTTCAGCAAGTTCCTCTAATCTGGAACGGGCGACCTTAGTTCCAACCAACAGGGCGAGAGTAAGTAAGGAGGTGACTTGGAGAAGCGAAAATGCTGTGGATGAGGCAGTCTCGACTTGTTGAACATAATAGAACCCAGCTATCTGCAGAGCTATACTTCTCACAATCTCCACGGCAAAAGCAAGCCCATACGGTCCTAACATCTTACGAGAGCGGCGTAAAAAAAACCATTCTGGAATAGAGATAACTGAAAAGAATAAAAATCCAGGAATTGCGGTTTGGAAGAAGTTAGTTTCTTGAGAATTCGTCCCCACCATTGAAGGTATAAATGAAACGGCAGTTAACAGACTGGTAAAGGCGCTGAGTAAAATAAGGTATCGTATTGAACTAGGAGCGGGGTCACGCCCAAAAACATCATCAGAACTCATCTACTCATCAACCAAGTTCTATTTGCCTATTTCGGGATTATTCTTCAACAATGAGGACAGGGGGTTTATATCAAAAATTCCTGAGATGAAAACTAATAAGTTATTGGGTATAGAAAAAAAGGACAAAGTAGCCTCAGTCATCTGTTTCAAAGAAGAAGATGGAACAAAACACGCATAATCGATACGGCTTTTTTCCTCGTTTGAAAATAGACAATGTCTGCCGGCCACATCTTGTACAAGGTGCTCCGACAGAAAGATTGGTTCCTTTACGAGGATGAGGCGCCTTCCAGGTATGTTTACAATTACTACACATGACTTGGGTTACTGGAGATGAATCTTGTTCAATCCGGACCTGCACCTCATGACCGCAATGCGGGCAATCGCCAAGATATTGTTCGGGGGGAGTAAATTCCCAGGATCCTGAGATAGGACAATCAATACGATCACATTCACTACAAAACCAGGGTTTATCTTCTGTTCCTTTGGTAGACCAACAATATGGACATAAGATCCATTTATGATATCTCGTGGAGACAAGGAGTGGGATCCCATTACAGATTCGGCAGAGTTCATCTGTAATAGTTTCAAGGGTTCCTTTTTTGGGAAGAGGAAGGCTAGTCTCACATAATGGGTTGGAACACCGTAGGAATCGAGTTCCTGCCTTTCCTTGGTGTAAAACCAGGCTCCCTTGACATTCAGGGCATATTCCTAGATGTTTTCCGATCCCAGTCATTGATTCAATGCTTCTTGCTAGTGTGGGGAAGATTTCTTCTTGATTCGCTTTCAATTGTTGCATACCACGAGTTGTAACGCCCATAACCAGCTTGTCAACATCTTCGGGAGTTTTTTCATGGGTTCGAATTTGTTGTGTCCAGGTTTCAACTCGACCACGGATTTCGGGGAGGATTAATTCCCCTGCATTTTGAGTTAAAATCTGATAGAGTGCTAGTCCGAGCGATGTTGGAACCAAGCTTCGCTGGGGACCCTGTACAACAGTATATTGCCGTTTTTGTACAGTGTCTATATGTGATGACCGAGTGGCATCGGTTCCTAGGTTTAATGACGCCATTTTCGTAATAAGACGGGCCTCACTCCATAATTGGGGAGGTGCGGTAAATCCATGGTGCTTAAAGGTCTCAAAGGGAAAATTAGTCCCTTTCTGTAATTGTGGAAGTCCTTGGATGGAGATAGTTTTGTATTTATAGAACTTTAAGAACCCAGGCTCCAATAATTTTTGGCCTTTTGCAATGAATTCTTCCGAAGCCGCCGTTACGAGGAGGTATTGATTGGTTACCTTGGCATCCATATGGACGGTAGCCAAAAAACGCCAAACAACGTACACATAGATAGCCCATGCATGATTGATCATACTGGGGGTTTTGGAAAAGGATTTTGCAATTTCACTGCGTGTAACTGCCTTAACAGGCCGAATTGGTTCATGGTCCTTTGTGAATCGCCCTTTACTTGCATTTGTGGTTCCACCAATGGCAATGGCCTCTTGGGCAACCTTACCAAATTCCGGATGGTCAACAAACTTATTAGCAAGCGGGGTTAAGTCTTTTTGAAGGTAATATGAACTCTCAGTTCTAGGGTAGGTAATAAATCCATTATTATAGAGCCTCTCTGCAATGTCCGCAACTCTTTTCGGGCTGATTTTAAGGAACTGTGCACATTGAGACTCGAGAGTGTCTGTATCTAAGGGGACCGGACGTTTTATAAGCGAGATTTCCTCGTTGTAATCCGTAACTAGACATTGCTGCACTTGCCCGAGTTCCGATAGAAGGGAATCTATTTCCTTTTCATCGTATGAAGGATTACCCTTCCAATCCAGAAACAATGAATCCTTGTCAGAGAGCTGGAGCTTAAGAGTTAATCGCCAGAATGTTTGAGGGTTAAACTCTTTGTTTTCTAAATACCGATGTGTGATCAACCATAATACTGATGTTTGACAAGGTCCATATGAAACCAGAGTATTATGAATGCCTTGATTCTGGACCCCAACCGTAAGGAAACGAGTGAGTGATGAACCCATGCGAAGATCCTGCTTTCGAAGAGAATCAACCTGTCTTACCCAATCCCAGTCCAGCGTACCTTGATTTTCAAAGGCCCGCTTAAGGGCCATTGGACCAGTACTAGTGAACTGCATACGACCATGTTTGATTCTTTTATTTATCCCCGTGACGATATCTACGACCTGTCGACCTATTGATTCCCCGTGGCCATCCCAATCGGTTGCAATTATAATGACATCAGAATACCGCCCTACTTCTTGGACATGGGTGACCATCGATTCCCGAATGGGGATTTCGATTGGTTCTAACTCCACTAGATCAAGTGGGTCTGAATTATGCCAATTACTTTCCTTGTCATATGGCGGGGGGTATTCATATTGAAGGACATGGCCCGTGACACTGGTGATGGTAAGTTGATCGTCCTCGGAAAGGCGGTATTCGTCGCTTCCAATCTTAAAAATTATTTGTCCGTTGGAAATAGGTGCTTTATATACATAATTGTACTTAGTCTTGCCTTTTGTCCCCTTGAACTTTAATTTATATACAATTGAAAAACCACGGACCAATGCGCGCGCGATTGATGGTTTTTCTGCGAAAATGGATACTATGGCGACCATATGTCTTCTAACTGCAATCTTCGTTTTGGAATTATCCTATGCCCCCAATTTCAAAGAAAAATTTAAAGTTAAAGGATTTTTACAGGCCTACCTTGAATAACGAAACGGTGGAATTTCGAATCTCGGCCCCATTACGAGTGTATATAACTGGTGTCACTGGTACAGGAAAAACCACGGTAGCAGAAAGACTTACCCAGCTCCTAAATCTCCCCTTTGTAGAAATCAATACTATTGTACTCGATGAAGGATACTACCTTGGCTATGATATTACTCGAGATACAGTCATCATTGATGAGGAGCTGCTGGCGCCGCATTTGGAGATGTTGGTAACAAA
>JBHLSH010000078.1:0-17742 GCA_048881705.1 Candidatus Heimdallarchaeota archaeon | reverse complement strand
TATCACGAAAAGCGAATCCATTAGTTCATACCGCCAATATAGAGTATGAAGTTAAGCTTCGTCAGATTAAAGGGCTCCTTTTCACGGATGAAGGCCGAAAGATAGCTACTTCTCGTCATGCATTTATGAAAAGATTCTTCCATCGGCTCAAGGATGAGGTTCAGGGACAATTATGATGGAAAATACTCAGGAGTCTCCTTGATAAATTTCTTTTCCTCCAACGACCGTGGTTACAACTAAATCATCGGTTAATCTCTTCGAATCAATATTGGTGGGATCTTGGGACAAAGTGACAAAATCCGCACGTTTTCCCACAGTAATACTTCCCAGTTGATCTTCCATAAACAAAGCCTTAGCATTAGCAATGGTATAGGCATTTAAGGCTTCTAATACGGAAATTTTAACTTCCGGTGACGGAAAGCTAGTTGCTTGACGGATTCCATAAAAAGGAGAAAGTGGCATATTGTCGGAACCAAAATTCAACATATGTCCGTGTCTGAGAATTGCAGCAAAACGATTTAAAGTCATATATCGTTCTTTTCCTAGCCGCTGTTCATATAATTCTCCTGGATACTCCCATTTTAGGAAATTTGGTTGCATGGAAAGAAGAATTCCTAGAGTTTTGGCACGCCGAATATGTTCGTCTGATACCATTTCAGCATGCTCTATTCGATGACGTCTATTAGAGTGGTTATATCCTGCAGCGGTGATTCCTTTCTCATAACATTCGAGAAGTAGCTCGATGGCTTGGTCACCTATGGCGTGTACACATAAGGTAAATTCGTGCTTTTCTGCATGGACGATTTGCTCGATAAGTTCTTCTTCCTCCAGAAATTTATCTCCGAGATGATCAATGCCGATATATGGAGATTTAAGCAAGGCGGTTTGTGCTCCAAGGGCGCCGTCAAAAAAACCCTTGAAGCCAGAAAATCGTACCATATGTGAACCCCAGTTTTGTGGAATCCCGAGCCTTGTGAATTCCCTGATGAGCTCTCTAGTAGGATTTAGAAAAATACGAATCGGGATTTTGCCTAAAAGATCCAATTGAAGGTACGTCTGGATGATATATTGTTGGCCCGAGGGACGAATAGTCAGATTATCTACAACAGCCGTAATTCCTTTAGAAGCCGCAATGTGTACTGATTTTTCAATGCTGTGAGGTAGTTTATCCTTATAGTACGGAATCAGATCCAGCCAAACATCCTTTAAAACTCCAGTGGGATTGCCAGAGATATCTCTCTCCACGCCCGCATGATCAGGAGGGATGGATAATTGTTTTAGGGCCAATGAATTACACACTACCAGATGTCCGTCCTCACGATACGTATAAACCGGATTATTCGGGCTGATCTCGTCCAGATCTTGGCGTGAAAGAAATTCTTTGCGATCCGGCCATCTGGACTCGTCCCATTTGGAGGCAAAGATCCATTCGCCTGGTTGTGCGGCTCTTACCTCTTGTGCAAGGCGATCAATTGTTCCACTGTACGTTTGTTCCTGACCGAGGTCAACAGAGATCACCTCCGCTTCTTTCCACAGATGTGTATGGAGATCGATCATACCAGGGATTATGGTTTTTCCTCCAAGGTCCCTGACTTTTTCCGCTCGGTCTATGTAGTTCGTTTTATTTGGACCGACGTAGGTAAACTTGTTCTGGGTGATCCCAATCATTTCGGCAGATTCATTTTCAGAATCCATTGTTATGATGTGGGCGTTGTAATGGACTTGATCAAAGCTTTTCGGAATCATTTTTCGGTCAGCTCCATTTTTGAGGGCACCACGGGGCCAGTTTTTTCAAAAGGATAGAGTTCTTAACTCCTGAGTTATAGACATATCGTTGCGGAAGTCATTTGATCCCAGCTTATATCAACGTTGCTCTGATATTCCCGAGATGCCAGGTTTAACAGTTTTTAATGTGCCGATTGATCAAGAGACTAAAAATAGGGGACCATCCTTACAATCAATATGGTCGAAATCCCACAAGGTCATTGCCCTTCTTCTACCTTACCCCATCATGAATGAACCAGGTTCTATTTGTTCCAATTTTTGAATACAGGGTCGTTATCTAGAATCTTATCCCATACATCATATATGAACATAAGAGGAAATCCCTCGGAATTTCCGATACAGGCAAACCCGATCTTTGCCTCCTTGTAAAAGCCGATTAGAGAGATACCACCCACTATTCCACCGGCGGTATTCATGAAAGTTTGCCCTTTGTAACCATCCTTAATACCAATGCCATAGCCCTCGAATGAGTCAGTCTTCAGCATTTTTGTCAGATTTTCATCCTTTAGGTATCTTGACAGTTTTTTCGCAATAACACTTGGTTTAAATACTATTTTCCCGCCTACTGATCCATTATTCATCAGCATGTCAAGATAGATGAGCATTTCATTACACGAAGTCACTATGCCTCCTGGTCCCTTAGTAAATTCTTCAAAGCGATATTCGGATTTAGTGAAAGTCAAATTGCCATATTCATCCTTTTTTGGCATATAAGGGATGCTATGGTTATCATCAATAGAAGCTAGTTCTTCATCCCCTAACATAATGGTTCTCTTCATATTCAATGGGGTGAGGATTAGTCCTCTCATCGCTTCATCAAAAGATTTCCTGGAGGCTTTTTCCACGATCATCGCAAGGAGGGAGTAGCCGATATTAGAGTATATGAATCTCCCCAGATCAGCTCGGGAGTCCTTGATTATGTTTGTGACACGCTCTAAATATTCATCTCTTGTGTATCCCATTCTATCGATAAAAATATCCGGCAAACCAGAAGTATGAGTCATTAAGTGATGGATGGTGATAGCATCCGTACCAGTGCTTGTGGTAATCGGAAGATAATCAGTTATGGGATCATCTACTGAAAGTTTTCCCTGGTTTTCTAAGAGGAGGATTGCCAAACTGGTGAATGATTTTGAACATGAACCGAATCGTGCGAGCGTATCCGCGTTGAAATCTTTGAAATTTTTTATGTCGCGAAATCCAAGGCCAAAAGAATAGATAATTGCTCCATCTTCTATGATAGAAATCGCCATGCCTGGAAATTCTCTATTCTCGAACCTCCTCGTTATTTCTGGTTCAAAATTTTCTTTGAAGTAGTCAATATCCATGTTTCTTACCCTTGGGATTAGCAACCAAGAGG
The DNA here is from genome assembly GCA_048881705.1 of Candidatus Heimdallarchaeota archaeon. Classification (GTDB taxonomy): domain Archaea; phylum Asgardarchaeota; class Heimdallarchaeia; order Hodarchaeales; family Hodarchaeaceae; genus Hodarchaeum. Next base: position 14,597 of record JBHLSH010000078.1, on the reverse strand, counting down.
TAGAGGTAAAATCATTATATGAATAAATCATAAGAGTTACGAAGTTTTAATTAAAGCCTCAACTATGGTTATTCTTCATTGCCAAATTCTCTGTTTCTCGTAACAGATGTAATAATGCATGATTTCCTTATAAGGGTTCTCCAGATGTTCTTTGTGCAGAATAATCAGAGTACAGTTGCCTTGCTTGTGAAACAATAAAACTTGGGAGCTTGGTGTCAAAGGTCTTTGATTTAATCCCGTTTTCTAAGGGCATCCTTAAAATCGTACGTTTAAATAGTTTTAAAATAGATTGTTTCCTTATCTAAGACCAATAAGATCGCTCATGTTCACAATTTATTAAAGTGAGACGAGACGAAAATGGCCACAAATGAAGAAAAAGAAAGATCATACCACGACCTGCTGGAGGAGTTGTATGATGGCATCATACATCTGCATGGATCATTATATGAGCCTGATGAGCAATATAGTCGATTGGTTGCAATTGAAGAATCATTAGAAACAGTACTTAACTGGATAAAGCTAGAAAAGAACAGTCTGAGGAATTATGAAATCATGGTAGAGTGGACAAAGAAACTTGCTTTAAATACTACTCTTACCACAGCTGATATTCGTAATCGGTTGCGAGTTATGGTTTTGCCACAGGCTGAATCGTTTATTCAGAATTTAATCACAGGAGAACGCAGCGCCCTTAAGGTGTTAGAAGCAGTAACCAAGAATTTGGAAGAATTACCGTTTTTTCTCAAATCTGTCAAAGACCAGAACTTTAAATTACTTCAAGCAATTGGATATGACCCAGAGGCAGAGACCTCCTATCTTGAAACTGCGCTATACAATCTGGTAATTGGCAGATTAATGGAGTTCGAAAAATCGATTGAATTACTTCGGACATCGGCCAAACAAAGTACACAGATAAGTAGAGATATATTATAGATACCAAAGAAAAACGGTGTAAAGTCTAGTTACCTCCTCAGAGCTAGAAAGCACGGGTCTTACATCTCTTCATTTGGTGGAAAAGATTCCTGATCTCTCCTAATTACTTTCCCTAGATTAGAACTAAAATCAGGTGCAGAGTCATGAAAAATAAAAATCCCAAACTTATGTTTATTCAAAGTATTGCACAGCAAGCTCGTCGAATGGAGCATGAAATCTCTCTGGAAGCCAAATCAGTTGTTAAAAACCTACAGCAGAGGCCCAAATCATATTATACCCTCCAAGATGTCGAGGATGTCATTGAAGGACTAAAAAAAAGGATGCTAAGCTTAAACAAAGAAACCCACACTGAATTCTCAAAAAAAGGAATTAAAAGCTTAACAAATCTAGCAGACACGGAAATAGAAAAAATCTCACTGGAGATGCTTGCTTCGGGAGAAGATATGAAAAATATTCTAGAAGAACTGGAGACGGTTCGAGAAGAACTAAAAGTTGTTTCGAAAGAACGAGACGAACTTCAGGCCAAAGGGGCAGATATTCAGCCTTTACAGCTGGAGATCGAAAACCTTCAAATACTTCTGGGCGAAAAAGATGAGGAGCTTGCGCAATTGAAGAGTCAATCAGGGATGGTCACGGGGAAAATTGAGAATCAAATGCAAGAACTTAATCGGCTTCAGGCCCAACTTGATGAAAGTCAACGAGATTTGAAGCAAGCCAGAAAAGAGCGCGAAAAAATTGAAGCTGAGTTTGAAACAGTCGGTAACACCCTTATGACCACAAGACTGGAGATTGAAGAACTCCAAACTGCCTTGGCGAATAAAGACATTGAAATCGAGAACCTAAAAGCCGAGAACAGGGTTTTGGTTTCCCATACCGAGGAGAATATCCATCTCAAGGATGAAAATCAAAAACTTGGTGAAACTCTTGACCAACTGAAAACCCAGTTCCAAGAGGCCAGTAGGCAAAAAACTATGTACGAGGCGACCGTCAATGAGCTGAAGGAACAAATTTCTCGATTGGAACAAGAAAACGAGGATCTGCTTTTAGACTCTGGTGAGACCAGTCAAACGGCCGTAACGCTCAAAAACCAATTGGATAATGTAAAAACTCAGTTAAATCAAAAAGAAAATGAAATTCGGGAGATTACAAATCGTTTGGGAGGAGAGATTACTGCCTTAAAGGAAGAAATAACTGAGAAATCAGCGAGAACCCAAACGGTTCAGAATAAACTGGATGAAGCCAGTGAGGCCGTAGAAGAACTAAGAAGGAAAAATCGCGCCCTAGAGACCGAAGTGGAGGATATAAAGATCGATCAGAAGGGGAAAAACCTTCGTATTGATTCTATTGAATCTGAGCGCGATAAATTGCGTAACCAACTTGCCGATGCAAGAATCGAGAACGAACAACAAAAATCAGAGATTTCTGATCTTCAGTCTCAAGTAAAAGCCCGTGAGCGGGAGTTAGATGTACTCCAAAACGATCTAGAACTTATACGTCAACGACAAGAGGCAATCGCTAAACAGGCCTCCGATTCTCGTGGAGTTAAAGCGGAAATTGAGCGCCAAAAGGATTTATATGAAGTTCAACTCCAGAATCTACAATTACAGATCGATGATATCACGGAATCTAAAGGAAACCTTGAAAGAAAGCTTGAGGACTCAGCAAAAGAACTAGTGAGAAAGAGCGACGAAATCGAGTCGTTGATGAGCAATCAAAAGCGGCTGGTAGCTAAGAACGAAAAACTTTCCACGGCAGTGGAAACTCTACGTATTAATCTTGCTAAGAATCCGAAATACGCGATTCTTTTCGTCTTACAAGACATAAAACATGCTAGTGTAGGTGAACTAGCAAAAACCATTGCTATCCAGCTGGTTTTTGCGGTGCGCTTGATAAAAGAACTTGAGTCCGATGGATGGGTAGATTTCGATGAAGACCAAGGTACTGTTCGATTAAAGCGACCATTATTAGAAAATGACTAGGTAGCAGTTTTTTCGAATTGTCGGCTGATTCCAGTGGTCGGAGTGACCCGTTGTGGATATTGAAACCATAACAAGAGAATGTCAACTTAATCTAGTGGGCCTGGAGACTGAAATTCAGCTAGTACTCGCTGCCATTGAAAACCAAATTGCAGTAGTGATTGAAGGGGAATCGGGCACAGGAAAGACAGAACTTGCGAAGACAATAGCAAATGCCTTACGCCGCCCTTTTTATCGTGTCGATGGGGACGAGAATCTGACCATAACCCATCTCCGGGGTTGGTTTGACCCTCCCCTGGTCATGCAGTCAGGATTCGGCAAAAAAAGTTTTGTACCTGGTCCTCTTGTTAAAGCCATGCAAGAAGGAGGCTTGTTTTTCTTTAACGAGGTCAATAGGGCACCTAGCGAGGCAATAAATGGCGTTTTGGCTGCGATGGATAGAACAGAACGCCAGATAGAGATTCCACAGCTATCTCGGGTTAAGGCCCATCAAAAATTCTATTCAATATTTACTCTTAATCCTGCTGCCTATGTTGGTACAAACCCGTTACCAGAAGCGTTTTTTGACCGATGTATACTTATTCGATTGAACCACAAAACGGGAGAAGAAGCCAAACAAATTGTACGCCTTCGGACCCAGTGTACTGATGATTCCCTCATTAACAAAGCTGTTGAGTTTACTGAGCAGACACGAACTTCAGGTATCTTTGAATCAGGGGCTAGTATTCGTGCAACAATACAGCTCACCCAATTATTAGACCACCACCCCCTAACTCAAAGAAAAACTTTTGCTACCATAAATGCGGTCTTTTCTAAAAAGGTAAAACCTCATTCTGACGAAGCTCGATCCGTAGAGGACTGTTTGGAAGTCCTAGCATTGCCAGTTTTTTTCCCAGAGGTAAAAAAAAAAGGAAAGAAGAACGGCTAAAATACCCAATAGCGTCGAATGATTACACGATTTCCGAGATAAAGTCAAAGAAATCACTTCTAGAAAGAATATATGAATATAAATTACAACAACGGCTGGATCCTGAAGCTTCTATTGAGTTTACGAAGGAAGCTGTGAAGCAGCGTAATATACCTGCAATTGAAGTTCTCTCAGAGGTTTATCCCAGAACTCTAGTGAATCTTTTGCCTCTTGACACTGATCACTTGGATCTTATACTAGAATCCAGTTCGTTGGTTTTTCAGCTGCGGCCCTATTACTCATATGAAGAAAGGCAGGTTTTACTACGGAAACTTATCCCCAGGCTATATCGGCAGGCTATGCGTATATTCAAGGAAATCGATAGAAATAGATATCCAGAAACAAGCCCCTATAGTCCAGGCCGTCCTTGGAACGTAGAAAAAACACTTGAAAACTACCTCCAATCAGGGGATCTATATTTTACGTATAAACACGTAGTATCCATCAGGAGGTTACGCCGCCACTATCCTGTTGTCCTGTTAATAGATAAATCACATTCTGTCTTGCAGCATCTTAGACTAATCATATTAACATCGATTTTATTTAGTCTTTCGACCGATCTCAACAACCTAGCGATAATTGGATTTGATTCTTTACCTGACATTCTGAAAGGTTTTCGGGACTCCTGGATGACACCAACAGAGATGATACGACGTTTGATAGAACTAGCCTCTGGTGGAAAAACAAACATCTTTCTGGCTGTCCAGGCCGCGATGAAGGAGCTTGAAACTCAAATCAGTTCGCATAAAACTTTGATTCTAATGTCTGATCTTTTGGCCACTAGCGGAAAAAACTTTATACCTCTGTTGGCCAAAGTTAAAGATGTACGAATCATCATTACCCCTCGAAAACACCTGTTCCAGCTAACTAAGCCCATTATTGGACAGCTAAGACGATTTGGAAACATTCGATTATATTATATGCCAGTTGAGGCTCAAGAAATACCTTTAATGCTCGAGAAAGTACTTTTTTCCTAATCAGGCACTCATACCTGGTTGTGGTTTATCATCCGATTCTTTTGACACCTGCACAATGTTTTGGTATCTGTCGGGGTAATAAATTCTGAAAATCTTCAAAATACGATCTCGGAATGATGGATGATCCTCATCCCCCTCTGGGATTTGGAACAACTCGTGTTCGAAAACCATTTTTTCCCTTTCTGTTATTAGTGTGCCGATAAATCCTTCTATCTCCTCGGTATCAAGAAATTGATTCGAATCGGAATCGAAATGTCGCCAATCGATTGTTTTTTGTTTTAAAGTAGTGGGAGTAAGATCCTGATTTTGGTCATCTAAGTCCGCAAAATACTTTGCCCTGCGTTGTAGAAGTGTTGGTACCGCGTGTGCTATTAATTGATCCCGCATTTCCGTATCCAGTTCGATACCATAATTTTTCACCAGTTGATCGAGTTTCTCCTCCAAAAAGAGGCGAGGAGCGATTTCACGTGCGACATCTTCATCAAGCTGAGTCTTAGGGAACCGTTGGTAAATTCCTCGAGTAAAGGAGACTGAAGGTTTTTTTTCGTAAGAGAGACTTTCCAACCATTCAATCTCGCGTGTTAATACTTGCATGGCTTCACTTCGTTGCCCAAGGTGGATGAGGGCATTGATTAAAACTTCAGCTCCCACCAATTGAGCGGAAAAAAAATCCGCCAGATATTCAGCCTGATGATTTGCTGCATAAAGAAACTTCAAAGTAAAGCGAGTTACGATCGCAACAACAAGGTAGATAAGGGCAAGAAACAGCATTCGTTCAATAGCAGCCAAGGTATTAAATGAATCAAAAACCGCATTCAAAATCCCCGTGAATATCTGGAGATATATGAAAATGTATGCAAGGTTAAGGAAGAGACGCGGGATAGAAAGCACCAATCGAACTAAACTGTCACCATGGCTCACGTGGGCGAGTTCATGGGCGATAACAGCTTCAATTTCGTGATCGCTAAGTATTTCCAAGACATTAGTATTTAACACCAGATAAGGTCTTCGGAAAAATGGGATTGGAAGCAAATCGAGACTAAAGGCGTTGGGAACCGCTTTTCGATACACAAAAATTTTGGTTACCTTGATATTCACTCTCGCAGCCATACGTGATACAAGTTGAACCGTGCGGTCAACAGTAGGTGCCTCCTCAGCGGCATAAGCCGGGCCATACAACGGTTCAGGATAAATCTGTATCATGTTCTTATTGGAAAAAACTATTGACACCAAAAAAGCCAACAAGAGTAGCTGCAATCCTGCAGTTAAGAGGACCAAGACGGCTGTTTGCTGAAGGTCGGCAAACGGATTGATCGATATGAAGAAACCCAATATTCGTGGGTTTCCTTCTATTCCAATTAATGATGGCAAGGGTTTCCATGGCTCTACCTTGGGTTCCTGACTGATAGAAATCCAGCTGACGATGATGATTTGAGCAAAGGTAAGAATGAAAAAGGCGGCTGCGTTTATTACCCGGAAAAACCTTACTCTATTCATTCTAAATTCTTTTTGATCCGATGCTTTCACCCTCTGATTTCCAAAAACGAGACTGCCGTGATTTATATATGCATGTCCTGAACTAAAAACTCTTCCCCTTAAATTGTTATGCCTTCGGTTCCAGTGAAATATCAATCGGATATAGGTGGATGCTCACCAATATCCCCCAAGGTTCTTAAACCTGGGGACCCTTTTTGCGAGGAAAATACGGATTTCATCAGTAACAATAAGTAGACTTGCGATGGAGATCACTATTACCCAATCACCGATCCCAAGGCTCGTGGTTTCGAATATAGGTTGAAGAATAGGAAGATACATGATTATTAGATGAAGTCCGATCGAACTAAAAACCGCCAATAATAGGTAAGGATTTCGAATTAACTCGCGGCCAAATAACGAATGTTCTTCCTTTCGGATTTGCAATGCCATTACCATCTGGAACATGATAAGTAGGGTAAATGCGGCAGTTCGGGACCTAAGAAGAGCATGAGTATCAGGTGCCTGGCCAGATGCTAAATTTGGCGTTAAATACAAAAAGAAAATGAAAAGAGTGCCTAAACCTATCGCGATTCCCGAATATAGGATGAAATAGATGGATTTTCGAGTCAAAATCGATTCTTTAGGGTCTCGAGGTTGTCGTATCATTATATCAGAGTCAGGGGGATCAACCCCCATTGCCAAAGCTGGTAAACCATCTGTTACCAGATTTACCCAGAGGATCTGGATAGCCAGCAACGGAAGCGCTGGCTCTCCAAATATTATGGTTGTCAACAACATGCCAAAGAACATTACCGCAATTTCGCCTGCATTACATGACAGAAGGTATAGAATGAACTTCCGCATATTGTCATAAATCGTTCGGCCCTCTCGGATCGCCCGAACTATGGTTGAAAAATCATCATCCGCCAAAACCATATCAGATGCCTCTTTCGATACATCTGTCCCAGATATTCCCATTGCTACTCCAATATCAGCTCTTTTTAACGCTGGAGCATCATTAACGCCATCTCCTGTCATGGCCACGACTTGGTTGTTTGATTTTAACGCAGATATTAATTTGAGTTTGTGTTCAGGTGAGACCCGAGCAAATACGTTAATATCCAAGACCGATTTTGAAAGCTGGTCATCGCTCATTTCCGCCAGTTGAGCTCCTTCTATATATTTTGCAGAGCCTTGTGATTCTACCAAACCGATTTCTATTGCTATGGCAAGCGCTGTTTTAAGATGATCCCCTGTAATCATTAACGGCCGAATACCTGCGATTTTACAGGTGTCAATAGCCTCTTTAGTTCCTTCACGTGGAGGATCCATAATGGCAACTGATCCCACATAGATCAATCTCGATTCAATCTCTTCTGTATCTTCTGACAATATTTCGCGCTCGGCTACATCTGGTTCCAGTGTCTTATATGCCATACCTAACATTCTATATCCTTTTATAGCATTTTGTTGTTCTTTTTCTTCTAGATGCTTACGCACGGTGTCGTTTAATGTTTTGATCTCCCCACCAAAAAGATAGTATTCACATAGATTAATGAGGATCTCGGGAGCGCCCTTTGTAAAAACCAAAAACTCATTGTTGTCATTTTTTACCACTACACTCATGCGTTTTGAGGTTGAATCGAAAGGTATCTCGTAAAGCCGCTCGAACTGTGGATAAACCTCATAAGAGGCTCCAAGCTTAAGAAGAGCAAGCTCAGTAGGATCACCAATGTCCGTATTTATCCGGATCTCTGATGTGGAAGGACTTGAGACCCTAACGGATTTTTGGCCTAGATTCGCCAGCTGTGCATTATTACACTCAACACCAATTGATAGGATTTTTTTTATCGAATCATCAAGAACCAAAGAATCTGAAATATCATATTCATCCTCGACTGTAAGAATTCTGCGTGCTGTCATCTCGTTTTTTGTTAGAGTACCAGTTTTGTCTGAACAGATAACTGTTGTAGATCCAAGAGTTTCAACAGAAGGTAAACGACGAATAATGGCATTTTTTTTACTCATTCTTTGAACTCCGAGAGCTAATGCTAATGTTACAACGGCAGGGAGACCTTCAGGGACAGCTGCGACAGCAAGTCCAACAGCTACAATAAACATTTCGATAACCTCTTGATTCAAGAGTATACCGAAAATAAATATTATAAAACAAATTGTCAGACTCCCAATCCCAATCCACTTTCCTAGTTCTTCCATTCTCAGCTGTAGGGGCGTTTCCTCCTCCTGGGTTACGAGTAGGCCAAGCGCGATTCGACCGAACTCTGTACGCATTCCTGTTTGCGTGACGATAGCATGAGCTCGTCCTCGTGTAATATTGGTACCCGAAAATACGCAATTCCAACGCTCAGCAACAGGGGTCTGGGGATTTATGTTGGATCCAACTTTTTTCACGACTGGGTAAGATTCCCCAGTTAGTGCTGACTCATCAACTCGCAAAGAATGGGCTTGAATTAGCCGTGAATCCGCAGGAATTTTATCCCCTTCTTCTATAACTATTACATCTCCAGGTACAAGAGTATTAGCATCGATTCGTAGTTTCGTTCCATCTCTGATGACGGTTGTTGTGGGCGCTGCCATTAATTTAAGTGCTTCAATGGCCCTTTCCGCTTTATATTCTTGTATAAACCCGAATAAAGCGTTAAACAGGACAATAGTTGATATGGCTAATGCATCAATCGCATATTCGATCTGTTCTATTGGATTTGTCGAGAGTGCACCTATTATAATTGAAATCAGTAGTGCCAATAAGAGGATAATCACCAAAGGATCTGTGAATTGTTCTAAAAAAAGGAACATAGGGTGTTTCTTTTTCGTTTTTTCAAGTTCATTGGCCCCATATTTATCGAGTCGTCGGTGTGCTTCACTTTCGGTAAGTCCAAGTTCAGGATTCGTTGATAATTTGCTGATTAAGGACTGAAGATCTTCAGCGTGCCACTGGGTACTCATAGATCATCACACGGACTCACAAGTCTGCTGAACCATCAATTTCGCGATGAATTAAACTGATTTTCACAAACTTCAGTAATGGGAAATAATGCCGTCTTTAAGGTCAAGATCAATCGTCCAAGGCCTATTTTATCCAAGGAGAATGGTAGAGGTTTCTTATTGAGTTTAATTTACCTTCAAATCGTTTTGCTTATTTTTAAAAAGCTGCTGATAGCCGAACCAAAGAAATCGAACCTAACCCGAGTCAATCTTGTCCTGCCTAGGTAAATACCTGGATCACATCTCCATCGGACAAATTACGATCCAAACCAACCTTTTCTCCATCAAAAGAAGCCGAAGATCCCCATATTCGCGCGAAACGAAAATGCTTGAGCATCTTTTTTGAAAGGACTTCAATTGCATTTTGGACAGTCGCCTGACGTTTGTTTAAGATGATGGGGCGTTCAGCTATCTCGCCATTGGTGTCACGCGTATAGATACGGATCTTTCCCAATGAACCAAAGATTTTTTCCTCTAATCCCTCGAATCCCTCTTGTGGGTACGTTGAGACAGGAACAATTTCGAAGGACAAACTTTTTTCTTTTAGATAATTAGCTAGGCTAGTAAAATTCTGTTTTGACCCTTCTAGATCGCCTTTTGTAGCGATAATTATTCCCGGCAGATAGGTAATGCTCCTATCCAGAGCATCAAGAAATTCGTTAAGTGATGTTGGACCATGAAAACGTACAATAGCATTAAGAAAGCCATTCGCTCTCATGATTTCAATAACAGCTTCTTTTCCTTTTCCCGCGAAAAAGTGGCTATTGAAAACCTGTATATTCCCAGAACCTACTTTTTCAATTGTAACAGCAGGCCTATTAACGTTTATACGAATTTTCCCTTTATCCAGTTCATTAAGAACTAGCTTTAACTGTTGGATTGGATCTTGTGATAGATCTATGGATATTAAAAGACAGTCCGCGTTCCTAATTCCTGCAAGAACTAACTTACCTGACATTTCTCCCTGCGAACTTCCTTTTACAACAGCAGGTAACTCAACAAGTTGTATACGGGCGCCCTTTGCTGTAATTGATCCCACAGCTGGCTTAACCGTGGTAAAAGGATAGGCTCCGACCTTGGTAGCCTCCGCCTGTGCAAGATTATTAAGAAAAGATGACTTTCCAGAATTCACAGTACCAATGATCGCAACCTGGGCGTCTTCCCCCTTCGGTATTAGCCATTTCTCGCCGGATCCTTTCTTAGACTGTCGTAATTTTTCCTGTTGAGCCTTCAAACGTTTTAATTTTTGTTTAACCATTCTAAGATGGTTTTCCACTCCCTTGTGCTTGACTACCACGCCTAAAAAACGTTCCAAATGCATAATCTGTTCTTCGGTACCTGAGGCCTGCAAATACTTATCCCACTCTACCTGGGCTTCTCGATTTAGGTTTGTTGGCAATTTTTCCACCCATTTGGAACTTTTGTTAGGTACGACGGAGCGAGGCGAGCCAAATCATATAGGGCGGGGATCGATGAAATCTGAGACACAGTAGCTGCTGCCTTTTAAGTATCTTCGGGTCACGACCAAAGCTAATTCTCCGATGTTGTTCGCTGGAAATAGCTCGTAAGGGACACCGATGGTATACTGAATCCATTTCATCAGATCCGATGAATAAAGTTTAACGTTATCAAAGTCGAAATGCATTTATTCGTCTGTTTAACAGCCTAGCCTGTCATGAGTTGCCGAACGAGGGATAAATGCTCCCTTGGGAACGATTTTTTGAGATTTTTTATTAACTAGGGCCCTGAATGGGTTCATCTTCGAAACTGTGGTAATCCCAATTTTCTTGCACAAGTCTAGATAAGCATGATTGAGAATATCAATATGAGGGGATGGCATAATGGGATTACAATCCTTTACGTGGATTAGAACCATCTTAGGAAAATTTTAATTAAAGCCCTCTTGAATACGCGGAATGGACTTCAATCGATGATAGAATCACTGAATGCTAATGAATTCCTGGCAGTTGAACCAACCTTATCATGGGGAGGTTTAAGTACGGCGATCAGAGCTCCAACGAAAGCAGTTCTTTTTGACCTTGATGGTACCTTGGTTAACTCAATCAGGATCTTTCCTCAACTTATTGTACAGGAATTCTTCCCCGTAAGTAAGCCTAATGCAATTCAGATTCGGAATTATCTTAAACGGTTAGGCAAGTTCTACAATTCAGGGAGGAGGCACAGTTGGTTCAAAATGAACCTTTTCCGTGCGATTCGTGAAGACTTCAGCCTCTCATGGTATAATTTTTTACGTGGTATGATGCGTGCTGTTTGGCAATTCTATCAATGGGATAAAGATCTACATGTTTTTCCTAATGTTCCCCAAACTCTTCAAAAGCTGAAAAAACGCGGTTACTTGCTAGGAATTGTTACAAATGGATCTCCGTATCTATTACGAAAGCGCTTTGCCCCATATCTTTCTCTTTTTGATGTTTTAGTTGATTCTAAGAGTATTGGTGCGAGGAAACCATCCCCAATCCCACTCCAGATTGCAATAAAAAAACTGGGAGTTACCAAAGAGGAAGCGGTTTTTGTCGGAGATACGCTCGTAGATTTATTAGCCGCAAAAGAAGCCGAGATTTCAATTATTTTAGTCAAAACAGGCGTTTTTTCAAATTATTTTCCTTCAATTGGATATACTCCTTTGGCTGTTGTTTCATCTGTTGGAGATGATCTTTTTCAAGCAATAACTGCCCGAAGAACCAACCGTGATGTGGAATCATGACTCTCTATTCCCAGGAAACGAATGAAGGAACAAACTGGTCAGGTGCTTTGGTGGATCGGGCTTTTCAAAACCTCGCCGCTGTCCCATATTCAGATCCTCCGACGATCCTTTTTCGTGGAAGTTTGCCTTGGAGGCAGGGAAGAAACTACGTTTTCCAAGCTGTTCAAATAGGTGGGACTGAGTTAACTTGGTTTGCGATGTTTGATCAAAAAAAATTCCATCTAGGAGATCATTCTAGAAAGATAAGATTTGATTTTAGCGAACTTCATCGTCCAATCATCGTAAATATCATCCTCCAGGAACTGCGTTGTTACATCTATGAATTTCAGCAAAGCATCACCAAATTAGAAATCCACAGAGCCTTTATCCAACTCATGGCAGGCGAAGCCGTGATTCTCGAACCTTATTGTCTCTCCGCTGCAGAATGGAAAAAACTGCAATCCAAACCACTAAAATCCTCGGATATCATCTCAAAAGCCAGAAAAAAATACCAGAAGTTACCCTACTACTATAAGAATCAAGATTTCTAAACGAGCTCCAATTGGCGAGACTGATCTCAGAAGTAATGAATTTACTCTGATAAGATCATATCAAGTTTCCATCTGTGAATTCGGTGTTCAAGAGTTCGTAATATATTCTCATGTTTTGGGTCAAAGCTTACCAAGGGCCAAAATTGTTCTTGGTGTGAGTAGCGAAAAGTACAGATCGCATGCTGATTTGATGAAAGACTTAATTCCTCACCTGGTTCTAGATATCCATAAAGATCGAGTCCTTGGGCCATCTGGATTAGAGGTTGGATATCCTCATCAAAAATGAGTAAATTTTCGAATGGTTTATAGCCATCTGTTTTGGGTTTGGCTGGTTTTAATTCCCTGAGGATCTTAACCAAAAATGGAAGAGTGGCGAACCCACTCACCCCGATACTCAGAATGAGTGATAACAGCATGTACATTGATCCTGTTTTCTGTGTTAGGTATTTTCCGAATCCAAACTGGCCAAGAATGGGGAAAACGGTGATCGCACTCATATATCCAAGGATCCCCGAAATGCATGCAAGTGTTGCGATCTCAAATAAGATCATAACCAAGATGGTTCGTGCCGGCATCCCAATGGTCCCGTAAAGATGAATTTCCCTTTTTCTTTCCAATAATGAGTTTAATACCGTCTGTGTAATGATCGGAATAGCCAATAGAGCAGGGAGAAGTTGGGGAACCAATCCTTCAACTGTTTGGACGATCGAAAATTCGAGGTTGAAGATTATTCCCCCAGTAGCTAACCAAATACTGTACCCCTCCAATTGATCAGCTAAATCAAGGCCCATCTCACGGTTAGTGGTATTTAGAACGATTTTCGTCGGGCCCAGTTTAGAAATCCGAGAGAATTCAAATTGATCAGAATATGAGTCTGCGCGAGCGTATCGCCACCAAAGGAAATCAATAAGAATGAATTCAGTTCCTTCGCAAAGGTATTCGTGGGTAACCATCCCTCGGTTATTAAATTCAAATTTGGGGGGCGTCAGCGGTTTTCCATCAATATCTATGATTTCAGTCATGCGTGTTGTATCCAAAATACCTTGAACTAATAATGTGGCATTGGTCCAAATTTCATTACTGAAATAATGGAATGTGACGGAGTCATTTATTTGTACTTGGAGAACCTCAGCCAGCTCAGAAGGAAGAACAGCTGCAGAATACCCTAGGTCAGAAATATTGCGAGTATCGGTCAACCATTCACCAGCGAGAATAGCCGTATCAAGATGGGAGACATCGGCTTCGATACTTGGGATCGTGGCAAAATAATTCTTCAGCTCAACAGAAACGTTGTTTTGAGATGTAGTGACCGTGATCTCGGACGATTGAAATGTGTCGCTATTCTGAGAGAAAGCACCCGTCAGGAAATCCCGTTGCAGAATCTGTGTTGAGTTACGAAGGCCAAAAATCTCTAAACTGGCATTAATCTGGATTGTTAAACCTTCAGAGATTCTTTGATATTGTGGTATAGCCAAATCGATACCGAGTATCGATTCCTGCATATTTCCTATTTCTATGCCGTTATAAGAGGTTTTCGTTGCAATACCTTTGCTGATAACTTCTCCTTGATAAGCAACAGAGATTAATAAGGTAAAACTGAAGGTAATAATTAGTAAAGTGGCTATAAAAACGGTAGAGCGAAACTTTTGTCTTTTTAAGCTCCTAAAAGAAAAATTCATGATCATGAAAATGGTTCCCTGCCTATTAGATAAAGCATGGAAGATCAAGATGAAAAGTAGACCAATTATAAGAGTTCCTGCCATAAAAATATAATATATAGGAACTCTTATCCCCCCAACGATAAGCTGCCCCATCTCGGTTTCGAGTGATCCTCCAAGAACCGGATTTAGGGTTAAATTTAACCAAAAAAAGGCAAGACCGAAGAAAAACGATCCCCCGAGCTGAAAGATAAGTTTATGAAATAGTAGAACCGCTAGGAAAAACGAGAGTAGTAGAGAGAGCAAAGCTACCGTTACTATGACGGTTCCAAAGGGTTCAGCCTGAAGTTCA
>JBHLSH010000077.1:0-17802 GCA_048881705.1 Candidatus Heimdallarchaeota archaeon | reverse complement strand
TTTTAATTAGAACCATTTTTCGGGAATAAGACATAATCAATCCGATAATCAGGTAGAATAAAAAGTTAGGTTGATCCCTTCATCCTTGACCAAAATGGTTTGACAGCTGTTCTAGTCGTTCAAAATTATATTGTGATAGCGCGTCCCCTTGTTACGAGGAGTAGGGGGATATCTGTAAGGTCTTGGTACATGTCGGGATGTTCAGAGTGGATCGGAATTAGAAGGTCAGGGGATATTGACTCTACGATGTGTTTCAAATCGCTTCGAGGGGCATGCCCAGACGCGTGTAACTGTTTGAAATCTAGATGAAAAAATTCGGTCCATTGTTGCAATCTCTTGAAATCTATTAGTCCCTCTTCATCAAAGGGATCTCCATGGGAGTAAATGAATACGGATTGGGCCTGTGGGTGGATATCAATGAGATCTGTCAGATTCCAAAAATCACAGTGAAAAATATATTCGGTCTGGTCAAAGTTTGGACTGTTGGTTGTCGTGATGTCTGGATCATCAAAAACAGAAGTTTCCCACCTATAATACCGTGATTTTTGACGCTTATAAACCTCTATATGAGGATCAGAGAGGGAGGGGATATCCAAATGAACGTCATCTTGAAGTAACCGCAGTAGATGTGCTTGTCTCGGCGGGATGAGCAACTTCCGATCGGTGGCTTTCGCAGACAAGTAGATGGAACGGAAACGATCGATGTCCCGAAGCGAATAATTTGCGATTACTAGACCTTCTGTTTCTGAAATCGTGATAGCCATATCCCGTTGAACGTTGGCTTCATTATCTTCGAAATCTTCATTGACATTTGTTCCTTCCATGAGAAGAGCATTTAAGTTGATGTGCCTTGCCTTTTTAATAAAATCTTCAGTAAGATCTTGCCGCCATCCATGTAAGCGCAAATCTCCAGAATAACCAATGGTTATATCCGTGTTCCGATCTTCAACGATGAAGCCATAACTACCTGGAAGAGAATGATCAACATGAATAGGCGTTACGTCAACCCCTGGAATCTGAATTATATCACCAGTCCTAAAAGTACGAACATTTGATGGCTGCTCTTCTGTGGCGGTCTTGACGTACGGGCGTCCGAATCTAGGGCGTGAGGTCTCCTGAATGGACTGTATGATGGTTTTTGCGGTTTCTCCCATGTATACCGGAATTCGTTCGTTTAGTAAATTGAGGTTGCCGAAATGGTCTATATGAGCGTGTGAGAGAAAACAAGAATGAATGTGGAGATTGGAGGCCGCCTTAGGAGGAAATTCCTTTTGAAAGTCTTCAGCGTATAGTTCGGGAATGGCTGGAATGATATCAAATTCCAACAGGTCTTTTAATCCGATTTTCGTTCTTGGCTGCAAAAATCCTGAAAAATAGATGTTTTCACGAGAAAAAGATCTACCGAAATCCAAAAGCAGGTTGGCTGAATCCATTCCCAAAAGGAAAGCATTCCCTCCAATCTCATTCACACCTCCTAATGCGGTGATTTTCATAAACATCGATCCATCTGTCAATCTGAAGCAAAAAGCGTATTTAAATATTTTTTTCTTAAAGCAAGTACGTCACAAGAGCAAATCCCAAAGCTATTAGTCCTAATACTTTAAATGCTAGGTTTCCAATTAATGAATCCCAGCTGAATTTTCCCACCTTTAATTTAATAAATCCAACCCAAACTCCAGCATAGTTGAAGGCATCTACAAATACGTGAGCAAATAAGGCACCGAAACTGCCAACCAATCCCATCCAAACGAGCTCCATTTCAGGGGGGATCCATAGAAGTAGGCCTAAAGGGAGTCCAAACAAAAGGTTGTGCGTCCATTTACCTCTATGAGGAATAATCTGGTTGAATGTTATTCTTGATATCTTTTGGTCATAATCGGGGAGACGAGAAAAGATTGGCGCGAGAATAAGCGTACCTCCTACCCATAGCCAGAAATCCAATCTATATAGTATGATGCCGACGAACCCCATCCCAAACAGAATATGAGTTCCTCCTTTCATAGGTTTATCTCACGTAGGTATTCAAGGTAGTATCGGCTTTTTCTTTATCTTCTCCCGATTTATCGAGTGGCCAATAATCTTATGGAATAATAGAAACGCTGGACCTTATTTATCAAATTTATGTTAAGATGTCAAGAAGCTCTTCGTCAATGTTATAGAAATTCTGTCCAAAGGGATATATTTCGGATAACCTTCTCAATAATCTAAAAAACCAGAATCCTCTAGGCTTCAATATTGAGGTTTTCAAGCATCTGAGCGAATCCTGATCATGAAAATCATTGACACCGTCTTTTTGGAGCGAAACAACGGAGATCTTAAGCTATTTGACCTCCAAAACCAAATGACTATTCAGTTGGCGCTCTTTCGTCCTTGGGTATTTTTTCCATTTTCTAGTGTTGAGTATTATACACCTATTCGGGTGATCAATCCCTTCCTGGTGGATGAAGCGGAAAATATCTATGAAACAACCCCCGATACACTGATTTTACTCAACCCTGATGTCCTGATCAATTCGCGTGCAATAACAAGTGCTGGTTCCTGTCCTCGTCGTGCATATATCGACCATATCTTGGGTGAGACTAGAACCAACCTTCCCATGGTTCGAGGATCTATAATCCATGAGGCGTACTCTAATATCATTGCCAATTATACTCCCGCCCAAGATGCAATGGAAACTGCAATTGAACGATTTGCGTTCATATTGGATATTCTTGAAGTTAATCTGGAAGAATTGAGGAAAGATGTCCTCCGTGTATTAAGAGGTTTAGAGCTTTCAGCTCCTACACTCCAATCAAAGACTGTACAGCCTGAAATCACATTTCTTAGTCCAGAATTCGGAATTATGGGACGTATCGATTACTGGAGTCCCGAAGAAATCTATGAACTAAAGACTGGTAGAAGAATTCCCCAAAGAAACACATGGTTTTCTGACCTTCTCCAGACAGTGATTTACATGCACGGACTTAGTTCTAGTTCTGAAAAAGCGGTAACCAAAAGCTCGGTTATTTATTCGGGAGAGGGTATACCAGCGTTTCGTCAGACCAACCTTGATCAAACACTTCTACAACAAATACATATGGCGCGTAATTATTCCTATCTTGTTCAATTTTCTGGATATATACCGAAGATCTTAGGAACTAAAGTCTGTGATCGTTGTTTCAGTAAAGAAGAATGTCACATTCTCGGGGATATTTTTGATGAAAATGCATCTGCTCCATCGAGGGCGTTTCTCTATCTAACACACTGGAGTAGATTGACGGGATTGGAACATACAAAGAATCGTCAAGATTTTTCATTTTTATGGAAATTATCACCCCAAGGACGAGTTAAGCTGGGAAAGGCGATTCCAGACCTGAAGCTGACCAAGAAAAACAAAAAGAAGAACCTTTACCTCTATAATGGTATTAACAATTCTGAACTCCGCTCAGGACAGTTAGTTATCATAAGTCAAGGAAATCCTGTTTTAGATAACACTCTGATGGCTACTATTGCAGAAATCAGTCGATCAAAGGTCGTTTTGAATAGTCAAGGCAAATTACCTAAAACTGCGTATGTTGATGCATATTCATCTGATTTTCTCTTTCGCAGACTTAACAAGAATCTGTTCGATATTACTTTTGGAATCAGAAAAGACCACAAATCACACGACCTCATTATTAATGCCAAAAAACCGAGATTCGGTTCCGTAACTGTTCAGGAGGTTCCTGGATTTGATAAAAGCCAGTCAGATGCTATTCAGAAAGCTCTATCCGCTCTAGATTATTGCTTGATAGTCGGTCCAGCCGGTACGGGTAAGACATACACAATAGCTAAACTTGTCGAAATTTTGCGTAGACAGGGACAAACCATCCTACTGACCGCATATACAAATACAGCCGTTGACAACATTATAGATCTATATTTAGCGCTCGTTGGGGATGATAAAAGGCAGGAAATCGTACGCTTCGGAAGCGAACATGCGGTCTCTTCCTCCACACTCGATCTCTTACCCCAAGAAAAAGGTTTGACATTCCATGAATTATTAAAATCTCCCATTTTGGCAGGTACCACTAGTACTCTTTCTCGTAGCCTGTACGATGATCTAACAGTTGATATGGTAATCGTGGATGAAGCATCACAAATGACAGAACCTTCCGTTCTAGCTGGGGTGACCAAGGGGACACGTTTCATTCTCGTAGGAGATGACAAACAATTGCCGCCGCTCATTCAAAACCCTAGGGCCGATCGTGAGGGATTGAGTACAAGCATGTTTGAACGGCTTAGGAAGGTGCATCCTGATGGAGTTGTCCAGTTACAATACCAATACCGTATGCATAATGCCCTGATGGATTTCAGCAACAAGAGGTTTTACCACGGAACGGTTTCGCCAGCTACGGCTCAGATTGGCAATCAAACTTTGTGGGAGATATTACCAGAAGACACCTCAACCTTTTCCAGTGATCCAATATATCAAACTATTCTTGATCCGAACCAACCATTGGTATACGTTGGAATACAAACGAATTTTGACGAGAAAAGACGCGTGAATCCTGAAGAGGCAGTTGCTGCGCACAAGATTGTTAATGCCTATCTTAAGATGGGAATCAAGGAAGAAGATATTGGTGTCATTGCACCATTTCGTGGCCAGGTTGCAGAAATTACCCGATTGGTCGGAACCGAAAGTGAAGTAGTCATTGATACAATTGATCGCTTCCAGGGCTCTGATAAGGAAGTTATAATTCTATCCCTATGCACCCTTGTCCGCCCTCATATCCTGGAGGACGAACGTCGATTAAATGTGGCGCTTACACGAGCAAAAAGAAAGATGATAATACTAGGGGGACTTCCCCATTCAGAAAAAACGATTCCGCTTTTCCAGGACTTGTTTTCCCACATAGAACGGAACTACTCCTTTATTCTCTTGACGTCAACCACTCCAAAATTAGAGGAACAAGATCTTGGACGGCGAGACGATGAGGAATCGGCCCTGATGATTAGTACGGATATGGCCTATCAGCCCCTTACGACGGATGATGTCATCCGAAGAGTGAAAGTACCAAAAGAAGAACCTGTATGTGTTCTTTGCCAAGATCCAGTTCAGGATCAAACATTACTCAGATGCCCCATATGTAATCAGGCATACCACCTAGAGCACCTTCAGGATTGGTTAGTGTCACAGGATTTTTGTGTAACTTGTCAGTCACATATCCAGCTTACTTAAATGCCTAGGCCATCGTACCTAACGTAGATTGGTCTTCGAGTTGCAGAATATTAATCAGAAGGAGTTAGGGGCATATTACACCCCGAGTGGCCCAGCAAAACATCTGGTCCAGACTGCCCTCTCCAGTTTTTTCCTCCATGATATCTCGAAGGGCACTGGAAAATTCTTTGATTCGTTAGATGACGCCTTATCAGCCAGTGACCATAATGTCATTGATCGCCTCGATCAAGCTGCTAGACATGTTACAGTTTTGGATGGCGCCGTCGGGGACGGGCAGCTCATTCTCGCGGCGTTGGGATTTCTTAGTCAAGTTCGTCAGGCAACCAACAGGCGCCTAATGGCAAAGGTTACCACCGAACATGATTTGTTGCGTGATATTGTACAGTCCAATCTCTTTGGGATGGACATTGCCCCAATGGCTGTACAAGAATGTCATGAAAATATTATCACCTTGCTCGGTCAGATTCATAATCCTGAGAAAAACGCCATTAACACAAATATCGTGCGAAACCTGATACAAGGAAATTTCTTGGAATCTACTTTGGATGACTGGTCAAACCTGAAAGGAATCAAGGGGGTTGACATTGTAATCGGTAATCCTCCATGGGGTCGTAATATACTTCAACGGAAGGAAAAATCTCGATGGAAAAAGGAATTCAATATTGAAAGTTCTCTTCGTAACCTAAACGTCTTTGAAATCTTCCTCCACAAGGCAACGCATCTCCTTGCCCCCTCGAGGGGGATTTTGGGGTTCCTTCTGCCCAAAAACATTACACGTTCTAATCATTACACAGCGTTAAGAGAATTTATCCTTAGTACCTACCAAATTTTGACACTCGACTTTTTTAATTTGTTTCAAAACGTGACACAGGAATATATTTCTCTTGTTGCACGAAAAACTGAACTAGTACCTTCGGGTCATAAAATCGTCGTTGATAAGACAATTCAGATTCCCCAATTACTGTATAGCAAAACTATAGATTTCATTTTTACACGTGATTATAATTCGGAATTCCAACAAATCCATCAAGCTATTACACATAATTCACAACCTTTAGAATCTTTTATCACGATCCGTCGCGGAGAAGAGCTTTCTAAAAAGGGAACGATTATGTTTTGCCCACGCTGTAAGGAATGGGTACCCTTTTCAAGCCGAAAAAGGTTTACAATCTGTCCTCGTTGTACGAATGCCATTCCAAAAACGCGGTTACAGCTATATCACCTTATCAAATCTCGCCCCGATGATAGACATACTGAACATATCCTGACCGGATTAGATTTTGGTGAATTTGAGATTAAAAAAACCCATTATTTCGATAACAGCGTCCCATTTTATTCCAAAAAGGAAACAGGAATTTATAAATCGCCCAAACTGATATTTCAAAAGATTAAACGTGTCCCATGTGCAGCCTTTGATTACGATTCTCATCGGACAACGCAAAATGTCTATAATCTGCAATTAAAATCAGATTATAAGGGGTCTCCTGAAATTCTATATTATATTCTAGCGATTTTTAATTCGCGATTAATTCAATGGTATTATGAGAGGCAATTCAATCTTGGTTCTCGTTACACAAATGCCATTAGCATCAGGAACCTTCGTCGATTTCCCCTGAAAGATGCTAATCTACAGGAAGGGACGGGTTTTGAGATCGTGAAATTGTCAAAATCATTATCCAATATTTCTACCTCATCTTCATCATTCATAGCACTTCGCGAAAAGCTGGATACGGCGGTATTACAACATTTTGGGCTTTCCGACATTCAACTACCCGTTATTTAGTATGGTATCTACTCGGTTCCGCAAAAAAGTCCATAGCCCTTACAGGGGTATGAAATTCTGCTGAATGGACGACTCCATCTGGTATATAGTACGTATCACCCTTTACGTAACGTTTACTCACTCCAGAGTGGTCTAATCTGCATTGGGGTGGGCTAATTGCTGTAATAGCTCTTCTTTTTACCTTAAATCAAAGTCTTTACCTTAGAATCGGGATTGTAACCATTGGAGGATTCTTTTTTGTTCTTGGAATCATTTATCCTAATCAAGATAGGGTATTGACATTCGCAAATCGGGCGAGCGATTTTTTTCTTAGGCGAATGATCAGTACTTACTCAATGCTCTCAGGAACGGAGTTAAAATCGCATTTAGCAGCCTATTGCTCTCGCTGTTTGCGGGGAATCGAAATTCGAGAATTCGGGGCGCTCCAAGATGTCAAAGGTACGATGGAGCCTCCTTGTTCATTCTGTGGGTCAACACATTGGATCTTTCCCACTGAGAAACTGAAAAACCGTGAAGACAGAGAAAAATCCTAGAGTATTTCAGTAGGAACCAATTAGATCTCCCTAAGCCTCTTGACTGATTGGAGACATAAAAATCTCGGTACTAAGATCATCCAAGGTCTTGACTGCCTTTTTAGCTTTTGAAGTCTGCTTAACGATGTCCCAGATGAAACTTGAGTCTTTCGTTGTTTGTATAAACTTCTCCAATTTCTGTACAGCTGAATATGACTGGCCTTTGAAAACAAAACAACATAATATTTGCTCGACTAGTGGTTTAATGATAAGGGTATAATCCTTGACTCTTATCCTTTCTATTACTCCCGAAGCGGAGAACGCTTCCTGGACAAAGCTATTAATTGCAGTAAGCAAATCTCCAATGATTCTATCGTCCAAATCCTCCTTGGATGTAAGTTCCTTCTTGAAATGTACAGCTCCCGTATTTGAAAGCATTAAAAAGAGTACAGGCTCTTCTACTGTAAATTCTGGGATTTCTTGTTTTTTCTGAATTATGTTGGATACCATATCCTCCAGTTCAGCCATTTCTAACCTTTCTACCATACCCACATTCCGTTCTATTAGATCTTCCCATTTATTTAGTTGATTCATAAGCCTATCAATGTCAGCCGATATTGCAATAGCTAGTCGGTGTAGGCCTTTTTCTTCAGCCGTTTCCTGGGCTTGAGCCATTAGCTGTCGAGCCTTATTCAGATCTAATTCCAACAGGGCCATTTGAGATTGGAGTCGTTGTGTGTTAATAAGATGTTTGAAAGAATTCTGGCTTTCTGCTATTTCTAATAGACGGGCTAATAAAGAATTAATCTCTTCTACAACCTCTTCGCTTCCAGATGATTTTAATTCATCTAATAAGAGATCACAAAGGTTTAACATCGATTGAACGGTATATTGATGTTCCACTACCTCCTCTTCGGCGATTTGCTGGAAAATTTCTTGAGCCTCAGCCCGTTCAACCATGCGATCACTGGCCTTGAGTAAGATCGCGTTCGATAACCGATGACCTTGATCTATTGTTTTATTGTCCTCTCCCTTAGCAATCTCCCCCAATTTTTGAAGGTATTCTTGGGCTTCATCCATCTGGCCGTTTTGAATTGAGGCTTCGATCAGGTTTCTTAAAGAATGGACAATATCCAGAGTACTGCCTACAGATTCAGATAGAGCCAAGGCTTTCTCATAATAGGATATTGATTTATCTAGCTCACCCCCAACTGTATAGATATTTCCCAGATTGTTCATTACAAGAGAAATCTCAAGATCATTTTCAAGGTCCTGGTAAATTTCCAAGCAACGAGTATAGGCTGATTCGGCTTCTTTTAGATCTCCTATTTCCTCATATATATTTCCCAGATTGTTCAATGCATCGCCAATATCCACCTTGCTTTCGAGCTCTTCATACCTCTTCAGAGCCCTCTGGATATAATCAAGGGCAAGGGTTAGTTCGCCTTTGCCAATGTAAATGTTGCCGATGTTAGAAAACATTGCCGCTTCAGTTTGCGGTGACCCGTATTCTTCGTTTAGTTCCAATGCTCGGTTTAGATACTGCAGAGCTCGATCCAAATCCCCGCGGTATGAGTGCATCATTCCCAAATTGTTCATTATTTTGAAAGCGGGCCTTTCGTTTCCGAGTTCTTCATACTTTGATAGACTGAGCTGTAGAAACTCGGACGCTTTATCAAGAGAACCCTTAGATGCATGAATAATGCCGATAGTATTATACAAACCTGCAATGGGAAAATTTTTTTTCTTCAATCTTTGGTAAATCACTAAAGCTTCGCTTAAGTGTTCGAGCGCTGGATCTAGCTCTCCTTTTCTTCGCATGGCAATTCCTTTTACCCTCAATAGCTGGGCTTTAACTTCATTATTTGAGATTTCTTCAGCTTCCATATCCTTGATAAGTTCCAAGGATTCGTTAATTTGTCCCAATCCTATTAGGGCATTCGCTTCCATAATTACAGCTTTTTTTTGTAATACCATCAGTTCGTTTTGTTCCGCAGCCTTCTTCGTTTCTCTGGCTAGTTCGCCGCATTCAGTATTCTCACCTTTCTCTAGTAGAATCTCGCATTTGAGCAATTTGTTTTCGATCTGGATACGGGGGGGTATATTCTCTTTTAGAAATAATTCCTCAATCCTGGCAAGAGCCTGATCATGATTACCTTGTTGGATTAGGGAATCAATTTGGGTCAGAGCTTGTCTGTTTCTGTCTAGTCCAAACCTTTCTTTAATCCAATCCAGAGAATCAGTTAAAAACGTAAAAGACACCAAATTTTCCTCCATTCTTGATTTCTTAAATGATCGATATTCGATTATCGCGTAACGAAGAAGGGTTACTAGACAGCAGAAAATGTGAATCCGCTATTATCCTTTTTGATAAGATAATTTTTCCTAGATCTCTAATCATCCTAGGAGTTTAACGGGTATTCCAGTGGTAATTATTGCATTCTGTGCAAAAAACCCTGACATTACTTGTGGAAGGTTATCCTTCTGTGAAGTGAGGAGATACCTAGACACCAATTCCGAAATCTCTTGGTTTTCGGATAATTCTATGCCTATATTACTTGCATTTGTTAAAGTTTTCAGAATAGTTTCTGAAATACCAGCTGCCTCTGTGAAGTGCCTAAGTTTCTGCATTGCGAAGTAGGACGGACCTTTGAATGCATAACAACATAAAAGAGATTCTAGGGGTTTTAAAAGCAAGGTGTATTCCTGGTGTTTTATACCTTCGATAGAACGAGATTCTTCAAAAGCCTGCTGGGTAAACGCATTAATGGCGGTAATAAACCCCCCAATTAGCTGATCCGCCATAAGCTGGTCATCAGTTCCGAATTGTTTAGAAAAGATGCTCATTCCGCTCATGCCTAATATCAAAAACAGAACAGGTTCTTCTTCTTGAAGCTCGGCACGATCAGCCTTCTGTTTTATCAATCGAGTAACCATACCCTCCAACTCCGCAAGCTCCAATCTCTCGGCCATAGAAGCTCCCGTTTCCACGAATTCCTCCCATTTACTGGCGATCTCAGGGATCCTGTCAAATTCACGAGACACGATCACTTCAAGCGATTTAAATCCTTGTTTTTCCGAAATTTCTTGGGTTTGTAGCAACTTTTGTCTCGCAAGATTAATATCGAGCTCAAAGAGTGCTATCTTGGACTGAATTAGGTAGATTTCAGCCAAGAGCGGTGTTAAGGATTGACGTTCGGCCCGTTCGGACAGCTGCTTCAACAACTCCTTTATTTCGGACAGGACCTTCTCATTTCCACTTGTGGCAAACTCTTGGAGGAGTAATTCGCAAAGTTGTTTTTGTGCCATTAGAAGGTACTCTTGCGAAATGTTTTCCTCTGTTGTTAGCTGGTGAAAAGTTCTTTGTGCTTCGGCTCTTTTGACCAGACGAGCTGAAGATGTCAACACATGAGCTTTTGCTAAACGATTAATTCTATCTATTGCATGATTCTGTTCCTTAGCGTTTATATTCTCCAGTTGCTGTAGAAATTGCTCTGATTCCTTGGATGATTTTAGAAGGTTTGTCAAGCAAGCTAGATTAAATAGGACCACAGATAGTTCCATGGGATTCTCGGAAGATTCGAGCCCATTTAGGCTGTTTTTGTAATTTTGTTCTGCCTCATCTACCGCACCTGTTAGTAGGTGCAATGTTGCAATATTGTTCTGATATAAGCTAATTAGGGGCCTATCGTTGATTTTCTTGGCCAAGCTAATACCCTTTTGGTAATAATCATGGGCCTCCTGTAATTCTCCACGCATTTGATGGATGTTAGCTAAGTTATTATAACAGATGGTCCTCTCCAATTCGTGATCATCGAGTTGTTCGAAAATTTCGAGACTTTTTGTAAGCAGCTCAAAGGCGACGTCCAATTCTCCCCTAAGAATAGAATAATAGGCTTCATTTACTGTTAAAGTAGCGGATGTGAGTTTGTTGTCACTTTTCTCCCGGATTTTTCCTATTTTTTCAATATAGTCTCCTGCTACATCGAGATCTCCCCGATCAATAAAGAAAAGGGCCGTATTGCTAAGGATCTCAAGAACGGGATCAACCAGGGACTTGTTTTGTAGATCGACTGAGCCCAAAAGGTTTTCTAATCTTTCGGCTGCTTCATCTAGGGCTCCGTCATTATGCATCTGTTTTATTACGCCGGATTCTTTAATAATATCTGCTGGTTTGGAAAAACGTTTCCGACGTGAGAAGATAGACAAGGCAGGAATAGGATGACCAGATCAATATTTTAAATTATATTGAATGTAAATCCGCATTTTTTGATGAATTCGTGTAACGAAAGGGAAAAAGAAAATGGGAAAGGAAGAAGGTAGAAAGTTACTTCTTCTTTTTTCGAATCTTAGGCCTTAGTATATACGTGCCAAGGAGGGTTAACAATGTGAAACTGAATATCAATGGGATTCCAGGGAATATCACACTTTTCATCACCTGTGCTACCACCGAGGAGGAACTATCCGCAGGAGCCAGTTGAAGAACGGGTACATCTGGATCATCATTGATTACAGTGATATTATCGTATCCATAGAATAACAGGAAATCTCCGTTCAAATAGCCAGTGACGTTCATCTTGATGTCAATGGGGGTATAAGGTACCACTGTCTCCAAATAAGCCGCAAGTTCCGATCTATTAAATTTGACGAAAAGCTTGTCTGGATGTTGCAGTTGAACATACTCCGCATAGATGTTTCCATCGGTTCTAATAGTGCTTCCATTGACATTGGTGCTAGAATATCCCTCTGGAAGGAAGATCTTAGCTGTCACCCAATTACCTTCCTTCTGCAAATTGAAGGTTTGAGATTCCCAAACCACTACTGCATCAAGATCTGCAAACCGAATATCAATTTGGTCAAGATCTTGAACAGGGAGGGCATTAGGTGTGTAATCGAAATTACCTCCATCAATCGCATAGGGATCATCGGCGTATGTGTCATTATTGTCGTCGGTATTATCGTGATCGACCAGGAAATTGAAGGCAAAGCCGTTTAAGAGCCCCTGGTCGGAAGCTTGAGACGAACCACCAATATTGTTTCCGATCAGGTCATTTGTTTCTATCGAGTTACCGTCAGAACCGAAAGCAAGGGAAATCGCGTACGCAGTTTGCGAATAAAGGACATTCCCAATGATCCTAGTATTCGATGAGCCTTCTAGGAAGATTCCATTTGCACCGCCATTACTGATTTGGTTATCATTGATATCATTGAAGTTTGATAACTGCAGATATACAGCATTACCAGACACATTGAAAATTCGGTTATTGGAGATCGTATTGTGGTGTGAGGGATCAAGCCAGATAGCATGTCGTCCCGAACTAACAGCCACACGGGATCTCATACTTAGAGCGGTTTCAGTTGATTCACTGTAATCGCCGTAGATGTCGTTGTCGGTAATTGAATTCCAAGAAGAGTTTGCTAGGAATACTCCGCTATCCCCGTCTGAATTGTCAATGGTGTTTCCTGTCAAACTATTGTCATCAGAATCCTGCAAGAAGACTCCATAGCCCGTAAAACCAGACAAAGTGTTATTTTCAATAGTATTGTTACTGGAGGGATCTAACCAGATGGCATGCCTTCCCGAACTGACGGCCACACGGGCGTGGACTCCTTGACCACTTACGGTACCTGCAGTGGGGCTTCCAGAGATCTCGTTGTCAGTAATCGTATTCCAGGACGAATCTTCTAGGAAAACACCACTATCTCCGTACGTATTGTCAATGGTGTTTCCTGTCAGACTGTTATCGTCAGATTCTTGCAGATAAACCCCGTAACCCGTAAAACCAGACAGAGTGTTATTTTCAATGGTATTGTTACTGGAGGGATCTAACCAGATGGCATGACGTCCTGAACTGACGGCGACACGGGCGTGGACTCCTTGACCACTTACGGTACCTGCAGTGGGGCTTCCAGAGATCTCGTTGTCAGTAATTGTATTCCAGGATGAATTTGCTAGGAATACTCCGCTATCCCCATCTGAATTGTCGATGGTGTTTCCCGTCAGGCTGTTATCGTCAGATTCTTGCAGGTAAACCCCGTAACCCGTAAAACCAGACAGAGTGTTATTTTCAATGGTATTATTGCTAGAGGGATCCAACCAGATAGCATGACGTCCCGAACTGACGGCGACACGGGCGTGGACTCCTTGACCACTTACGGTACCTGCAGTGGGGGTTCCAGAGATTTCGTTGTCAGTAATCGTATTCCAGGACGAATCTTCTAGGAAAACCCCACTCGTTCCGTTCGTGTTATCTATATTATTAGCAGTAAGATCATTCTGATCAGAATCCTGTAAAAAAACCCCATAACCAGAGTAATCTGAGATATTATTATTGGAAATGGTGTTATTGCTAGAGGGGTCCAGCCAAATCGCATGTCGTCCCGAGCTGACCGTCACACGGGAGCGAATCCCTTGAGGAAACACTGGGTTCTCAACTTCGAAAATATCATTGTCATCAAGTAAATTGTTATCCGAGCCTTCTAGAAATATCCCCACTTCACCGTCATTATCTATCTCATTTCCTCCAACGGTGTTGTCAGAGGAGTTAAGCAGGTAAATGGAACTCCCTGACATACCAGTGATATGATTGTTGGATATAGTATTGTAGTTGGATGGATCCAGCCAAATCGCATGTCTGGACGAGCTCAGGGCTGCACTCCGTATACTAAGACGGACTGAACTGGCTGCAGAAGTTTGTACATAACCAAAGACATAGTTATCGTCAATTATAATATCATGTGAGTTATAGAGAAATATCCCCGTAGCGCAATTGTAAATGTAATTACTACGAATGGTTCCATGAATTACATTAGATAAGGCAATCCCGTCCGGTAAACCATTTACACCATCAATGACGTTGTTTTGAATAATGAAATGTAATGTTGTGTCATTTATTTGGATACCCGCAGCAGGGACAGGCCTGTTACCATGTAACCGAGCTTTTACAGTAATCACGAGATTTTCAATAATATAGGGACTTGTTTCCGATCCGTCTCCAGGCCACTTGAACCTTTTTGCCTGTTTTACGAAGTCATCATCACCTACTATGAGGATCGGGTTATCACCTTTTTTGCCAGCATATAACACCTGAAAATCCTCTGAGTCCCAGCTGTACCACTTGGAATCTTCTTCCGAAGGAATATTTCCCCCGTCGGGATTACTAAGAGATGTAATCAACACAGATGTTAAGTCCGTTGGTTGAAAAGCCCAATTAATCATATTCAAGCTTGCCAACAGGCATAAAAAAATAACAATGCGCTTTGTTTTGAAATTCATGCATATCTACCATTCTTAATGTATCTTGTTTTGTATGCGGGCAAGTATAGCGGGAGGATATCGCCCTCTTGGCCTATTTCCCGCAAATCCGCAGATTTTTTCTAGTTAGAATTTGCGGGTTTTAAATTATTTTTGGAATGAATATTCGCAAATCTACACCTCCCCCGACTTCTGAAACTATGAATCTGAGTCTTTCAAGGTTCAATTTCTGTGTGCATTTCATCCAGCTCTCTGATGAATTTGGTCCAAGGTCTAATTCTGATATTGCTCGGGATCCTTGAGTACAGTTTAATGAAATCGTTTATGTCGGCGTAGACGTAAATATTGTGTTTTGAATTTCATTTCTTAATTGAAGGTAATACCGAATCATGTGAATATTTATCAAGCAAACAAACTTACTTTAAATTCCGCATGACGATATATAGTCATAATAAAAGAGGCAATTTTTGATATTTTTTAATATAAACTGCAATATGAGCACGTAAAGCTATAGGAAATGGTCTAGTGGCGTTTTACGGATAGGGATAGTAACCTGTTGACCGAACTGAGCCTTCTGTCGTATTATTGGTTCGTATTCTTTTCGTAACTCAAATCCTACCACATCTCGTCCTGTTCTCCGAGCGGCCAAAATGGTTCCTCCACTTCCACTAAAAACGTCTCCAACCAGATCACCTGGGGAACTGGAGGTTAACACAAGCTTTTCCAAAAGAAGTAGAGGTAATTGGCAGGGATGTCCTTTTATTCTATCGGGATCATTCCCGCGATTGTATTCCGGCCAATAGAGTACATCACCGTTATCTGGTTCGAAATAATTGAAAATATAGTTGGTTTCATCCTTGGCCAAGAGAAGGATATGGTAATGACTGGTTACGAATCGACGTTTCGTATATACTCCCCATGAGAACTGCCAAATTGCATGATTTATCATATGAAAATCTGTGGTTTCGAGTGCATTGAGAATAGGTAGAAGGTTTGTCCAACCAGAGATAATATACAGACTACCTGTGTCTTTCAATGCGTGATAGCATGCGGTTATCCACTTCTGCGAAAATTGATAGTATTCTTCTGGTGTGAATTCATCTGCGTACAGGTCATAGTCCTCAGCTCCGTATTCGTGACTCGACTTATTGAACTTGATGCCAAATGGGGGATCAGCAATAAGCAGATCGAATTGCCGTTCCTTAGCTTTGATGGGTAGCGTCTCAATCAAATCGCCTATAATCAGTTCATATTTGGACGGCGGCACTAGAATTCAACTAATTACAATGCTTATTAATTTGTATAAGGAGTTAGTCGTGTCACAAAATCGATGAAATTCTCAGGTGTTTGAAAAACATAATTAGGATTTTCTGCGAGTATTTTTTCCGGTTCCATGGTACCCCAGAGAGCTGCTGCAGTATAAACTCCAGCCTCCTTCCCTGCTTGTATGTCCAAATGGCTATCGCCAATAAAAAGCGTTTCATCTTTTAATAAATGTAACTTATCAATCGTATGGAGAAGGGCATCGGGATGGGGCTTGGAACGGGGTACGTCATTGCCTGTGAGAACAAGATCGAACAAATCGCGAATCTCGAGTTTATCTAGCGTAATTTCACAGGTTTTCTTACTTTTTCCTGTAAAAATTGTGAGGTAGCTTAGTTTCGCTTTGATATTCAGGAGTTGGTCTCTAGAAAAAAATGCTTTAGTGGAGTGTTGATCTCGATAGGATCTGAGAAAATATTTCCATGCTTCCTCAGCAATATGTGGGGGAAAAACCTGCTTAAAGATTTCGTCTCCTGGCGGCCCCCATAATGCTAACACTTCTTGTGTAGTTAAATTCTTCGTTGGCCCCAAAAACCTCTCAATTGTATCTTGGAATAAATATATTATATCTTGAGTATTATCAATCAAAGTACCATCGATATCAAACACAATGCACTGAAGTTTCATTAGTAATGACATTCCTCAAGGTTCTGGAGATCAATAGAGCGTTGTGATAGAACTTTATAATCCATATTTTTTTTTTGGTTTTGGGTTTGAAATGGGTAACGAGCCTCATATTGATCCGCGAAATAAGCTTAATGCCTTAACTGGCAAAGATTGGATTCAGTTTACCAAGTCATGGTTTATAGAGGATGGAAAACCAAGCGAAATATCCCCAGAGATTGACCTCCATCCAGCCTCATTTCCTCCTCCTATGATACGGGAGTTCATTCAATTCTTTACAAAACCAGATCAATGGGTTCTTGATCCTTTCTTGGGAACAGGATCAACTTTGGTCGCCTGTGATGAAACAGGAAGGAAGGGGGTGGGTATAGAATTGTATGAGAAATATGCGGAGACCGCAAAAAGTAGAACTGGTCTTGAAGTCATTTTAGGGGATGCACGCAATGTTGTATCGAAGTTGAGAGATGAAAAGAAGCAATTCCACCTATGTATTACTTCCCCGCCTTATTGGAACATTTTGAGGAAGACCAAAGACTATAATCAACAAGCTCGTATGAAAAAAGGTCTTGACCTGAAATACGGTGACAATCCAGCTGACTTGGGCCTTATTTCAGATTACCGAGATTTTTTGAACGAAATGATGATGTTATTTTCGGATATCAGCTCTCTTCTAACCACTAAAGGCCATTTAGTTATATTTGTCCAAAATATCCGCGATGGTGGTAATGTTCAACCCCTGGCATTTGACCTTACAATACATTTGAAACAGACGGATAAATTCAGGTACCTTGGAGAAAGAATTTGGCTTCAAAACCAGAAAACATTACGGCCATACGGATATCCTTACTCATTCGTCTCGAATGTCCACCACCACTATTGCCTAATTTTTCAAAAAAAAAGTAGTTCTTCAGGTTGCGCTCATTAGGTTCTCTCTGTTAAAGATTTTTATTGCAAGTTTAAACGCGAAAAGATCAAATCCGCCCAATATTACAATACCAAGTAGGATGAGCCATACATCAATCAGAAGAACAAATAGTTGGCTAACAACCAATAACATAACTGGTAAAACGAACAACCCAGTAAGTTGTTGAGCATCCCGGGTCGA
>JBHLSH010000076.1:0-18318 GCA_048881705.1 Candidatus Heimdallarchaeota archaeon | reverse complement strand
TGTCTACATCCTGAGGTTGTAACAAAATCTAAAAAGCAGCTTGTCCTGAGGATAGAATGTCCAGATGGGGAGGATATGATCTTAAATCTAAAAATGTCAGATTGGGACATTTTTGATATAAACGAAGAGACTGAGGCATCCCTATCCAGCTGAGTTCCTATCAAGATAAAATCTAGGAGACTCGGCGCATGGCCACACGATTCGATCCAAAAGAGTATTCTCGGCAGCGTATTATAACACTCTGTGCCAAGTACCTCCCCAGGGATCTGATTAGTATCAACGTGGGACGGAAAGGATTTCGTCTTGCGGACAGTACGGTTACTCTGATCGAGCAGTCCGAAAATATTGTGGCGAAAGCCCAGGAACTAGAAGAGATTATTCCTGATTCTACAGCCACTATATTTCGGTATGGAGTAGCGCTTCGAAATATCTTTCAGAATGTAGAGGAGTACTTAACCGTCTCGCAGCTAAAGTCTTATTCTCGACGGGGTCGCCGTAAAGAGCTGGGGATAACAGAGTTTGATCTCAAAAAAGTAGAATCTGCACTTAAACGGAGTCCAGAACCTCCCGTAAAGACACAAAAGGATGAAAAAATAGTTAAAGACGCCCAAAAAGCATATCAGAATTTGTTAAAAGAAGAAAGGTATCAGCTTATACTTGAGGATGTTCTAATTAAACTGGATCTCTTTGTCGTGGACGATTCAACAGGAAAAAAATTCTTTAAGACTGTTAATCGCCTGATAAGCCGCTTAAAAGACAAAAATCAAGAAAAAAAACAGGTTTCAGAGAAACTGGAGACCAATCATGAAGAAGCCAAGCAGCTCGAAAACCAGATCACGGAAGTTGAACCTCGGCTACCTGAGCTAAGACGTAAATTGGAGGAATTTCGTCAAGAAAGAGGGGTGTTTAATGTCCTAGAGGAAAAAGAACGTCTTTTGGCTTCGCCTCTGCTTTCATTATTCCTAAAGATAGTAACTAACAGTCTTGAGCGTTATGTGAAATGGGTCGAACGTAGAGAGCAACGTATCGTGGAAAACAAGGATGCTTTCATGGGAATGATACTCGAACCAAGCAAGTTCAATGGATTAGACGAAGAATTGTGGAGGGAAATCGTACATATTATTGAGAATAATGGCATTGACTTGCTCCATAACAAGGATTGGTTTGAATTCAATAAAACAGAAGAACTTCGGACATTCATAACTAGAAAAGATATCCTTCAGGATTTTGCCCGATTGCGTGAAATCGAGACCCAACTGGATGAAATTGAAAATCAATTACAAAAAGATCCGCAGTATCTATCTGTGATGGATCAGCTTAATGATTATGATGAACAGACCATGAAATTGGAACGATTACGACAAGAGATTTCAGACATGACCGAATATACGGGCATTCTCTCCCAGGAGTTGACAGGGGTGGAAGAAGAGGTCTTAAAGATTTTGGACTAGCGGTTACTTAGAATCTCAGTTAATACTTCGGCAGCTACTGCTTTCTTTTTGCGTTCTGTCTTCAATTTTTCGATTTGGGATTTTGTCCCGGATTCTCCAGCTTCTTCAATTTCTCCCCGAACCTTTGCTTGCTCAATTTGCGTATCTAAAACCCTTACCTCTTTTTGTAAGTCAACCAACCAACGTTTCGCCTTTCTGGTCTCAGTGGCAGTTTTTTGTTGAATGGAGGATAATTCCATTGCGTACTCGTCCCGTAACGATGCATACACTTCCGTGGACAAAGCCTGAGCACGATTTTTCTCTTCGAGCTTTTCGAGCCGCTCTTGCCACTTTTTCTCACTCTCAGTTAATGCTTCCAATTCGAACGGTTGGAGCTTCAATTCGGTCTTCTCTGTTTGAAGGGCAGAAATTCTGCTTTGAAGCTGGTTGACTTGCTGGTTGGAATCTTCGGCATCAATTAGGCCAATTTCTACTTTCTTCGAAAGTTCGGAGACCTCCTCCAGCATTTTCTTTAGTTCCTTCTTTATTTGATCGTTTCTTCGCCTTGCATATAGGTTCTCGACGATCTTATCGGGGATTTTTTCTACTGCCACAGGAGGAGCGGCCGTTGGCATCTTCGGGGTGACCTGTTGAGGTTGAGGTGCTGATCTTCCCGGTTCTGCACGTGAGCGGATCGATCTCGACCTTACGGGTGTCCCACAAAACCGACAAAACCGAGCTGTTTCGCTAATAACTTTCCCACAATTGGTACAGTATGTGTTTGCCATGTCTTCCGCCGTCTGTCTTTGGGATAACTGGGGTAGAAGTGCTTTTTTAAAGACTTCAGATGAGGAATAAAAATAGTACCTACATGCCTTAGTTAAGATATTTGAGCACTCATTCAGGTCTTTTCCGAGGAAAAGGAAATGGACCGAGTGGGATTTGAACCCACGACCTCCTGCAATTTAGATTGAAACCTTATCGATTTCAAATTTGCCAAGCAGGCGCTGCTACCAAGCTGAGCTATCGGCCCCGCCGATATTCACGTCATTTTTCAACATAATCCGAATGCGTGAATTATTAATCAAGAGCGTGGAAAAAATCGTGATAATTTATGTTTTCCCTGCTGTTCTATCCCCCGGAACAGTACCGATGGGCGAACAGGGAGTGAAATCTCACCATTATCCACCGTTTTTGGAGAATTAATAATAGAAAAGGAAATTGATAAAAAAGAATCTTATAAACTTTAAACTGACAAGATTTGCCTGTTTTGATCTATGAATTTCTGCCGAGGTCAGCGACAACAGAGAGGGCCGAGAAAATCCCCTTAACTAGTATCTTTAGACCGGACAGGCATTATTCTTCTCCATCATCACGCACGATTGAGCTAAAGAATTATTGAATGGCTGATTAAAGGTAGAAGAATAATTCTGGAGAAAAAGGAAAATTGTGCTTTCGGAAGAATATCAAGAATCGGTTTGCCGAGGAAATGGCGAGTTAGATTGGTCGGACTAATCTTGTTAATGGAGAGACAAAAATGATCACCGAGATCAGAATTCTTAGCAGAGGTGGACAAGGCGGTGTAATGGGTGCAAAGCTGTTAGCTTATGCTGGACATACTGATGGCAAGTTCGTTCAGGCCATCCCGAAGTATGGGGCCGAACGAAAAGGGGCACCGATTTTTGCGGATGTCCGAATCGGAGATGAACATGTGAAAACCCATGCCCCTGTAATTGCCTCCAATGCCCATTCATGGATTGTTTTCGAACCTTCCCTGGTCAATAACATACCTTTTGATGAATTAAAACCTGGAGCGATAATTATCGTAAATTCAGAAGAAATCCCCCCCGTCCTCAAAGCGCATGAGAATTTGAAAGTGGGGACGGTAGATGCTGTAACGATTGCCCGAGAATGCGGATTGATTCGATCAGGAACAGTTTTGGTTAGTACGACTATGCTTGGAGCATGGGCGAAGGCCACTGGTATCGTTTCTTTGGAGTCACTTATTAAAGCTGTTAAATATCAGTTTGGCGAGGGTAAGTTGACCGATGCTAATATTAAGTCCATTAGAGACGCTTATGAGAAGTTTAGATTTTATAATTGAAAATTTAATAACAAGCGGGTTTTATAGAAATGAGTCATGAAAAAGAAATGGCCGATCCAGTTTTTCCATTGGGAAAACCTACAATTGGTTCCGCTGGTAACACAGGGGATTGGCGAACGGAAAAACCTGTTCTAGCAGAAGAAGCTTGCACCAAATGCTACTTTTGCTGGCTAAATTGCCCAGAAGATACTATTCGTGTTGATGGTCCAGATGAATATCCCTACGTGGATTATCAATATTGTAAGGGATGCGGAATCTGTGTTGAAGTATGTCCTAAGGAGAAAGCACTCTGGATGGAGCCAGAGTAGGTGATGAAGGGAAAATGGTGCAATCACTAGAAAAACCCAATGCAATGAAAACCGAGCTCATGACGGGAGGGGAAGCCGTAGCTAGAGCGATTAAACTTTCCCGCCCTCAGGTCATTGCAGCTTATCCGATCACTCCACAGACACCCATTGTTGAATCTCTTTCGGAGATGGTTGAGTCAGGAGAACTGAATGCGGAATATATTGCGGTCGAAAGCGAGCATAGTGCCATGGGTGCGTGTATTGGGGCATCTCTCGGTGGTGTTCGGACTGTAACTGCCACTAGCTCTCATGGTTTGTTGTATATGGGCGAATTGTGTTTTTGGGCTGGCATGACAAGAGTACCTATAATCATGCCGGTTGTAAATCGATCATTAAACCCGTGGAATATTTGGCCCGATCACCATGACTCAATGGCCTTCCGTGATGCTGGGTGGATTCAATTGTATGCCAAAAACAATCAGGAAGTGATGGATCTTACCATCTGCGCCTTTAAAATTGGTGAACACCCCAAAATTTCAATGCCTGTCATGGTATGCCTAGATGGATTTGTTCTTAGCCATACATCTGCACAGGTAGAAGTGCCAACTCAAAAACAGGTCGATAATTTTCTACCTCCGTTCAAGCCATTAGTTCTGCTCGATCCTGATGCACCATTTGCTCATGGTTCCCTAACAAATGCCGAGGGAATATGGGAACAGAGAATGTCATTGATTACGGGTTTTGAAAATGCAAGACTTCTCATTCCCGAAATCTTTGAGGAATTTGGTATGAAAATTGGGCGCTTACAACGAGAAATGATTGAAATAACAGGAGATATCGGAGAGGCGGAAATAGGTATCATGGCCCTTGGAACACTGGGTGAGGAAGCAGAAAATTCATTAGACCTACTAGCTGAGAAGGGAATTAACGCTGTAGTCATTCGTCCACGAGTATTTCGTCCGTTCCCTAAAAAAGAGCTAATTAGGTATTTAAGAAAAATTCCGAAGTTACTGGTGATTGATCGGGCTGTTTCATATGGTAACGCTGGACAGATGGCGATTGAAGTCCAGGCAGAATTGTTTGCTCAAAGAATAGACCTAGAATTCCATCAAAAGATCTTGGGACTTGGTGGAATGAATGTGACTCACCTAGATATCGCCAACGAAGTTGAAAGTATCATCTAACATATGAACAATGGAGAAAACGAAAATGGCTGTTAATATCAAACAATTGGTAGAAAATGATCCGGGAGTGCTCCTCCGAGGGAATTTCGCGTGTTCTGGGTGCGGACTCACTATCGCTTATCGACACGCCATAGCGGCCATTGAACGCCCCATAGTGGTAATCCCCGCTTGCTGTGCATCGGTAGTTCAAAGTAATCATCCCCATGTGACCTATGGTGTACCCACCCTAAACATTGCGTTTGCTGCTCATGCTAGTGCTGCCTCTGGCATAGCTCGTGCAAAAAAAATGCGAGGTGAGAATGCTACGGTTGTTGTATGGAGTGGAGATGGGGGTACATACGATATTGGGCTTGCGACCCTGTCTGGAGCGGCTGAGCGGAACGAGGATATTATTCATGTATGTTATGATAACGGATTTTACTCAAACACTGGAGCCCAAAGATCTGGAGCTACCCCTCGTGGAGCGGTAACTACAACCACACCTAAAGGTAAAAAAGAAAGTCGTAAGAGCATCACACGGATAATAGCGGCCCATGACGTTCCTTATGTTGCTACCACTACAGCAGGATATCCTCGAGATCTAATCGCAAAAATTCGTAAGGCTAACAGCATGTCAGGATATCGCTTCATTCTTATTGACGCGCCCTGCCCGACAGGCTGGTACTCTGATCCTGCTTTGACCCCAAGGCTGGGACAATTAGCAGTGAAAACAGGATATTTTCCTATGTATGAAATCGAAAACGGGGCCCTAACTTTTACTAAAAAATTTGCCAAATATCGTGATCCTGAAAAGCGTGTTCCGATTACAGAATATTTGAAACTCCAGGGCCGGTTTGAAAGCATGTCTCCTCAACAAATTGAGGCATTGCAGGCCGATTTACAGCATGAATGGGACATGCTTGCTCGGTTAGAGTGAATAACAGAGGAATTCGAGCTTCTATCCACATTGTCTGCTGCGAAAAAGTCTTTTCTTTCTGATCTAAAAGTGAATTTGATAGCAACAAAAGATAAATTACATCATTTTAACATTTTTCCCATATAAACGCCATCAGTATGAAATCCAAGCTTTCTGTAATAATTTCGAACTCCAAGGCCAGAAGTGACTAAGATTTTTTCAAATCCTCGCTCTAAGGAAATTTCTTCAGCTTTGGAAATCAATTTTTTCCCTATTCCTCGATGCTGCCAATCAGTTGCATTACGGGGAAATTTTCCGAGACCTACCAATCGTCCGTAGACATGCAGTTCTCGAATAATACTGGTGGAAATACTTTGGATTTCTGGTCTGAAGGCATCGATAGATGGCTCACGTAGGCGGAGAAAGCCAAATAGGGTCTCGTGATCCGTGGTTTCGTAAGTAATGAAATGTTCGATTCCTTCTGAGGCTGGATATTCATAAGTATGCAAAGATTTGTCTTTCTCCATCCAGTCAAGATTCCCAAGATTGGTTTGATGCCCCACCTCCCTACATCTGATGCACGAGCAGCGCTGGTCGTTTTGTTTGAGTTTAAATTGGGCCATTTCCCGAAGGTTACCCCGACTAACCCCATCAAGAATCAGGTAGGCGGGGATATCACGTTGCACACGCTGGATACGTACAAATGGAGGAGTAATGGCTTTGATTTGAGCGATTACATCCACCACCTGATCTGTATCATACGGAATGTATTCCTGGGTCTGCCAAAGCTTATGTAGGTAAGTATTTTCAAGGACCAAGGTGGGATAAATTTTTACCGCGTCAGGGACAAAGCGAGGATCACTGTATAGTAGCTTAAACATTGTAACATCGTCTTCAGGAGTATGAAAAAGATTAGGCATCATATGGACTGCCACTTTCAATCCACCATCCCGGGCACTCCTTATAGCTTCTTCAACATCTTCTAGCGTATGATGCCGCTTAACTTTATCCAAGACAGTTTGTGACAAGGTCTGAACCCCGATCTCAACAAAAGTACCACCCAATTCAAGAATTCGATTGACATGCCGTGGGGTACAGTAGTCAGGACGAGTTTCAATAGTAATCCCCACGTTTCTCTGTTTACTTATTTCGGCGAATCTTTGCGCTTCCTCAAGGGACTTCGATTGGACTTTCGTGATTCCATCCAAACATCCTTTAACAAAATACTCCTGATAGTTCTTAGAAGTAGCTAGAAACGTTCCCCCCATTATTACGAGATGAATCTTATCCAACTGGTGCCCAATGCTTTCTAACTGAGACAAACGGGTAAGAACTTGCCTTTCTGGATGAAAATCATTTTGGGCTCCCCTCATGGCCGCAGGCTCT
The DNA here is from genome assembly GCA_048881705.1 of Candidatus Heimdallarchaeota archaeon. Taxonomy (GTDB): domain Archaea; phylum Asgardarchaeota; class Heimdallarchaeia; order Hodarchaeales; family Hodarchaeaceae; genus Hodarchaeum. The sequence goes on along the minus strand of JBHLSH010000076.1, from coordinate 11,032 downwards.
TTTCCTGTATATGCTTTGGGTGCTCCATCTACATCCGGGCAATAAATACACTTACCTGGACAGGGCAGGGGTTTGGTCATTACTGCGACCACTGCTATGCCACTAAGGGTTCGAACTCGACGCACTTTCAGGAATTCAATCAAATATTCTTTGTCTTGTTCACTAAATAAATCGGATTCAACCACGTGTTCAATGATTTCGGAATTTCGGACAAAACGGTTGAGACCATACCGTTTTGCAATACTTCGTTTCAATCCCTCCATTTGAGATTTGGCCAAACTGGGTTCACGAACGATCGTTTGTGCTAACTCCGTTAAAGCCTTCGATAATATTGTTTGGACGGCCAAGATATTCACATTTTCATGAAAGGTTTCTTCTAGTGTTGCACGGAATTATGAAGAGTAGATTGGCAGAGAGAGAAGGAAAACAATACTAACAATGATCGTATGAGCTAACAAGAGAAGCAAAACATTTTTGCGTTCTCCTATATTTTTCAAGTAATACGGGAGGAGCCAATATACGGTAAAGGGACTGGGGGCCACTATATTACCATCATTATCGATCGAAGCAATTTTTTCTGTCTGTCGCGTATAGAGGTAACCCAGGAACAATACGAAATTTAAGAAATGGAGTCCAAATAAACCAAGAGCTAATCGATCCATATTCCCTATGATTATTGCCACAATAATTCCTGTGCCTAAAGTTAATGTCCCCGTATCCCCTATCAAGGTACGGGCTGGATACCAATTAAACCATAAGATAACAATGAATCCTCCCAAGAGTGCGGAGCTAAATAAAGCTACGATTGGATTTTCCACAATAAGTGATAGCAACAGAATGGCAAACAACGAAATAGTACCGTTTCCTGTTTCTAATCCATTAAATCCTGCGAACATATTGAAGGAATTGAAAGCAAAATTGACAGCGAGCGGAATTATAATCAGGCTATAGAGGTTGAGATTTAGGGTACCTACGATAAAGCGAAGATCGAGAACACCAAGAGGGCCAAGACCTACTGTACTCTTTCCTACTTCTAAGGCCATAAGTGGAAAAGCAGGTAAAAACCCCAGCAACAGCTTTGCCCGCCAGCTAATACGAAATACGTCATCTAAAAAGCCAATGAGGCCTGCAATGACCACACTAAGTAGTCCCGCCAAGAGGGGTTGAAATACTTGAGGATTAGGAGCCAATTCTGGAGTGATATACTCCCAAGAGAAAACTAAGATGAGAATGGTGAAAATTGTTGCAAGCAACGGAGCCAATCCTCCAGGTTCAGCAATGATAGGTTTTTCGGGTTTGTGGGCATCTATCGTTGTAATATCCCTGTTTAAAGAGGCTTTTATAATCCAAGGGAGGAGAAGGCGAGATAGAAAGCCTGAAATCACGAAAGCCAGGAGTACAAGGATTAAAACAGCGAATGAAACCATAATTGTTACCTAAATTGCCCTTTTATTCCACAGACAAAATCTTAGATGAAACTATTATCAAGAAGTGGTAAAATAAAGAGTTTTGAATAAACGTTTTGATGGAAGGATCACACCCGCGGCTGATCTTGATTCAATAGAAATCGAAGGCCGCCTGGTATTGGAGTGAACACGATGCGTTGTATTATTCCTGCGGCAGGAGCTGGAACTCGGTTACGTCCCCATACACATACTAAACCTAAGGCCCTTCTCACGTTGGCAAACAAACCGATCATATCACACATCATGGATGATGTTCTAGATGCGGGTATCAATGACTTTGTTATCATAGTTGGTTATGAAAAAGAGAAACTAAAGGCATATGTAGAAACCAACTACGATACAGTGTGTTCAGTGAAATTCATCGAACAAAATGAAAGGCGGGGGTTGGGCCATGCGATTTATCTGGCTGGGGATTATTTAGATGGAGACCCTGTCCTCATCGTTCTAGGCGATAGTCTGTACGAAAAATCTTTTCACGCAATGATTACTGATTTCAATCAATACCCAGAGTTAGTTGGTGCGATTACAGTTAGATCGGTACCAGATCCTCAAAATTATGGGATTGCAGTTACGCAGGAAGGTACTAATCTCATAAAACGATTGGAAGAAAAACCAAAGAATCCTAGCTCTTCAAATGCCATAACAGGAGTTTATTTTATCCGTAATTCATTGGCATTGAAAGAATGCTTACAGGAGCTTGTCAAACAGAATCAAAGAGGTACAGGAGGAGAACTACAACTGACAGATGCTCTTCAAATGATGATAACTCAGGGATTTTCCCTTGGATCCGTAGATTCAGGACAGTGGTTCGACTGCGGCAGGAAAGAGGCGCTCTTAGGCGCACATGAATACGTTCTCAATAAAAAGCGGCAACCGACTATTGATAGTAAACTGGACAATACAATAATTATCCCTCCAGTCGCCATTGATTCCGATTGTCAAATCGTAAATTCTATAATCGGCCCCTATGTAAGTATTGCAAAGGGTACAGAGGTTAACCGGGGAATTATTTCGTCGTCAATTGTTGGGATGTTCTCTAAGCTTATGAATGTTAGTATTCATGACTCGGTGATTGGAGACGAAGTTAAGATGGTTGGCGGACTCTCCGATCTCAACATCGGAGATCATTCATCGCTTTCATTGAACAACTCTTGAAGAGATCTTACAGGAGACAGGCAATTGGTACAGAAAACGATTCAACAGTTTCAAACATTAATGGCAGACCTATATCTAGAGCGGGATCGTAAACGTGGACTTGAACGAAGTTTGATCTGGCTACAAACCGAAATAGGTGAATTAATGAAAGCTTATCTTGAAGGAAGTCGCCACGGAATTCGAGAAGAGGTTGCAGATGTGTTTGCCTGGCTATGTTCGGTTTCTAATCTTCTTGATATTGATTTAGAGGCTGCTGCATGGGAAAAATATCCAGACCAATGTCCAAGATGTGAAGAAAATCCCTGCAAATGCTCCTTTATCTAGTCACCTAATGATTTGTACTCTTCTTGTTTTTGATCATATTCTTCTCGGGTCATAAGAAGTCGTGCTGGGGCTCCCATCACTACCTGGGCCTCTGGAACGTTCTTTGTGACGATAGAACCAGCAGCTACAACTGCATTTTGGCCAATAGTTATTCCAGCCATGATCAAAGCTCCCATTCCTATGATAACCCCGTCTTCAACTTCGGTATCAATCAAACGGGAACTTACGGGGTATTTGTCATTGGCAAATCGTACTGCCGGCCCTAAGAAGACGTTTCGACCTAGCCTTACCTTTGGAGGTATGAATGTACTTGATTGTATCCTGGCGTTATCTCCAATGTGAACACCACTATCCAGTATACTGCCACTGCCAATGATGCTGTTGGCCCCGATGTAGCAGTCCTCCCTGATTGTCACATTCGTGCCAGTCTCAACCCCATCCTCGAGACAAGAATCCTCGTACACCGTGGTAAAAGCCCTAATGTGGTTTTTACTTCCGATAGTTGCTCCTGTTGAGACCTGATCAAATAGTTCTTCTAGGGATTCGGTTCTTTGATCTTGAGCCATGATTCTCTGCATTTTTGTCCGTATTGGATACCCAATGATGACAAAAGGGTCGAGAATCGAGCTTTTTCCGATTGATGACGGTCCAATCAAAAGGACACTGACGGCAATAAGTGAGGAATGTACGGTTGCTCGCTGGGAGCGATATCCAGTACTCAGGTGAACCAATCGATATTACCTCTAGCGTACTTTATTTTCATCTTGTGATGATTCAAGTGCCCTTCCATTATCCTGGGGTAGGAATAGATAGAATATATATGAAAGGATAATAATTCCCCCAAAGGAAACATAACCCATTACACCATCAAAAATATTTATGGGAAATAAGGGTGAAAAGATAAAGAGTACAAATGCTGTTACAAATGCTGCAAGTATCGCGATAATAATCCCTCGAAAACCAAAACGATTCCGATATCCCGTATTATGGGGCAATGCATTTTCTGAAGAAGACATTTTTATGCACATTCTTAGATTTATGGCAGTGAATAGGAGAAAAGTTTCCTTTCTCTAGAAATTTGTAGAATTTTCATCCTTCTTTACATGTGAGGTTTGTGATATGACCTAGCGATACGGGGAAGCATCATGTGCCTATTCTACAATAATTGTGAAGAAATTATAAGTTTCTTCGCATCCACATCGGATCCTATGCAGGTTACCTGTCTCGTCTCGGGAGGGAAGGATTCCATTTTTGCGCTAGGTTTGGCGCTCCTCCAGTTTGAAGTGACCTCGATCATAACCATAAGATCGTCCTGCGATGAGAGTCAGCTCTTCCACCTCCCTAACTGTCAACATGTTCAACTGATCGCAGAAATGCTTGATATTCCTCACCAATTCGCATGGATAGATAGTTGTGATGTAGAAGAAGAGATTCAAGGCCTTACGAATGCCTTGATTAAAGCAAAGGCAGAAGCAGTGATTACCGGGGGAATCCGATCAGAGTTTCAGAGATACAAGTTCAATCTTTCTGCACACCGGGCTGGGATGCGATGCTTTAATCCCTTATGGCGATTGGCACCTCAGCAATTAATGTTGGAATTGCTTGATCATAATTTCCATATTATTCTTACCGCCATAGCGGGTATGGGGCTGGAAAAGGATTTATTAGGGGCAAAATTAACCTCTAAGATCCTTGACAGATTGAAAAACACTGCTTATGGAAACGAAATCGCCATTACAGGAGAGGGAGGGTCCTACGAATCTTTTGTATTGGATGCCCCGTTCTTTCCAGCACGTATTTTGATCAAAGATTCCATCGTTCATTGGGATCGATATCGGGAGGAGGGGTATTTGGAAATTCTGAGAGTGGAAACTGAGCAAAAATAAAAGATAAAATTAAAGGTCTATGAAAAGATAAGCCCTTCTATCAAGGCTGGTAGGTCAGATATATCCTCACGATATCCCAGGACTTGGGACTGTTCTGATCTTTTAGAGTGATGAATATTTGATATAATGCACTTGGAACAGCGCGAGCAGGGTCTGCATTGACCTTGATGGTTACCCCTGACAACGAGGTGCTTTGGTACTTCTGTAGTGTGACAGGAAGGGAGCCTTGACTCGAATTTGTACTATCGATTGTGAAAAAAATGTGACTAGGAGAATCCGAAGTGATTTCTAACAATAGATTTAGGTTGGTACTTCCATTGTTTACAATATTCATCAGCAAATTAATGCCATTGGTATCAAATTCCGTTGATGGGGTTTGTGCTGAAAGATAAACGGGGCCTAACGTATCTCCTACCGCCAAAAGATCCGATTGAAAGATTAAGGCCTCTTGAGCGATGAATTTACTCCCTTCTGGGTAGACTGTGACGTGAACATAGATAGTATCGTTTTCTGGAATCAATTCGGTCGCGCTGGGAATATTTCGATCTAAAGATATAGGTAAGGTGAGAATTTGCAATGGCCTTAGAGGAATTAGGTCCTGAGTTAAATTTAATCTCCACCCTGGGATAATACCGAAGTTCCGATCGCGAACTTCAAATGCATCAGCTCTCTGTATCAATACAACAGAAGATTCTGTATTCTGCAAAGTCACCCTAAATCTATCTACAAGTATATTATTGTCAGTTGATTCGAATTCGGAAATACCAATAACATCCACGTTTATTGGAGTTGGCGTAGCTACTGTTCCAAATATTACCAATGCGACTCCTAGGCCTGCGACCACAACCAATCCTATCATCAAAACAGTCGCTATAACAGGGGAAATAGCTCGTATTCGAGATTTTTGCCGGCCTATATCCCAAATTCTTGCCATTAATGGACTCTCCGATGTATCATGGCTGCCATAAAGGGTATCCTAGTCACCAGATTGCAGGATGGTGTCTGTGGGTAAGTATCCCTTATATCGTCCGTGTGTTAATAAGACGGGCCTCTTCCTTAAAAATATAGGGATACCTACGGGGCAAGAAATGACCGAACTCTCCACAAAGATTTCAGCCACAGCTTTTCTACTATTCCGGACGGCAACAGCATCATCGCAACGGGGAGACCTCAGCTGACCGATACAATAGCAGTCTTTGGGAGAAGATTCTCTAGTCTCTTGCACGCTTGTACGGAACATTCTACCATCGAGAAAATCCTATTCCACAAATTTCAGACACATATAGTAAGAATAGCGCGATTTCTTCTATTTCTTGATTGTCCTCACGACAAACAAAAACTACCCCTTCACCTTTCTTTAGTGGCTGGAGTAAGCGCCATAAAATCTCATCCTGAGCGGATGCTAGACTCCAAAGGGCTTCCTGCTCGAATTGTCTCCTAAGATCAACTTCACGGACAAATGTTTTAAATTTCGACGGGATTTTTTCTCTGATAAACTCTCGTCTAGGGGGAATTATTAGGATTGATCCTTTTTTGGGAATTTGGAACATCTCCGGAAGGGGATGCAGATTCATCTGCACCTGAGTTAAGTACTCGACAATTCCTAACCATAATAGTGAACGAAGAATTTCTCTTTCTTTTTCTAGTGGTCCTTCGATGAGAACATAATCATCTTGCAAGCGAGCTTCTCCTCCCACTCGAACAGTTAGATCTTCTAGCAAATCTTTTAGCGCGGGGAGGCGATCCATGGCCGTATAAAGATGAATCGAAAAATAACGTTGATCTCCTGAAAACGTACTAATAACAACCTGATTTTTATCAAAGGGAAGGTTGGGAGCCTTCGATAAATTAATTTTAGAAGGGGATGTATCAAGAGTTACAGGAAGGGATTTAAACTCGTACGCTAAACCACTAAACCGCTCCTTTTCTAATAACTCCATAACTGCGGGATCGAGATCTACCGAAGTAGCACGCGTTATGGGAGTTATCGTGGGAGTAGCCAAGACATTATTCTCAGTAGGAATTGCATCCGGTTCGGCGGCCAGCTCGATGGAAGCATCTGAAAATGTTTTTGGAGTAGAAGCTGTGTTAGGGGGTTTTTGAGTCACGGTTTCAGAGGGTTGGACCGTGAGACCTTCAAGATCTGGAACTGTTACTTCAGTTTTTTCGTGGGGAGCTGACTTTGCCAAATCCCTCATTTTTTGCATCACTGGGGATGATAAGGTCACCAACACGTCCTGCCCTGGATGCAGCACCGTCGTCAAGAGTATATCCGTTCTAACGAATTCATCTTCAGATTTGGGAAGTTCAGTTATTGATTGGGCTATCTCTTTTGCCTCATCGTTTGCAATGAAGGCATGCATCTTTGCAGCATTTGATTGTTCACCAAAGATTCGACTTACGGCATCATATGCGGATTCACCTGATATAGCTGAGAAATATTGACGAAGTGGTTCTTCTAATCCAAAAATAAGTACATTAGGACTCTCCATCACATTAGGAAGTGGTAGAAACGAAATAATACGGCTTTTTTTTGCCAGTTCTGATGCTACAAGCACGTCACGAGGATCTTGAGGATCCACGAATACTATATTGGAGGCCACTTGATGAATACCAAACTGCAGGTCATGGGCAACCGCGGTTAGAATAACGAGAGCGGTTAGAATTCCTTCTGATGTACGAGGGATGACGATATGAGCATCCCGCGGAGCCGAAAAAACCTGAAAAAAACAGTCTAGTTGGCGATTTTGGGCATCAATAATCTCTCCGGACAAAAATTCTGTTAGCATTTGTAAAATAATGTTCATAAGGGGGATAATTTGACGTGCACTGCGATCGATGGGAATAAGAACAGTTGCTACAAGACTCTTATCCTGTGAGAATAAAAAAATCATACGATGGTTAGAGAATCGGATAAAATGTACCTGTTCTCCTTCTGCAATTCTCTGTGAAAATAAATCGAGGACCTGAGTTACTTGGGCACTTATTTTCGAGTTCTGAGTTAATTGCCCATCCCCAGAACTGAATATGATGCGCGGCGAGCCACCACCTTGGTGGATCACTAGAATGTCGTTAAAATTCGGGGCAGAAACAGTTTTCTCCACATTTTTCAAGAAAGTCACTCCGCGTTATTTACAAAGAATCCCATTTACTTAATATATACAACTCATCACTCTATATCATTCATCATTATCCTTAATAAGTTTCAGGTATTAATTGCACCTCATCACTCATGGCTCTGCAAGAGGTTGGCAATATCTTTAATAAATTTCAGAGAGCCTCTCGAATACCCTTTGAGGATCAAATCCACCACGACGAATCACCACGGGATTGGTGAGATTACTAAGATCTATGATGGTCGAGGGTTTGTTCGGAGGAAGGTGTCCCGCATCAATCGTTAACGGGATGTCTTTAGGTAAAAAATCCTGGTACACACCTTCAAGGCTATAATTTACTGGCGCGCCTGTTTTATTTGCGGAGGTTCCAATGATAGGACATCCTGCCTTCTGGATGATTTTTACAAGAAGTTCATAAGATGGAACACGAAAAGCGATCTTGAGGGGATCTTTAGCATTGAGAAGGGGAGAAACCGCTCCCTTTCGACATTTTAAAATAAGAGTGGGACTCGGTTCGGAGAGTTGCCAAATTTCATGTAAGAAAGAATAGAATTGGGGGGTTGCAACGATATATTTCGGGATCATGTCTTTCGAAATCAGAAGACTTAGAGGTAAATCCAACGGACGCTCTTTAAGCCGGAATATACGGTATATATTATCACTATTCCACTTTAGACCGCAGCAGCCCAGACCATAGCAAGTATCCGTTGGAAAGACTCCAATTACTCCATTCCCTAAGGTCTCGGATGCCAAAGGTACAATCTGCGGATTGGTTATTGCAATTCTTATGGGAAACTTTCCCAATGCCAAAAGCAGCTTTCACCTAACAAACTGGGAATTAGTTGTAGCGAATCGCAGCTAAGCCTGTTGTTTCATCATTAAGACAATGATATCCCGAATGAGGCTTTCAACAGGTTTGATTACCCGAGAAACACTTGCTGGTCTATATTCCTTTTTCAATTTACCATCCGCATCAACAATCTTGCTACGATCTCCTGTGGAGAGAAGAACTTTTAGATCATCACGAGCTTCAAGACAAGAAACTTCAACCATTCTAGCTGCCGCGTCACGAAGATTTGCCGCCACGCCTGATTCACTTAGCAATTTTCCCACTTCTAATGCAGAAATTCGTTGCTCTCTCGGTAAATCCATCTTGTTTAAAAGCAGCTGAAAAGGGAGGACTCCATTGGAAATTTTGTCTCCTGCTAAATCATTGATCTCTTTCAGTGCATGCTTGTTCTCTTCCCATCGTGATTTTTCCGAGTCGATGACGACAACAAGACCATGCGCTCCTCGTAACACAACCTTACGTTGCCCTGAATGTCTTTCTTGTCCCGGAACGGTGAAGAGGTGGTACTTTATGATGGGGAGCCCTGCAGTGGTTCGACCAAGTCCAAAGATCGCTTGGTCAAAGAATAAGGTTCGTCCTGTTGGATCCTCCAACTTTAAGAACTTATAAACGTTCTCTGGGTCTTCAAGACTTTTTAATACCTTAGTGATTGTCAGTGCTGTCGTCTTTCCTGCAAGAGTAGGACCCCAGAAAACGATCTTGACCGTTGGTACACCTTGATGGTCTCTCTTAACGACTTCAAACTCAGTTTTTACCTGCATAAGTAAATCTATTCTCCTAATTCGGGGCTATGGATGGGCTATGGGTGTAAATTCGGGTTTGAGATACGTTATTAAGGGTCATCCAGTCTTTTTTCTGGACAAGATAGCCTGTGTTAGGCCGATAAAGATCTTGTCAATCTCTTCCCCTCCTTCCTTTGCCGACGTTTCATAATAGACCATTTCGTGAGTTTTTGCAACCTCAACAGCGTCTTCCATGGAGATTTTACGATCTGGAAGATCTTTTTTATTGCCAGCTAAAGCAACAGGAATCGAAGGATCAGGAATATGCTTTCGGAATTCCGCGAGCCAATCAGGAATTGCATCAAAGGTCTTTCTGTCATCAAGGGCGAACATGATGAGGCAAGCAGAAGCACCACGGTAATAACTGGGGCGTAACTTACCAAAAAACTCCTGTCCCGCGGTGTCTACGAGAATGAGCTTGACTGAATTATTATCAACCTGGATTTTCTTGGTAGTGATGTCCACGCCGAGCGTGGGAAGATAGTTCGCTTCAAACTTGCCTTCCGCAAAGCGGCGGATTAACGAGGTCTTACCGACGCTGCCTGAGCCGATAGCACAGATTTTAAGGAGATATTCGTTTTCTTGCACGATCAAAGACTTCCAAAAAATGTAATCAGAGTCCAAGCTTTGAAAGGTCCTGGAGGGAAGCCCTCATGTCTTCAATAAATTCGTCACGCTCTGATCGCGTTTTTTGTCTGAGCATTTCTATAAAAAGTACCCGTCCTTTCTCCATGAAGAGTCTAACTTGGTATTGATCTGCAGGAAAAATCCCTGCGGGTAGATCGTCCATTGGCTCCAATTTAACGACCTCTTTCGCAAAGAGTTTCAGGTGCTCTTTTATTGCGGAATAGACGGTGTCCCCTATGATTACAATCTCCCTTTCCATATTCGAAGGTACTTCAATGTCTCTTAATTTAGCAGTAACATCCTCAATAGAGGTAGGTGCGGCCTTGACGACCCGTGTTACCTCGACTTCGGTTTGGGTCGGCTTGGCACGGGATGATGGAACGGGGCTGGCTCTGACCTCAGATTTTGCATCAGTTTGAATCGTAGGTTTAGGACGCGTTGTCGGAGCAGGACTGGATCGAGCCATTGGAGCAGGTTTCGGTTGAGAAATTGTTGCTGATCGTGGGGTGGATGATGGAGCAGGTTTCGGTCGAACCGAAGGAGCAGAATGGGGAGCCGCAATGGGGGCGGGAATAGGAGACGTGGTAGAGGTTTCTTCTGGTACAGGAGATTTTGCCTCTGGCTGCGGTGGACTTTCCCCAAATAATGATAGGAAATCGTGGCCCTCCAACCCAGGATCCAGTGATTCAATACGATAAACCATTCCGTATTCCACTTGTCGTAGGTTTTGCGCGGCCTTGGCACTGATGAATTTCCTACGAACTGGTGCTTGTTCCCCTTTCCAAATAAAAATCCGTCTTGCATTCTCATCAACGACTAGAAACAC
>JBHLSH010000075.1:0-19256 GCA_048881705.1 Candidatus Heimdallarchaeota archaeon | reverse complement strand
TTTTTAAGACTAAATCCTACCTCTTCCAAAGAAGGAACCAATGCTGGCTGGATAAAAAACGGAACCACATCCCTGATGTTAATTATCAACCGCTTTTTCGGCTTAAGAACTTCCAATACTCTTGAACAAATCTCTTGAAGTGTAATAATGAATACCTGCGGAATTTGAGTACCCAAATCACGGCTATCGTCACTATATTGTTCCTTAATCCCCAAACGTGAATCTTTTCGCTTTGCGGAATGTTTACTCTTGTTCGTACGTTCCTTGTCAAGGATGTTCGCATATGGTGGACTCGTTACGACCAAGTCTATTGAGTTGGGAGGGATATAATCAAGTAAATTCATTGCATCATCATTAATGACTTCGTAACGGAGCTGATTCTCTGAACCTTCAAAAAAATCTGTGAGGACTGGAGTTTCAATACGTTCTCTGGCAATCCTACAATATTCTGGGTTTAGGTCGAATCCAAGGGCATGTCTTTGGAGATCTTTTGCAGCCACAAGCGTTGTACCTACGCCATTGAACGGATCTAGTATTACCTCCCCCATATGTGAGTAGGTGGATATAATCTTCCTAGCAAGGGAAAGCGGGAAACTAGCAGGGTGTATCTTTTTATCACGTATGTCTCGCTTCTCATAACGAAATTCCCATATCCCAATCATGTGTTGTGTCCATTCTTTCGCACTTAAGCAATTTAAATGGTTTGAAGGGCAATTACAGTAACGGTGAGCGTGTTCAAGCCAAAGAAGCTTCTTTTGTGACACGACATTCGCTCCCAAAACCTTACTGAGATGCGGACGAGGAGATGCACGGTTTGATTTGAAAACGGGCTCGGTGCGATTTGAACGCACGACCCTCTGGTCCGAAGCCAGATGCTCTATCCATGCTGAGCCACGAGCCCTTCATAAACTACAAACTTCCTTACCATGGAACTAGACCCGAAGTTCGGTTCCTTCAACTTAGAACTTATCAAGACTTGAAAAGATGAACGGAGGTTTTCCACCCGAAAATTCGTAAATTCGGGATATGTTAAAAATTGTTTTGGGATGGCTGGCTTAGCCACCAGTCTTTCGTTCATCAGCAGCTCGGATCTTTACCTGATGCCTATGAATAGCGCACGAAACGCAGAAATATCGAACGTAGGGAACACGAGCTATACGAGTACCGCTTTGGCGTAGTTCCTTCCCAATCGAGAAATCAACCAATGATTTGTATGATGTCTTTCGTTTGGCTTTGTCCCGTGGAACTAGACGCCCACATGAGGAACACTGAACCTTCCCAAGATTTCCTTTCCCGCCTTTACTTCTTCCACCGGATTTGCGTTTTTTACCCATAAAGGTTACACCTTGTTTAAACGAACCCATTCTAAGAATTTAGCTAGTTTTCAATACTCTTGAATTTGAATATGAGACTTAATCGTTTTATACTACTGTTTCCCCCCACCTTTGCCTTGAATTTTAAATTTTAGCCGTAAAAACTAATAATATCGAGGTGGGATATCTCAACCAAATTCGGAGGGGATTTCAGGGGCAAAGACTTTTTTTGTTAGTAGAAGGACAAGGTTTTCGAGACTGAGATGAAATGCCAGATCTTGACTAAAATACGGTGAAATTTCTTGGAAATTCGCTTTGAGAAACCGAGTCGAATCCTGTAGGACAATATCGAGTTGAGATCGAAAAGCCTCAGAAAATCTATCAGATGTCCTTAGGAGTTCCGCCATCACCCCAAGAAAGGCGGGCACCTCTCCTTGCTGTATCATTTCGCGATACATGAAGTCGCTTACGCGTTTCATATCTTCCTGTTTAAGCGTAAGAATAAGAAAACCTGGAAGAGGTAAGAAAAGCAAGATGAAAAGGGATGTAACGCCTCCGAAATACTGATCGATCTGCGCAAAGTGTTGGTCGGAAACCAAGATCGCAACACTCATAAGATTGAAAACCGCAATTAATGTAGACTGGAACGCGCCTTTTCCGATCCAAAAGAGCCTACCTGCCATATGATGGAGTATATCGGTTCTTGAAAAACGAAAACCTGGAAAACAAAGAATTCCATAGATTGCGAATGTCCAAGGAACAATCAGAATGAGTAGGAGCGCTCCATCAATTGAATTGATGATCGCTAGAAAAACGAGATCTGATAGAAATAAAAAGAAAAAAAGAGAAGCCAATATATGCCGTTCCCTTTTTCTTAAGACAGTAAATCCTTCAATTCGGAGACCAAGGAGCTAATATCCTTTTCCTCTTCTTTGAAGATCTCGGGAATCTTACGAGAATATCGTCGAAGAACCCGAACTGCGAGCCCCAACGAGTGGGCCTCGTTGGATGCTCCGATCAATATGAAATCCTCTGCAGAACTCAACACAGTGTATCCGCTTTCACCGCGAACAAGCACTTCCCAAAGTTGGCCATGATCCATCCTATCCACGACCATCCCACCAGTAGAAAGCACCGCAGCAGATAACGCTGAGAAAAGATCTGGATCTGCGTCTTTTTCGGAGAAAAAAGCAACACTCATCCCTGTTCTTGTTACGAGTGCTAGAGCTTCTAGATCTGCAAAACGGACTATTTCCTGTAAGAGTTTAATCAACTTTTTTTTCTGTTCAACGGTAAGCGCGAATGCCATTATTCCACCTTCATAAAAACTGATACGCAGGTATTGAATGAAAGACCTTTGGCTTTTTTCTGTGAAGTGATCTCAATCACTGTTCAGAATGTCCCCGTTTATGAAGTTTTAATAAACCTTCCTTTATTAAGAACCTTGGGATGAACACTGTTCTACGAGTTCACATGAATTATTACCATAGTCGGGATTATAATCTTAAAGGCCATAGAAGTGAGGGCCCCAGATGAACTTAACTCCTCCAATTATTAGTATTGGCCAAACAGTATTAGATACCGTATTGCATCATCAGACCAATCATTATTCCTTCTCTGAAAGCCGAAAGCTTCCAAAGAAGTTCACTATTGGTGGACCACCTGCATTCTGCCTAATTACCGGGCTTCGAATCTCTCAACTATTCCCCTGGGCCATGCCTCCAATTGTATATGCGTACTCGTGTCAAAAGGCGATTGATCTTTTACGGTCTTATTCCGGCATAAATCCACTCTTGAAGACCCTCAGAATACGGGACGCCTGCCCCGAATTTCGTCTGGAATATCTGAAGAACAGCTCAGAGAGAAGGATCTATCTCAGGAACCCCCCACAGTTATTCGATCCAACGGAATTTCCGTGGAAGTTTACTATTCCTCCTACGGTTGTAATTGGATCTGTTTACCATGAATTTAGTAGCGAAAAAATCTTTAGCTTTTTGAGGAAAAACACAGGTTTTATCGCATTTGACCCCCAAGGATGTTTTCGTTTCCTCACCCCCGAAGGACGGATTATCCTCCAAAAATGGTTCGAACCAGAAATTTTACGTCACGTCGATTGCTTGAAAATCTCAGAAATCGAAGTTATGCATCTAGGAAAGGGAGACAATCTTCTTCAGTCCACGCAACAGATTCTCGAGACCTCTACAAGAATTGTTCTCTTGACACGAGGATCCAGAGGCGCGGTACTGGGATTTAGATCGCTTGATACCGGAAATCTCAATTTCTACTCAATTCCAGCCTACAAAACTGGCATGGTTAGAGATGAAACGGGCGCTGGAGATGTGTTCCTTTATTCGTTCGTTGCCCACTATGTATCTCATCAGAATGAATTGGACGCAATTGCCTTCGGATCAAGCATATCCTCATTATTAATAGAGAGAAAGGGAGTCACGGGTAATTTCAGCAAAGAAATCATCCTTGATCGACAAGAGTACATCCGTAGACGGGTAAGACCACTGTCAGTATCATGATGATTCAAAATTATCAGAATTCAGATTGTAAATCATTGAATGGCAACGAATTAAAATCATTGGTCAAAAAGCAAAATTCCAAGCAAGTCGTTCAAAAATAGGGCCCCCAACTAAATTATGAGTTTGCTAGATGATGATTTCTAGCAATTTGCTTTTTTGATGCTTTATAGGTCCAAAATTAGTTAAAAATAAGCCCTGCATGCGATGGTCAATCTAATTTTATGAATAGTATATTGTTCCCTCGTAAGAATGCCTTTCCGTACCGTTTCGTCATCTTGCCGTCTTGAACTTCTGAACAATCCTGCAAAATTAGATTCATATATTGGTCGGTAACCTTGAGACGTCCTGTGAAATTATGGTTGCTTTTAAGGCGCACTGTGATGGTTTTCCCGAGATTTTTCTCCAATACTGCTAATGGTTGAGGCATTTCGTTTTTCTTCCCGCTTTTGATTTATTTTCACCCTCATTTTTCAACTTCTAAAAAGCTTTGTCTCTCCATATCTTACGAATTATGACTATTCTTCTTCTCCGCTATCCTTCAAAGATATATCATTGGATTCTCCATGCTGGCGTTCATAATCGTCCTTGAATTCGGTTAACAGACGATCCATATCAAAATCTTTATCCTCTGTGGTCTCATTGAGCAAGGATGATTTACTTGTAGCCATTGCAAGGCGTTTTAAGCGTAATCTTTCACGGAGTATTAATTCCCGTTTGCGAATTTCCTCTTTGATAGCGATATCAGTAAGATATACGCCATCGTACACCAGCAATTCCAAAACAGGATCCTGTGGATCATATATAAGGTTTCTATTTGAGAACTCTCTCAATGGAAGTTGAAGAAAAGGTACACAGTTGTCCTCAAAGGCTCTTAAGGCCTGATCACTAAACTTGGGGGATTCTTCGGGAACAAGAACCCCCCTAATTCCGAGGTCGATAACTTTTTGAGCAGTTTGTGCCCCCCCACCACTTGGATCCAAAACTAAAACAATATCTCCTTCGTTAACTCCAAAATTTTTAATAGTTTCGCGTATGGCGTCATCTGAGAATGTCTTTAGAACCTTTAAAGGGATTTCGCGTCCTTCCATCCAAAAATTTTTGATTTGGCGTAGTTTCCCCATTTCCACCTCGTTTTGGCGGAGTTGCCGACGAATATTGAGGTTTTCCTCCTGAATTCGTCCCACCTCTCTTTTGACAGCTTCAGAAATCCGTTTTTGCATATCCTTTGATTGTTTAAGTCGCCGCCGTTCCTTTTGACCTCGAATCTGTTTCAGCTCCGTAGTTAGTTTACGAGCCTCCTGCCGCCAAAAAGTGACTTCTTGGTCAAGTTTATGCAGTTCTTCATAAACCGCATCAATTTTGCTTTGTAGTTGATTAATTTCATGACGTAAGGAGATAATAAGGCCCTCTTGATTGGTTTCCACAAGAGGGGGCCCGCGTGTGTTTATTTTTCCTTGTACAACATCGATCGCACTCGCAATCGAATTTCCTGCCAATACTAAACGTTGCAATTCTGGTAGTTCTGGCATTAAATGTGGGGCTGATTCGTCTATACTTTTTTGGATTTTGCTTAATTGTTCCTTCAAGGAATTAAAGGCGCGTAAAGCGGCGTAAAGGGCATCTCGTTCGTGATTATTCAGCCTACCATAATTAACAGTTAAATCACGATAATCTTGCAAATATTCGCGCTTTTGAGAGGCTGATGCAAGATTAAGCGGCGTGATTAATCGCGCACCTGTCATTCTTGCGACTTTCTCTACTGTAGCCGGTGCTGGGGTTACGTCCGCCGCAACACAGGATATTTTACCATGTTTTGAGGCCTCTCGAATGATTTCTGATATCCCACACTCACGCTTCGA
Organism: Candidatus Heimdallarchaeota archaeon; assembly: GCA_048881705.1. GTDB lineage: Archaea > Asgardarchaeota > Heimdallarchaeia > Hodarchaeales > Hodarchaeaceae > Hodarchaeum. Next base: position 13,556 of record JBHLSH010000075.1, on the reverse strand, counting down.
ACCTAGAAATAATACTCTCCCTTTCATTAGATCTATGACCGCAATTCCTGTGGTAGTGCCAGGATCAATCCCAAGAATTACGTTTCTTAGCGGCCGTGTACCAGGTGCGACTGCAACGTCCAATGGTTTGAAATCCAACGTAGATTTCGTTATACGCTCTAATTTGACCTTAACCAACTCGGTTGTTAAAGATTTTAGAACCGTCTGAATTTGGGCCAGATCACGTTTTTCTACCTGTACAATGTATACACGTCTTTGTGGGTACTCAAAGAGATCCCAGGACGTTTTTCTCTCACGTAAAATTCTCTCCACTTCCCCAGCGGCCTGAGCAACTGCAATTCGTGAATTTCGTTCATAACGGGGCGCACTCTGTCCCCCTCGCCTTGAACTTTTCTTTCGTGAAACGGCGATTCGGATCTCCTCTTCAAAAGCTACAATTTCGTGACCAACACGACGTTGACATAATCTGGCACAAACTTCCGCCGATTCTACTGCATTTAATTTTCGGGAGTTGAATTGAAAACTTAACGTTTTCTTAAGATGATTTTTTCTGACCAATGTGACAAGTTTTTCCATACCAGTGCGCGGATTACCAGTCACCTGAACCAATGTGGTAGTTGGTGGGATTTTTCCCAGGAACCGAATAATACCTTGCGCATTGGGAGATAGTTCGAAAATATTGTCCATTGCCAGGAAATCAGGTTTTAGGGCCATAATCTTTGAAAACAAAGCGCGTCTGCTTAATTTAGGATATGTTTCAAGATGTAAATTTTGTAATACGGCTAATGAAAAAACCGAAGATTTTTTCTCTCTATTTTCACGCTTCCCATGCGTTGAAATGTCTAAACCGAAGATAATAGGTGAAGACTCGACCAAAAAAAATCACGAGAGAGAATGAATAGCTATTCTTGTCCGAATTTCATCTACACGTTGAAATTCTTTTCGAATAGCGATACTACATCCTACGATTATGGTTCGTCATATCGAATTAAAATCGTCTTTAGATCTGCCAAAACTTCCTGCCATTGAAGCGAGAGTTCAATCTGGTATTTGCGCGTGAAATATCTGAATATTCCTTGTATATCTCGTTCAAGAATTGTCTCAGCCTGGTCAAACGTTGGTTCCACGTATTGCGGCCAATCAAACAAAACAGGATAACCCTCTTCATTTAAACGGATGTTATATTCACTAAGATCTCCATGGATGAACCCCAGTTTAACTGCTTTGGTCACCTCTTCAACGATATTGGCTATTAGTGTCCGAACGGCCTCAGGTTCCAGTTCCCGTTTCTTGATTCGATATAAATCAATTCCAATTACCTTTTCCATTGCGACAACATGACGATTATACCCCACTGGTCGTGGAACCTTCACTCCCGCCTCGTGCAGCCGTGACAGTGCAGTGAACTCCCGTTGTGCCGATAATCGACTTTGGTAGAGTGGGGAAAGGTGACCTTTATCTGCAATAAAATGCCGAGCTTTTTTGGTAAAACGGAAATTTAGTTTTCCGAGGCGGTGAAACTTGACGAGAAATTCGTGACCATCGTCATTCACCGCTAAATGGATATTACTTTCCTTTCCTGCACCTATTTCTGGTCCTATCTGGGCGAGTACTCCCCGTTCAACCAGTGCTTTAAGGGCTAGGGCATCATAGCCCTTAAAGGTTAACATCGTTCCCAAATAATGTTGTTGAGACAATGTTAGTAGTTTTAACCTTCGTAGTCTGTTTAACTGGGAAAGTATCCGTTTTTCGGTGTAATTCAGATATCCTCCGAGTTCCTCTGTAGGGACTGCCTCGTATTTTGCCATTAAAATCTCTACAACAGAAAGAACCCGAAAATCAATAGGTTTCAATTGTCTAAAGATCTTGAGTATCGATAATGACATGAAAGAACGGCTCATTCAGTAAGTGCAACTTTCTTCATAGGCTGATTTAGCCTCGGAAGACCGTCGTTCTCATCATTTGGGAACCCATGAAGGTTCTTCCATATGAATACAAGGTTGATTTTCTAGGTTTGATATTCTCCACCGTACACAAAAGTTTGGTCTGGATCGATTTCTATGAAGACCGACTCGTTTGGTTCAAGTGGGTTACCCCGTACGAGCTTCCTGTGGATGATAATCACAGCTTTGTTCGCCAGTTCAACCTTGACATACTCGAGAGTTCCCATAAACATCGATTCAATAACTCGGCCCGTTATTGAATTCGGTGAAGGGGCCCTTTTTCGATTTATCTCGAGCATTTGGGGACGGAGAATAGCTTGTGCTTTCGATTTGGGTTTTATGGCTTTGATTTGGTTCGATCTAAAGCATTCATTACCATTACTCCCCATCAGACATAGGAGGGCACTTGATTCCTCGGTCTCCTTAACGGTGCATTCGACCAGATTGGCTTCTCCGATGAATGTTCCCACAAAAGCATTTCTGGGAGAACCCCAAATTTCCAAAGGGGAACCAACCTGCTCGATTCGCCCCTTATTCATTATCGCAATCCGATCAGAAATAGAAAGTGCCTCGCTTTGGTCATGAGTGACAAAAATGGCAGTAAGTCCAATTTTTTTTATGAGTTGGCGAATTTCAGATCTAGTTTCAATCCGTAGCTTGGCATCAAGGTTTGAAAACGGTTCATCAAGGAGTAAGATAGCTGGGTTGACCACGATGGCTCGAGCCACTGCAATCCGTTGTTGTTGACCTCCAGAGAGTTCTGAAGGCTTTCGATCAATTAGTTCCTGAGCATCAACTAGTCGTAATGATTCGAGAACGCGATTTCCTCTTTCCTCCTTAGAAACCCGGCGATCACCGATTGTCATTCCAAATTCAACGTTTTTTCGTACCGTCATATGTGGCCATAGCGCGTAAGATTGAAAAACCATGGCCATATCCCTTTTTCGTACAGCTAGATCGGTAATTCGGCCACCTTTGAAGTAAATGTTTCCCCCATCAATTCTTTCCAACCCTGCGATTGAGCGCAATGTTGTGGATTTACCGCAACCCGATGGACCAAGTAAAGTAATAATTTCGCCATCATGAATATCCAAACTTACATCATCGACAGCAATAACCTCTCCAAATTTCTTGGTCAGGTTCTCCAGTCTTAGAATTGGTGTTCTTTCGATCATAATATGAACCCCAGAGATTCTTTCGTCGAATACTTTAATAATTTGGTGATAGATCCAATGTTAATCAATACTTGAAGGCCTAATTCTATCTTGGATTTATTGTTTGGTGGTGCATAAGTTTTCTGTCACCTTAAAAAATGTGCTTACAGTTGTACCTCCCAGGATTAACAATCAAAGCTGGGAGGGGGAAACCCAAATACAGAAATTATTTCTTTGAGTATTTTTTGGTTCCTCGAATCTAGAGATGATTCAATATAGAATTTTATCTTGAGCTCAGTTCCAGAAAATCGTATTAAAAGATTTGAATCATCCTTGAAGAAAATTTTTATCCCGTCTTGAGTCGAAATTTCCTTAATCCTTCTCGACCATAGGTAGGGGAGTTCATTTAAGAGACTTTTAATACGGAGTCTGTCTTTGGATGGTAGTTTGAAGGCTTTTCTTAGAATTTTTCGTTTATCATAAGGTCTTATCTGCTCTGAAATGGTTTTCATTTTTAACATCTCCAAGAGTTTTAATACAGGGAAAATCCCGTCTATCCAATTGCCTATTTCCGGAAAAATGAGTTTATAGGGTTCAGCCAGAAAATATGCTTCCTGATCATTAGCATAGATTCTGAGCTTTCCAATCTGGCTAGTAACGATCTCTGCTCCCTTTTTTTTGGCAATTTCGAAAGCCTGCTTTGTACAATCACTTGTCAATACTACTTTTTTTCTGTCTGAGCCAATAGCTCTTAAATTATCCAAAAAAAAGCAAATTAGAGAAGTTGAAGACAAAAAACTCCCTTTTTCATCGATTATGGCAAATCTGTCCCCATCCCCATCATGTGCAATGCCAATATCAGCATTCTCTTCCTTTACTGTTTCTATCAATAATCTAAGATTTTCTGGTGAAGGTTCGCTGGGACGACTTGTAAAAAGCGGATCAAATTCCTCATTGATTGTCATTACGTCGCCAAAACCTAATTTTTGGAGTAGAAACGGAGACACAAGGCTTGGAACGTTATTTGCGCAATCTAAAATGATCCTATATTCGGTATTAGCCATCTCAACTTTTTTAGATAGCAAATTTAGATATTCCTCTATATAACGAACATTACTTTGAAAAGAGACCGTACCCACTTTATGCCAAGGAACTGCGGGACGAGGAGATGTTTTTTTCTCGAATCGTAAATGAAGATTTTTTTCTACACGTCGCTCGAAATCCTCCACGCATTCTCTTCCATCGAAGAAAAATTTGAATCCGTTATCAGAGGGCGGATTGTGAGATGCTGTAACCATTACTCCAAGCGTTTTATTGTTCCCTGAGACATACGAGAGAACGGGGGTAGTCATTAAACCTATATCTATTATTACTCCAGAATAGCTGGAATAACCACTCATGAAAGCAGTTTTTAACACGCCTGATGTAGAACGAATGTCAGAAGCAAGATATACAGGATTTCGGCTATTTAGCGTTAAAGCCACTGCTTTTCCAAGCTCAAAACAGAATTCTGGACCAATATCCTTAAGGTTACCGCGAATACCAGAGCTACCAAACCACTGGGGAAATTTATCATCTGACATTTTGATTTAAACCGATATCTGTCTCATTGTATTACACAAGTAACTCCCAAAGCAAATTCAAGTACATAATCGGGTGTTTTTCAAGAGGTTAGACAAGTATCAGAGAATTAGCACAAATTATAGAAGAACCGTGCAAAATCGGAATAAAATCATTTCGGGACGATATGATGGAGTACACAACGTGCTTCATGTGTTTCACCCGAAACTGTTCCTTCAATGAGTATCAATGGGGTATTATATTGAGCTGGTTTGCCATTTATCAATCTTTGTGTTCGTGTCGCTCTTTGATTACATCCTGGATAATCACAGATTGCTGTCAAGCGTGTGATCTTGTTTGCTCTGCCAACGATCCAAGGCATAGGACCAAATGGCTCGCCTCTGAAGCTAAGCATCAATCCACTTACTATAACATGATACTTCTCTCTGAGGAGGTCGTCAACCACCTCGACCAATCGATTGTTGAAGAACTGGGCCTCATCAATCCCAATGATTTTGTAATCTGAACCCTCAAGATGTTGGAAAATTAGTTCTGGATGTGACTCGTTGATTATTATGGCATCTAAGTCAAGGTCGAAGGCACGGGAAGCTATCTTTTTATCACGAATATCCACTTTTGGTTTAAAAGCCACTCCTCTAATTTCCGAGTAAGTTAATTCCCTAAAGAATCTGATAAGTTGTTCGCTTTTTCCGCTCTTCATTGGTCCAAAAATTGCTTCCAAATACCCAGGCCTATAAATAACTGGCAATCCTGCTCTCCTTGAATACGGTAATTTCCTTAAGAACTGCTTTTTTTTCTATTTCAAGCTATATTGCTTCCGTAAATCATCTGCAATACCCTTAATCGGTTGATTGTCGATATTCCAAGGAATTCGCTTAATTTCCATCCCACGGCTCCATGAATGTTGCCCAGACTCAATTTCACTCAATAGGTCAAAATACCCACGTTGTAATTTGTCCAGATATTCCAAAGGTACACCAGCACGTTCATAGGATCTGTCACGATCAGAAACTCGTTTAAAAGCAGTAGTAGACTCAACATCTAGAAAAATCATCAAACTTGGTGGAATTAAAGAGCATGTCATTGTCTCGTACGCGCGTAAATATGTTTTCCATTCAACTTTGGAAATATTCCCTTCTAACATATGCAGCTTCGCAAAAACTCGGTCTCCAGGCAGGCCTCTATCCAGTACCACACCTTGGAAAGGACTTTCACCAACAGCCGCAAGACTTGCCTCATAAACAGCTAGTTTCTGTAAGGAATAACGTTTATGAAGCAGGTCAATCTGCATAGGGAATGCCCATCTCTCAGGTTCCTCATAAAAAAGGGAAAGATACTCATCATCTACGGGCTCAGAAATTAATCTTAGATTTAGTTCATTGGCGAGCATTTTACTAAAAGTACTCTTTCCTGAGCCAATTATTCCCTCAACCCAGATGATTGGCTTATAATGAATCATTTGAAGATACACCGCTTTAGGATACGAAGATCTGATAATCAAATACTTGCCGCATTAATTTCAAGGCAGACAATGAATAAATTGACAACCGATATTTACAGTTTTGTTTTTCAGGTTATAATGAACAATATGGATGTTTTACACGAACCATTTCAATAATCGATAGTTTAATCGGAACAAATGACGCAAGCACTCACTTAGGAGTAGATGTAACAATGAAGGAAAACAAGATCCAACCACACCTCAGGTTAACCGAGGTGAGTGAATTTTGTCTTATAAGTGGGAATCCAGATCGTGTGCCAATAATAGCTTCGAATCTGAAAGAATCCCAAGAAGTGGCTAGTAACAGAGGCTTAGTATCCTATAGTGGCAATACACCTAATTTTAACGTCTCGGTCTCTGTACTTACGACAGGAATGGGTTCACCAAGTACAGCCATAATACTTGAAGAGGCATATCGAGCAGGAGGCCGAGTTTTTATACGGGTAGGATCATGTGGAGCTCTAAAACCGGACATGAAGGTTGGAGATGTAGTGATTCCTTATGCAGCAATCCGAGACGAAGGAACTTCATTGAATTTTGCACCTCTGGCTTTTCCAGCGGTAGCAACCCCTGAAATCTACGAGAAGTTATCCCGTTCTGCAAGGAAGTTAAAGATAGATTTTCATTCTGGAATTGTATGGACAACCGACATTTATTACTCAACAGTCAAAGATCAATACAAAATTTGGGCAAAATGTGGAGCAAATAGCGTTGAAATGGAGTCCGCGCTACTGTTCGTTTTTGGAATTACTAAAAGCGTGAAAATAGGATCAATTCTTGTTGTTGATGGAAATCTAGCTGAAGGTACACAAAAAGAGGAGGGAATAAGTAGTGAGGTTGACGAAAAGTTTCTCGAAGGGGTTCAGAAGTCTATCGAATGTGCTATTGCTGCCATTGAATTGCTTTGGACGGATAATCCCTCTAATCAAAAATGATTGAATGTCTCTAATCGAATTGGAATGATCGACAGACTCAAGTTATATTTTTTTCATAAAATGTCGTTGACAAGTTCTAGGCAGTGACTCATAATGTTAAATAACAGGATATTTTGTTTAGGCCATATATCTGTTGATATTTTCATCAGTCGGGCCACCTTGGAAGAAATTTCCGCAAAAATCGGGGGGTGTATACAGTCTCAAGATTTGGTTATGCATGGGGGTGGAGATGCTGCCAATGTGGCATATTGGCTTGCAGCTAAAGGAAGACCAGTGTCCTTTTTTGGGGTAATTGCAAAAGATCCCATGGGAGAGTTTCTTCGCAATGATTTAGAACAGGTAGGTGTTAATTGCTTTCTAAAAAAGTCTCAAGATTACCCCACTGCTTCAATTTTGGTCATAATCGAGCCTAACGGAGAAAGGTCCTTCGTTCAGAATGGTGAATCACAAAACGACTTGCTTTGGAAAGATCTTCCCCTAACGCAAATATTCCAGAGCGGCATAATTTATACCTCAGCGTATACGTTGGAAAGAAACCCAATCAAAAGCACCATGAAGAGATTATTTCAATATATTAAACACCAAGAAAAAAAGTCTCCTGAAGTAATATTTAATCTAGCTTCCTTTACAACGATAGAAAAATGTAGGGATGAAATTATCAACGGAATTCTGCCATTTACGGACATTTTAATCGGAAATCGGAATGAATTTCTTTTGCTTGTTCAGCATTCCAAATGGAAAGAATGGAGCAAGGTAGGCTTACGATTAATAAGGCAGTCCCCCCATTTGCATACGGTCTTAATTACTGATGGAGAAAACGGTTGTTATTATATTACAAAAGATATGAAAGGTCACATTGCAGCTCCTAAAGTAAATGTTATAGATACCACTGGAGCAGGGGATGGGTTTTCTGCTGGATTTATCGCTGGATATACTACCTTGGAAAGAGATATCCCAAAATCCGTTGAACTAGGAGTTAAACTAGGAAGCGAGATCTGTAAAGGATTTGGGGCACGATATAATCCAGTTCGCTTCTAAGTATTGAAAAAAAGAGATCCCAGTATTATGAAAAATACTGGTTAAGAGGGAGTCCTAAACTCTATTTTTACTATTCTTGTGGATCGTAGGGTTTTCCGATTGATTTTGGAGGCCTTGCCAATCCAATAGCTCCAGCCAACGTTAATATGGCAATTATAAAAGGCAATACATCAAAAAAGTCTTGTGGTACCGTGGGAACGAGTAATTTTATGGGAACAGCCAAACTGAAGAAATATCCAAAGAACAGACTGGAGAGGACACTTCCAATAACTGTCCATTTTCCAAAAATCATAGCAGCTAGTCCGATAAACCCTTTTCCTCCAGACATATTTGATGAAAAATAACTCTGATCCCCTATTGGTAAAAATATACCTCCAATTGAGACCAAGAACGCTGAGAAAATGACAGCAATGTATTGGTACTTTCTCACGGGAATTCCAGCTGTTGCAGCAGATTGAGGTTCTTCACCAATAACACGCAGTCGTAAACCGAAGGTTGTGTGGAAGAGAAGAAAGTGACAAACGGGTATCAATAACAATCCTGTCAACAAAAATACTGATTGATTATTTATTATTGCAAGAGGGTCGGGGATCAGTCTAAGAAGATCGAGATCGCCAACGACAATAGCTCCGTAGAAGTTTTTTAATTGCAGAGAACCTAAGAAATCGCCTAATATTGGAACGTCAGAAAGGAGAAAGCTTGGAAATTTGGGTAATCCTGGAGAACCTCCTCTTTGATTCCAAATCACAAATGTAAGCAAGTCAGTTATTCCTAAAGCAAATAGATTAATCGCCACACCGGTGACGATCTGCTCTGCCTTCAAGGTTATTGTAAAAATAGCATGCACAAGACCCAGTGTTATACCAAAGATTATCCCTCCAAGTATTCCTGCATATGGATCTCCACCTGATGCAAAAGTAAAAAATGCAGCACCCCATGCTGAAAACAGCATAATTCCCTCAAGACCGATGTTAATTACCCCTGATCGTTCATTAAAGGTGGCGGCCATTGCTGCAAACATGATCGGAAATCCTAATCTTAACATATTTTTAAATGTCAGTGTAGAAACTAACGTTCTAAGTACATCGAAATGAAAATCGATTATGTTCGGTGAAACCCCTGTAACCAAAGCAAATACAAATATAATAATGGTAGATAGTTCAAAGAGAACTAGGATAATACCAACAATAAAGATAAGTCTTCTCTGAGGTTCACCAGATCGGAGCTTTTCTCTGGAATTTAAGACCTTTCTACCCAGGTACGTAATCGGCATTAGAAGCACGAATAACGCGGTCATTGGCATTAAACCAACCATAAATTGACCAAAGACAATGGATAACGAAAGAGTCGCCCCAATATCAATTCTAAACAGATAAACAATTAATAAAAGAATCCCAAAAACTATTAAGAACCAATAACGTCGAATCAGATCAGTTGAATGAGTTATTACATCGACAGAGAATTTTTCAATATTTTCTCTTCTAAAAATACCTCTAACATTCCTAACTTCAGAGACTTTTGTGATTCTCTTATATATCGCACTAGCGATTACGGGAGCCGCTACAAACAATATAACAACAGCCAGTAACGAATCTATTAGTTCTGATGGCATATCAGTTTTTATATCTAGGTTTATCTTACCCTGAGTCAAGAATCCAAAGAAGATTGCAGCTAACAGGATTGGAAACGGATTATTTTGGCCAATCAATGAAACAGCAATTCCATCAAAACCTGCGGTACCCTCTGATCTGAAAACATATCTATAAGGAGGAATTCCAATGACTCCAATTGCGCCAGCCAAACCTGCCAAACCACCTGCAATCGCCATTGCGATAAATGTCAATTTTTTGCTATCTATTCCAGCAGCCATTGCCGCCGTACTACTAAAACCAACGGCACGGATTTTAAACCCTAGATTAGTCCTCCAAAGAACAAAAAACATCACAATGACTGTTAGTACGACGAAGAGAATAGTCCAACTTAAGAAAGTATTAATCGAAGAATCGATTGGAAAAATAACTGCTGAAGAGGAGATTGGGCCAGTCTGACCATATGCGTCTCCGCCAACAGTTCTATCGACAAAGGGTGCTGTGTCGCTTCCTATCAAAAACCAAGTAAATTCAATCGCAACATAATTCATCAATATTGTAGTAATAACTTCATGAGCTCCCGTATATGCTTTTAATAAGCCCGGGATACCTCCCCAAATTGCCCCAGCTATAATACCGACGAGAAGAGTCGATGGAATCATCAAAATCGGTGTGTCAAGGAATTTTAGAAATTCCACGTTGGGTACCAGAGCCGCTGCCCAGATCCCTGACCATACCCCTCCTACGATCATTTGTCCTTGACCCCCAATATTAAACTCTCCCGCACGAAACGCAATTGCGACTGAAAGACCGGTTAAGACCAGTGGTAAACTCCAACGGAGAGCATCAAATATATTGGCAAAATTGATACTCCCACTTTCATCGATTATAATACCAATAAATGCATTGTTAATGATTTCACTGATGCTATATCTAATATTTGCGAGGCTCAATAGAAAAAGGATGATTACCATCGTTATAAGAGCTAAACCGAAGGAAATCAAGGTTACGAAGAATCCTTCCGTTCGATCTTGTGCTTTTAATAGACTAGTTCGTAGACTGAAAGTCAAATCATCAACTCCTTAAAAATCGCGGTGGGTTCTTATTTTCATTCAACTTGCTCCTGATCTACAATATCGATATCCTTTCCAGTTGCCATTAACGTTGATATGCGCAAGGTAGGAAACTTGTCCGTCCGGCCTCTACCGACGATTTTTCCTTCGTACATAATCAACAGATAATCAGAAAGTGCGAGGATTTCATCTAAATCACTTGAAACAAGAAATATCCCCGATCCTTGATCCCTCATTTCCAATAAGCTATTCCTAACAGTTTCGGTTACTCCGATATCGACTCCCCGTGTAGGTTGACTTGCAATAATCAAACGAGGGCTCTTGGCAAATTCTCTGCCAAGAATAACTTTTTGTTGATTTCCTCCTGAGAGGTTTTTCATTAAAATGCCGATATTTGGAGTAGCAATTTCATTTCGTTTAACAACTTTTGTTGCGAATTGTTTCATTAATGAAAACGGAAGTACAAATCTTCCAATTATGGATCCATTGCCCTGTTTCTTTTCATCTTTCTCGGAAGATTTGTTATCGTCTCGTTTTACATCTAGATACGACCTAGCTAGTTTTGATTGAGTTTGATACCCCAACCAAGTATTTCCAAAGACAGGAAACTCTTGAATCAGTCCTTGCAACGTACGATCTTCTGGAATATAAGCAATCCCGTGTTCTAAAATTTTTAAGGTTGATTTTCCTACTAATTCCTCAATTTTCGTCTTGTCTCTGGAGGGGAAGTATTTAACGCTTCCGAAAACATCTTTTCGCAGACCCATCAGTCCTTCAATCAATTCTGTCTGTCCATTACCTTGTACGCCTGCCAAACCTACGATTTCATGTTCCCGAACAGTAAAAGATACATTATTAACAAAATACGAATTTACTTCATCTCCCATCTCTTTTGGGGATTCCAATAATCTTATATTTAAATTTTTGACCTCAAGAACTGGAGCACCTGGAGCAATATCTCTACGTTCCATTCGTAATAAAACACGACGTCCAACCAGCATTTCAGCTAGTGATTCTACTGAAGACTCTGCAGGTGTAGTTTCGCCTATCAATCGTCCCCCTCTCATAACTATAATACGATCAGCGATTGCTAAAGGTTCGCGCAATTTATGACTAATAAAAATAACAGTTTTACCTACGCTTTTTAATTCCCTCAAAGTTTTAAAAAGCTCTTCGACTTCAGATGGAGTTAGAACCGCAGTAGGTTCATCAAAGATAAAAAGTTGGGCATCTCGATATAGCTGCTTGAGAATTTCTACTCGTTGACGCAGTCCAACGGGTAATTCTTCAACAATAGCTAAGGGATCAATGGGAAGGCCATAACGATCACCTAACAGCTTTATTTCTGTTTTGGCCCGTTTTTGATCCAAAATTGGGCTTTTTCCTCTTGTAATTTCTTTTCCCAGCACAATATTCTCGGCAACGTTCATCGTTTCGACAAGAAGAAACTGCTGGTGAACCATTCCGATACCTAAATCGATGGCAACGCGAGGATTTGATATTCTGTAAGGAGTTAATTCACTCGTTGCATTTGAGCTGGTTCCATTTCCTTGGAACCATTTAAGATCTAGTTCGATGGTCCCAGAATCTGGTTGGTATAAACCGGAAAGTATTTTCATTAAAGTCGATTTACCTGCTCCATTCTCACCCAAGACTGCTAATATCTCCCCATTATTTATGTCCAAGGAAATATTATCGTTAGCAATTACGCCAGGAAATTCTTTCGTTATACCATGCAGTCTCAATATTGGATATGTTTTGCTCGATACTGATGAAACTGAGGCCATTTTTTTCACGTTTAGGATTAGAATAATTGAATAAAAAAAAAAGAAAAATGGATTGAAGGGATTTATGACGCTTAGAGTTTACGTTTTCTTCTGATCAAGGGAATACTCACAATCACAAATAGTCCAAAGACCATTCCACCATATTCAAATCCAGGAGTGGCCGCAATTGTGGAAGCAACCACTATATCTCCGTCAATTATCTCTTGTTTAAGCTCTTGAACCTTCTCATAACGAGTTTGGCCCGAGGTGCTGTTCCAAACAGTGTCCTTCTCTGATGTGGTGTAGGTCATATTAGATATGTCAATCAATCCAGTATCCAGTCCCTGTTCAAGAAAATCAGCTGGATCTTGCCCATCTACGATTCTTTTGATATTACGCTCGACAGCAATATCTACTCGCTTAACCATGGAACACAGAATATCGCCTGGATGAAGCCCGTCCTGATCCGCATCTACGCCAATTGCATAAATTTTGTCCCCTCCAGCATCATTTGCGTCTACGACCGCATCAAACATCCCAAGACCGGTCTTACCAGCAGCGGCATAGAGAACATCAGCTCCTTGATCGATGAAGTTGTTTCCAACAGTTTTACCACCTGTTACATCTTCCCAAGGATTTGCCTGATCTGGAGCATATTGGACTAGTATTTCGATGTCAGGATTGATGTAATGAACGCCTTGTTCATAGCCAGCCTGGAATTTTTTGATTAGAGGTACAATTTCTCCGCCTAGAAAAGCGGTTTTATTGGTTTTTGTAGTCATAGCAGCCATTGCTCCTACCAAGAACGAGCCTTCATGTTCTAGGAAGGAAGTAGAGGCCACATTTGAGAGATTCAAGGCGGCATCGAGGAGCATATATTTTTGGTTTGGGTGCTTTAGAGCAGATTCATTTACCCCTGCAAAAGATGAAAACCCGATAGCTATGATTAGATCATAGGTCTTTTCTGTACTTGTTG
>JBHLSH010000074.1:0-19460 GCA_048881705.1 Candidatus Heimdallarchaeota archaeon | reverse complement strand
AGCATCTAGATTAGGTATCGTGCGGCGTCCTACTGATGTAGTATGTACAATCAGTGACGAGCGGGGAGATGTTCCGATGTTCTCAGGAGTAGGCTTAGACACAATTGTACGTGAGAAAAAATCCATCGGATATGTGATTGGGCTTTTATGGTTAAAGCGTGAACTTCCACAGTTCGCTCAAGACTACATTGAGATGACTGTGAAGTTAACCTCTGACCATGGGCCCGCAGTCTCGGGAGCTCACAATGCAATCGTAACGGCCCGAGCCGGAAAAGACCTAATGTCATCTCTTGCGACGGGTATTCTAGCAATAGGCCCAAGATTCGGTGGTGCAATTGCGGGAGCGGCGCGGTACTTTAAGGAAGGACGTGATAAAGAAATGCATCCGATTGAATTTGTAGATTATATGAAGAATGTAGTTGGAATCAATATTCCAGGAATCGGGCACCGTATCAAATCACTTCAAAATCCAGATGTCCGTGTACAGCTACTTAAAGAGTTTGTGTTCGAAAACTTTGAAAAACATCCCTATCTTGATTTTGCCCTCGAGGTCGAGTTACTAACAACCCAAAAACGCAATAATCTGATTCTCAATGTTGACGGCTGTATCGGTATAACTTTCCTGGATCTTATGGAAAATCTCGATATGACTCCAGAAGAAAAGCAGGATGTAATCGACAGCGAAGTATTAAACGGACTCTTTGTACTTGGTCGTTCAATTGGGATGATGGGGCACGTATTCGATCAAAAACGCCAGCGAGCAGGGCTTTACAGACAACCGTGGGATGAAATTCTCTTTGCAGAATGAGATCTCTGCATTTCTCTCTTTTTTCTATTGTATAATATGGAAGGTTCGAAGATACTTTGTTGCGAATTATTTGGGCTTTAAACCCATATCTATCCAAATTATTTTGATTTCATCGTAATATTGCCAACTACCATATTTGATGAAGATATTTTTTCTAATTTCGCTAATATGTATGAAAACAGAAATATTAATGATTAATTAATACAACCAAAAGGTTGTCTTTATAAAGGGAAACCTGAAGTGTAAATCAGAAGTAGATAAGAGATTAGAAGTTGTGGGGATTCATTCGGAGTTATTCACACCTTTTAATTTTAATATCAAGACAAAATATCAACCCTAATAACATTTTATTATATAGATGACTTCTTATGACAAATATTACGAATTTTAAAGATCTCGGGATTATAGAGCCTATTCTTCGAGTTTGCGCTGAACAAAATTATACTAGGCCTACCGAAATCCAGACAAAATCTATACCGCACGTTCTTGAAAACAAGGACGTTATTGGAGAAGCTGCTACGGGAAGTGGAAAGACTCTTGCCTTTGCGTCAGGAATCATAAAACGTGTAGTTCGTGGAAAAGGAGTTCAGGCTTTGGTTATTACACCAACAAGAGAACTTGCTTTACAAGTTACCGAAATGATTCAGCTCCTTTCAAAATACAAACCATTGAGAATTCATACAATTTATGGTGGAGTCTCAATAAATCCGCAAATCCGTGATTTGAGGAAAGCAGATGTCGTTATTGCAACACCGGGTCGTCTTATAGATCACATTACCCGGAGAACTATTGATCTTGGAAACACAAAGATTTTAGTCCTTGATGAATGTGATAGACTTCTCGATATGGGCTTTTTGCCCGATGTCGAACGAATAATTAACATTCTTCCAAAGCGTCGACAAACGCTTCTATATTCTGCGACAGTACCATTTGAAGTGAGTCGCCTCGCATTGCAATATATGAAAGATCCGGTCGAAGTCGACGCTACTCCCTTTGTGGATCCAGAAAAATTAACGCAATACTATTTTGGCCCTGTAAACGATTCTCTGAAGTTCTCATTGCTTGCACATCTATTAAAAGAAAGAAATGGGGATGGACTTACCCTCATCTTTAGTAACACACGAATGAATGTGGATTTTTTGGTTCACAATCTGAATGAAGCGGGTATACCCGCAACGGCACTACATGGCGGATTTTCGCAAAGAACAAGGGAAAGTCGATTATCCAATTTTAAGAACCACCGAAGTAAGGTTTTAGTAGCGACCGATGTCGCTGCCCGAGGATTGGATATTCCTAAAGTAACGGATGTTTATAATTACGACCTCCCAGAGAATCGAAAACAGTATATTCATCGAATCGGAAGAACCGCGCGAGCAGGCAAGACTGGAAAAGCGATAACACTAGTTTCCCAAAGAGACAATGAGAGGTTTTTTCAGTTGTTTCAACATAGTAGAAATGAGATTCAAAAGGGAAAGGTACCGAAGATTCAAAAAATACCTACAAATCGACTTAAAACAAAGAATAACCCTAGAGGACGTCGTAATAACATAAAAAGGCGTATTAGTAACAAGAAACCGTTATCACGGTATTCTGTTTAGTCGAATCATTATAACACTGAATGTAAAAGTGAGCAGGTTCAAGATTCTTTTCATTTAATCTTTTCCCTGGAGCCATCTTTCCCCTTTATTAGGGATTAAGGAAAGGGCATGCTTTTGGCCTTTAAACCCAGAATAACGGATTTCAAATGATACTAATTCCCTGATATAACTATCTTGTAAGCCACAATTCTTTTGACAGGGCAGCCATAAGAGAAGGTGGAGGCCTCTTGGCCGTGATACCGATTGTAGACAGCAGAAGCTATGAATCACGGCAAGTGAGATGTATCTAAGAATACATGCAGTAGATTAGAATGGCGATCTGATATGAATAACGAAGTAATAGAAAATGCGATCGAACACTTCCGAGGAATTGTCACAGAGCAACTCGAACGTGTCGAACGCCTAAAGAACGAACCTGATTGGACAGATTATAGTACCCTTCACCCCATTATCATCGGTGCATGTGGTGGTGATGGTATTGGACCTAAAATCACTGAGCATGCGGTTAATGTCCTAAATTTCCTACTAGAGAAAGAAATAGCGTCCGGTAATGTCGAAATTAGGATGATAGAAGGATTGACCATCGAAAACCGGGTTAAAGTTATGAAAGCAATTCCAGATGATGTCTTAGCAGAACTGAAGAAGTGCCATGTCATTTTAAAAGGACCAACAACCACCCCGTGGAAAGGATCTCCTTGGCCTAACATTGAATCGGCAAACGTAGCTATGCGTCGAGAACTGGATTTATTTGCGAATGTTAGACCAGTTAGAGTTCCAGAAAAAAACATTGATTGGATGTTCTACCGTGAAAATACTGAGGGGGCATACATCCTTGGCTCCAAAGGCATAGAAGTTTCAGACGACCTAGCTATGGATTTCAAAGTTATTACAAACCAAGGTAGTGCCAGAATAATTCGTGCCGCGTTTGAATATGCAAGGAAGAATAAGATCAACAAAGTCACCGTGGTTACCAAGGCCAATGTCGTGAAAAAAACAGACGGCAAATTTCTAGCAATTGCGGAACAAGTAGCCAAAGATTATCCTGAAGTGGAATGGGATGATTGGTATATTGATATCATGACAGCGAAACTGATTGATCCAGCGCGACAAAGTTCTTTCCGAGTAATTACAGCACCCAACCTGTATGGTGACATCGTAACTGATGAAGCCGCACAGATTCAAGGCGGCCTGGGAACTGCTGGAGCTGCCAACATTGGCAAAAGATATTCTATGTTCGAGGCAGTTCATGGCTCAGCTCTTAGAATGGTTGAAGAGGGTCGAATTAATTATGCGGATCCAACAAGTATTATCAAAGCAGCATCAATGCTTCTAAATCACATTGGCTTTACAGAAGAATCAGAGAAATTAGACAAAGCTATCGAGATCTGTTCACAATATGAAAGAAAACTAACAGTGACAGGACGAAAAACTGGAGCTACTGGTGAGGAAATGGGGAAGTATATAATCGAAACTCTCCAGGACCCTAACCTAGAAGAGAGATGGAAAAGTTACCAATAATCATTTTTTCTCTCTTTTTTTTTCTAAAAGGATTTCATGGAGTATGATAAGGTGGGAGAAGATATTAGAGACTGGAGGCTAACAGTAACCTCCCTATAATGAAGATAAGTTTTCATTTAATTTGTTTGGTGGGAAACTTCATCCAGCGTAAAAATACAGTTACCACGCCCTCCCTGGTCACATAAGGGATCCTCGGACATTTGGAACTGCTTACCCAACACCTCGGAGGCATATCCGCTCCAGATATAACCTAGGAATCTACAGAACTCAGGAGTTGTTTGATGTTTCCCATAAAACATAAGTTCATCGATCTCTTCGGGCGGAAGTAACCCTATTCCCTTCAAAATTTGGTGATTTTTAAGGCTGGGGAATTCATCACGTAATAATCTTGCGATTTCGCATCCAATGGCATGGGCGTATTTAAATTGTTCTTCTTTGCTGCTGTCCTCTAACTTTAGATACAAAACCTCCACCAATTTAAGTGGATAGGCCCTGATGTCTTGTCGATCCAGTAACTCAGGACTAAATTCTTCGATCACACCTCGAGTCGCCTCGACCATATATCGGGTTGCATCTTGAATGCGAACTCCCGTTCCTAGTATCGGAGAAAGCAAATCTCCAGCTGTAAGCAAGACATCAGATTCTTCTTCGGGCTGATCGGATTCGTCACGGGTCTTATGAATTGTTTCAGCAAAAACATCCTCGGATGCTCGAAACTGAATTTCGTAGCTGAAGCGGGGCGGAATCATACCCTCTTCTATGAAATCGGCCCGAACTTCGGTTTTAAGGAAAGAATAACCAATCCCTTTGATTATACTAAGCAGTAGCAGCTTCATTAATTCCATTTCTTGATCATCGGTTGGTTTCCACAGACGTCCTTTTCCAAGGAGAACTTTTCCAATCCTTACATCCTCAACCCATTCAACTTCGCATGGAGAAAAGCCCAAGGACCCTAAAAAAAGTTTGGCTTGCGAAAGAGGGTTGTCAGTGGATGTAAGAGCAAATGAGGATTTAACTAAATCGAGTATAGTTGTTTCTAAGAGTTGTCGGGTCTCAGGCGTGTTCGATTGATTTAATAGAGCTTGTGCTAGTTTCATTATAGCAAGTGTGAGAAACCGTTTTACTCGTACGCCGGCGATGGCTTCAGAATGGCTCATCTCGGTTCACACATTAATTATGGATAGTTGCAGGAAAGAATGAGTTTATCAGAATAAATCGGAAGGAATATATCAGAATCCAGTTTGTGACTTTACTAAGATCAAAGGGTTGTGATTTTTAAAGCCTTTTGATTGAAAACATAACTGACAAAGGTTTTATCGTGCTTTTCTTATAGCTAGCATAAGAAGGCGATTGAATATATGAGTCGGGTTGTCCGGTTAGTACGATTTTTCAAAAAACTTTTTGTCCCTGTACTCGACCATGATGCCGCCCAAGAGGCCGAAAGAAGGAAATCAATTGCTCAATCGATTTCAGATGATCAAATCCACCTATCAACCGTCAGAAACGCCTTGCAGGTGCCTGAGGCCTCGATAGCAGATAAATTAACCTTTGCCCTTTCTTCGATGCCCGAAGCAACAACAGATTTCCCTTACGCAAAAGAATTATTCCTGGATATCCTAGAGTACCTTGAAGCAAACCGGGAAGTTTCATCCGAAGAGGCCAATACCCTAAGGACAACTATCGAAGACGTATCCAGCGTTAAAGAACTGATGTTGATGAGTGCTGCGTCGTAACGGAGGGTACTTCTCGTTTTATGGAGCTAGGGCACTATATTCTTGGGAATCTTATCCGAATCATTTGGGCCCTACTAATTCACCATGACGAGCGCACGCTTTTTGGTTGATTCAGAGATCTGAGTCTGTTTCAACTGGTTCCAGCTTGTCTTTATGGACATTAACTAATAATTCCGCAAGTTCCTCGAACGTCTCCTCCACACGGTGCCCCGTTTTAGCGCTGGTTTCAAAAAAGTTCTCAGCACCTAATTCATCCATTCCTGCATGTCTTCCCTCTTCCTGTGTAATAACCCGCTCCTCCTCTAAATCATCCTTATTTCCAACAAGATATAATTTAGCCTCAGGCGAATACTTTCTTAATTGTTCTACCCACAATGGCAGTTTTTCAAGTGTATCTTTCCTGGTTAGATCATATACAAGTAATGCACCTGAGACTCCTTGAAAAAAAACTCGCCCAACTTGAGTGGATCGTGCATGACCTCCAATATCCCAGATCTGTAACCCAACACGGAATATTTCCCCATCTTTTTCTAAGCGAACCGTTTTAACTAAGAAATTTGCCCCGATGGTTGCCATGTAATCCCCAGGGAAACGTCCCTCGACGTAGCGCAGTACTAAGGAGGATTTCCCGACTCTAAATTCCCCAACCAACAAGATTTTTGCCAGATAATTATATTGAAGGCCCATTTCTTTCTACAACGATGGATTCAATGAGAATTTCTCTTATTTGGGTACAGTTCAAATCTTGAACATGGATAAAAAAAGCTTCCTCCGTAACCTGAAATTCGCTATACACCGAAAAAACTTCGGATTTTTTGTTTATCTTTATCTATGAACAAAAAACTGCCAACAATGCGAAAATTATGCGACCAAAGATAAAAAACTTTTCAGAAGTTGATGAAGAGGATAGTATGAAAACTTTTTTCCGGACACTATCAGAGATCCGTCAACTTCTTCGCCGTCCCAAGGGAAATTCCATAACCTTCAGTGTTTGTCCCGTGTGTTTTTCAGATGTCAAATGTCTGCCGTCGTTTCTTAGCTTTATAGCGCCACCTATCTATTACTGTGAGTATTGCGGGTATAAAGGCCCTATATTCGCAGAAATATCGCTAGATTCAGAAAATCCAGATCCAACTGACCTAAAACATAAACAAAAAGAGGAGACATAGCTAAACGTGTCAGATACAATAAAAACTTTGAAAGCGTTAATTGAACGGAACACTGAAAACCCCCCTGGAAATACCAGACATATAGTGGAATGGATTCGGGAATGGGCGGCTGAAGAAGGAATTACTTCCGAATGCGACTATTATGATACAGATAAGGCTAACATTATCCTTTCTGTTGGCGATGCCCCTCGTTCTCTTGTCCTTACGGGTCATCTAGATACCGTACCGATTGGAAAAAGATCAAACTGGACCAAAGATCCCATAGGTGCTCAGGAACTTGATGGATATGTCTATGGGAGGGGTTCAGCTGACATGAAAGCGGGAGTTGCCGCTTGCCTAGGTGCCGTGAAGCATTTCAATCGGTTATCTGAAAATAAGGATTTAGATTATATGGTGACGTTTTTAGGGACATCTGATGAAGAGATTGGCCTTGAAGGTGCAAAGCATGCAGTAAAAAGCGGAATTATGAATTCTGCAGATTTTCTTCTAGTGGCTGAACCAACTGGACTGAATGTGGGAATAGCCGAAAAAGCGGTTTTATGGATGACTATTCAAGCTAGAGGAAGAGCTGCGCACGGATCGACTCCAGAAAAAGGCATAAATGCTATTGAAGCTATAACCGATCTCTTTCCTATGCTGCGATCTGCCCTTCCAGAACTTCAGGATCCTATTTTGGGCCAAAGCACATTAAACATTGGAGTTATCCAAGGGGGCAAGAGTGCTAATGTGGTACCAGAGTATGCTGAACTACAATGTGATTATAGGCTGGTCCCGCCCATAAATCCCCAGGGTTTTGCAAAAAAGATTGCCGATTTACTTAAATCTGAGATGCAAAGTTCTCCAGCAAAGTTTACACATCTTGTGAGACAAATAATGGCCCCTCTCTCCGTCTCCCCAGATAATGAATTCGTTAAACAATTCATAACGCTTGGCAAACGCCCAGATCGATCCTCTGTAATCGGTCTTAATTATGGGACCGATGCCGCCGTGTTAGTGGGAGAATCAGAAAATCCTGTTCCATTTGTAATTTATGGGCCTGGTGATCCTCAGGCAATTCACATTGCTGATGAACGCGTTGCGATTGCAGAGGTACTTGAAGCAGAACGAGTTATCTTTGAATTTCTTAAAAAGACCGCACTCTCATCCCCAGAAGACGAATAAATCGCGATTTCGGAGATTTTTGAGCGCGACTTGACCTCCGAATCTACTTTCTGATCTTTCGCCCGCTTTTTCTTGGCCAAAACATCCGACTGAAATATAAAGAGGCAGATTTTTCAACATATCTAAAATTTTCAGCTGCGGTAACAGCAGTTTATTTTAAGCCAAAGGATTTCTTAGTAGGTGCCGAATCGATTCGATCCAAAAATTCGGAAAAGGTTTCATTTGCATCAGGATTTGCTAATCCCATTAACTGTCACTTTAGTCCGCTTGATGGCATATTGGAATTATAATCTCAGAATTAATGATTCTTCTTTCTTAATATCGTGCAATAGGACGGGATTACGTTTCCCGAACATTCAAGATCCCGCCCAACAGCAAAATAATATTGCCAAGAGGAATCATCAGAAAGTTAGAGTCCACGAATCCGCCAAACCACGGATGGCTGATCGCGTTCTGCCATCCCATAAAGACGGCCAGGAGAGAAATCAAGCCAGCAACGATAAATACTATCCCAGAGAGCCGAATGGATTTCATTCCCAGTAAAATTCCCACTATACCAAAAATCCCTGCAACAACAAATAGAATTCCACCAATATCGAGATTTGAATTGCCATAACTACCCCCGTAAAGAAATGTCGCAAACGCTTGAATATAGAAATCCGCATCTGTTAAGAAATTTGCAGTGGTCGCAATATCCCCTGGATTAAACCACCAATTCGGATTCAAGATGTCAAATCCCAAGTCAGATTCGGTTCCAAACAGGATAGGGAACTCGTAGTATCCAAATGCGTAAATAAAGGAGAGAAAAATCCAGATTGTAACGCTACTGCTAGTGCCCGTATACAAAAAAACGCATTGTGGAAGCAGAAATCCAATAATACCTAGGATAGTTCCCTTTGTGAGCTTTCGATTTGTCATTGAATCTCTAGCCACACTATTACCCTAGAAATATTAAGGGTTATCCTATCGGTTAAGGAAACCAGGTTTCATTGTATTTACAAAGTTATAATCAGCTTGGTTGTTTAGAGCGAAAGGATTTACAGCTCGTATTCGAGTTATGGCTAAATCGGGAGGTAATCCGTCGAGAATGATTAAAAGGGCAGCGAGGATAGTTCCGGAACAATCCGATTCAGAATGGAACAATATAGGGCGATTGGTGCCATTTTTCTCACAATCGTGGACAAAATCTACGATCTGCTTTAATTCTGCATCTGATGGCGGGTTCCCAGCAACCATAGGGATGTGAAGCCATGATACCCCAAGAATTTGAGCCAATTCCTGGGAACTTGCCTCTTTCTCTAGACACACTATTCCAGCCAAGTTGGTTCCTATCAGAAATCCAACATCAGCAATGTCCAGCCTATTGACCCCTCCTAACCGGGCATTGTAACTTCGATTGATCCAGTAAACAAGCATCCTGACATCCTGCTTCGTTTTTTCAGGTACAAAGGGATTATGAAAGTATATCTGAACTTATAAAGGTGATTCTGTTATTGATCATATCTTGGAGGGCATTATCCACGCTATCCTCGGGTGATGCCACAGGTTTGGTAAGATCCAGTACGAGGACAACATCGAAATCGTACTTCTTGGCATCAATAGCAGAGAAATAAACACAGTAGTCTAGAGCCAAACCACACAGAAAAACCCGATTTATCTTAAGGCCCTTTAGAAAGGCGTGCAAGCCTGTTTGTGTAACCTTGTCATTTTCAAGGAAGGTCGAGTATGAATCAATTGCAGGGCGAGATCCTTTCCGAATGATAAGGTTGGCCATGGTCGTGTCTAGTTCGGAAGAAAACTCGGCACCCTTCGTACCTTGGACGCAATGGTCAGGCCATAAAACTGGGCCAATACCTGGTGTCTCGTACAGATCAAAGGGTTTTTTTCCTTCGTGCGAGCTCGCAAAGGATTGATGACCAGGCGGATGCCAATCCTGAGTAAATATGATGGGGTTTTTCGAGAATTGGGTACCGATTCTATTAATACCCCGAATGATAGTATTTCCATCCCTCACAGCGAGGGCCCCACCTGGTAGAAAATCATTTTGCATATCTACTACAATCAACGCGTCTTTCTCCTTCACCTCAATATCAGAAGCTAGTTCAACTTGGGAAATTTCCATGGAATACACCCTAATGCATTTGACCAAATATATCCAAAATCTTTTTGAAAACTTTCCTTTCTCTAAAACGCTGCTCAAAAGGAACATCCTGGAGAAAAACCGATAATGTTCGGATACACTAAGGAACGGGGGCTTTTCACAGATTTTTATGAGTTAACAATGGCACAAGGTTATTTCAACACTGTGGGATCAAAAGTTAACGCGACATTTGATCTTTTTTTTCGATCTAATCCGTTTAACGGCGGGTTTACTGTTGCATGTGGGATACCACCAGCTTTGGAATACCTTGAAAATCTCCAATTTTCCCCAGAAGAACTCGATTACCTCCAAAGTCTTGAAACATTCAGCCAAAACTTCCTGGACTATCTTGAAACCGTTAGGTTTACAGGTGATGTAGAAGGCGTCAAGGAGGGAACTATAGTTTTTCCACAGACTCCAGTCCTCAAGGTGACAGCACCTCTTATTGAAGCTCAGCTTGTTGAATCTACTTTGCTTAACATAATTAATTATTCAAGTCTGATCGCCACCAAAGCCGTCCGAATTGTTTATGCGGCGCGTGGGGGAAACGTGGTCGAATTTGGCCTACGTAGGGCTCAAGGCGATGGTGCATATCTCGGTACGAGGGCAGCTTTGATAGGCGGGTGTGTCGGCACATCCTTTGTTGATGGAGCCCGACGGTGGCAATGTCCTCCCATCGGTACCCAAGCACACAGTTGGGTACAAGCTTTTCCATCAGAATTTGAAGCTTTTCAAGAATACGCTAAAGTCTTTCCTGATAAATGCCTATTACTAATTGATACATATAATGTGCTAGAATCTGGGCTTCCTAATGCGGTGCAGATAGCCTTGGATCTGCGAAAGAAAGGCAAGGAATTAGCTGGCGTCAGAATCGATTCAGGGGATTTG
Source organism: Candidatus Heimdallarchaeota archaeon (assembly GCA_048881705.1). Lineage (GTDB taxonomy): Archaea > Asgardarchaeota > Heimdallarchaeia > Hodarchaeales > Hodarchaeaceae > Hodarchaeum. Next base: position 8,445 of record JBHLSH010000074.1, on the reverse strand, counting down.
GCATACCTGTCAATCCGTGTATACGAAGCTTTTAGAGAAGCTGGTTTTCCTGATATCAAAATTGTTCTCTCCAACGAATTAGACGAATATACAATCACATCCATTGTGAATGAGATTCGTGATACGCGAAACAGAGCCCAAACAAAGGAAGATCTCGTGTTAAGGGAGGAAACTGTTAAGCATTTAGTATATGGTGTAGGAACAAAGCTTATAACGGGGGGGGAACAAGCAGCTCTGGGAGGGGTGTATAAACTAACGGAATTAGATGGAAAACCCCGGATCAAGGTTAGTGAAAACATTGCAAAAACAATAAATCCAGGGGCAAAAAGCGTATGGCGGATAAGAGACATGACAACCCAAAAATACATCGCAGATGTCCTATGTCTCGAATCAGAAGCTACCCCAACAGAAAATTCCTGGATTCGACATCCAATTGACCATATGAAAAAATTCAAACTGCCAAGAGACATTACTTCCGAACCTTTGCTTTTGCGAATCATGGAAAAGGGGAAGAAGCTGATAGAAACTTCGCTAAAGGATTGGCAGCAGGGCCAAATGCATGTGAAAAGCCAATTGGCGTATTTAGATCCAACATACATACGCTTGCTTAATCCACATGTCTTCAAAGTTTCTCTTAGCGAGCTGCTTTTCGAGACAAAAATGCGAATGATTAAAAATATCAGGCAAAATGCCTGAAGCGGCTAGAAGGGGTTCTAAAATCAACCGAAAACAATTAGAACATTTTCTAAACTTTCGCACCACAGCCCCAGACGGCTTCAAATATTGGCAAGGTTGGAGTCGAATGGTAAGAAATCAGATGCAAATCGTCTAAATCCACCCTAAGATCCGTTTTATTTGTCGACGTCTAAACTAGGAGAATTTAAAGTGCCTCTATATAAAATATGCCTTCTGGGTGATGGTGGGGTCGGAAAGACTTCTTTAAGAGAACGCTTTCTAGGCAAAGGATTTCAAAGTGGATATATTTTGACCATTGGTGCTGATTTTGCCGTCCAAGATTTAAATATCGATGGTCAGCAGTATAAATTCCAAATTTGGGATCTGGCGGGACAACAAAGGTTCAGTGCCGTCAGGGCATTGTATTACAAAGGCTCCCACGGTGCTATTCTCGTTTTCGATAGTTCACGTCCAGAATCACTATACAATCTTGCCAATTGGAAAAGTGAACTCTTTACCAACGTTGGCCGAGAAATTCCGTATATTCTACTTGGAAATAAAGCAGATCTACCAAATGCTATCGACAATGGAGCCCTGGAACAGTTCATTAAAACCTCCCAGGGCGAGATTTCAGATATCCCTTTCGAAATAAGTTATCTTGATACTTCAGCAAAGACCGGACTCAATGTTACCGAGGCTTTCCAATCGCTGGGAAGAACAATTAAGGAGTATATTTCGGTCTATAAAGAAAGACAATAATTTTCCATTTCAGTAATAGAGGGTGCTTTTCCGGCATAAAATATGAGGGAGGGTCCGATATTATCCTTTTTCCTCGACTTTTTCGATAACACAATCTGGCCCCAATTCCACTGACGTTCCTTGCACTAATTGGGCTTTAACACCTTCCAAATACACCTTTCCCTTCGCATAGATACTTTCTACCTTTAAGGAGGCCGAGGAACGATCCTGCTCAATGTATACATCCCCGTCTGCCGAAAGATGACCCTCAATTCGGCTTTTTCCGCTGAGTTCTGATCGAAAAGAACCACTACAGTCCACATTACCCTCGATGGTGTAAGAGCCGTTCATTTCTGCTTCATTGCACGCCAAGTTTCCTTCCGCCTTTAATGCGCCGCTAGTACTAACCATTGCACCATGCGCATTAATATCACCTTCAATTTTGCCAGAACCAGAAATAGAAAGCTTTTCCGTAACGGTTAATGGCCCTTCGATCTTTAAAGAGCCAGAACTCATGAGTTGTTCAGTTTCTAAGGCTCCACCTACCTTTAATGCACCTGAAACTTTTAGTTTCTGAGTTACCATATCACCAGGAAGTGAACCTGATCCGCTGATTTTTATCTCATCATCTGTTATCTTTCCAGATCCTGAAATGGAAATTGAGCCCCCTCGCCAGCCTTCTACTCGTCCTGAACCAGAAATAGAGACATACGAATCCGTTACCTTTCCTGAGCCCGAAATGGATACGTAGGAAAGATCCTTCAAAAAGCTGTTCTCTTTAACAACGGCCATCTGTTCTTCGAGTTGGGCCTGATATTTCATTTTTATTGTTTCATATTCATGTTCGGTGATTTCATCATTCTTGAGTCTTATATCTAGCGCTTTTAATAAGGTTTGTAACTCTTCAATCTCTTTCCGCGACACGTCATTCACCTTTTATTCTATCTGATTAAGCTTCGGTGACGAAACAATAAAAAACATCCTAAACGGATCAGCTTGGGCGTCAAACCTGAAGGTTTCCTCGTTAAACCGTTGGGTTAACTGAGGATTTTAAGACTGAAGATAATCCATATATGTCAAAGGAAGATGTAAGTAAAAGATATATGTGAGTTTTTTGATCGGGCAGGACAACGGACGGTGTTTTTTTCGTGAGAAAAATACTAGAACTCCGAATCGAAGAAATTTTGAAAGTTCTCAGCGATGGAACACGCCGTAAGATCCTAACAATGCTCAGCAAGGAACCCCTAAATCCAGCAGAGCTTGCAGATAATCTGAATATCAGCCGCCCAGCTGTGGAAAAGCATCTGAAACTGCTTCAATCCAATTATATCTGTGAACGTACTGTTGAGCCGTTCCCGACTCCCCATTTCGTGTATCACCTTACTATTCCGGGACTTGAAATGATGGATGCAATCGACATCGCAATGATTACTTTTTTCCAGTCCATGGACGGCATCATGACCGCTAAATTAGATGAACTCGAACGGGGATTTGTTCTCGGCCGAATTAAGCCGGCTGAATATCAAGCTAAAAAGAAGGAGTTTTTAAAAGCTAAGGAAGAGCTTGATGGGTTGGATTTAACCCGTATCTGGATTGAAGAGGCCAAGAAGGTCATTGATGAGCACCAATCAGCGAAAAAATGAAATCCTGTTTTAACCGTCTATTGTAAGTCTGTCTTTGACCTACGAGTTTAAATGTAAAAGAGTTGAAAGGGTTTTAATTGATTTAATTACCTCAGTCCTAAAAATTCTAAATTTTAACAAGGAACTAGGGTGAAGGCCAAACTGTTTGGGTTGCGCTCGAGATCCAACCTCAATAATGTCAAGATATCTACGGTAGATTTTCATACAGATGATGTTTACTTCTTCTGGAAGTTCTGGAGCAGGACGATCTTCTCGCAGGCGGATGTTTACTGTCCCAAGGTAGAGTTTTGCTGAGGATGTTACGGCATCAGAAATCATTAGGACCAGCTCGGCAGCTTCGGGAAGATGTTGGATGGGATTTTTCAGACGGATGGCAGGATCTCTTGTCCCACCTATCCTTGGGCGGTATTCACTATCAAGCGGGATTATGATCTGGCTTAGAGTTGTCCCTTCATTTGTACGAAAACCGTTAATTTCGATGGAGATGTCATCTTGCGATGTTTCAACTAATTGTGGATCAGATAATATATCTGTAACTGCATTTGTTCGTGCAAGTGGCAGTGGATCGAGCATGGAAGCTTCTCGAAGAAGAATTTCAGTGATCCAAAGATTTCCTTGAAATAAAACGGCTGTATTCATGGTGGCAGGATCTTGTACTAATATTATATCGGGTGTTTTCATCCCACTCAATGCTGCAATGCTGGTTGTTCTTTTGCCACCGATCTTGTCAAAGAGGGTATGCAGAATACTGGGAATCATAACAGTATCATGATAATGTATATCATAGACATCTTCAAACGTTATTGGGTCTTCGTAGGGAACACGGAAGCCATGATGGATCCAGACATCACCCACCGTATTTAGCTGGTCTTCAATGCTTTCTAGTAAGCTTATCCTTCCTGGAAAAAAAATTCTTTCTTGCGCAAAGAGATCAGTTTTACTAGGCTCCGACGGACTAGGTTTTGTCGGGTCAGGTTCCGCTTCGCCTTTGGAAGATCTCTCATCCTTCAACAGGAGCACTTCGTTTAGATGTTGTTGTATACATTTTAAAAAGTCTATCTAATAATTGTAAATACTGAGAACCAGTCTCTATAGGAGAGAGTCGACAAAATTCTACTTGCCTTTATGTTATTCACCATTTCGAGATAATAACGCTATTACGCATGAATTTAGTGTTCAAAAACCTTGAGCCTGCCCGTCCTTCCGTGGATCCGATCCCGCACAGTATACTTCGCTTTTAGGATCACGTTGAATTATCTGACCCCCGCCGAAATTTGCACCTACCTCTTCTATTATCCTATGACCTCTATTCCTAAGCCCCAGTCTTGTTTCTATATTAATTGGGGATTCTAAAGCAAGGGTATTTGTATATTGATCATGATGGAATCGGGGGGTTTCAATTGCTTGCTGCGGATTCATATTGTGTACTACAAGATTGAGATAAACTTGCGCCTGGCCTTGTGGCTGGTGGTGACCCCCCATTACTCCAAACGAGTAAAGCAGCTCTCCATCAAGAGATGTGATCATTGCTGGAATAATGGTATGAAAAGGACGTTTGCCAGGCTCGTACTGATTTGGATGGTTTTTCACAAGGTTAAAACATGATCCCCGGTTTTGAAAAGCAATCCCCGTCTGAGGGTCAACTATTCCAGAGCCAAAACCATTAAACAAGGAATTGATGAAAGAAATGGCATAACCCTCTCCGTCCACCGCCGTCAAATACACTGTATCCTCTCCCAAAAGCGGATACGGAAGAGATGGTGTCCTCTGGACGCGATCCATCTTTATAAATGACGCTCGCTGGTTAGCATAATCTGGTGATAAAAGCATTTTCCAATTGGGGTCCATCCATTTCGGATCTGCTATATAAGCAAAGGCATCAGAAAAGGCTATTTTTTTCGCTTCAATTAGGCAGTGCAAATATTTAGCCGAATTTACAGGATACTGATGGATTTCTAGCTCCTTTGCTATGGCTAAAATCAATAATGTGGTAAGTCCTTGGCCGTTGGGTCCATGTTCCCACAGAAGATTGTCATATAGTTCTAGAGAAATAGGATCTGTCCATTCAGCCTCATAATTTGACAGATCTGTCTCTTGTAGATATCCGCCTTCTTGTTGCATGAATTCTTCGATCCGGAAGGCAATTTCGCCATTGTAAAAGACTGTACTTCCCTCTTTTGCAATCTGCCCTAGAGTATCAGCTAGAGCAGGTTGTTTCCAGATTTCGCCCGTTTGGGGGCTTTGGTGGTTATTTGTCAGATAGGTTCTCGCAGCCCCCTTATGAGATCTTAAAACAGTAACCTGATCTCTCCATACGTGGGCAATCACAGGAGACACAGGAAAACCTTCCTGTGCGTATCGTATCGCAGGTTTCAATATATCCTCCCAGGGTAGCCGACCATACTGGTCATGGATAGCTTGCCAAGCACTAACTGCGCCTGGAACCGTGATTGGTAGGGGCCCCCTAACAGGAATTTGAGTGAGGCCCAGTTCTTCTGTTAACTGTTGGTAGCCAAGGCTTTTGGGTGCAAATCCAGATCCATTGATGGCGCGTGGGCTAGGATCACCAGGAATGTAAATAAGGGCAAATACATCACCCCCTATACCCGTCGAAAAGGGTTCAACGACGTTCAGAACCGAGGCCATGGCAATTGCGGCGTCGCAGGCCGAGCCCCCTGCTTTGAGAACATCAATTCCTGCAGAAGATGCTAGAGGCTGAGAGGAGGATACTAGCCCGTTCTTCGAATATATTGCAGATCTTCCAGTCTGGGGTCTCCGCCAATGGATTACTGGGGTCATTCCAATCACTGAAAAAAACCTAAAAGTTTTATGGAGTCTTATAATGGCCGAAAATCCTCGTTTACTTATTTTTTCTAGATTTACGTGCGGGAATTTTACTTTTCTCTTGAAAGCGCTTATATCTATTGAGAAAATCTTGTCTTACTTTTTCTGTATTCTCATAGCGAGCTTCACATTTCCCTTTGGAGTGAAGATAGATGATAATATCTGCTGGGTCACGGATCGTGATAAACCTATCATCAGTGATCGGTTCTTCACAAACCATGCATATCAACCGTTGAACTGGTTTTTCGGCATGAACTGGCTGCTGCAATAAATGAGGGGAAGTGTCTTCTCTCGGGATGCCACGAGCTTGATTCATCAAATCCTGTACGGTAGTTTGCGACATAGAATCAAAGTCCGAAGGATGAAACACAACTGAATCTTTCATTCTACGTAAGATAGCAGCTTTGGTCCTTTTCGGCGTGTCTGGCGCGAAAACGGGGCAATTAAGGAGATGACACTGGGTGGGTTTTCGATAATACTCACAATTCTCGTTATCTCTTAGCGCACACTCCCGACGAAACAAACTGAAGCTTTTCATGCCTGACAGAACCCCACTAACGACACTTAATGAAAGTGAGAAGCTTTTTCTATAAGGAGCGCCTATTCCGGGAACATTTTAGATGTTTCCACGGGAGGAGTCAAGATTTTACCTCGATTTTTTACTCTTTTTTTATGTTGAGGAAGAAGAATTATAAAGAATATAGATACATTTTCCACGAGGCTGATTAAATCAATTTCATGGTGTTGAGATGTTGCGCAAATTGCGTGAACTTGGCTTCGAAATTACCCCATCAGCTCTGGAAGTAATCAATGGTTCCAAAATTCCTGTGGATGAGATTGTGGCAGAATTAAAAGCCACTTGGAGAGATAAAGAGAAAATTTTAACTGTAGAGGAAACCATCAGCCTTGTATTAGCCATAAAAGATCGGATTAAGGAATCCCTACCTTCTGTTACCGTTAGTAGAGTAGATTCCCTTCCAGAGGTTCCCCGACTCCTTCGACGTACATTTTTTGCCTTGAAACAGTTTTCTGGTTCAGTCACTGCTGGACATATAGTCCGAAAGACTCGGAGAAAGAAAAGTACAGAGATTATTTATTTGAATCAACTAGCCAAGCATGGTTTTATAACGAAAGAAATAAGGAAGGACAACCAAACGGTATATAAGGTTGATTAAAGGAGAGGAGAGTATTATTTACAAGATCGTTCTTCTCAGACATGGCGAATCTACGTGGAATAGTGAGGGACTTTTTTCTGGTTGGACGGACGTCGATCTATCAGACCGTGGTGTGTGGGAAGCGCAAAATTCCGGCAAAATACTGAGAGGTGAAGGCTACATCTTCGATCTGGCCTTTACGAGTGTTCTTAAACGAGCCATTCGCACGCTTTGGATTGTCCTTGAAGAGATGGACCTCATGTGGATACCCGTCCAAAGGTCATGGCGCCTTAATGAACGGCATTATGGGGCCCTTCAAGGTTTAAACAAAAAAGAGACCGCGAAGAAACATGGGGCAGAACAAGTGCTTATGTGGAGACGGAGCTACGATGTTCAACCCCCTGCTCTCACCAAAAGTGATCCCCGCTACCCCGGACATGATCCACGATATCAAATGCTCAACCCTGATGATATACCACTTACAGAATGCTTAAAGGATACTGTCGCCCGAGTTCTCCCCTATTGGCACGAAACGATTGTCCCTTCTCTTAGGGCAGGAAAAAAAATCCTCGTTTCAGCTCATGGTAATTCTCTTCGTGCTCTCGTCAAGTATTTGGATGATGTATCAAATGATGAGATTCTCAAATTAAACATTCCAACGGGAATCCCGCTCATTTATGAACTGGAATGGGTTAATGGAGAGATGCATCCCATTAAACCTCATTATTATCTTGGTAATCCAGAAGAAATTCAGAAGGCCATGCTGCAAGTTGCAGACCAAGCAAAGCTCGCAAAATGAATAAATTCTCCTATTTTTAACTAATTACAGATCTATCTGCTAATATTTGCCACTTTAAACTAAAATTATATCTCCGAGAGGAAAGATGGAACCTAAACCAGAAGAGTTCAATATTCATTTTACCTAGCAAACGAGAATTCTAGCATTCGCAAGACATGAATGGTTCTCCCTAACCTAGTCAAATGAGAAAAAAGAAAAAAAAATGGGTGAAGACCTAAAGTCTTCAAAGGAAATCAATTTTGAGTGCTTATTTGGTAGAGGCAAGACGGATGTCAGATTCTTTGACAGTTTTCCGTCCAGAGTGCTTGGCAATCTCTACAGCGTACTTAGCAATAGCCATTCCTTTGTCCGTAAGGATTTCGTTCAGGCGATTGATTGCATCTGCTGAAACTCGGTGAGCGCCAGCATCACGAATGACTTTCTCTACTCTTGCACGTGCAAAACCAGACATTTTTCTTTACACCTTTTCTCCTAGTGTTGTTTTTATGTGCTAATTTTTTGTTGTGAGCGTTTTTTATCGCTCACACGAGGCAAAATATATGTACGTCTTATAAAGGTTACTCTAAGTTTCTTGTTCTATGATTGGTTGGAG
>JBHLSH010000073.1:0-19718 GCA_048881705.1 Candidatus Heimdallarchaeota archaeon | reverse complement strand
ACAAGAAAACGTAGATGATCTCGTGCAAACGAATGTCCTTTAAAACGAGTTTGTGCTTTGTTTCCCGTCACATCAGTGATCTGAAATTGAAGTTTTACGTGTCTCTTCGTATAATCATTGATTAAATCGTCCCCCAGAGAGACTTCAATCACACGGCCAATCATTTTTTGCGGATCATCAGCTACTGTTTCTCCAATTAGCCTCTCCTCCCCTTCAAGAAAGCCAGGAGGAGTGTAAACCTGGTAAATATCCTTCGCAGACCATTTATCGATTATACGAGAACGTGAACGCGAACGACGGCTCATTAACAAGAGCTCCTCCTTTTATTTGGATAATAAGACACAGGCAATCGGTCTTTGTAGCATGATTAAAAAGTTCTGACCCCCGAAATCTCTTTATTCTAAGGGAAACGGAGTAAACATAGAACAAGAATCTTGAATTTGATAAGGCTATCCCTTGATTTCCGGGTTTGATTAGCGAAATGAAGGAAATTAAAGTCCCTCTTATTGTTTTAAACCTGAAAATCTATCCCAAAGCTTTGGGTAAACAAGGCCTCGAGCTAGCGAAGATTGCAGAGAGTGTGGCGCAAGAATCTGGTGCAATGATTGTGGTCTGCCCTCCAATAACCCATTTAACTCAATTTGCTGAGCAGCTCGAAATCCCTGTTTTTTCACAGACAGTAGACAATGTCTCTACGGGGAGTCACACGGGGAAAATTTCTACAGAGATGATCAATGTCTCGGGCGCTTCCGGATCTCTTATTAATCATTCTGAGAATAAAATGCACCTGGCTGATATTGAAGGCGTGATTCGCGATTTACGATCATATAGGCTATACACAGTTGTGTGTACAAACAATGAAGCAGTGAGCGCTGCATCTGCTAAATTAAATCCCGATGCAATAGCCTTCGAACCACCAGAACTTATTGGCACCGGAGTTTCAGTCTCAGCCGCTCAACCCGAGATAGTGAAAAATAATGTCAAACGGATTCTACTCGAGAATCCCCAGGTAACCCCTCTTTGTGGAGCGGGCATATCTAATGCAGAAGATGTGAAAAAAGCGCTTGAATTGGGGACACGAGGGGTCCTCCTCGCTTCTGCATATGTAAAAGCGAAAGATCCTCATGCACTGTTGTCTAAAATGGCTCAAACGCTACTGCAATAAAACCGATCAATGAAAGGGCTAAGTTTCTGTAATTTCATCCAGCTCTTCCTCCTCCTCCTCGTTGTAGAATAATAAATACAACACTATTAACGCAAGGGATAAGAGTGCAAAGATCGTAGCAATAAACGATGCATATGAAAAGTTAATCAGAGCCATAGCTGAATTCTACTCCATTGTAAGTCCAAATGTAAAACGTTTCCATGGCCTGTAGACACAGGAATCCGGGTAGCATATTGACATCAGAAATCCTATTTAATGATTGAATTTTATATTCTTCTTTTCTAGTTTCTCCCGATAAAAGATTAGATGGCAAAAGCCTATTACTGTCTAGTGATAACTGAAGAACCGATTTACTTGCACAATCAGCTTGGATAGATATGAGAAGAGCTAATAAACGACTATAAAAACTGGGAAGTAGTTTTCTTACCGTAAACCTCGAGGTTACTTCTCTGAATTATTGCTAGACCAGCTTTCAGCAACCGATTCTAAATCGGAATTAGAATTATTAGCTCGAAGTCGTCTGGCTCTCACACGGAAAAATACAGGATAATTGACTCCTTCACCTACCAATAAGGCTTCACCAATTTCTAAATCGGGGAGTACCTTCAATGCCGCTCTATCGATTCCTTCAGAAGTCCGACCAATGAAATCGAGATCGTATGGATTTCTGATTCGAAGTATCAGATTCGAATTACATTGGGAGAGTGCCGTTACCGATAAATTCACTGGTCGTTGGGAAATAAGACAAAGCGAAACATAGAATTTTCGTCCCTCACGAGCGATGGTCTCGATAATCCGTTTTGAGACAGATCTTTGGTTTTGGGGACAGAATTGATGCGCTTCTTCAATCACAAACACCGATGGCGGGATTTTATTCCGAATACGCTGATAGTACAATCCTTTCAGAAAGTGTAGGACAATGATGGACCTACTCCGAAGATTTCGAATCTCCGATAAATCGAGAATCGTTATCTTTCCTGGCCTAATCATTTGATCCATGATGGGGTTGGTTTGTACCGAAAATAGGTATGTTCGATCTAAAGAATGCAGCCACCCGATTAATGCATCCTTGGTGCGAGTATTGATAGTTTCAGACTGCTCAGTAACACGGATGAGGTCTTGCAGACCATAAAGAGCTTTTTGTTTTCGCAATTCCGCAATCAGGCTGTCTAATACACGAGTCTGAACTACAGTCATATCGGGTATGAATTCGGAAATATCCCATGCTGAAAGTTCGGGAACGCCAATTGAAATAAATGAACCTTTAATAACTTCAGGCATTCGTTCACTTCCATCCATTTCAGGAAGGACAGCGGTATATTCACCATGTGGATCAACGACGAGAACTCCCATCTTTCCATAGTGATAGAGCTCTTCGAGCAAAACCGTTGTGGCGTAAGATTTTCCCGCCCCTGAAATAGCGAGGATTGCAAGATGCTTTCTTAACAAACGCGAAAGATTGGGTTGTACTTTTACATTATTTGCCGGGATTTCCCCCCAAAAAAGGCCATTATCATCAAATCCAAGGAACATCGAAATTATGGCTGGATCTGCCGTATATACTTTCGAACCAGGAGACACAGGAAATTTGAGCCGCCTAATTTTTCCACTGTTCTTATTTAGTTCACCCAATGGTTTTAGTTCAGCAACCGTACTTTCCCATTCATTCGTTGGAAAGATAGCATCGAATTCCCGAGAGGCTAGTTCTTGGATATTAAAGTCGAAGTTCGCGTAATACGCATTATATTTCTTGATTCCAGTAATTTGGCCTAGGATTTCCAGATTTTGGCCTTTACGAAGAGTAACAAACTGTCCTCGTTCTGCATATGGCTGGACATTATTTTCATTAATAATGAACTCAATTTTATCCAGGTTAGGAGAGTCTTTCGTTGAGATTACCGTTCCAAGTAGGGTCATATGTATTCAGCCTCATTATCGAATAATTTCAAGGTTAAAATCTCCAAGGAGTTCTTTCTCGACGAGGGAACCACAAATCTGGCGTGGGATGTTTTTTGTGGATCGACCGAAACAGAGCATCGACTTCGGTTTCTTTTATTCTTGCCCGTGCATCGGCCTCAACTATGGGTGCAGGAATCCCATATTCCCGATTGTATTGAGAAATAGGCAAGATCGCCTCAGAGAGAATATTCACTTCATTTACATTGGCTAGGGATTTCAGAGGGATGGATTGGAATAACTCAATCCTAAGCGGAATGTCGTATGGTGCCGTTTTCAGGTAATAAACATAGAGTGCTAAATCCAGGCCCGAATCAATAGGTAATTGGAAGGGGTAGTGATATACCAGACTCCGTGCATTTGGTTCTAATAAATAGAAAAATAAATCCATATCTCTACTTCTGTTAATTATGCTGCGATAATCAATTGCCAGCATCTCGGGTATCTCCTCACTTAAGAAGGGGAGAATTCGTCCAAGAAATTTGGTGAGAAGATTTAACCGACTGTCCTTCACAATCCAGGCCAATCGAATCCGATCTTCTCTTGTTTGGGATACAAGCCTAGCGAGATGATTTAGATAGGTTTGATAGTAACGTAAGATTTTCTGATTTCCTGTTAAAGGTTTTTTTATGACTGGGCTTCCATCTAAAAGGAGGATATCTACCTTTTTTGGGCTTACCTCCAGAACTTGAAGGGCAACTTGAATCTCTGTAATTGCTCGTCTTATTGTTCCGTATTGTTCAGCGTCAATGACAGATAATCCCACTTCCGAGACCGCAGTTTCAAATGGCGGGGTTTTGGCGGGGTAATAGGTAGTTTTTTGGATACCCGTGGGAGTATAGCTAGAAAAAACAGCAACCGCTCTGAAAAGAAAGATGTCAAACCCAATGAACCTTCGTGAAACATATCCGCCATCCACTCCAGCTATTGTGAGCCCCGCAATATCAGCAGGAGTCAAATGGGTAATTAGGGCATCATCATAAGTGAAGTTTTTGAGATGTGGTGGAAGATGTATTAATAAGGGGGAGTACGACCTAAGAAGATTACAGAATTTTATTTTCGTTGCATTTAATCTTGAAATCTCTGATAAAAAGTTAATGATTTCATGATATGCTCCAGAATGGATAACGTGAATACAAGATCTCTCCTGGAAAGCTGAATGATCTAAATGCTAGTAGGTAAGCGACGTTTTTAAGAACCCCTCCTGCAAAAACTTCAATTGTCATCTCGGGAGATTTTTCCTGCATCATTTAAATACAGGGAATAATGGGGCTTGGTTTGGATTCTGTAGTCGTTTCACACATAATAGATCTCAATCCCACCGTTATTCTTTTCTCAAAGCGGAAGACAAGGGTTCTACGGCATAAATGGAAGAAACATGAAATGTCAGACATTTCAAAAATAAGCTCTGGTCAGGAGGCTCGCCTCCAAAGAATTAAGGCCCTTTTAAAGAAAAAAAGGCCGAAATTCCACCGACCCGAATCGTGGAGATATAAACGGGTTAAAAAAAGCTGGCGGAAGGCCCGTGGGATTGATTCAAGGACAAGGATAAAGAAGCAAGGCTGGCCGGTATCCCCATCAATTGGATTTCGAAGCCCGAGGCAGATTCGTTATCAATCATCTGTGGGCACTGAAGAGGTATTGATCAATTCTCCTTTAGATTTATCACTCATTGATACCTCTTATCAGGTGGGTCGGATTGCGGCCGGTGTGGGAAGGAAAAAAAAGGAAAGAATCATTACTGAAGCCCAACTACTCAACGTTCATATAATAAATCCCATTGTCGCCAGAGTGGATCTGCGTGACCTAGAAGAAGAGCTAGCGCTTGATGAGGAGGCACTCGAGGATCTTGAATTATCAGACCTCGAATTGTCAGACCTTGAAATTGGAGACGAAGAAGAATGAATCTTGCTCCTCAAAAACGAATCGCCGCTAAAGTCCTGGGAGTAGGGGTGCATAGAGTTTGGATTGATCCGGACGTTGAGGAAGACCTTTCACTAGCCTTAACAAGAGCGGACGTGCGAAAGCTCATTGCTGATGGAATAATTCGGAAAAAGCCAGTGCAAGGCGTATCCCGAGCTCGTGCTAGATACATTAGGAGACAAAAACGCCGAGGACAACGGAGAGGCCCTGGAAGTAGAAAAGGAAGAAAAGGTGCAAGACAACCCAGTAAAAAACTTTGGATCACTAAGGTGAGAGCCCAGAGACGATACCTACGAGCACTTAGAGACAAGCAAGCGATATCACCTGCCCAGTATAGGACGCTTTATGCAAAAGTTAAAGGTAATGCGTACCGCAGTGTTGCCTATCTCCGAAATACAATCGAAGACCTTGGAATCGTAAAAAAGCCAAAAGTACGGAGACGGTGAAGAGTATGGCAAAAGGTGCCCGATATCGTGTCCCTTTTAGACGTCGACGCGAAGGGAAAACAAACTATCATTTGCGGCGACGACTAGTTCGAAGTAACGAAACCCGAGCGGTTGTCCGTCTCACCAATAATCACTGCCTTATTCAATTTATAGATGCAAGAATCAATGGGGATTTCACACTCTCATCAGCCCACACACGTGAACTTTCAAAAGCATTTCAATGGGGAGGGGCCACGTCAAATATCCCGAGCGCATATCTTGTCGGTTTTTTGGCAGGACTCAAAGGACAGAAAGCTGGAATTCAACAAGCAATCCTTGATGCGGGGCTGAACCCTCCCGTTTATGGATCTCGTCTATTTGCCGCTCTGAAAGGAATTGTTGATTCGGGATTAGAGGTGCCACATTCGGAAAAAGTTTTTCCCACGGAGGAACGCCTTAAAGGGAAACATATTGCCGAATATGCTAGAATTCTTAAACAGGATGATGTAGAGCGGTTTGAAAAACAATTTTCAAAATACATCAAGCAAAAAATTGATCCGACCAAGCTAACCGACTTATTTGAGAACACGAAAAATGCGATTGAAACTAAATATCATTAAGATTGAATTGATAATACTAAAGGATGATTGGACATGAGTAGAAGACGACGCGATAGAGAAAATGCAGCAGCGGATGTCGATCTTGATTCATGGATGCCTCGAACAGAGGTGGGTCATTTGGTAAAGGAGGGATCTATTACCTCCATTTATGATGTTTTTCGTGATTCATTTCGAATTGATGATGTCAGGGTTGTCGACTTCCTTGTTCCTAATTTGACCGAAACTGTATTGGATGTGGGTCGAGTTCAGAGACAGACTGATGCTGGGCGAAAAACGTTATTTGTTGCGACAGCTGGCGTTGGCAATCGAAATGGAATTGTTGGAGTAGCGCAGGCAAAGGCAGCAGGCGTTGGAACAGCCATCAGAAATGCTATCGTTCTTTCTAAATTGAATATTGTACCAATTAAGAGAGGATGTGGGAGTTGGGAATGCACCTGTTCCAATCCACACTCAATTCCATTCCAAACCGAAGGCAAGGTTGGTAGTGTTCGAGTTATTTTGAAACCGGCGCCGAAAGGACTGGGACTTGTGATTGGAGACGTTGCCACAAACATTATGGAACTGGCTGGAATATCTGATATATGGAGTAAAACATTTGGAGACACCAGAACAACTCAGAATTTTTGTAAAGCTACCTTTGAAGCGCTCCGGGCCACGTATGCCCGATCGCATGTTACTGAATGGGGTGAATAATAGATTATGTCAAAATCTCCCTCCCAAACGACTAGTCGGATGGTGGTGATCCGTATCCGAAGCGCCATTGGCAGACATCAGGAGATAAAAAAAACCCTTAATCTCTTACGACTTCATAAAACGAATCATTGTGTCATTATAGATGATCGTGAAACCTATAAAGGTATGTTACAGAAGGCAAAGGATACAGTTACTTGGGGTGAATTAAATTTTGCTAGCACAAAGGAACTTATTATCAAACGAGGGCGCATAAATGGAAATCAAAGAGTCACGGAAGACTATATCAAAAAAAATACACGATTCTCGAATATTGATGACTTCGTAGACCAATTTTTACGATTTAAAGCCAGTCTAGATGAAATAAAAGGTCTAAAACCTGTTTTTCGTTTGCATCCCCCAAGAAAAGGGTATAGAAGTCGGGGAGTTAAACAACCTTATACCTTGGGAGGGGCACTCGGGTATAGAGGCGAACATATCAATCAGCTTATCATCAAAATGGCATAATGTGGATGCAAATGACAACCAGACGGTCAAAGAAGATAAAAAAACAGCGTGGCAGCCGAACCTATGGATATGGGCGAGTATCAGGAGGCCATAGGAAAAGCGGGTCTCGTGGTGGAGTTGGTAAAGCAGGTAGCAAGGGCCATCACCGCATTGGTAAAATTTCTGCTATCATCGAAAGCCAAAAAGGATTTTCTCCTCCAAAAAGGCTTCCGTCCCGAACGATCAATGTGGGAATCATAGAAGAACAGCTTGAAAGCTGGCTATCTTCGAATCAGGCTGTTAAGGACGGACAAGCGATCAAGGTAGATGTAACTCAACTGGGATATTCGAAAGTCCTTGGTTCTGGTCGAGTCAACACTCCCATCCATCTTTATACCTCTAAAATCACATCCAGGGCCCAAACAAAAATAGAAGCTGTTGGCGGTAAGATTTTTACAAAAGATACAGAAGGGTAATCGCCCTCATTAAGTTCTTTGAAAATGATTCGGGCCGGTGGTCTAGCCCGGTATGACGTCTGCCTGACACGCAGGAGGTCCCCAGTTCAAATCTGGGCCGGCCCATTTTTTAGCGTAACTTTGACACATGAGAAGGAGATAATTATTCATATAGGATGTTTTTTTCATAGATTTCTCGAAACCAATCTATTTCTAGTTTTAATCCGTCTTCAATTCGAGTTTGTGGTTCAAAACCGAGAATTGAACGTGCTTTATTGATATTTGCCCAAGTTCGAATCTGATCCCCAGGCCTTTTCGGAAGGACATCTTTTTGTGCTTCCTTCCCCATGATTTGTTCAACAATCTTTATTGTTTCTCCAGTAGTAACTTCAACTGGCGAGCCCAGATTGAAAATTTCCCCGATCGCTTTGTCCTTGTGGTTTAATACGGAGATCAATCCATGTATTATATCCTCGACGTAAGTATAGCTTCGAGAATGGGTTTCACTCCCTTCATAGAGAGGAAATGAGGTGTTGTTCAATATACTCAAGATGATCTTAGGAAACAGCTTTTCAGGCCTTTCACGTGGCCCATACACAGAAAAAATACGCAGGGAACATGCAGGGAATCCATATTCGCGATGGTAAGCAAGAACTAATTGCTCTGCACACAACTTTGTAACACCATAAAATGAAGTAGGTTTAGGTGCTGCATCCTCAGGATCTGTTGCATGCGCTCCATATACCGATGAAGTTGAAATATTGACAAAACAATTTAGTGAAGAAAGGTTTCTGCACGAATCTACCAGATTTTTGGTGGCAATGATATTATTCTTTACATATTCTTCAAACGGGGTCGAGATAGAAATTCCTGGTTGAGCGGCCAGGTGATATATGACGTCAACCCCTTGTAATGCTGATTTTAGACCGTCCTTTGCAAGATCGAAATTATAAACCGGAATATCGTAGCTCTTGATCTTTTCCATATTCAATTGCTTTAGTTCTCGGGAATAATAATCAGTAAAACAGTCTATCCCTACGACTTCATATCCTAAATCCCCTAACCGCTCTGCTAAATGAGATCCAATAAAACCTGCAATTCCAGTCACTAATATTTTCATTTTAGCGGTTCCATTCAACGATTATTCTAAAACTAAGGCCGATCAATGTTAATTAAGACCATTCCTTAAGATTTCCGATGGATCCATGAAAGGCGGTTTAATAAACTGAATCCCGATATTTTGTTGTTTGAGGAACACTAGTTGTGAATTTATTATGGTCCAGAACAAAATCAATACAAATTGATGATAAATGAGAAAAGCTGGTTTTTTAGAGTCATTCTAATTATCTGCGTGTTTTAGTTGTGTGATCATGAAAAATGATAAAAGGTAATCTTTCAGATTCAAGCTAACTATATTTTCACAATTAAAGGGTTAGATGGTAAGAAAAATGGTAAGAACTCCGACTTTTATTGGTACTTTAATCTTTGCGGTGAGTTTTTTGGTTGTACTCATTCCAGCATTACAAATGCCAATTCTCGATCCTACCATAGTCGGGAATCCAGCTTATTTTGAACTATTTTTGGTCTGGATTGCAGGAATAATTGGTGGACTTGGTATGGGATACGGTTCTCGGGAAAGTTACGGGTACGGTGAGGGAAATAACGCCACCATCATCGGTGGTTTGGGTTTGGGTGCGGCTCTTATCCTGGTGGCCTGGTTCATCATAAATGAGACAGCACCAATAATAGGGATTCTAGCGGCGGCAGGAAGCGCTCTTCTCGCGATTATTGGACTCTACATGGTTGCTGTGAGTACACAGGAGCAATATTAACAAATAAGCGTCTTGTGTGGCTTAAAACATGCTGTTACTACTGTCGCTAGGTTCCAATTTCCCATCGCCCCAAACTTCAGATTAGATTCATATTTTTCAAGATTTCAGTAAGAGCCTTGGCGCTTTCATCGTCCATCGCATATGTGACACGAGTGGCAGGTTTATTCATCGTGATTAACCTTCTGAGATCTATTGGAGTTCCAATTATAACCGTATCAGCATCAGCAGAGTTTACAGTTTCTTCAAGATCCTTAATCTGTTCATCCCCATATCCCATGGCTGGCAGGACCTGGTTCAAGTGTTTATACTTTGCGAAAGTTTCTCTGATGGAACGAACGGCGAAAGGTCTAGGATCAATGATTTCCGAGGCCCTATATTTTTGCGCCGCTACAATACCAGCACCAAATCTCATGTCTCCGTGAGTTAACGTTGGTCCATCTTCAATGACCAAAACGCGTTTATTTTCAACAATATCTGGACTTTCGACTATTATAGGGCTTCTTGCCTTAATTATTTTGGCACTTGGATTTTCTGATTGGATCGTTCTCGTTAATGTTTCGACATCCTCAATGTTTGCGGTATCCACTTTATTGATAATAACGATGTCACATGCCAACAGATTGGTATGTCCAGGATAGTACGTTGTTTCATGACCTAGCCGGTGTGGATCAGTTACGGTTATCCATAAATCGGGAGAATAGAACGGAAAATCATTGTTTCCGCCATCCCAAAGAATGATATCAGCTTCTTTTTCAGCTTCTTTCAAAATCCTGGCATAATCTACTCCTGCAAAAACCAAATTTCCTGCAACAATGTGGGGAAAATATTCTTCTCTCTCCTCTATAGTGCAGTTATGTTTATCTAGATCCTCTAAATCTCCGAAACGCTGCCAAATTTGATCACTTAGATTACCATAGGGCATGGGATGACGGACCACAGCCACCTTTTTCCCGTATTCTCGCAGGATTTGACCCAATTTTCGACTTACTTGACTCTTACCGGCGCCCGTTCTTACGGCACATACCGCGATAACAGGCCTGTTTGCACGAAGACATGTATGATAGGTCCCCATCATCCTAAAATCGGCTCCTAGGGCGATAACTCGAGAAGCAATCTGCATTACTTGGATATGAGAAATATCTGAATATGATAGTATGACCTGATCCACATTATGCTCGCGAATCAATTCAGGAAGCTTTTCTTCGGCGTAAATTGGGATCCCACGGGGATACAATGACCCTGCTAGCTCTGAGGGATATACCCTTCCTTCGATGTCAGGGATTTGAGTCGCTGTGAAGGCGATAACCTCATATCTGTCGTTTTCACGAAAATAAGTGTTGAAATTATGGAAATCTCGGCCTGCGGCGCCCATGATTACCGTTTTAATGTGTGCCAATTCATCTCAAACCTTTAATTTGCGGTTTGTGAGGAAAGAGACGGGATTTAATAATCTCTAGCCACTCTTTCTTTCAGCTTTTGCAGGACAGGTTTTTATAATCTCTAGTTCGTTCCAGCACTTGCTAAGAGAAAAAAGCGTCAGGAGGACACACACGTGACTACTAGCGATGTCAAACGCTGGTCTGAACTTCCTAAGTCTGTGAAGCTTCTAGACTTATCAATTTTGGGTTCTATCATAATATTGGCCGCAGCAATTGTCTTATATTTGGGATTCCTTGATCGAACCATTCAACACGTCATGCTTATCTTTCTAACAGCCCTGATCGTATTGTTCACATGGAATTTTCGTATTCAGCTATCAAAAAGTATTAACCAGACCGAGAAAAGAAAATATTATCGTGAATGGTTTATAATCTGTTCTGTAAGTATCCTCGCTCTATTAGTTCTAATAATAATATATCCAGTGACCTATTAATCTTCCTTGTATACATCGCTATTACAGTAGAAGGCAGCTTCTGCATATTCGTATCGAAGAATCCGTCAATCCCCATTCCTGTAAAAAGTCGCTGATGATGATGTTATCCCCGGCAGAGTTGTCCAGACAACGATGAATGTGTGAAGAGCCGTCTGAAGTGATATTATGAAAAGAGAATTAATGGAGATCTTGGCCTGTCCGATGTGTAAGAACCCCGAGTTAGAGCTTTTAGTGTTTGAAAGCAGCGATTTAGAAGTGGAATCCGGCCTTATCCATTGCGGAAAATGTAAACGATATTATCCTATTAGAAAAACTATTCCAGTTATGCTCCCTGATGATCTACGAAAAGAGGCGGAGGATTTAGAGTTTCTCCGTAAATACCGGGTTCAGATTCCCTCTTCAATTTTGGAAGAGGGAAAACCATTCAACCTGTCGGGATCCAAGTAGACACAAGCACAAAATCTTGAAAGATTGATAGCCCCGCCCAGATTCGAACTGGGGTCACGAGGAATCTTCCCAGAATCGCCAGTTACGATTCTAGACCAAAACCTCGCATGATATGGGCTCACGAGGATTAAATTCCTCGATAATGGACCGCTACACTACGGGGCTTGCGTAATACATAATATATGGATGCAGTCCTCTGGGCAAACAACTTCACAGGCTCGACATTCGAAACAAAGACCCGCATCTGTTACTTCAATATCAAATTTGTAGGTGTTTGCTTTCGATTTTTCTCGAACAAGAATATCTGCGGGACAACTCTTAATACATTTACTGCAGCGAGTGCACAAATGATGCTCTATTACGATGGCTGGAACCATTTTTAGGTTGCTTTCCTGAGCAACTAACATTCAAATCACCCTGTAAGCAAGGCTCGAAGTTCAATTAAGACTTTATCTATCTCATTGTTCGCACTTTGAAGTTGCTTATCGTAACTGAGTTTTAATTTCGCATAAGCTTCTTTTCCAATGCGTCCCTGGGTCTTTTTGCGCTCAAGCGAATCAATATTGAGCAAAATATCCTCACGACTGGCTTCTGCAACTTCAATTGTCCTCATAGCAACTCGATAGCGTCGACTTTCGCCAGCCAATTTCCGTGACACACTGACAATGGAACGATCGGCTTGTTCCATCCGATTATTCAGAAGAGCCCGGGTTTTTTCGTACTCGCGGGCCGAAATTTTCTTGGTTTTGCGTCTATTATCTAGTCGCAAGATTTGAGCTCTGACAGCTGTTTTTTCTTCGTAATTCTTGACAAAATTCCTAATCAGATCTAGGGGTATTTCTTCAAGTAATACGCGTCTGGGTTTTATTCCAAATGAGATGTTTCGAACAAGAATGTAAGCGATTCCAAGTATGAGCAAGAAAAGGAAAATTGAGAGAGGTTGATAGAAGGGGTACACCGGTGCAAGACCTGCAATGAAATCAACGTAGCGAATGCTTAATGGTGTCAATTCCTGGTACATTAAATGAATTCCAACACGATTGAACAATCCTAGAAATTCTCTTTCCGAAACGGTAGAACTTGCAAGAACGTGTCGTAAAGTCTGTTTTTGGGTCGAATTAACCATATCTTCAAGGTTGAACGTGGATCCAAAAGGTAGAAGCAAATTAAATTCGAATTGACTTATGGTCCAATTATTTGCGATCGTCAGAGGTAGATGAAGCTGTATTCTGCCGTTACCGAGATCAGAAGCAATATCTGATGTTCGTTCGCGGTAAGACATTTGGAGGTAATATATTTCACCTTTTTCTATTTCAACACGCGGATTAATTTGGACAATCTTTTTACCTGTGGTAGTTGTTGACGCGGATGCTATGGAAATGTTGCCATAATTATCACGGAAACCAATTTTGTGCGCAGTCTCGGGTACATTGAAATCGATATATGGGAACGTGCTACTGCCAAGCGCGGTCTTCAATATTGATCCAGATTGGATTCCAATGTTTCGGATTACGATATCATGAACCGTGGTTGTCCAACCCCATTCTGAGACGATGACCTTGGTAGTTAGAGACGAAAATTCGATGCTAGTATAGACTTGTTGTGAATAATCAAATGAAAGATAATAGGCAGTGAAATTGGCCTTCAATCTGGGTTGATAGGCAGGAATAAACGGTAGGTTCGCCAATCGAGTTAGATTATAATTTCCATATTCAGTTGTGTTCAATATGGTTCTATCAATAGTGGCTAAATCAGTGACGTTCGCAATTCGAATTCCTTGCTGGTCGTTCGTCAAAGTTCCTGTGAATGACGATGGATCGGGTGTAATTGTTTCATTATCTATGGAGACCGGAAGCACAGCTCCCGTTTTATCCTTACCTATGGACCAATCAACATGGTACCGTGTTATTGGTAAGGAAATCATTGGAATGAACGAAAGATTGAAGAAGTATGGAAACGTAGCTTCTTCCAACTGCATATCCTTGTCATAGGTGACGGCATGAGGATGATCCATCTGAATCGTGATGATTGAAGAGTGAGTAGGTTCAATCTCTGGGAAAGCGACCACATAGACAACAGAATCATTATTCGTTTCGATTTCGGTCCACTCCGTGTATTCGGTCTCCGTATCGTTACTCGAAAAAACTCGGAGGTACCTATTATCGCTGTACTCCACGAAGGGGAGAGTGAGGTTGAATGCATCTATCGGATTCAACCCGTTGTTGGATACTTCAATGCGGATGGTCTCACTTGTATACCCGTATTGATTTGCCACAATTGTACGGGTGATATTGACCTGGTGACTCGTATTGGTTAGGTCTTCTGGATCAAAAAAGTTCAGATCTTCCAGAGAAATTCGTTTTGTCGGGCTTGGCGCTATTCTTGCCTGGTGATCCAAAGATTGAGGGGATATCACCCTACCAGAGGCAATCACAGCAATTGATGCGAAAAAGAGGCTTGAAAAAACGACACCTACAAGAAAAAGTTGGTAGCCTAACCTACGTATTTGTTTCATTTACTTGAGCACCTTTGAAATCCTTGTTGGATACAGAATTCACCAGATTTCGACTAAAACGATCCCGCTCTGTCAGCGGTAAAATATTTTGTCCTTTTTCTACTATTTGCACAAGAGGATAGCAAGAAAACAAATAAATTTCTACCCCTAATCCCCCTCCTACAACGGATATGGAGACCTGAAAATCGCTACGGGTCTTCACTCCTCTCTGAGGTAGCTCAAATGACATCTCGTTTTCTGCAAGCGGTCCGTCCTTTTATGTCCATAACCCCTGAGGTGGTTAAACCTACTCGTGAGGTGCGTTTTAATGAAAAAATGGCCTGGACGTTTGTAGCCTTGATTATCTATTTCGTTATGGCGTCTACACCCATTTTACTTGCAAATCCTGGGGAGAGCGATCCATTCGCTTATATGCGAACTATTACCGCTTCAACCCAAGGATCATTGGCCGAATTAGGTATCGGCCCAATAGTTACTGCAGGGCTTATTATGCAGATTTTGGTTGGAAGTAAGATTATTAATGTCAATATGGGCGATCCAGAGGAACGTTCTCTTTATACAGGTGCACAAAAGGTCATGTCTGTAGCTATGACCATCATAGAAGCCGTTGCATTCCTAATAGGTGGAAGTTACGGGCAAAACCTTGATTTACCTGTTCAAATGGTCATCATCGGGCAACTACTGTTTGCTGGTATCATTATTATCTTGTTGGATGAGCTGGTGCAGAAAGGCTGGGGCTTAGGTTCTGGAATCTCACTTTTCATAGCAGGTGGTGTAGGCTTACAAATTTTCACAGGATTATTTTCAGTGCAGGCGGTTCGAGAGGGGCCTACAGAAGTATTGTCGAATCGTGGAATTGTATTAGCCTTCTTAGCCTGGGTAAGCGCAGAAGGAATACCAACAGCAATCGGCGCCCTGTTTTTCCGTTATGATCCTGCGAATGCTCTCAATCTCCCCTCCCTATCGCTTCTTTCGGTCATTGCTACGGTTGTAGTCTTCATAATCGTCATATACTTTGAATCCATGCGGATTGAGATTCCCGTGGCGTATACCCAGTATAAGGGGATTCGGTCAACTTATCCTATTAAGTTGCTGTACGTTTCTAATATCCCCGTTATTCTAACGTCGGCAGTCTTTGCGGACATCTACTTCATTGCCCAAATCCTTTGGAATGCTAGCACTGCCGGCGGTCAAACTCAACCAGACCTCCTCTCCTCTCTCCTAGGAACTTTTAGAGCGGATAATGTATCTGGGCAGTATGTTCCGGAAACAGGTTTGGTCTATTTTTTAACTCCACCTAGATCCTTGGTCGGGGAATTAGGGGTTATTAATCCTACAGATCCGATTTCATCGATAATTAGGGCGGCAGTCTATGCATTGGTTTTGATCTTTCTGTCCGTAGTGTTCTCAGTTATGTGGTTGGATACTGCGGGGATGGGGCCACGTGATGTGGCACAACAGTTTCTACAATCAGGGATGCAAATGCCAGGTTGGCGGCAGAGCAAGAAACGGATCGAACGACGCCTAGAAATGTACATTCCCACGATAACGGTGATAGGAGGTATTTTTATTGGGTGCCTTGCCGCTTTTGCTGACTTCCTTGGTGCTATTGGGTCAGGGATGGGTATCCTGTTGTCTGTATCAATTATGAGGCAATATTTTGAGCTTATCAGTAAAGAGCGGGTTGCAGAAATGAATCCCGCATTACGTGGATTCCTGGGGCTCTGATTACGATGGTAACGGGCCCAGCATCTTCTTTATTTGAAGCAAGATGTTTTGTCATCAGATCGGGATTGTAGGATCAATACTACATATTGGATGAAACTCGCCGCTTTCTTCATCCAAGCTTAGCGCATAAAAAGGCAAATCTTCTGGAAGCACGCCTAATGAAAGAAGTAGTCAGCTCTCCGAAAATTGTACTTCTGGACTTTTTTAAAACCATGGAAAAATCAGTTATGGCAGTTCTCAATAGCCCCATGATTAAGAAGTTCTGTGATTCAATCGCCGATATGGTCATCGTATTTTCAGATATTACAAAGATCGAAGAAGTAATTTCATACATTAAGACTGAAAGCGGTCTTCCCTCAGAAGAAATGGGAAATTTGGTGGATTTTTTTCACGTACCGTTCCAAAGTAGTTTCAGTTACGGCTATAAAGAAAAAGAATTTGTGTTCGTTCGACTGGAGGAATCCTCGCGTCTTCTAAAGGCAAAAAATCGTTCCAGTTTCCGTGGATTGCTTCTACACGAAATATTACATAGCATTCAACGACAGCGGGGCATGGAAATACGCTTACGTAATTCATTAGTGTTTTCGTTAGATTTTTTCACTCAACTAGCAGGAATTGTACCTCCCGGATCATTCGAAAAAGAGGAAATCATTACTTTCCTCAAAGCGATTTCCCAGTTTGCCTTATATGCACTTAAAGATATTTATGTTAATGTAGAGATGATGAAACGAGGGGGTGGTCTAGGGAAGGCGTTGATTGATTTTTACAAAGCAGATCTACATTTTGGTACGTCCATCGATATTCCCGAATTTGACACTTCGTTTCAAAAAGGACGTGTAACCATAAAGGACCTTGAATCATTCACAAAGGCTTTTAATCTTCTATTATCACTTATTCCCTCATGGCTTCCCCAGATGGTACTTAATCCGAGCTCTAGGGATTATTCCAGTGCACGGGAGCTCAAGCACTTTATCTTTGAGAACTATTACTCCACGTTGACCTTAATAACCCGGGAATTGTATCATATTGAAAACATCTTTCTTTCTAGTTTTTCGTACTCACGAGGATTTCATCTAAAATGGTTCGGCGCGGTCTTTAACCTAGCATTGGAATATCTTTTAGGAGAAGACTTTGCTTTCTACCATCTTTCGAAAGTGACCGAGCTTATTGAAGAAATCTACCACAAAAAAGAGGAACGACGCGGTTTCGCGATGAGCCCGATTCTCAAGGCGGCGTACGTACATAAAATATCCGTGGAGTCCGTGGGTATCCAGCAAATGAACATCGAAGCCCTTGATGCCATGATGGAAAGCTATGCTATCGATAAGACTGAGATTGCGGAACTTGAAGAATCCTTAGAAGAATCAATTCGAGATGATAAGCTTCATTCTGGGCATCTATTCGAAAGACTGTTACAGCTCTCAATCATGATACTCTCCCAGGATTATCGTCAACATGTTCTTCATGGCCGCCGTAACAAGATCCGGCTATATGGTCGAGCAATCCTCACTATTCTCCAGGCTCTAAACTATCTAGGTGATCAATGTGATGAACAATATTATCATCATGTGCGGCTCGCAGTGAAGCAGATCCTTCGAAATACTAACAATTTGTTTGTTCAAGCACGGGCCTTGGTACTCCTCGAACGGTTCGCCAAAAACACTATCCATACTTCCCCCAATGATCCCACGGAAGAAGAGGTTGACGAACTTCTATTCAATCTCGATTTTTTTGAAATTCCGGTTTCCAATACGTTTGTAGAATTGGGATTATCTTTTATCAATAGTATCAAAACCATCCTACATAGAGTAGCATTGGATGATCCTGAATTTCCCGCCTTGGTTTCTCAGTTCACACAGATTCTATTACAGGAAAAGAGACTCAGTAGTGATGAGTTCGATCAGGTGAATATGGTGCTAGTAGCCAGCCTTATTGCTACTGACGGCGTACCTTTCATTAAAATACAACCTGTTGTCGAGCAGTTCGTATCACTGGGGATGCGCCCACTAAACCAAGAAGTGGATGATACGGAAGAAAATGGTACCGATAAAGTAAATGAATAATAGGAAACTCAAAATTAATGAACAGTAAGATCCCGTGCTTTTCAATGATTGTCAGCTAGGGGCAACTCCTTCCTTTGATCCATGTTTTAGTTTTGGATTACTTTTGAACAACGAGACGAGAAAAAAAGAAACATAAATGGGGATAATTTCCGAGAAGGCCAATGGAAAATAAACCCCCTACTATCTTCATATATCGGATGATTTCCAGATGTTTTTTCACCCAAGATGCTAGTATAAGTTGAGGACACACGATAAAAGTGACTTACTTATACGACAGATATGGACATTCTAGTCCATCAGGTTGGTTTATACTGTCCTAACGAGCAAAATTAACAATAGAACTGCTCTTTCCCATTGAGAGTATCACACCTCCCATCATGAGATGATACAATTGGTTATGCTTGATCCTCTTGCCAATGCCATGTCTAGCATTGCAAATTCCGAAATTCTCGGTCGTAAAAAGGTTACTATCCGACCTGCGAGTCGCATTATCGCCAACGTGCTCAGAGTGATTCAACAATACGGTGCCATCGGTGAGTTCGAAGTCATGGAAGATCGCTGGATCATTTCTGTCCAGCTACTTGGGCGAATCACAAAAATTGGTGTTATTAAACCCCGATATCCCGTTAAGGTAAAGGACTACGTCTCTTGGGAGAAACAGTACTTGCCTGCGCGTGACATGGGAATCCTCGTTGTTTCGACGTCTGAAGGTGTTATGAGCCATAATGAAGCCAAGGAAAGGAATCTAGGCGGACGTTTGCTGGCATACGTATATTAATCGAGATGGAGCACCCCTAATGAAACACGTTGTCATAGAAAGAACAGTTGAAGTTCCTGAAGGGATTACTGCGTCTCTCACTCCTATCCGTGGAGGATATCAGGTCAATATTAAAGGGCCAAAAGGAGAACTTACCCGTGCCTTTGAACGGCTACGAGTACATATGGACCTCCTAAATGAGAAAACCTTTCATATTCAAAGTCATTTTGGCAGCAAAGCCGAGGCCTCCATGGTAGGAACGATCACTGGGCACCTCAAAAATATGATTAAAGGGGTCACCGAGGGATTTACTTACCAAGTGCAGGTCATAACTTCGCATTTTCCGGCAACCGTTGAAGCTCAGAAAGATGTGATTGCAATTAAGAATTTATATGGGCGTAGAGATCCCATCCTTGTACCATTTGATCCCTCTGTGAATGTGTCAATAAAAGGCGACCTTATCACTTTAACAGGAGCTAATATAGAGAAGGTTTCCCAAACAGCGGCTCGTTTGGCAGAATCAACCCGTTTACGTGGCCGTCGCAGCAAAGATCCTACTGTATTTCAAGATGGATTATACGTCGTTTATCCATAATATCACACTCTTTGGGCCTGTAGCTTAGCCTGGTCAAAGCGTCCGGCTCATATGGTTTATATACCGGAGAAACCGGATGATCGTGGGTTCAAATCCCCCCAGGCCCATTATTCGGCATCGTAGCTCAGTTAGGTAGAGCGTCCGGCTGTTAACCGGGTGGTCGCAGGTTCAAGTCCTGCCGGTGCCGT
>JBHLSH010000072.1:0-20622 GCA_048881705.1 Candidatus Heimdallarchaeota archaeon | reverse complement strand
GTGATGAGGAGTTCGTTGGTACGGAACTCTTTACCACCAAGGAGTCCAATGGCTTCACGAGGGATTGCCTGCTGGGCGTGTTGAGTCATTTCATCTAAAAGGGAACCAAGTAGAGTAATTGAGGATACTTTAGATTCCAATTCGACGGGAAGTTCTTTCGGATCCTCTGAATCTGAACGGTTCGTAAAGGTTTTTTTTGGCATCAAATGTCCCCCGTTACGATGTAAAAGCTAGGAGGAAGCAAATTTTTTGGTCCACGTGACCGCCTTGTTCCAAAAGGTACTAAACTCCTCTCTCATTTCTTTACCAGCATCAGGATTAAAGGGATCATTTGGGTCGACTAGATATTCCGGAAAATCATCCGTTCCAGTTGTTTGGTAGACTTCTAGCATCATTTCTAGATGTTCAAACACGCTCGGGAGGGTAATGGTTTCTTTCCAGCCCCCCGTTTGACCAAGATTATTCCAATTCACTAAACTTAAACAGACATTAGATCCCCATTTCCATCGTGTTTCCCCTACCGCAATGTTCGGATGATAGATCTGAGTAACGAAATTACAGACAGGTGGTTTAAAAGGATAGCTGGGAGGCAATTCTACAGCGATTTCCCAGGTTCCACCTTCGTAAGGAGTTCCCTCTCGGCCCTTGATCCAGGCTCTATAATGATGGAGATCATTGTTTACAATTTTCCACTGTATTGGGCTTGTCTTGGGAGGATATACCTTGAGCATTCTCTTGAATTCTTCCCGTAGGCGTCTCGAGTGTAAATCCTGCAATACGATGTCACCTTATTAATTGCTAACAGTAATGGAGCCTATTATAAATAATTTGAGGGAATATTATCCTGACGGACATAACAAAAAGGAGGTTATTTATTCTCCCATCCTTTCACTAATTCCTGAGCCCTTTGAGCATAAGCCAGTGTTTCTTCCTCCGTAATTTCTAGTTGTCTGTTAGCCATTCGACGAATTAAAGACTCTAATTGAGCTAATTCTAAGCGTTCACTCGGAGGAGCTTTTTGTTTGATCAGACGCTCCCAATGTTCCATTTGATCCCGAAATTGGTTTTGTTCGGAATAGATTTTTACTGCTAACCTCTTGAGCCCTTTCTCCTCTGCAAGAAGGAGAGCTTGATCTAAGAACTGACTGGTACTCTGAAGATCTAACTCGAACAAGGCCAATCGAGACTTTAAAACGTATGTTTCTGCCAGCAGCCAGAATGAGGGTTGCTGTTTCGCAATCATAAGTAATCGTCTTGTAAAAGCCTTGACCTCATCCAAAACTTCTTGCGCACCAGACATCTGCAATTCTAGTAAGAATAACTCACATAGAATTAGCAACGCCATTACTGCAAGGTCATGATCCACTTTTTCTTCATTAACGACTTGATGAAGGAGCTCTTGGGCGCGCGCTTTGTCTTTAATCCGAGGACTGGTTTTCAATAACAGAGCTTGAGCCACACGACAACGATGAGTAATAAGATCACTTCCTTCTGAGGATGGAGCATGTTGCTCCGTCAACTTCTCAAGGTATTTTAAGTATTCACTGGCGCGATTAGGAAAATTTTGATCAAGAGCAATAGAAAATAAATAAAAGAGAGTCTCCGACATTACCAAACGAAAAGAGTATGTCTCCTGAAATTCCTCGGATATTGCTAGACTCTCCATTAAATGTTTAATGGCTTGTTCAGAATCTCCCTTCTCTCGGTACAGCTTGGCAAGTCGATTGAGAGACCAAGCAAAGCCGTAGGTTCTACCGAAAGACTTACGTACTTCTGTTATACTCTGTTCCATATACTCTAAAGCGAGATCTGGTTCTCCTTGTAAGCCATGAATCAAACCAATATGAAAAATTGAAAAATGTGTCGGGAACCCAATTTCTTCCGCATATTCCCGAAGTTGGTTATAATAGCGTAGAGCTAAGTTTAGCTCACCTCGATACCGAGCCATCCAGCCAAGATTTTCGAGTACATTATTAATTAAAAGCTTGTTACCAATTTCCCGATGTATTGCTAGACTTAGCTCAAGGTATTCGGATGCCTTTTGGAAATTATCATTTAGGAAATAAATGCGACCTAAAGCATTCAATGAGGAAGCAATATCTTGTTTATTTCCAATTTCTTCCCTTAAAGTTAACGATCTTTGATAATATTCCATAGAACGATTTAATTTGCCTTTCGAATAAAAGATACTGCCAATGACATGCAAAGAGTCAGCAATTGCAGCTTTATTTCTAAGTTCTTGGCGTAACCCTAAGCTTTCTTGAGCTAATACAAGCGCTCGATCCTGATCATTTTTTAACAGATGATAATGAGCTTTTCCCCACACTAAGGTGGCTTTTCTTGGATTAATGTCAGCAACAGTGGTTTTTGAGAGAAGGGGAAGAAGTTCACCAATCTGTTCAATGACATTAGAAGTCTCTGGAATTTGAAGAAATGAGAGAGTTATTTTCATCTTGACAAGAAGGGCATCAATTCCGTATAGAGGTTCAATCAATTGTTGGCTGTCTTTAAGAACTTCTTCAGCTATTGCGAGCGCTTTTCTAAACTGTCCGAGACGTCTCATGAGCTCGCTCTTTAGGAATTGAACCTGCAACTGATCCGTTGAATGAAGATCGAATTGGTTTTCAAGATGTTTCACGAGGTCGAAAGCTTCGGGGAATTTACCTTCGTACAATAGCTGTTCTAGATGATGGAGCCCATTACTAACAGCATCAACCAAATTCTATTCCTCAGCATGCAATAAAAAGATAAAATCCGTACCACGGACAAGAATTTTATATTATATATTCCTTAGGATCATAAGAGAGAGGAAGGACATCAGTATCGCTGAATTTGGGCCTCAGATCGTGAAAAGAGGGCAATCTCATGTAATATTCTCCTATTCTGTCTCACAAAGCAGTACTCTTATGAGATTAATTGAATCATGAGGAGGTTTAAAATCCTGATCAAACTCCAAAAAGGGCAATAGCGGGATTTTAAATAATTCTGAGGTGCGATTTTCAAAAATTGGCACCTTTTTAAGAAGAAAACTGTGTCAGGATTCAGGAGGTCGAAGAACACGATCTTCATCATGAAGCTTTAAAAACCAGCAATCAGGATTACGAGTAGATACTGCTATTGATTTAGAGGATCTCCCTATGGCAGCGCTAACTGAAGTAAGCACCTGTAACGGCTGTGGGGCACCCCTTCCTTACAGACCTACCACTGGACAGGCGGTTAAATGTGAGTATTGTGATTTAACCAACTATTTGAAGAGATCCGTGGCCCCTGCCGAAGTCGAGCAAGGTTTGGATGAAGAGATCGAGTCTGAAGTGTATTACCGAATATACCAAACCGCCCAGGAAATTCTGGAGAATTTCCCAGGAGAATATGTGGGTGATGAGATCGGTAAGCTCAGGATTAAAATGCAGGTCGGGCAGTACGCGTTCACCCTTCTTCTCGTATTAGATGACCTTCCTGACCGCCCCTATATTGATGGTCCCGCAAAATTACGGGAGATTTTGGATTGTGAGATGACCGAATTAGAATCTATGAAAGAGTGGCGACCTGAGAAAAGCTCCGTGCTAGATGTGTTGGAGGAAATCCATCGTCGGGCCTCGATCGCACTACCGGAAGTAATGGGTGAAAGCCCTGTTCCAACTGCGGGGGTGTCTCCAACCGAAAGAAAAGAACACGATCCTCTGATTCAGAAGATTCTGAGCAATTACGATGCTTCTTTTTCTAAAAAAGAGATATCAGTTCGATTTTACGCGGAAACGGGGGATGTCATTAACTTTAATATTAAACGGAAGAAAAATTATCCGATTGGTCTAGAGAGCGAAATTCTCGCGAAATATCCACTCATCCGTGGGCCCTTGGAGGATTATGCCAAAGGTCGAATTGATCTTCTGGAAACATTGTCAGAAATTGAACGATTGTTATATGTTTAGCAAAGATACAAAGGTGAATTTCAATTAGCAAGAAAAAAGATGTGGTCTGGGATTCAGGCTCCAAGCGCGCTCCCCCTTCGGAGGGCATTGAAAAGATGATTAAAGTTCGATTCAAGGATCCTCAATTGCCGCCAGATCAAAACGTCAAGGAGAAGTATGTAAATCTGCAAGGAAATGTGTTTCAGGCAATTTCTGCTGCACGAGATGCATTTAATATCCCTGAGGTGGTTCCCATCGCCCTATTGTACAAGGGACGTCGGCTAAATCCCTCAAACACCTTGAATTCATATGGAATAGAACAAAATTCGATGCTAATGATTGTTCCAGACCAGATTAAAGGTGGTTAACCCTTCCATTTCCAAGGCATGGAATCTAGTCGTAGCTGGCAGGGCAATCTTCCATATTAACGGAAGTTCGTCTGATTCAAGGTTGTTTAATACTAAATGATAAGGGATTCTAGGGCCTCAAGGTATGATCGCCAAGAAAGGCTTATAATATGGGATCAACAGCTAGTTTCAACCTCTAGTGTCCTCATAGCAGGCGTAGGAGGGACAGGGAGCGAGGTAGCGAAAAATCTGGCGCTTCTTGGGATTGGAAGACTCATTCTAGTAGATCAGGATACGGTGGAATTCTCCAATCTAAATCGACAAATGTTGTTTGGTGAGAAGGATGTTGGAGATCAAAAGGTTGTCATAGCGAAACAGGAAATAACAAAAAGGCTGAATCCTGATCTGAAGGTTGATATTTACGGTCAACCCCTCCAAACGATTCCACAAAGGGTGTTTGAGGAAGTCGATATTATTGCAGGTTGTGTTGACAACTTTATTGGACGACAATTTCTGAATGCACAAGCCATTGAACTGTACAAACCCTATATCGATTCTGCAACTGACGGTTTTTTTGGGCAGGTTCAATATGTGAAACGTGAAACCTCAGCGTGCCTGGCATGTGATAATCCATTGCCACCCGAAGAATTCCAGGTCCTTACTGAACCCTGTACTTTAGTCGGCATACCACGCATCAGAGAACATTGCGGTTGGAAGGCCTTGTATGATTTTAATACAACATATCAACGGATGCCAGATGAGAATTCAACGGAGGAGGTAGCTTGGCTATTTGAACGGGCCAATCGTTATGCGGTGGAGTATAATTTCGGACAATTTGAAAAGATGGAGCTTCTTCAGATGATACTCTTCCATGTTCCAAGTCTTGTGACCGTCAATGCTGTCATTAGTGGCATTCAAAGCCAAGAAATCGTCAAGGCCCTTTTTCTCGAAAAAAAGTCTCAGCTAAAAAAGAATGAAAAATCTACGCTTGAGAGACTGCAAAAGGAAAATCGATACCGGATTCCCCACCTTACAATTTACTCTGCATTGACTGGAACGGTTAATTCCTTCGATCTTGTGCCTGACCATGACTGTTTGGTCTGTGGATCATTATTTACTTCACGAAAAAAGCTAGCTGAGATCCGTGTAAGCAGGAACTCCTTATTTCGATCCATATTGGAAGAAATGGGTCATAGAAATCATACTGAGTATATCGGATTTCGAGGAAATCATCATATTCCTGAGGATGTAACCCTAGGGGAGGTTCTTTCTGATGGTGATCGGATTACGTTGAGTTCAATAAGCAATGACAATGAGCTGCGTTTGAAAGTTCGGTTTATTGACTAGAAAGACTTCTTTATCTCATAGAATAGATAAGCTAAGCTATTAATCGTCTGTTTTCAAGGGAATAAAAACTTTAATCTTCTTTCGTTCCTTAGGTTGAATTACGGGTATAGGGGGGTTAATATATGGTTCTTTATATCCTAATTCGGGTTCTGGTGTATCTTGCCTACCGAGCGACGCAAGCTTATCGTAGAGCTGAGTATAGATCTTATCCTTGGAGGGTTGCTGTTGCTGGGATTTTTGAACAAGGTTGGGACGTTGATATCTCCTAGCTTGGGCAACGACATTGGCTTTTCCGCAGCGAGGGCAAAACCAACGACCAGAAACTGGTTTGTCTCTGGGAACATGACCGCAATGACGACATTGTACAGATTCTTCATTCTCTCGATTCACTTGGAGTCAATCCGTAACAAAATTTCGTTCGATGTTTTACTAGACACACCGTCAACGCCTTTAAAATATTGCTATGGGAAGCATGCTATTATATATGATTTCAGAATTGGAACTGATTCGATGGCAGGGATAAAATTCCTTGAGAAAGGCTTTTTGACAATCTGATTTCTTTTTATTCAAAGAGGAATTGGTATGATTTTCAAAAACAGAGCCAAAAGGTGGCTTTTCCAGGCACAGGAAACTGAGATTCCTCTTTTATTGCCACAAGAAGACCGTGCCGTGATTGCTGAGTTCCTGAGAGAAAAAATCGAAGCGAATGAGGCGTTTGGTATTGTTACTCCCGACGATACTACTTTCTTTCCTGATAAGTATATTGAACAAAACATGCGGCTCCAACTCAAAGAACAGGGTTTCATTGACATTTGTACTTTGATTGACCTGACCCAAGGCAAACTACCTGGGCGGATCTTGGAATTGAAAATTCTGGCGCATGTCCAAGATATAGATGGGTTTTTAGATATTATTTTTCGACGTTTTTTCACGCCTCAAGGGGCAGAGAATTTCTTGAAACAATATTTAGGGAATAAGACCGTAGTTCCCTTGAGAACCATTCTGAATGACCTGTATTGGGGAGAAGATTACGTAGAAGCCATCCTGGATATTCTATCTGAGAAAAATCTTTTCCGGGGGTACATTGATCCTATTAAACAGCGGTTATATAATTTTACAAACCTGAATTTCACTTCAAAAGTTGATCGGGAGAAGGGGAATAAGCAGCTAGTTCGCTATATCAAGAGAAGTTTTCAGCTGGGAGCGGAAGTAGCTATCAGCGATATATGTGGGTTGACGGGATTTTCCCAAGAAGATAGTATTCGTTTCTTGCAGAAGAATCGTGGATCCCTTAGTTTTGTGATTTCAACTGACCGAAATTATGTATACCCCACTTTAGAGATCATAATCAATATTTTGAGAGATCTTATTGTCTATCGAGAAGTTCCGATTGCATTCTGGGTACAACGGCTTGATGTGGCAAAAATTGAGCTTTTGGGGCTGTTACGAATCTTGAATGGCAGTTTAAATGGTCAAATCTCTCCCACAGCTTATTCGGGACCTCCCCTACGCGAATGGTTTCAGAATGGCATTGATATCGAGGGATTGGCTGCAGAACTAAATCTTGATCCTCTCCTACTCCTCGCCCGTGTCAGGATACTGGGAGAAAAACATGGATTAAGATTCATTGCGGGCGATACAACAAATCCCTTTCTCCTCAAGGGCATCTTAAGTTTCGAGATTTTCTGTCAGGTGGATACTTCTTCTTATCGAGATCCACATCTATATTTTGAGTGCCAAAACTGTAAAAGAATATTGTGTAGCAATTGCAGGTCAGCGGGAAGTAAACATAGCTGTCCTTTTTGTGAGAACATCGCGGCCTTCATTATTGATCTTCCACGCCATTGCCCTGATTGCAAGATTACTTACACGCATTCGTATAACCTAATAAGTTCGGAAGAATGTTATTTCTGTAAGAGAGGCCCTTTGGGAAGCGGGTGGTTATGGCCAAAACCCACGTCCGAAAAACTCCTGGATCCTCATCTTTCGCAATTATTAGCTAAATCAGATTCAGTAATCCCATTACCAGTGATCATTTCAACCTTGGGCTGGTCTGATGCGGAAGTAGTTGCCCATCTTGAAGAAATGATTATTTCTAACCAAATCAATGGCAATATCGACATTTGGAATACTTGTCTCCGCATTGAGCTAGCGCCCACCTCGTTTCGTTGCGAGGTTTGTGAAAAATTTAAGACGGATAAAAACCGGTATAAATGTGTATCATGTAGCAATAGTGTTTGCCGAACATGCTATGGTGATATGCACACAGTAGGAATGGTTATCTGTCCCCAGTGCAGTGGGGAATTAAAACCAGAAGACTCCAGCCCACTATCTTCGAGTCAAGATTAGCTGAGCTGGCTCTTTAATTCCGCTAGCTTCTTGGAGTACTTATCAGATAGTTCCTTGTATTTATCTTCCGAAATTCTCCCGCTAAGGAACATTTCATCCGCTTGTTCGACCATAAGTTCATATTTCTTGGTTTTCTCTGCAATATCATCAAACTGTTCTCGCTCTTCAGCCAAAGACCTCTGTTGCTCTAGAACCTGTTTTTCTACTTCATATGCCAATAGAGATTGATATTCATCGGGAACCTTAAATCCACCTATGTCCAGTCCCACGAGCTCCAAGCCCCAGCGAGAAGTTTCTGGCCCCAATTCTGCACGAGTCTGGATTTCAAGGCTTCGCCGTTCTCTCAATAATTCCGGAACTGAGTAACGGGACATCACATGCTTTACGGCCCCAATTATGGTTTGTTTCACCCAGTTCTTTAGTTCCTCGCTTGAATAATACTGCCTATGAGAGACTACATTTGAAATGAAATTCCGGGGATTAACTATCCTCATACGGGAAATTCCGTAGCAACCTATCATGATATTATCTGCGGATAAAATCCCAGGAGTTCCCCATTTGATAACAAATTCTCGTTTGCTTACCCAGATTATTTCACTACCTGGGCGTTTTGCTAGTTTATCCAGTTCGTATATTCCGCTTCCCGCAACACCTACCAGTGTACCTGACTGTAAAAGGACAGCATTTTCAGGATCTTTGACTATAAAGCCATCGTCTTTACGGAAACCATCGCGATCGTCAGAACGAACCCGTGAGACTAGCGAACCTCCATTTTCTTCGCTAAAATCAGAGCTTAAGATGGTTTTTCCACGAAATCTCTTAGAACCAATATGTACTGCGTCACCAATCCTACGGAACAATCCTCCGAATTTCTCGACTTCTGCCATCTTTTTCACCAATCATCGCCATAAAGGCCTGGAAAGTAGTACTGGTCTCCCGAATCAAGAGAGGAAACCTTTCTTGCAATTTTTTGTTTAACTAAACCTTCCAGGACTCGTATCACACGTTGCTGTTCCCATTTCGTGTTTAAAACAACATCTTCAAGCGTAACAAAACCTTTGTCAACTGCAATGTTAAAAACACGTTCAGAATCCTTGCTCAATGATACGGGCACAAATTCAACGATTTTAATCCCTGAACGTTCTGAAATGCCCTCGATCAGTGATTGTTTCTGTAGATTTTTACACGCGTTTTCTAGATCCTTAACAGAGAATTTCACATCAGGAACCTGATCTTTTAGTGCGGTGTAAAGATTTGCCAGAGAAATATATCCTCCCGAACTTGCCCGCAGATTTTTACCATATTGAAGAACTAAATCCGAGATTTGGTCTCTAAACTTCCCCTTACCAAATAAACGGGGCCTTTCAGTTGCATCTAGTGCGGTGACTGTTAAAGCCCTACCTTCTTTACGTAAAAGTTCTCGTTCAAGTTGCTGGATCCGGATATCATAGCGCTTTTGAAGGTTCCTGATCTGTTCGGTCGAAACGCTGGCACCATCGGCCAATTTTTGTTGAACATGGATTACCTCCCCCAGGCGAGTGATATGTTCACCAATCTCTTTTACGGTATTGCGTACCTCAAGTCCTTCTTCGCCAAAATCAAGATCCTCTGCTAGCTTTTGTGACTGCTCCGCTATTCTTTCACAGAGTACAGAAGCCAATAATTGGGCTACTCGAATTTCACCACTTGTCTGGAGATTGGATTTTGTTTGGTCGGGATGAAGAATAAAATCAGGTATTGTTTCCGAACTGTAACGGATTTCTTCAAATTTTGTAAATAGATTCATAGAAACATCCGCAGCACTTCGGGCTTTTGTTGAAATAATATTGTTTAAATCAATTAACGCCTTATTTGCCTTCATGAAATACTCTTGCAACGCTCTGAATCTCCAGAGGATCAAGTCTTTTTGTTCGATCAATGCGAGCCCCTGCTTTCATCTTTAAAAACCTTGGCTTCTAGTACTGAAAAGCTACTTTTCGAGGGAATTCCCGAACAAATATTAACCCCCTCAAGCGATTGGCTGCTTTTTTTGGTAGAAAAGAGAAATATTCCGAGTTTTACTAATTTTGGTGAGTTTTAGGAACCTTCAATGCCATAAGGTATGCCGCCTCATAATCTCGGTAGTAATGTCGGATTTCTTTTACGATCTGATATCCTGCTCTGTGATACAAACTGATAGCAGGTTGATTGGATACCCGAACTTCCAAGAATAGTTCATTGGCCCCTGCTGCAATCATAGCGGTCATGGACTCTTTAAGTAGTTTGGTACCTAGGCCTTGACGTCTGTAGGGCGGGAGAACGGCCAGACTAACGGTATGACCCTTTCTTGCTCTATGAAAAAGTGAAAAGTGACTCATTCCAGACTCCAAACGGGCCATTGTGTACCCGACTACTTGAGAATCGACTTCACAAATAAGGAACCCCGAAGGCAGCTCAGAATGGATTGTTCTGAAAAAATGTTCCGGATAATTTTCCGGCAAACAGATGCGATTAATTTCGGTTACTTGATCCAGGAATTTCAATTCAAACGAACGAATAATAATACCGGACTGTTCGGTCATAGTTGTCCCCTTTGTCTGGCAATCTCTTTCATTTGGCGCCGTAATTCCCAAAAACGATCGTGGAGAGAAAACTTAGGGGGATATGCAGAGCGGAATTCCAATCCACAATACTCGCATATGTTTTTGTCTTGTATGATAGTATAATGACCAACTGCACATTTCCTCAAGAGACGCATTGTCGCACCCTAGGGTTCAAGGACGATTACTTACGTTCAAAGGATATCTCTGTATCGTATGTAGAGAAGAATTGCGAAACTTCTCCTTGAACATCCTTCCAAATCTTTTCTGCTTCTCTCCAATCTATGCTTTCGATGACACATCTGTATGTCGGAGGAGAGATTATTTGAAGGTTGAATTTACTCCCTTTATGCTTTTTTCTGAAGTTTTTGTCATAAGAAGTAAAAAATTCAGCAAGTAAATCAGCACCATTCGCCTCATAACAGGTGATATTGACATGACCAGTCAATTGTACCGTAGGAGGCTCCAGCTCTTTTACAGCCAATTGATAGATTTCTTTTGCCGCTTCCTTTGGGATATCCAGTTTTACTAGGTGATTAGCATTTTTGTCCCGTACCGACATTAGTCCGTCGTAGATGGAGCCAAATTTACGAAACAGAATTTTCTCAACATCCTCAGTGGGAATGCCCGCTTTTTCGCATGCTACAGCCACGATTCCCCTTGCACGATTCTCTTGTTTGAACTCATTCAGTTTTTGCCTACGTTGAGGCTCAGAAACCTGCTTGATGGACATATCGATCTCCCCACGGTCGATATCCACCCGCAATATTTTTGCTACTGTTCGTTGGCCCTCTCGAATATAGCTGCGGATATGGCGTACCCAGGTGCGACTCAGC
Organism: Candidatus Heimdallarchaeota archaeon; assembly: GCA_048881705.1. Lineage (GTDB taxonomy): Archaea > Asgardarchaeota > Heimdallarchaeia > Hodarchaeales > Hodarchaeaceae > Hodarchaeum. The sequence continues at coordinate 9,256 of JBHLSH010000072.1, read as the reverse complement.
TCTGAAATGTGGACGAACCCTACCTCCGATCCAAGAGTTTCGTAATCGAAAATCTCAAAATACGCTCCGTGGTTAGTTACTTTGGAGCAAGTTCCAATAACCAACTCCCCAACCGCTGGATATCCATCTTCCAATTATAAGCACCTACCTTGGATCTATAACTTCAAGGACTTCTCCTATAATATACGCCATTCCAGCCCTCGGTTTTGCAAGAATGTTTCCGCAAACACGGCATTCCACCTGGCTAGTTGCGTGGGAAAAGATTTCTTGCACATTACCACATTCACAAGAGACCTTGAGGAAATTACTTCGAGTAGTAGGAATACGTTTTTCTTTCACATACGGTCACCATTTTGTTTTGCATAGAAGTTGAATAATCAGTGATACCGATTATTCAGAGCACTCAGCCAACTTTAATCGTTGGTCTATTGTCAAAAAAGATAAAAACGGGGTTTCTTTTAAAGCTCAACTGGGCTTCATTCTTACCTAACAGATCACCCTACATCGATTAGAATATACTAAGAACTTTTTAAGAAAGGGAAATTACTCCGTTGCTCCTAGATTACTCATGGATGTCTTAATAAGTCTAGCTACCCCCTTAGAAATCAAAGCGTTGGCATTATCTTGTGGCAAACTTACAACATCGTTTTCGGAAAAAGGACCATATTCCCTGTTGTCAATTCCGACTATCTTTTCCACATCTGTAAGGATTCTGACCATGCTTTGGGGCAGCGTCCTTGCGGGGTGAGTTTCAATAGAAATATCGTTTAGGTAATCATCTGGGCCATTAGAGTATTCTGCGGAAACGGTCAAATCCTGATTAACAAATCCTACTGTTTTAATGGATTTCGTTAAATCACGAAGCAGTTTTAACTCTCCCCAAGTAAGGAACTCCTCCTCCACCGTGATATTATGGGTCACGGCGTAAAGTATCTTGGAGAGCCTTAGTTGAGAAATATCCTTACGAAGAAACTCCATCCTTTTAAGAACCGCTCGCTGTAGGGATCCCCTATCAGAAGATTTTACTTGAGTTTTTTGATTTAAAATTGCCAATTGTCCGTCTATTACAATATAAAAGTCTGTAGGTATCCTCTGAAGTGCCATTGAAGTGCGTTCATTCATCCATAGTTCATATAACTCTTGATAATCCAAACAATCACCCTGGTACACTATTTACTGGTGATTTTCCTAATTTGGACCAATACCCGTTTGAAAATGGAGCCACTGGTGGGAATTTCATGAAGACCCCGCAGGATCTACCATTTTGAACCCACGACATCCTCCTTACCAAGGAGGCGCTATAACCGGGCTACTCTTCTGGGCAGATGCCACAAAAACTAAGCCACAGTGGCTAAACAACATTCCTTGACATTTGATCCAATGACTAGCCTCGAAATCTAGTCTCAACACCTTGTCGCTACTGAAGAGCATGTTAATGTCGAATTTATCATCTTTTCCCGCAACACAAAAAGCGCAAGGTGGCTTTATTATGATCCTTTTTCTGCGTCTTCCTCGCCATGGTAAGCTCTGAATTAAACTTGCTGCTCTTATCTGCGGTAATTCTCCTACTGGCGGTAGCTTCTTGGCAGGACATACAATCAAGGGAGGTAACGGATTGGATATGGTTTGGAATTGCGGGAATGGGTATAATAGTACATGGCCTCAGCATCTTTGAACTTGCGTTGGTTGGTCTGTCTCCGTTACCCTACTCCCTAACCGTAATCATTAATATTATTACAGGAATTCTCATCGCTCTATTATTAGGTATTTTAGGTCTTGGAGGAGAAGCAGATCGAATTTCTTTCATTGCAATATCGACAATTTCCCCTGTTACGGATCCATTTTTTGGTCATATTGACGCAAGATATGAATTGCTTCTTGATATTCTTCCAAGGATTCTAAACACGTTTTGTAATTCATATTTGGCAGCCGTACCTGTTCCTCTGGTGATATTTGGCTATAATCTAATAAAAAATCGTTCTAATCCACGACTCTATTCACTTGCCGATGAATCCTATAAGACTCGTTTTATTGTCCGCTTTATTGGATATCCACGTGACACGAGCGGCCTTAAAAATGATCTAATGGCAAAACCGTGGCACTACGACTTGTTAGAAGATTATTCAGAAACACAGAAATGGCACGTTGATTTTCGATTTCAACTAGATTCCCCTGAGGGAGATTTGGCTCGAAAACGAAAGACTATTGAACTAATAGAATCAACGGGGAAACAGGTGGTCTGGATTCAACCATCTCTTCCGTTTATCCTGTTTATAAGCTTGGGTTTCTTATTAGACCTGGTTTTTGGAAACGTTGTTTTTCTGGGGATCAGTCTGTTGATATGATTGTAGCGGATACTTGCTTATGAATTGGCTTAAGTTTTTAAGACTTTACCTAATATTTGAATTAAGGCAAACTACTCACTGATTACAGTAGGTAAAATCTTCTAAATCAAAGAAACACATAGGAGACGCCTCCAATTTGATCGATCCAAGACGATTTGATACGGTTCTAAGCAAAATCATTAAGAGTGAGCCTGGTATTAAAAAGGTCATACTTGTAGATCGGACAGGGCTAACAATTGCTCATGCTAGCAAATATGATTATGCCTCAATAGACGTGGATGGGATCGGGGCCATTGCCTCAGCTGTGTTCATGGCCTCAGCGGAACAAGGCTCAAATTTAACCATCGGAGGATTAGGAATTGTTACCTCTGAATTTGATACAGGAAAAATCTTCGCGTCTTCCTGTGGGAAAGGCATATTGACCCTGATTTCTGATGCGGAAATCAATATCGGGATGATTCGACTTTTGATGCGACAGGCCAATGATGAGCTTGCTAGTACCTTGGATGAGTTCCTAGCGGGAAAACCCACGAGAATACCCTCTAGTGGGATGACGGCGGCCCCTGAGGTTCGTACCAGCTTGGAAAAGGATGAGCTCGAAGCAGCTTTGAGAGAACTAGAGAAATTTTAGTTATTCCTTGTAGTGGTCAGATGCCACATGGTTAGAAAGGACGCAGAAGGACGTCAACGTTTTAAAATAGTATTTTATGGCCCCTCGCTCGGCGGAAAAACTACCACCCTAAGATGGTTGTACGATCAGGTAGATGGGCTGGATAAAGGAAAATTTACTCAATTGGCTGATCCTACGGGGAGGACCCTATTCTTTGATTTTGCACCCATGCAGGCTACAACGGGTGTGGTTTTTGATGTATACACGACTGCTGGGCAAGATCGACACAAAAGCCAGCGAAAAATAGTAATTCAAGGTGTAGATGGATTAATCTTTGTGGTTGACTCCTCTAAATCACAGCTCGAAGAAAATATCGCCTCTATCAGTGAACTGCGCGCACACGTTGGAGATGAACTCGGAAAAAGCATTCCAATGGTCATTACGCTGAATAAACGGGATGTCCCAGATGCATTACCCCGTTCAGAGTTGGTTGATACTCTTAAGCTTACGCAATTTCCGATATATGAAACAGTTGCCACGACGGGCATTGGAGTCAAGCGAGCTTTTCAATCGTTGGCACGAGAAATTATAATGATCCAACTTTACGGCACAAAAGATTCCCAGGTTATTTAAGGTAGATTAGGGGTTTCTTTCCAAAATTACGGTCCATCCCCTGGCCTCAACGATCCGGATATATTGAGGCAAAGAATCTCGAAGTGCAGTAAGGGCCTCTTCCTTCGATGAGAAGGGAGCGGATCGGCCTATTCGAATTTTCACCATTTTATGCCGCTTAAGTTGCATTTCCAGTTCTGTAAAAACATCAACAGAAAATCCATTTTTGCCTATTTGCAGAATGGCTGGATCCTGTCGTACTTGAACCAATTCCTCTTTCTTGCTGGGCATTCTTAGCGGACTCCGATCAGGGATGAGATAAATTTGGTTTTGTTAATGAGAAAATATCATCTATTACAAGGGTTTTTCTCTAGAATAAATCACATAATGGTTCCGAGACGATTTCAGATGAATAAAACCATTGTCTGGACTATGATCTAAGAGTAGCCTGATGATATTCAAATGATAGGATGCTATTTAATTTTCTGTTCCATAATTGAACTGGAATCAAGGCACTTCTTAATTTCAAGAATTAGTTGAGAAATATATTTATATATCAGAGACATCGATACGACATGGTTATGCCACCAAATTCCGTAAAAATTCGGTCATTCTGAAAAAAAAACAGAATTTCAGGTGATTATAAACATAAAGCTTTTATGAAGAGAATAAAAATCAATAGGGGCAACAAACTGTGTACATACCCGATGCCGAGGCCGATCAAGCTGTTCATAAGGAAATCAATGAAGTTCTAGAGGCTTTTGTAAGTAAACTCCCCGCAATCGACTTTGCCAGTGTTGTATCTCTAGAGGGGTTGCCCATTTCTTCATTCCCGCCCACTTTGCCAAATAATCTAGATGATGTTCGAGTGGCGGCAATGACTGCGGCAATCCTCAGCTTAGGGGAACGCGCAGTTATGGAAACAAATAAGGGTGAAATGTCAAAGATCTATGTTGAGGGTGAGAACGGCTACTTGATTTCGGTTCAAAGCGGCAGTAAGGCAGTATTAACTGCTTCCGCAAATAAATCTGTTAAACTGGGCTTAATCTTTCTGGATATGAAACAAGCCGCGAAAAAGATTGGGGAAATTTTGGGTTAGCAGCAAAGGACCAAACTCAGGTCCATATAGGGAACTGGGGGGATTTTAAGCCTTCTAAGGCGGTACCGTGAGAAAAGGCCCGAATCTCAAACTTAAATGAGACGATCCTTCATGGATCGTGCTCGATGAAGATAATATTCTTTGAGGTGGTAGTTCCGTGCCTTTTCTGCTGCCTTTTCATAATAAAGGAAACTAGCCTCAAAATTCTGGAGATTGGCTTCAAGTTGGGCATATATTCCATAAATCTCCATCATTCCGCTTTCACTTGTCAACTGCTCGAATAATTGTAAACCTTCATCTAGGTAAAAACGTGCCTGGGTTTCACTAGATGTATTTTGAAGGACCTGTTGAGTAAGGACTTTTCCAAGGTTAGCTTGGGAAATAGCGAGGAATCTCTTATCGTTACGTTCTTCAGCAAGACGACGAGCTTTATCGAAGTTTTCGCTCGCCTCGCTAAATCGCTGAACTCGGTAGTAACACTCACCAATGTTACAGTATGCGTTTACAACCGCGGAATGAATGTTTGCTCGCTTTGCACGCTCTAGTGCCTGCTCGAACTTTGCAATCGATTGTTCATAGAGCTTATCTTCATACAGAAGGATTCCTTCTACTGTAAGGATGTTTTCCTCCAGCATTGGATCCCCCAATTGGTTTGCAAGTGCCCAAAGAGCCTCAAGCCGTCCACGAGCGTAATCTGTATTTTGAGTGTCAAGGGCAAGCTCTGTCAGTGCATATAGCGCGTGAAATTGTCCGTTAGTATCGTTCAGAACATTAAACACCTGGTACGCGGTTTCAAAATTCTCCATTGCCTTTTTTGGATTGGAAGGGATGATATTACGTCCTTGTTCGATCAATGCCCATGGCTGAGCACCCACAATTTCGCTCAATTTTTTCCATTCGGCTTTGGATTTCGCCGAAATAACAATTTTGGTCTTCCAGAGATCGGGTTTTTCAAATAGTTCATCTACGAGCTGAAGGAGAAGATTACTATCGCCGCCTGCCTTTTCAGTTAAGCTAGGGGGCCCTACACCACGTAATTTCAGATCACCTTCAGTGAATTCAAATAAGATTCCCAAAGGTACCCCTCCTTTCCATTTTCGGGATACACACATAAAAAAGTTCTTTATGGGAATGTTTAGGCTTTTCTCTCCATCAAATCTTTCGATCGCAGCCAAACCTCTCGTCCATGAATAATCGGTTCCAAAAAATTTGGCCATATATTCTCCTTTGAATTCGGGCTGCCAGTCAACCAATGTAGCCACATCGGTCAATTCAATTTTCTCTTGTCCATTTAAGGCGAAAATGACGATCCATCTTTCAACCATTCGACAATTCAACCCGTTATTCATTTCAGTGAGACACTAATGGCGAATACCTACAATTTTTGGAGTAACTTCGCAGTGCATGATGTTCAACTGCTAGGTTATTTGAAAAGTTTTCTGAAAGGTTCTTATCTGATTGACAAGCTCAGATCTAGTAATACGAGTCTGTTCCATTGAATCCCTCATTCGCACCGTAGCGCTCGTATCTTCTAGAGTTTCATAGTCTACGGTGACACAGAAAGGGGTACCAATCTCGTCATGTCGACGATATCGTTTGCCGATGGATCCACTATCATCATAGCTTACAATAAAGCCATGGGAACGCAGGTACTGAAAAATTTCCCTAGCTTCTTCTTCGATGCCGTCTTTTTTGACTAAAGGAAACACTGCAACGTCATAAGGAGCTATCCGAGGATGAATTTTTAGTACCACCCGTTTTCTGCCCTGTACTATCTCCTCGGTATAACCCTCTGCAAGAACAGTAAGAAGAATCCGTCCTAATCCCACAGAGGGCTCAGCCACTACATACGGAACGTAACGTTTTACGCCATTCTCTGTTGTTTCAGTAAAGTGCAACTTTGCATTTGAATGAGTTTTATGTTGTTCAAGATCGTATTGTGTTCGATTTGCACAGCCCATCAGCTCCTTCCAGCCAAATGGGTACTTATACTCAATATCCCAGGTGTCCAACGCGTAGTGACTCAATTCCGTTTTCAAATGCTGTCGAAATCGGAGATTTTCCTTTCGGATTCCTAGGTATTGTGAAAACCAAACAAAGAATATGGTCATCCAATAAGCTTGCCACTTGTTAAGGAAGATCTCTTTTTCCCATGCCTCTCCTATTGTCATTACACGGTAATGGTTCTCAAAATTTTGACTCTGTTCAGATCGAGAATAAATATGGACCGAAGTCTCTGCGATCGAATCGAACTTGGGACAATCATTGATTTTATCGGGATCTGTAAAGTATTCAAATTCCATTAATTCAAATTCACGAACTCGGAACAAGAAATTTCGCGGGGATATTTCATTTCTAAAGGCTGGTCCAGATTGAGCGATTCCAAAGGGCATTTTAACTCGTGTGGAGTCAATAACATTACGGAAACCAGAGAAAATAAGTTGGGCATTTTCAGGCCGTAGATACGCTACCGAAGATGAATCTTGGATTGGGCCAATCTGGGTTTTAAACATCAAATTGAATTTAATCGGTTTTCCTAGGTCTCCTCCGCAATCTGGGCATTTTAAAGCATTTTCTGTGACAAGATTACCCATTTCTTCCAAGGTTAGATTCTCTGTTCGGATTTTTAATTGGTCCTCTAGCAGATGGTCGAGACGGTGTCTTTTTTTACAGCTACCGATGCAGAAAATTAACGGGTCGTTGAAACTAGAGACGTGTCCAGAGGCTTCCCAAATTTTGGGGTGTGTTATAATTGCCCCCTCATACCCTACTATGTCATCACGATTACGAACAAAATCCATCCACCAAGCTTCTTTGATACGGTTCTTTATTTCGATTCCAATTGGTCCATAATCCCAAAATCCAGCTAATCCCCCATAAATGCTTCCAGTCATAAAGGCGATGCCTGTTTTATTAGCAAACGCCATGATTTTCTCAAGAAACTTTCTTAACTCGTCTTTGTCGACGCTCACGTTCATCGCCCAAGTTTCATAATCCATTTCATGTCTATAAGGTGAAAGGATAGGTTGCAGCACTTTGGTTGGTCAATAGGGAGGAAATTTCTCTCTTCCGTCATCGACTTGCCTTTTTTCAAGAATTATTAAAAGCTACTCCGTGGATTAGCAGGTTCCCAGTAAGGAAATACTCCAGAGGTAAACTCTCTCATGAGGACTTTTGCGGCTTCTGATAAATTGAGATCTCCACCTTTCAGGAATAAACCGCGGTTATGGGCAATATGAGAGAGAATAGTCTCATTATCAACATCTAAAGAGGTTAATTCGTATCTAGCCTTTAAACCTTTAGCGTTGTACCGTTTTATCCTATCTAAAAAGAATTCTACTGTTGAAATGGGATCTGTCAGTTTTTCTATTGGTAAAGCACCGAGAAAGGCTTGGATATTTTCATTCTGATGATCCAAAGGAACCACTCCCGGGGAGTCAAAGGCCAGAACGCGTTTAGAAATTCGAACAAGTTGTTCACTTCTGGTAATTCCTGGCTTTTGGCCAGTTGGGGATACATGTTTCCCACGTAGGATGTTTAACAGACTGCTTTTTCCCGTATTTGGTATCCCTACAATGCTAATAGTTATTTCCTGCTGCGGAGATATCCTTGCGATTTGGGATCGTAGTTTTTTTGTTCCTTGCCTTGCTTGGGCAGAAATATACACTGTTGGAAAGCTACGACCTAGAATATGCTTGTTATGTTCACACACTTGCTGAGGAACCAAATCACATTTGTTCAACACGATAATTAATGGGATTTGGGAGTTGCGCGCAAAGTTTTCTATTATAGATACCCGAGTGAGGGCTGGAAGACGCCCATCTATCACTTCAAGGCACAGATCCGATCTGGCGATGAGATCGAATACCATTCTATGTTCCCGCCGACGCCGCAAGGTAAAACTCAAAATCAGACCTCAGGCTGCATTTTAAGCCAGGAATTTTAACTTGATTCGCAATTACCTCAAAGTAATTCCTTCAAAGTTAAAAAAATTCCTACGGCTTTCCAAAAAGGTGGATCTTATTATCAATAGCATTAAAAACTCGGGCGATGGGGCCATTACATGAATGTATTGTTTCAATAACTACTGAATTGGTTCGTTACGGCCAATTTTTCAATGGTCTCACCGGATTTTTAGGATTGAACAAAACAATGGCATCTGAGGAAGCATATCTAAAGGCACTCAAACGCGCTCGAGACAATTTGCCAGCACATGTCTTTGAAAAGACTCGGTTTCAAATCCCCGAAGCGGATGTATTCCGAGAGGGTAATAAAACCTGGATCACAGATTGGCGTAATGTGATCAAAATAATAAATCGAGAGGAAGCCGCGGATCATTTGGCAAAACATCTAGCCCGCGAATTCGCAACCAGTACAACCGAAGAACGGGGACGGTTAGCATTGCAGGGAAAGTTCTCTCGAAAAATGATCAACAAAGAACTGGCCACTTATGTCAAAGAATATGTAATCTGCCCTGAATGTGGGAAACCTGATACCAAACTCATTCGAGAAGGGAGAATCCTGCAAAAACAGTGCGAGGCGTGTGGTGCCCGCAGTGCAGTCAAATGAAGAATCCCTAGAGGGTTCTAA
>JBHLSH010000071.1:0-20758 GCA_048881705.1 Candidatus Heimdallarchaeota archaeon | reverse complement strand
GCCTTTAATCGTAATATAAAGTCTGATTTTCTCCGTTTTTTCTGAAAGGAAATTGCACTGATTATTAAGAGAAAAACACCAATTAGAATGCCCGAGATAAAATGAAAAATACTTGGGCTGATAATTGGAAAGCTCCAAATATTGTTTGGACTGGTACCTGCCTTGTATTCATCCAGATTCGAAATCCAATCGCCATCAAGATCCTCTAGTGCGTCGCCAGCATATGTTACGTTCAGGCCTACTTGAAACTCCCAAAGGTCAGGCATGCCATCTTTATCCAAATCGTTTGATGAGAACATTTTATCGATATGTTGAAGGTTTGGAGCTCCGCTCATCGGATTTAATGAATTGCTTTCCACAAAATTAAGAATCCAGTCTCGAACAATGTATATTCCTTCGTCCTGATTAAGATATATGTAAAGACTATCATTGGCTGCAATTTCCTCGATCGCTCTATACATGCCACTCCTTTTATCGATATTTTGTTCAATTGCAGCGCTGGCTATATACTGATTTAACTTCTGGTTGTCATATGAGAGTAAAACTGCGTATAATCCGTAATCTCCGTGCAAATATGGTGCGATGAAGTTGTCGGGATCTGCATAGTCTGCAACCCACCCTGCGACGTATATAGGATAATGTTGATCCCAAAACGACTGGTAATAACTGTCCCGCAACATGGGATGCAGCAAAATCTCTATTCCAACATCAAGCTGGGCAATTGAATTTGCTAACATCAGGTACAGTTGGCTTTGGATCTCGTTACCTGCAGTGAACACCAGTTTAATTGATCCTTTCCAACCCACCTGTTCAAAAAGCTCTTTGGCGGCATTCAGGTTGTAGCTCGCCATATAACCCTCTTTAGAGAGGCTATCATGGTGACCCAAGATGTTTTCGGGAATAATCCCCTCCATTTGTTTCCCAAATCCCCTTAAGGCATTGCTAATATAGGAAGAAGTGTCAAATGTCATAGAGAAGGCCTTTCTAAAGAGTAAAGATGTGAATGGATTTCCAGGACTGGCCGTTTCATTCCCAGTGGAATATCGTGAAAGATTGCTGGCATTATAGGTTGAATTTGCCGATTCAGCTATATATTCCCCCGGAATGGAGTTTTTCATATTCATTCCAAGATGATAGGTAATTGGCATTAGCGTCGTATACGCTTTAATCCCCTCAAATCGGGGATCTCCGGATGGATGAAGTACGTCAGAAATGTCTGGTTTTTCAAGATAAATCATGTCTGCATCCCCATTCCGGAGATCTTGGATTCGAGTTTCATCATCTGGTACGGATTTAATAACGATCTCATCTACAGCATAGAAAGCAAATGAACCCCACCAATTTGAATTCTTTTCTAACTGAATAACGTCATCTTCAAAGGAGCCAAGGAAGTAGGGTCCTGTTCCGACGGCGTGATCCTTGAGCCAAGTATGATAGCTGGGACTCATTCTATGGGATCCGGGGATAACACCCGAGTCCAGCGGATTGTGATTTTCCGGCAATCCCAACTTAGTATAGTCATTCAAATCGGGAAACCATTTGCTTAGCGGGATCATCCCAAATTCGTTGTTAGTCACATCTCGCAAATAGAAAGATGGTTCATTGTCAATAATTGCCTTTGGGGAGACTGCACTTCCGACAGTGAAGGCAAGTGTATGGATAAACGGAGAATATGGTGATTCTAGGTTGATTTCCAACGTATAGTCATCAACCACAACTATGCCATTTTCATCCAAATACGCCTCTGCCTCGGTAACATTGGGATTATGATACTTAACATAAGTTGAAGCACCCCTTATAACCTGTGCTATCATCCAAGAGGGCCCCCATGGATCTGCCATTAGAATGGCTCTATCGAGTGAGTATTTCATAATATAAGCGTTAAATATAACACCATCGTGAAATGTTACGTTCTTTCGTAAAGTAAATGTATACTTCAATCCATCTGGTGAGATTTTCCAACTTGTCGCTAGGACACCCTCGAGGTCTTGCGTTGAATTTCCTTTGTAGCCTACTAGTGTCTCGTAAATGATCTCAATGACCGTACTCCCAGCACTTTCATAATCAATTCCTGGATCAAGGGTTTCTATTACTTTTGGTATCAAGACTGTTTCCCATATGAATTTATTGGGATTCTTGAGTTCTCCACTGCTTGTATTTCCCCTTGTAATTGGTATAGAACTCAGGTTTAGAAGAAGAATACCAAGAAATAGAAGAGGAATAATCACTGCTATCCATAAGTGATTTTTACGAGTTTTCAGATCCACGTGATGCATTTCCGAATAACTTTAGGCTTTCCCCCTTTGTTTACTAATAAAAAAGTTAGTTTCGAGGCAACCGAAAACGGTGACAATGTTTTAAACAAGGGAAGATATTTGATGACTGAAGGGAGCCAATCTCGTACTATGAAACTCCCTGAAAAGAAACTATTGAGAGAGTACTCGGTAACACGATCCTAGCATCCAATAACGCGGAACAATGACCTTTAAAAAACCTAAATTTAATTTTGATAGAATTTTGTTTTAACGGGGATTTACGCAGGACCTCCATGTGAGGAAATTCAATTCCGCAAGACGCGAAATTAAAAATATGCGACTCGCTTTCACGGCTATTGCCCTTTTAAAACACCACTTAAGCGGAGGAAATGCAGTCTGAACAAAAAAGAATATCTTAGATTAGATAATGTGTGGCGGGAAGTTATTTTCAAACTCCCTATTGTGGATAATATAAATGAATTTCTCCTTACGAAATTCCTGCTGACCTACCAAAAACAAATTGACCCATTAGACAAATTCCCATTTATATTCGCCTATGAATTCCCTCTCCACCCTGAAATGACAAATGTGGGAAAAATTGACCTAATACTAGTCGATCCACAGGATAATATCCCCCGTTTTTTGATCGTCGAAGTGAAGTACCTTCAAATGAAATCAGGGAAAACATCACGGACTAGTCGTACAAAAAAACGGAGAAAAGTAGAAGAACAGGCGGATCTATATACAAAGCAATTCGCTCTACTCTTTCCTAAAGCTCAAATCGACGCAGTTTGTTTTACAAACGAAAACATTTACGCTCAAAAGGGACTCTCGACCATTTACGAGGAATACATACTATCCGAATGGGAAAAAATCTATACTGTATATCCGATCCTAAAGGATAACATCATGGTGAATATAGCGAGCCAGGATTAAACGTTGTCCGTAGGGCTAAGCTCAACAATAAAAGTCTGATTACAGGCTCCAGGTTTCTTACTAGCTGGTTTTGTGATCTTTTGTAACTGGATACGCTTAAAATTTAAGTCGTTTTTAAAAACACGGGACGCACCTATGAAAAAATGCATAATTGGGCAAGCGGCGATACCGCCCTTTTCTTTTACTAGATTCCCAACGCACAACCTACATTGATTCTCATCTGAGTCAAATTCGCCATATTTAATGTGATATTGTCCAGATTTCTCTTGTTTTACTTGTATTGGATCCGCCACGAACATATCATTCTCTAGATAATTTGCGATCCACTCCCAAAGTTCCAAGAGAGTTTTTGGTTGCCTCGACTTCTCCTTTTGAGCTTCTCCCCATCTTTTTCCCAAATTCAAACCCACTTTGGCCATGATTCTTGCGTTGTCTTTGCCCAACACCGTTTGAATTTCACTAAGTATTTCATCATATGGCTTTCCTTGAGCCCGATTCATCTTTGATTCAGCCATCGGTGACTTACGTTTTCAATAAGTTATGTCAATAGACAATTGTTTAGATTAGTTTTTAATTTCTTCTTGCGAATGACTATATATTAGCCACGAAGGAAGGTCAGCTTTGAAACGCTCTCGAGACGCTTCAACAAAGATAGTTTGCACCATTGGTCCAGCTTCTAATAAATTAACTGTCCTAAAGAACTTGAACAAGGCGGGCATGGACATTTGTCGTATGAATTTTAGCCACGGATCCCATGGTGACCATTTAGAGAACTATGAGCGGATTCGATCCCTAAAAGGTGATCCAACGGTATTGGTCGATCTATGTGGCCCGAAAATCCGTACTGGAGAGGTTGAAGCTGGAACCAAGCTTGAAACAGGATCTAAGTTCAGGATATCAGCAGAAATCGGCATTGAGGGGAATAACAAGGTTACAGGTATAAATTATCCTCCGCTGGTTGATGATGCCCAAATAGGTAATCATTTGGCCATAGATGATGGTTTGATTCTCTTACGAGTCGTTGGAAAACATGAGAACGAGCTTGTTTGTACTGTACTAAATGGGGGTGTTCTGAAGTCAAGGAAGGGTATTAACGCTCCTGATGTTCCCTTATCTGCTTACTTTCCTACTGAAAAAGACCTGGATGACGTGAAATTCATCCTGAGGAAGTTTGAAGAACCTCCGGATTATATCGCAGCCTCTTTTGTGAGGCGTAAAGAAGATATACATATCATAAGACAGATCCTCAAAGACCACAATTCCCCTACAAAGATTATCTCCAAAATCGAAAATCGTGATGGAATCACAAACTTCAATGAAATTTTAGAAAATTCTGATGGAATAATGGTTGCTCGGGGTGATTTAGGAATAGAAATACCTGCAGAAAGAGTTCCGATCGTACAAAAGGAATTGATCAAGAAGTGTAATCAGGCTGGTAAGCCAGTAATCGTAGCAACGCAAATGTTGGACTCTATGATTCGTAATCCTCGACCAACGCGAGCTGAAGTCTCAGATGTCTCGAATGCGATTATTGACGGGGCCGATGCGGTTATGCTTTCCGGTGAAACAGCAGCGGGTAAATATCCTCTCGAAGCGGTTCAATACATGGAAAAGATTCTTCAAGAAATCCCCCATCACCTGATCACAAAACATAATACCTACGATTCATCAAACAAAATTCTAACCAGTGCGGAAGCCTTAGGCCAAGCAACTCAAATGCTTTCAGAAGTGGAAGCCCTCGGGATTGATGCAATCGTCACCAGTACAAGAACAGGGTCAACAACAAGACTCATAGCCAAATTTCGACCAGGCACAAAGATTATCGCAGGCACACCTTATAGAACCGTGAAACGTCAGCTTAATTTGATTTGGGGAGTTTTTCCAATTCTAGTCGATGTTACTCCGAATTATGATGAATTGGTTTACAATATTGTGCGAAGGGTTTCAGAAATAGGTTTACTTTCCTCAGATAATATAATATTAATCGTTGGCGGCAGTCTTCTTGGATTTCCTTCCAAGACAAATCAAATACAATTATTAGAAGTTGAAGACGTTCTACTATACGGAGAGCAGCTTAAACGTTCTGTAAATGTATAAGAATGGCCTAATTTCCCTATTCATGCCAAATTTCTCAAGTGATTTAAGTAAATAGGCACAAAGGGCTTATGAGGGTATTCCCAACATCACAATGGTATAAAGGACATCAGAGGCACTGGAGACCGAATCGGATGCATTTTCCAAGTTTCTAGCAGTGTCTATGAAAAGAAAATGAATTGCGTAGCTATGTTCCTCATCTATCGTGAGAATATCCTCCAAAGATCTTAGGTAGACATTATCACATTCCCGTTCTCGATCCTCTATGACTTGTCTGTTATCAAGTATCGTCTGATCATCCTTCCCTAATGCTGCGGTCATCTTTCTGAAAACGCGAATGCTTTCGATATTTAATTGGGCCATTGCGTGGAATTGGTCGAGGATTTCCGTAAATTGACCCGTAGGCAGCTCAAGCTTGACTAGCATGGCCAAATTCTTACCTGCGGTTTTCGTCCAATTTGCGGTTGAGTCAACCAATCTTACGAGTCTGAATAGTTTTTCTCTAATTTCGGGCGGTAATAGCCCTCTAGCTATCTCATTGGCAAGTTCATCCTGAATATGATCCGCTGAACGCTCCTGCCTAGACAAACGTTTGAAGATTTTTTCAGCAAGACCCGCCTCTGGGTCTCTTAAATGATCAATGAGTTCGACCGCTGTTTGACAGGTATCGAGTACTTTCTCCGAATGCAAATCCAGTTTCGAAAGGATCGCTTGATTACGTCTGTGTCTAAACCAATGTAACAGACTGCTTTCACCATTATCTGCCATCTTATTTCACTCCAATTCTAATGCCTTCCTAAGCCCAAATTTAGGTGTTTTAAAGATTTGAACATTATCGAAGGGGATTTCAACATACACCAAATCGTTAACCTTAGCTTTTGCCTTGGAGTCGATCATAATTAGATCTTCTGTCAGTAACCTAATCTCATAGCGTTGAAACCCCCCAGAGAATCTTCTCTGCACGACTGTCCCCTGCAGTGCATTTTCTTTTTCCGCGTGAAGGATTTTTCCCACTTCAGGACGAAACGCAACCGCCACCGCTTCTTCTTCCTCAAAACTCTTCGTTATATTCTTTAAAGAAATTTTCTGTTTGTTTCTAAATTCTACCTGATAAGAGTCATCCCCTGTTCGATTTGCGATCCTCCCTTCCAAGAAATTACATTCTCCAATAAAATTCATTGTGAATGGCTGGGTTGGACTCTCGTAAAGCTGACGGGGGGTTCCTATTTCCACAATTCTGCCAGCTCGCATAATTACAATACGATCTGCAATGGACATAGCCTCTTCTTGATCGTGCGTTATATGTATCGCTGTTAAACCTAGTTCTTTTACCAATCGACGTAGTTCATACCTCAAGGAGACTCTGACTTTATAGTCTAATGCAGAGATGGGTTCATCCAATATCAAGAGCTTTTGGTCATTGGCAAGTGCTCTGGCAAGTGCGGTTTTCTGTTGCGCCCCGCCACTCAGTTCTCGGGGTTTCAATCCCTTCTGATGAAGTAAGTCCACCAAGTCGAGCATTTTTTCGCTAATATCTCTTTGAGATTCTAATGATTTATTTTTTACAAATGCACTATAGGAAACATTTTCTTCAACCAATAGATGCGGAAAGAGTGCTATACTCTGAAATACCATTGCGAATTTACGCGACTCAATTGGTATTGAATTCACGATAATATCATTAAAACGTATGTTCCCTCTGGTCACACCAACAATTCCGGTAATACAGTTAATTAAAGTCGTTTTTCCGCAACCAGACGGTCCCAATACGAACACATATTCTCCATCCTGAACTTCCAGGTCAATATCATCAACTGCTTTTATTCGACCAAAATGCTTGGAAACGCCCTCTAACCGAACTGTCGGCATCTAAACCTCCTCCAATTTACCTATTAGATCCCAATCTTCATGAAACCAAATAATCGCATCTTTTGGCATGGAAACAATCACCTTCATTCCGATATCGAAGGATGACAATTCGGCTGAAGGGATATATGCATTCAAAGACTTTGATAAAACCTCGGATTGTATTTCCAGGTTCGCAAATTTCCCTAAATCGAAAATTTCCTTTATAATTCCTTCAATAGTGTTTTCCTCATCTATCTTGTCGGTTTCAAGGACGTTCCTTGAAACTAGAATATTTTCAGCTTTGATGGCAATTATAACCCGATCTGATTTTTCTTGAGCAGATTTCATGACGCCTCTAAGCTTATTTACTTCAACAACAAGGCTCCTTTCTCCCACTTTAACCAGGTACTCGTCAGTGGAAGAGTTCGGCTCTTCGAGTAATGTTCCTGGTAGTAGATTTGTCTCTCCAAAAAAATAGGCAGCAAACAAGGAGTTCGGAGAGTTATAAATCTGATCAGGAGTTCCATATTGTTCGATCCTGCCCTGATTAATAATCAAAACCTTGTCTGCGATAGCTAAAGCTTCCTCGAAATCGTGAGTAACATGAAATGTGGTTTTTTCAAGATCTTTTGCTAACTTTCGGAGTTCCTTTCGAATTCTGAGTCGCAAACGGGCATCTAATGCCCGAAGAGGCTCATCCAAAAGAAATACGTCGGCATCAGCGGCAATACATCGAGCCAAGGCCACCCGTTGTTTCATCCCCCCGGAAAGTTCATACGGCAATGCGTCGTATCGGAACCGTAAGCCTACGAGATCTAATATTTCATCGCCAACAGCTCGCACTTGATCCCACGATTTCTCCCCCTTCATCCTGGGAGAAAAAACGGTATTTTCCCAGACTGTCATATAAGGAAACAAAGAATAATCCGAAGTTTGCGGTAAATAGGCGACATTGCGCTTTTCTGGGGGAATTTGATTCAAATTACGCCCATTCTTATGTACCTCACCTTCACTCGGTTTTAAAATGCCTGCGATGAGTTTGAGAAAAGTTGTCTTGCCTGCGCCGCTTGGTCCCAAAATGACAACGTATTCACCTTTATTAACCTCCAGATTAATCTGATGTAACACCTGAAGTTTTCCAAACTTCTTTCCTAGATTATGAACGCCAATATGCGATGCTGTCATCGTTTTACCCTTATGAAGGCATGTTTCACCGTTTCTTTCGCAAAACCCTAGTTCGCAGAGAAAAAATCAGTAAGGATGAAATAAGTATCAAAATAATCGTGGTTAAAGCTGCAAAGAAGTAATTACTTTCTTTAATAAGATTGACGATAAACACGGGAGCTGTTATAGAGAAAGGAGACACGGCCAATGTTGCCCCCGTTTCTCCAATACTTCTCGTAAATGACATAATAGCTCCAGCAATTATTGAAAATTTAATCACTGGGAGTGTAACATTTCGAAAAACTTGAATGGGTCTAGCTCCAAGGCTTCTAGCCGCTTCTTCGTGGGCTGTATCGAGTTCAGCTAGACCACCAATTGTATTTCGGACAATGAAAGGAAATGTCATACTAACGTGAGCCATCACTACAAAAAATAGTTCATTAACCGGAAATAATTGTTGAGAAGTCCAAAAAAGCCCAACACTAAATCCTAAGGCAGTACTTGGCACAACATAGGGGATATCTACAAAAATATCGAGAATTCGGGACGCTCTATGGTTTTTCCGAGCGATCAAAATAGCCATTGGAACTCCTAAGCAGACATTGAGTATTGTAGCAGCCGTAGCGACGAATACTGAGAAAAAGATACTTTGAACAAAAATCCCCCAATTGCCACTTACAAATCTTTCAATCGTGAATCCTTGAAAGAGATAAATTCCAATGAAAAATGAGGGGATCAACACAAAAATCACCAGAAAGCCAAAAGAAACAATTGATCGTGCCTTAGGAACCGAGCCTTCACTGATTCGAGATTCAAGAGCGGGGAACACACGATTAAAGGGTAATCTTGCCTTTCTTGCCAGAATTTTTGCCACAAGTACCAAGAAGAGTGATATTAGGATCATCAGAACACTGATGAATAACATGCCGGGGAAAAGGTAGGGTTCAGGCGTTGTTCCTTGATTGATGGCATCTTGGTAGGCATGTTTCCAATCTCCCGTTAAAACCGTACCAGTTCTCTTTAAACTCCCTATAGTAGCCAAAAGGGTAGTAACGCCTCCAGTATCGCTCAAGCTCTTGGCAAGGCTAAGAACCATTGCAGTAGCTACACCAGATCGAAATAGCGGTAGCGTAATGGTACGTGCAGCTGTAAATCGACTGGCACCACAGGTTCTTGCTGCAATCTCTAGCGTAATATCGATCTCCTCCAATATTGCTGCAAGAGAACGGACAACATAAGGGAACGTAGTCGTGAAATGGAATAGAACCAAAATTGGCAAGGCATCTTGGATCAGATTTAGGGCAAACGGGGGCTTTAATGCCACGTCTGGGGTGACTCCCCAAAACAAAGCAACTGAAAATCCCAATCCTGCCGTGGGGACTGCTAAGGGTAACTCAATAATCCCATTGAGAATCGATTTAAATCGAAAATCCTTTCTCACAAGAGTCCATGCGATAGGAAGCCCAAAAGCTAGATCTATAACTGATATGATTATAGAAACTATGACAGAGTAATAAAGGGCATCTATGATTTCGTTCAATCTTAGAGGATCTGATAAGATATAAGTGTTTACTGCGGATAAGTTGAATAGGATGTTGATCAACACATAGATTGTGGGGAGTAATACTAGTGAGAAAAAGAAGAGGATGATAATAAAATACCATATAGCTGTAACCGTTGGCTGCGAAACGCCATCTATGATGCGGTACTGCATACGTTTGAGTTTTTCTCTTTGTAATTGAGAAAACATGGCGGAATCAGGCTTTGAGGAGAGCTTTGTAAAAGCATCGCTTGATATTATTGGTCACGCTCTTACTTATTAAAATTCTGCTAATAGAATGAAATTCATCACATTTTCCGCAAAATCTCTGGAGTACTCTCCTAGTCTTCTTATACTTTCATCGATATTATCAAGAGGCATGGTAACGTCAGATTCTTGATCATAGTGAAAATCGTTCAACTATTAATCAATGACTTTCTGAGCTTCCACCGATCCAATATCTTCATCACCCTTCAAAATATCTCGATCAATAAGCGGCTCCATACTATTCTGGAAAACATTCAATCCCGGATTAACTGTTTTCTCAATTTTATTAACAGCCCTATCGCTTAAAGAATGTCCAATTAAAGTCCTACGTTTTCCAGCACAACGTATTGCAACCCGATAGCTCCTCAATTCTGTATGGAGTCCTTACCCTCAATTAGACCTGCATTTCATATAACATCGGGATTTAAAATGAAATACCAGTTTCAAAATTGCGGATTGAAGGGACGGGAAGACATCGGAAAATCCTTCTATTTTCTAAAATCTATTTGACGGTTTGTTCTTTAAGAACGGCAAATGCTCCTGTTTCGAAGGCCATGGTTAACAATTCGTTGAGAGGTTCGGCGTTTTCCGTATCTTTTACGGAAGGCAGTACCTTAACAGGTATAGAAGAGATCTCACAGTTTTTCATCAAGAGATTACTGGTTTTAGAATCCATTTTCTGCGAAATAAATACAGCAGATACTGATTCACTCATTACATGAACCAAAACGGCCGTGTATCCAAGAATGAATTTGTCGTTATGGGGTACCCAGGTATTTGGGTCATTGGTTTCTAATGTTATCAAAGAAGACATCTTTAAGCTCCCCTATTGTATTAAATAGGATATAAGGAAGATTTTATCTCCAAATATAGAGGAAATTCCACCCTATTTTATTGAGTTTCTTTTAAAAAATCCCAATTTTGGCGATGCAGTAATCCAAAGGAAATTTCGAAACCTGATTTGCAGTATCACCTCGAGATATAATATGTATGAGATATTACCTGAACTTTACGCATAAACTGTATAATCCAGCTGATAACCTGTCCAACTAGGGACTCTAAGGTTTAATCCAGTCATATCGGATCCTAGTTTTGGTACGGAACCTAATATCAAGTCATCACAAATAATTTGAACTTAATTAATATTCGTAGGCCCTTCCAGTCCCAATTTATTCCTCATAAACTGAATCTTGGATTTGATCAGCTGCCAAATAGACTTCTTCCGGGTACCTTCAGTCGGTAGTGTTCGGAACAGACAGTTATCACCCATAGGGCAGTTATCGTGAAAACCCCCTACATTTAGGAGGGCAGGGGTTAAAGCATCTTCGTGCAGGGCATTTTCGAATTCATGATTGAATTCAGCATCTTTAATTAGATCCCAGTTTTGATCAGAGTATTTTGTCTCTAAAACGTGGCCAATTGCTTTAAAAATTTCCTCTGCTATTTTTGGTTTATCCTCTCGGAGTCCAACAACGATTCTATGCCCAGATGGCGTCGTAGTGTTAAATCGCATAATTGTTTCCCCCATAGTGATTGCTTCTAGGTTTCCTGAGTCACTAGAAGCGGACGATACCAGTTCGGTACTGAAGCTTTGGACTGCTGTTAAGAATCCAGTTAAAAGCGAAGGTTCCTTCATAGCAATACCACAAAATCCTGAGAAGCATTTGCTATAAATTGGAAGACCAGATTTTCGGTAAACTAATAGATAACTTACAAGGTTTGGTTTATCACTTGACATCTTGAACTAAACCCCATGATATAATGGCAAATCCCTGTTTCAAACTAGGTCTCGTACTATTCACAATCTAATCGTTTTTAATGTTATTGCTCTAGGAATGAACCCGTCCTGATTTTTCAGGAGTAACCATCTGTGGATCAATAATCAACACGCGTGTTTTACAGGACTCCAAGATAGCGGAGCACCGAGGTTATTTAATGAGATTTTCGATTTCGTTTTCTAGGTTTTGGATCCGACGTCTCTCTCCCTTAAAAATTCATTACTGTTTTGTGAAAATCCATATTTGGGATATATCTGGTTACTTAAGAGAGCCAAAATACTTCCTTCAAAAAAGACTCATTAAACCAGAATTTTTAATGCTCGAAGGATGGTATAACAAATGTATGATGATATGAAAAAGATGTTATCTCAATTTGTGGCATATCAGTCGCTTAGTTCGGACAAAAGTAAAGCTCCAGAGTCTAGAAGGGCTATCGAATTTCTCTCTAGGCACCTAGAAAATATCGGGGCAAAAAATGACATAATTCAGAATGAATCGCAAGAATGCAATCCAATATTGTTTGGGATGCTTGGTGAAGATCCATCAAAAAAGAACATTCTCTTTTACTCTCACTATGATGTACAACCTGCCAGTCTCGAAGATGGGTGGGAGACGGAGCCTTTTGTACTTACAGAAAAAGATGACGGTTATCTATACGCCCGTGGGGTAACTGATGATAAGGGGCCAATCGTCGCGACCTATTTTGCTGTTAAGGAGCTATTAGAAGAGAATAAGGAATTGCCCGTTAATATTCGATTTCTTTACGAGGGGGAAGAAGAGAGCGCCTCAGGCGGATTCGAACAGACGGTCAATAAGCATATTTCAACATTTGGAAAGGTGGATGGGATTGTTGTAATGGACGGGGCCTGGTTCACCGATGAAAGGCCCTCCTTAGAATATGGGCTTCGGGGAATTGCCTACATGGGAATTGAAATTACTGGGCCTAAACAAGACAAACACTCTGGGCTTGTTGGGGGTGGCGTTCGGGAGCCCATGTCAGATTTAATCATGCTGTTTTCTAGGCTAATTAATGCCGATAATAAGGTATTGGTCGACGGATTCTATGATTCGGTCAGACCGATTGACGATACTGAACAGGAATTGTATGATAATCTGGAATTCTCTTTTACAGAGCTATTGAACTCGTTAGGGATAGATAATCATATTGGAACTGATTCTAAAGAAATGTTGATGAACATCTGGCGAAATCCAACTCTAACTATACACGGTATTCAGGGTGCTTTTAGTGAACCAGGGATGAAGACGGTAATACCTAGTACTGTGATAGGTAAAGTCAGTATGAGACTTGTACCAAATCAAAATACCGAGAAGATTATTGAATTATTTACGGAGTACGTCCTTAAGGAATTTGAAAAGCTAGGTTCCCCAAATACAATAAGAGTATTATCACTTGGGGAAGGTGATTGGTGGTTAGGGGATGTTACTAATTCCTTATTTAAAGCGGGAACCGCGGCGATCCAAGAGTATTGGCATACGGCCCCAAATTTTGCAAGGTCAGGTGGTTCCATTCCGATAATACCATTCCTGGAAAAGGTTTTTGAAGCTCCAGCCATTTGTGTAGGGGTCGGTCAGGCATCAGATGGTGCCCATTCTCAAGACGAAAGACTTAGGATCAAAAATCTCGTCGGTGGAAAAGAAGTAATTAAGTTAATGCTTAAGAACCTCTCCTCTCTTTAATGATTTTCTTCTGGGAGCGTATCACAGTTTATTCCTGTTTACATTGGAATTGGACGCGGTTTTTCCAGAAACTAGCTCGGTGCTTGAACCATGGAGCCAGGGGCCCAGCGCGCAAAAAAGTTCCATTTGATCACGGTCGATATTCTCCAAGGGATCATTGTATTTCCAATGATTTCGGGCCACGGGTTGTTTTGGTATGCACCTGATCTAGCTTTAAATTATGAGACAGGAGGGTTTCTGGTTTTTTTAACCATGTTGATAGGGCTTTTTGGCATCCCATGTTACGTCTTTCTCAACGGATTTAACCAGGTTAATTCGTTTCTGAGAAGCCCCACCATTAATCGGGGAAAAACGGTCAAACGAATATTCCTATTTTTTGTAATTGCTGCTTCTTTACAGGTTATTGTTTTTTTAAGCAGACCTCCCGTTATGATCGAGAATCTTGTCAGATATTTATTCACATGGAATTTTTTCCATGTCTTTGCCTTTTCCACGATAACACTTTTCATTCTATGGGAATTGGCGTCAAAAGTCACAAAAAATAGACCCGAAAGGTTCATCATGGTCTTTAGGTTACTATTGGCAGCTGTAATCCTTACAGTATCATTCCTCTTCTTCGTAACCTATTCATTTGCTTCATCCCTGATAGAAGTAATTCCTGAACCAGTCCCTCTGGATATCATTCCTATTCTGGAATATGCGATCCTCGATGTTCGCTCTTTCGGGATTATACCTTGGATTTCATTTCCCCTGGCTGGGGCATTGCTCGCAAGCCTTCTCAGCCTGCCTTTAGAAGATAATCCAAATGAAATAAGGCGAGATCTTAACGTGATAATGGTTCTTTCAGCTGGAATAATCGCAATTGGAATTCTCCTATTATTGATGGGAATAAGGTTAACTTCCCCAGTAATAGATGAAACCGCGACCTATACCCTGTTCTTTCTTTCTCACGGGATTTTACTCCTCACATTGGCCGTAGGATTGAGAGAAATTGATATGAAGGAGCCACGTCCGATTTCTCAGGATTGTTGGTTGTGTAATTTGGGAAAAATCGCCCTGACCATATACATGGTTCATAGCGCCCTTTTTTTACTCGATCCTCAACTAATTCCCTCATCCATAATCTTTTGGGTCATTATGGCAATTTATACTGCCTTTTTTATCGTCATGGCCAGTATTTGGCGAAAATGGGGTTTCAAATATTCATTGGAGTGGGGAATTCGTAACTTTACTAGATAATTTTCTTTTGGGTTAATCTTCCTCCAAATCTAGGTAGGCCAATCGGTAGCGGAGGATATCGGCGAAGCAACCTCAAGCACAGTTTGTTGGATTTGTGATACGTTTTCTTTTGTGTGGGCCATAGATATGCAACCCAATCCATGCAATCCTGCTATATCCCTGTTAAACAGCGCGAGTTGCAGTAAAGCCGCCCGTTTTTTATCAGTCAGTTTAACAATCTGTGGAATTGATGGATCTTCTATCCATTCCGAGAGTGTATGTAGCATTACGATGGATCCCATTCCAGTTGCAAGGATGGGGAGTTTTTCTTCTCTAAAATAGTTATTTAGGTTCTGTTTGAGCAATTCCCCTGCGGAATTAATACGATCATATTCCGCTTGTGAATCCCTCAATAATTCCAATGTTTTAAGACCTGCTGTAAGGCTAACGGGAAAACCAGAAAAAGTACCGCCACCAATTAATACAGAATTGGTCCTTCCAGGTATGGCGCGATCAATAATGTCATGCTGACCACCAACCGCCCCTATCGGGAACCCCCCACCAATAATCTTACCCATTGTGGTTAAATCAGGAATTACCTTGATTACATTCTGATACAAGCCGTAACGGAATCGATATCCAGTTATTACTTCATCATATATAAGAAGCGCTCCCATTTTATCTAATTCCTCTTTTAATTCCTTTAAAAACTCAAAATTTACTGAAAATCCTCCCCCTCCCCCCATGACCGGTTCCAGGATTACTGCAGCCAAATTCTCCCTTAGCCCCTTTATACGCCCTATTGAATCCGTAGAGTTTATATCGAAAGTTATTATTCCTGCATCCTGCGGTTCAAGGATACCTGGCGTACTACGGTCATCGAGCATTCCCCCGACCGCGTAAGAAAGCGTATCGTTTGCACCATGCCATCCCAACTTGGCCTTTGCAATCAATCGTCTTCCAGTGTACGCTCTAGCTAGACGACACGCATACATCGTGGCTTCCGTACCACTGGTGCAAAATCTAATTTTCTCTATTCCTGGATTATCAGTTATCAGCTGTTCCGACAATCGGATCTGTAGATCTGTTGTAGTTCCAAAATGCCAGCCCTGATTTATCTGTTGAAGGATTACTTCCCGAATTCTTGGATGGTTGTGCCCCAAAATCATAGCAAAATGTCCATTCCAACAATCAATATACGAATTATCGTCTATATCTGTGAGATTTGCTCCCTTGGATGATTTTACGAACACAGGAAATGCGCCAATTGTTGGAAGCCCAAACGTCCTAATATTATGTGATACCCCGCCTGCCAATGCTTTTACAGCTGTTTTCCATAATTCATGTGACCTGGGTCTTTTCCTTTGAAATTCTTCAACTTCGTCCTTAATAAACATTGAATTCACCTAAAAAAAGGAATTTACTGGCCATCTTACCTCTAGCTTAATGACTTGATGATATCTGCGAAACGATTAACCCAGACAGAGATATGGCCTTCTTCCTCGTAAAATGTTGGTTCACAATTGGGAATACTACTGCTTATCTTTTGGGCTATCTGAATTGGCACAGCTGTATCCTTTTTTCCATGGAAAAGGGAAACTCGAATATCAGGGGATATTTCCTCAAGGGCAAATCCCCACGGTTTCGCAAACAAGGTGAAGTCGTGAGCAGGGCCCCTACAACCTTCTCGGTACGCTTCACGGGTTTTATCTATCATCCGTTCCTTTATCTCCGGCTTTTTCACGAGTATTTGATCGGATGGCGGCAGCGAAGACACTAGTTTCTCATAATTTTTTTCCCACCATACTTCATTATACAGATTACGTCCTATCATAGACCAGAGTAATAATCGGACCGACCATGGAAAGAAACGAGCAATTGAAAGGAGATTCCGGTTCCGACGGTCTAGAAAAGGTTTACTCAGCTTGAATGGCCCCAATCCTCCAGCTACTATGCATGATGTTAATCGATCAGGGATTTTATATGCGCACGCAAGCGCATAAGGGGCTCCCCCGCTACCTCCGACTACTGCAAACTTCTTTATGTGCAGCGCTGAGGCAAGTTTAAGGACATCAGTTGGCCAGTCAAGAATAGTTCGTTTTTTCAAGAAATCGGAAAGACCCATTCCAGGCCGTTCTGCACAGATAAGCCTAATTCCCAAATCATCGGCCAGGTGTTCCTTTCCAAACGCTCCTTCCAGCCGACTTCCGTCTCGACCGTGAAAATAGAATACTGGCTTACCAGCCTCAGATCCATGTTCAATGTAACCTAATTGACGCCCATCTGGCAGTGAAATCGTTTTTGATTTATTATTAGGTAGATCCATCATTTCTAGATTCCTTGCGCTAGCCAATTTTCTAAAATCAGAAAAACTTCAATTATTTTTACCGTCACGCGGTTGTATGATCATAATAAAGTTTGAAAAATCCTCTTAACTTTAATCGATCTACATATTTTACACATTGCTACTAAAGTGTATCTTCATAGACCGGTTTCATCCAAAATTTAAAACCTTCTCGGCATACAATTTTGATGGGATTTTCGAGTCACGACTTCATGAGGGATTTGGATGGAGTACAATGTTTAAGGTCCATTTTCCGGAGAAAATTTGCGAGGTTTCACTGCAAATCATCTTTGAAGACTACCTCCGTGAACATGGCGTTACACAACACTTTTATTCTCCCCATGGGCCTAACTTCGATGATAAATATTCATATCTCCATGGGGTTAATCTTCTGATGTTTGAAGGTCGTTCTCGTGCTCATACTATTTACGTTATAAGGAAACTAATGGAAATTATCGTTACACAAAAAACCAGTGGTACACGTAAAGATAGGCGAGCAAGACTCCTTGATCAAAAGGAATATTCGGTTCCTGTGGATCAACCCAGACTAGGTATTCTTACACCTTCTCCAAATCTGGATTCTGATTGGGTATCTAGAGTTAGATCAGAGAAGGAATCGGTTACCATCTCAGATGACCTTAGAACCTTGTTACCCGATATAGCTCAGACTAATTTTGTCGAATATTCCCTCAGTCGTAATTATGCCTACTCTCTGATTGACTACATCCCTTGCTTCCAGCAGGTTTTGAACCTCATCTAGTAAGAGTCAGGTAAATAGGATGAATCAGTGTTTTTGATGTATAAAACTATCCGCGCTCATATCAGGATCCAATAAATGCTGGCTAACTTCCTTCTTCGTGGCAAGGTAGGCTTTGTTATACGGATTCTCAGGGAAGATATGTTCAACACGTTCGGTAATAGTGATTCCCCATTCCTGTAGAGCCGTTATTTTCCTTGGATTGTTGGTTAATAGCCTAATTGAAGTTATTCCTAGGCTTTTCAACATGTGACCCGCAAGATGGTAATCCCGCTCGTCGTCCCTAAATCCAAGAGCAATGTTGGCCTCTACCGTGTTCATTCCCTGGTCCTGCAATTCATACGCTTTTAGTTTGTTTGTCAATCCGATTCCTCTACCCTCTTGTCTCAGGTAGAGTACAATTCCCTCACCTTCTTCTTCAATTTTTCTTAATGCTCCCTCCAATTGATCACGACAATCACATCTAAGACTTCCGATTGCATCGCCCGTTAGACATTCTGAATGAAGACGTACCAATACATTCGATTTGTTAACGACATCTCCCTTTACGAAGGCGGCATGCTCCTTTTCATCATGTGTCTGATGAAATCCAAGTGCTAGAAAATCTCCGAATCGTGATGGAAGTTTCGCTGCCGATACAACCTTGACACAGAAATGGCTGGCGGCACCAAGCGGCCCCGTCCCTGGGGTTTCGTGATTCGCGCAATCGTGATCTTTATTCTCCTCAATTATCTTGTAATAGGAGTTGACCGATTGTGTTGCCGATTTACTCATAAGTACTCCTGAAAGAAAATATCTGGTGAAAGAAATAAAGCTTTCGCCTCGAACCGCGGGGTAAAATTGCTACCTTCTTGACAATACCACAAGAAATTGAGAATCTGGGGTTTAACCTTTCAAAAGCTGTGCTACTTGAAATTATTGATCTTGATTCCTGCAGGTGCATGATCGGAACCCATAACATCCTGCAAAATAAAGGCAGACTGTAGAAAAGGGCGAAATTCTTGATTGATGACGAAATAATCGATTCTCCATCCGATATTCCGCGGTCGAGCATTGGATCGATAGCTCCACCATGTGTATTGGTCAGGTGACTGGTCGAATTCACGAAAAGTATCCATGTAGCCATGCTCCAGTAAACTGGAAAACCAGTCTCGTTCTGGAGGTGAAAACCCTGCGTTTTTGTGATTGGTCTTGGGATTTTTTAGATCTATCTCTTTATGGGCGACATTAAAATCGCCACATAGGATTAGATGCTTTTTTTTACGCAATGCTTCGCAATAGGCAAGTACAGCATCATTAAATTCCAATTTAAAATCCAAGCGTTTTAATTCTCGCTGAGCATTGGGGAAATAGAAGTTTAACAGATAAAATTGATCAAATTCGAGTTGCAAAAACCGCCCCTCCTCGTCCAATTTCCGCTTTCCCATCTTTTTTTTAATACTTGAAGGTTTATAGGGTGTTCTCACGAGAGTTAAGACCCCACTGTAACCTTTCTTTTTTGCGGAATTCCAAAAGCCTCGATATTCAGGAAGTTCGAACGATAAGGAAACTTGATCTGGTTGAGCTTTTGTTTCTTGAACGCATAAAACATCTGGCTGGTGCGCTTTCACCCACTCTATGAACCCCTTATTTATGCACGCACGTAGGCCATTAACGTTCCAAGTTAATAACTCCATTCTGTGTCAAATCACTGTAAAACAAGGGAGTTTATTAAGTAAATCGAGATGAGAACCTTAGTCCTTTAAGAGGCCTGCCAATATGATACCAAATGATATTTCGATAATTGACTTGGTCAATATAGGGTTTTTTGGGATTGTTATCGGCGCTTTTGAGACCACCACGAATCTAGTCTACCTCCTTTCGGATAACTATAATCTTTCAAAGAAGCAGCACAGCTTTGAATTACCAAAAAAAGCCACTGAATCTGAAATTCGTCGGAAAGTGATCCAGATGTTTTGTCTCGGGGTATTCCTTCTCTTAATTGCAGCTATCTCTCTCTTCCTAAGTCCGTTATATTTTTTCTTAGCATCTGGAGCGTTTGTTGTAAGTGGGGCTATTGATTATCTAAGATTTGGGAAATTTGGAGTCTTCTTGACATGGATTATCGTTGGTTTGATTCCGATGATACTCCTGGTAGTAGACTGGATCTTTGTTTCTTGATGATTTGCTTCAAAGCTAATCTAACGTGTCTAGACTCCCCGAAAAAAATAGAGAAAAAGGAGAATCTTAATTCTCCAAAATAGATTGAACTTAGTAGCGACTGCCTCGATCTCTACGTTGGCTCCCGTAGCCTCGATCACGATCTCGATCACGGCCGTAACCGCCCCTTTGACCTCCGTAACCTCTATCTCCGCGTCCACCCCGATCTCCACCACCAGGTGAGTATCTTCTTCGTGGATCATCTACGTGTTCAGAGGATCTATTATTGCCTTCGTTGACTTCTTCAAACTCAGTCTCATCACTCTCGATTGTACCGAATTTTCCCTTTGCTAATCGGAGACTGTTACGATAGATATTAGCAAAGCCATTGGATAGCTTATAGACTGATTCTAGTTCGATATTATCGATGTCCTCGTTCCATAAGGTGAGGGTTATTGAGCCAGTATCATCTGCCACTGTGAAATCGCACACTCGGTGGGTTTCACCGGTTTTTCGGCTCACGATTTCACGCTCATCGTCTTTCTGAGTAACCTGAAAGACCACATTTATATGCTTCTGGAGCGGTTGAACATTCCCAATCTTTACGTCTTGGGTCTGTTGTTCTTCGCTATCGAAATTTAAGGTCATTTTTTGCACATCTGAATTTACAACTTATTGAACCTTAACCTGTTCAATAAAGCAAAAAAGATTCCGATTTGG
>JBHLSH010000070.1:0-21328 GCA_048881705.1 Candidatus Heimdallarchaeota archaeon | reverse complement strand
TGTCCTAGTATCGATTTTGCAAGAAATCTCAAGATGAAACTCCAGCACAAAAATAACGGGCTATTTCAAGAGATAAAGGATGCTAGCGAGGCATCTGCAACGGTTTCACGTCTGGATGATCTTCAAGTATTTCAGCAATCCAAATTCTTGTGGTTACGGTTTGTATTTCAAACTGGAGATGCCATGGGAATGAACAGTGCTACTAGGTATTCGGCTGATGCCATTCGCTATATAGAGTCGAAATTTCCAGAGATAAAACTGATTGCTTTGTCTGGAAATATGTGTACTGATAAAAAAAGCACACACGTTAACGTTCTCTTGAATCGCGGAAAACATGTGGAAACTGAAGTCGTAATCCCAGCTAGCACACTAGCGTCACTTCGATCTCATATAACTCCAAGGCTTATTGAACGTCTCAACTTCGTAAAGAACTGGATGGGTTCTTCCCTTTCTGGAACCATTGCTGGCTTTAATGCAAATGCGGGAAATGCAGTGGCTGCCCTCTTTGCAGCAACAGGACAGGATCTAGCTCAAACTACAGAGAGTTCATCGTGTTTTGTATATGCGGAAGATCTAGGGGAGGCTCTCTACTTTGGAGTATCGTTGCCATCACTGGAGGTAGCAACAATAGGAGGGGGGACAGAAACCCCAACCGCTCGTGAATCCTTAACTCTCCTCCAATGTCAAGGACCAGGTAAAATCCCGGGAGAAAATGCCTTAAAACTTGCTGAGATTATAGGAGCAGCGGTAACCGCACAAGAGTTGAATCTACTAATAAGTCTCGCGAGTGGCTTAGATCTCGCTGACTCTCATGTTAGACTTGCACGTGGGATTCAATCATGAGGCATTTTAAGATGTTTAAGGTGAACGATTTCCTAACATCGCCTAATAATAACGTTTTCACTCTGTTCCTCAACATTTGATGATTTGATAGGCGAATAAAATTCCCTGCCTCATCTGTTCCCAAGGAAATTCGTTTGACTTACTCTCGACCTACGAAGTCGAATGAGACCATTTGGCCTTTCCTGCTATGAATCAGATCGATTATTTATTATTCATCATACTGCGATTTTATAGTCAGGCATACATGATCAAATATAGATCAATATTATATCGCTATGGGCTAGTACTCAGCAGGAAATCTTGAAAGTTAAGATAAGGTGGATTGTGATGATCGATCAGGCGTGTTCAATTGCATCAAAATCATATC
The DNA here is from genome assembly GCA_048881705.1 of Candidatus Heimdallarchaeota archaeon. GTDB lineage: Archaea > Asgardarchaeota > Heimdallarchaeia > Hodarchaeales > Hodarchaeaceae > Hodarchaeum. Next base: position 20,118 of record JBHLSH010000070.1, on the reverse strand, counting down.
CTATTGATCCGATAGGAACCGCGCCGACTAGTATCAACGCACTCCTTTTAGTTGAGCTCCCTGCTCCTTGGCATCGTAAGATTACTAAATCCCCCAACCTAAATAAAAGAATTAAAGAAATCATAACCAGGTATAATAAAAATGCCATCCGTCAGGTGAGAATACAAGCTATCAGGCCCAATAATGATTATTCCAGAAATGGGTTCACTAGACTCTTTTATTTTCAAAAAACTCCAAGTAAGTTGGAAAAAATGGACAAACTTGAACTGTTCTTGCCCAATGGGCTGTTGAATGCTCTTCCGGAACTTCCGTGGGACAGGATGACCTTGACAGATAATTATGCACGATATCTTGAATCACAAAATAAAACTCGAGATTTGCTTATTTGCACACATGAAGAGCGTGATTATTGTTGCGGGAAATTTGGCGCAAACCTGCGTAAAATCCTAAAGGAAAAATACGAACGAATTCCGAACAGGAAACTAAGAGTATGGGAAACAAGTCATCTAACGGGTCATCGGTTTGCCCCTACAATATTGGATTTACCAGAAGGGAGATATTGGGCCTATATCAACGAAAAAACCCTAGAAACGCTGATAAGGAGAAACGGACCGGTGTCGAGCATTCCAAAGAATCATTACCGCGGGATCCTAGGAATAGACTCTTATAGTCAGGCTGCGGAGAGAGAGGCCTTTTATAGAAACGACTGGGCATGGATCGATTGGAAGAAGACAGCTAGGCTTATATATCATGAAAATAGCAAAGCCACAGTTCTCATAAATTATGAATCGGGAGACAAGACAATAAAGGGTTCGTATAAGGTAAATATACAATTGGAGAAGACGCCCATTCGAATCGGAAACACGCGTTGCGGAAAACAAAAGGATATCTACGGTCTCGATATAACTAATTTTCAAGAGTCTAGTTGATGAACATAGAAAACAAATGGTTCTGTTTACTGAAGCGATCGAGGATATGATTATTTCAGATTAGATTGAAAGGTGGAAATAAACGTTTAATAGGATTTTATGTAGATTCAAGGGGCATTCCTATAAGACGAGTCTCTATTCAGTTTATAGGCGGATCAAAATCGAAGAAGTAAAGAAAATCACCGTTTTTAACTGTGGCCGGTGTCATAGAATGATTGAGGTCACACATGCCGATAATAATCATTAAGGATTTCTATTAGCCTAAGTGTATGGATTTACAAACGGTCTGTTTAAGGGGTGGTGGGTTCATTTTTTCAAACGAAAGGCCCATATCATTGTTACGATGCCGCTTAGGAGAAATACAACTCCAAGGATATACATCGTAATCCTATTGGTAGTAAAACCTATTTCTAACCTCACATGCTCTCCTTGTCGTGTTCCATTGAGTAATTGGGTAGTATTCCAGTCCGTTAAGACACCCATAAGTACATATGAACCAGTCGAAAGATCTAGAGTTATAAGGGAAACGTTTTCATCTGAGGGAGAGGCCATTGCATATGAATTCGTGTCCAATGATGTAAGAAACTCCTGGTATCTCGCCCGAAACATCTGCTCATTCTGGCTTGAATTTAGAGGGTAATCAGAATATGTTTCGGAAGTATTGTCTGTGAACAGGGTATAAACCGAAGGGCTTATCAAATAGAGAGAATGGGAGAGGGAGCCGCTGGACGTGACATTCATCAAACCATTGATATGCACGACTGTACCTGGTTGAAGGAGGTATAGAGTAGACTCAAATGAAAGAGCTACTGTCGGCGAAAAGACGGACTGAGAAACTTCGAACGTACCTGAAATGGAACTAGAATTAGCGGTCCGGATTCCAATCATCGGTCCCGTTAATGTTCCTGAGAGGATCAAAATGAGACCTAATCCCAATAATGGCTTATCATAAGTCAGGTCGCGCTTCCAATTAAGGGATTTTTTGAGATTGATTTGAGGGGTCATCGGTTGAACAACGTAAACTAGGAATAAACTAAACAATGTGACATGCAAAACAAAATCTGTTATCGTAAAAGTAGCAGTAGGGCCTCCAAAAATTTGTTGGCGAACATCAGAGGGCAAATTTATGAAGAATGTCGCAAGACCTTGTAGATAGGAAATTCCTGTTATTTTAAATCCTATTCCGATTATCATGGCAGGAAAAACTAGCCACGGGAGAAGACTTAGAACATATTCGAACCTTATTTGATAGGCTCGATCAGATAACGGATAAAATAAGGTTAAAGGCCAATCCCAATCTAGAGACGTATGAAATAGCCAAATTCCTCCGACATACAACACACAACGCCCCCAAAAAGCATATTTCATTTGTTGAGGATTCTGGAGATGAACACTGTAATATGTGTAATATGTGTGCAGAAGTGAACCTAGTACCATCAGCGTAATGGGTGGAATGATGCTGTGGGAAAGTCCCCGGTGTTGGCCAAGAAAGACATCAAAATCAGGCAAAATTGAAAATAGGAGTACCAACCAGAACAATCTTTTTGCCTGTCGAAAGCGATCACGCTCCGATTGGGGGAGGAGGCCCCAAAATACGATGCCTGTTAGGCTCAAATGTGTAGGAGCAATCGTCATATTCTTCATTCCTTTTATAATCACAGTAACCCTATAAGAAGCAATAATACTGCCAACAAGATAGTGCCTATTCCAAAAACAACACAAAATTTATCGTATCGGACATTTCTAAATCTTAGCAAGGTTTCAATAGAGAGAAAACCAATAACTGCAGTGATAGCAATTATACCGAGTATCAGTTCAATTGGAAGAATCACCTGACCAACTGCGATATTTCCTGATTGAACAGTAAAACCTCCCAGTATAAACTCTAAACCTGTTGCCCCAAGAACAGCTGGTATTGAAATAATGAAGCTTGTCCGAAATGTTTCACTCTGAGTTAATCCAAAAACCAATAAGATTGTTACGGTCATCCCACTACGACTAATACCAGGCAACGCAGCAATACCTTGAGCCATTCCTAGCAAAAGTGCTTCTCTAGCGGTTAAAGACTCTAGAGTGCGAATTCCTTGTTCAGGCTGTTTGGAGAGAATCACACCTGTAAGGATTAAGAGGACTCCAATGAGAACCGTGAAAAGAATATCGGCACTTAATGGTAGATTTGAAGCAATTGTCTCCCAATATGATTTAAAAAACATGATAAGTGGTATGGCCGTCACCGCGGTTCCCAAAGTGGCTACAACGATAACTTGGAGCAAACGAGATCGAAAATATCTAAGACCGAGGAGATCAGATCTGAAATAGGCAATTACTGAAATCATGGTGCCTAGGTGAAGAAGAAGAGCCAGAGTTACCGCCTCCAACTCACTCAATCCCAGAATATTGACCAAAACTAGTGATAATTGGCCTTCAGAAGAAATTGGGAGCCATTCTACTATCCCTTGGATGATGGCTATTACAATTCCCTGGAAAATATCGACCATACCTTTTCCTACCGCTCCAAATGTCTATTCCACGCTATTTGAAATTTGTTAAGGATAATGATCTAAAGTTTGTGGATATTCTTTGTCGAATTCTCTTGAGGAATAGTGTCTAACTGTTTTAGAGATTCAAGATATTGCCAAATATAATATATAATCTTTCCATTCGAGATTCCTTGGTTTCCTCTAGTGATGAAAAGATCGGAGGAATATTTGGCCACTGATTAAGGGCTATCGGAAGATTGAGTTTTCACGAATCTATGACCAAAAACATGACAAGAAAAAGACGTTATGAAATTGTGGCTCCTGGGTTTACATTATTTAGGAATCTATATTGACCTTAGAACATTTTTCCTCTCTTGAGAGACTATAGGCGAGAATTTTATGAGAAATCTTAAATCAGGATTTCTTTACCTCAGAAATGAAATTGGGACGAGGACGCAATGCGGGAACACAGAATTGTCTTGTGGAATGGTAGGTGAATTATGAGTAGGCGTCCCCTCCGTGACCCACGGAAGCTCATCCATCACTGGATGCGACGAGAAGTTCAGGAGAAGGGGGCCCAACTTGGAGAATTACGAAGGATCAAGAAAAAGGTACTAGTTAAGAAAGGATTACCTCAAATACCATCCTTGGTTATACAAACCGATCAAGGTCTACCATTTGTAGTCGTTTTATTTTGGAAGCCCGTAACAACCTTACGGGAGATTCGATTGTACTATTTCGATGAGAATGGTCATTATCAATTAGCGGAGACATTTTCTGATCACCATAACTTGGAAGCATTACGTCAGAATATTGAATCTAAAACGAAGCTAATTACTCGATATCCTGCTCAAAAGAAGGAATTGACAATCATTGAAAAAACATCCCAACTCAATAACCGATTCCAGAGAATTTGGACATCAATTGCCAAAAAGCTTCATGTCCCAAAGAAACAAACAAGGAATCGTCCGTTAATACGACTAGGTTTCAGGGAATTCGGGGGCCCTTTTCAAACCGCCAGCGATGGCCGATTCATTTACTTCCAGGAAAAAAATCCCCACATCCCTGAAATACTTTATTATTATGCATTTTTATATATGCTCCCTAAGAACGTGCGGTCGACTCCCGAGGTTGGGATTCCATTTGCACTAAGTATGCTGAGAACGATAAAAGTAGCTTCTTCAAACAAAATCCAATTCAGCTCAAAGGAATTTATGCAGCAGAAAATATACCAAGTACTGTTAAAGCATTCACGTGCTCGCCTCCAAGGGTTCTATCGCAACCTCCTTATTTTGGCAGGGTACCATACAGAAGAATGGCATGAACATGAATTCTTGGATGCCTTCGAGTTTTTTATAACACATACTGTGGCCCCAGATAAGCAGATCTTGCCGGCCGAGGAAATCACTCGCCTTTTTTACATGCTTTACGAAAAGAATTCTAGGAGGAGTTTTCTCTATCAAGCATTTATCATCGGATTACTCTACAATGTCCCCATCACCCAAAATTTACTCGATCCGTCCTTAAAACCAGACCGAATTCTGCTTGCACTTGACCTGGGCGAACTAAACCAAGCATTGGACATTATTTACGACGGAGAATCAGTGTTCTCAAATCAAGATCGGCCCCGTCTCCTCAAATATATTAAAAATCGCTTGGATAACCTCATTTCGGTGGAGAAGAGTTCATCCAGTATAATTCTTCTTAAAAACACAACAGATGTTAAAATCCTTGTACATACAATCACATTTGAGAAAGAAGGGAGATCAAAGGATCTCACTCTAGTACATGGATCAATTATATTTGCACCGTATGCCCAGGTAGAGGTGCCCCTGGTAGATTCAATTCCACCAAAATCAATTGTTGGAATTCACTTCCACTTGGATTTTGATCAGAACCATCGGACTATCAGAAATACACATGGTTGTATCAAGTTCGAAACGGCGGAGAGGAATAACCCAAAAAGCCGACTTTCTTAAACTTCCTTGTTTTATGAATTTCATTTATGGCTAGGAGTCACAAGATTGATCATATGATTCGGAATGGCCTTTTGGCTTATTTTTATGCTAGATATACACCTTAAAGCGGCGAATTGTCTTATTAATTCAAATTGCCTTAGTAACTCTTTGGTATACTGGGTGAAATCCCCTAACTTATGACCATATTTCGGCAATCAGTTCGATATGGGCAAAATGGCTGTTTTGGGCATAATGATACCTCTAGGCTGTGATGGATTACAGCGGCAAGCAATGTCCGATTCCTGGTTTCTTCATGAAGTACTTGATGAGGAAAAACATCAGGACTGGTCACAATATGGCGAAAAACGCCAAAAACAGCCCTTAATACACTATTTATGGCAATAATAGGGCCATAATCATGATGTGAGTATAAGCGATCTACTGAAATTTTAAAAGACTGTGTTCTGTATCAAGTTGAAATGCGGATTTGAACAAAAAACCCTGTTCTTTCCCCTTTTTCCTCGATAGGGTGGAAAAATGTTGAATTGGATTGTGGGATCCCCACGCAGTCTATTCTTTTTTACGATACTTGCCTTTCTCGTTATCTTTAGCTCTTCTATGGTAGCTGGTAATGATTGGATCCAAAGCCAGAGTTTTGATATCTATGGGATTGATGTTCAGGTTTATTTTTCTCCTGAGCCCAATTCAGCAATTGACCTTGATGAAGTTAAGGGGATAATAAACGTTACCCGAGTAACCAGTGATTATATCCTTTTCATTAAGGTACTGTCCTTTCAAACCATTCAAGATAACAGGTCAATTTATGCAAATGAGCTTGGTTTAGATATTCTTATCAATACCTCAATTGATTCCTATATTGAAACAATTCCTTTTGAAACTCCTACAATAGGTACTTTCACGACGCTTATGGTAGTAACCTTCTTTTGGGGAAACTATGAGTCTGCATTATATAATGAAACTGTACAGCTCGCTGCCAGTTATCAGAAGCTTGGAGCTAGTATAGACTTAGCTGCCATCGTTATTCCTGGTGGGTTTGGGGTATTACTGGTCGGAACATTATTTGTAGCTAGCAGACGTTCTCGTCCCAAGGAATTTGACATGGACAGTATTAATACAAAACTAGAACATATTAATGGCACCTTTTCTGGCTATTTTACACGTGGAGACGAATTCAAAGAATTAGAAAAACCTCAAAATTCATTGAAACCAAGGCCTGGAGATCTTAGTTTATTAGTACAAAGAAAGGAGGTCATAAAAGACAGGCTAATAAAACTGGAAGATAAACTTGTAGAAATCGAAGATATTGGCCTAATACTTGAAGAGGTAGAAAAGCCAGTCTTAGGTAATGATTTATTTAGATTTATATCGTCATATTTTATTCGAGCCAGTAGAAAACGAGGAAATTACCCATCTGGTGAAAATGTGGGAGAGCGAGTGAAAAAAATACGTTTATCACTTCAAGAAGGAAGGTGGGATGATTTTGAGGATCCTTCAAATATAATTTTGGCATGGTCGGTATGCAATAGATTCGTGGATAAAGATATGGAATCATCAACAAGCAGGGATTTCGACATTGAAAGAGAAGCTAAAGAACTTGCCCTTGCCATACGGAGATGTCTCGAGACTAAAAGAGACACACAATGGCCTTCCGATCGAATTTTAACGGTAAAATCAAATGAGGATTTAACGATCGAACTCGCATCGATCAATAGTTTCCTAAATAACTTTAAAAAATCGAATAAAGATATTAAACGGAAATATTTGCGTAAATGTTCGGAACTAAAGACGGAAACAGAAAAAAGCATCAGATGGCTGAGGTCAATTGAGGCTGCTGTTGATGAAGGGATTATACGAAAAACATCGATTAGATTACGGAAACTTAACCAATTAATAGTTCAAGAACTGGAATTATTAAAAAAACTGAAATCCACATCTAAGTATTGATCAATCGTTCTAGCACGGTCTTATTCTTTAAACGTGATTTGACTAAGGAAATAGTGGTAAATAGAGATGAGCGAACCAGTAAAGTATACATACAGAGGTTTAGGGGGTTTTTTTGTATTCTTATTCCTTTCAGTGCTAGTAATAATAGGTGGAGGGTTACTGGTTTTAGGAACTATAGTCTTGATAATATCATGGGCCCCAGTATCATTTCCTGACTTCCTGGATGCATTTAGAATATTTTTCTTGGGTAGACGAATTGTAGATCCGAATTTTGCTGTAATGTTGATTTTTATAACCGGCCTTACTCTAGTATCCGTAGGTATTATCACTCTAGGATTCGCTTTCTACGTATATAGGGCGGCTCAAGTTGTTGAACAGGATTTGGCCCAAGCCGTCGATATGAATTTACCAAGTATCAGGAAACTGTTCAGTGTAAAAGCCAAAGGGATACTCTTGGTGAGCATCATGCTTTTTGGAACCCTTGTAGTATTTTTTGTATTCCTATTTTCCTGATAAACGCCCCCGTTGCCAAACCTGTCTATCTCCTTTTCTTAATTCCGTAGGCATAAGCAAGAGCAAACGTTCCCATTATCAGACTGCTTAGTACACCTAGTGAGATAATAGGTGAAAGGTCAATGTCCGTAACAACCACCTCAAATGATTTGGTTGGAGTGCTGATTTGATTACCTGCGCGATCAAGTATCTCAAAGTACCAGAAATAGGTTCCATTGAGCAATTCATTAGTTTGAAAGCTGTATCTTTGCTCGTGCGTTATGTCTATGATTGACCAAGATATTTGATTTTGAGAATAATAAAGGAGAATCTTTTCTAGCCCTGAAGCATCGATTGGTTCTGATGCACTTAGTGAAACAGTGTTGTTTTCCCCCGCGTAGATTATGGTCTTACTCTGAGTCACGTCTGCAAATTCTGGGTAATAATAATCCTCTACGGTGAAGTTTGCAACGGGCGTACGAGCATAATTGCCCATAGTATCGTTAAACCACAAATACCACTCCCATAATTGTCCATACATTAATAAGACCTCGTCGAACGTATATTCTTGTGTTTCTGTTATATTGGTTTTTTGCCAAGACTGGTTATCTTCTCTATAGAAAATATATATCGAATCAAGGCCACATGCATCCAAAGGTTCATAAATATCGGCTCTAACTGTGTTAGATTCATTATATGCTGGGCTTAAAGAATCTTGGGTGAGGTCAGAATAGGACGGAGGAGTTAGATCAGTAACAGTGAAATTAAAAATGCGAGATTGGTTAGTATTCCCTGCTCTATCAGCTAGCCAATAATACCAAAAGTAGGTTTGATTGAAGATAAGGTCCTCTTCTCTAAAGGTAAAATTGCCCGTTTCCGTAATATCACTGGTTTTCCAGCCAGTACTATGGTTTGTGAAGAAGTAAAATAGGATAGAATCCATTCCACTTGCATCACCTGGTTCTGTTGCTAAGACAGATACCGTATAGTCCTTATTATATTCAGGAACGCCATAGGTCTGAACATCATGAAGGGGTGGCGTCAAGTCAACGATATAGAAAGATTCTTCCTGTGTTTTATTGAAATTACCCACTGAGTCGTTATACCAAATGAACCAAGAATAAAGTTGCCCATAACGGAGTACATTTTCGGCGAAAGTGTAGTTTCGTGTCAGAGTAATTTCCTTGATTGTCCAATTATCATTTAAAGAGTAGTAAAGCAAGATAGTATCTACTCCACTTGCATCAGGCAGTTCCATGACATCTATCTCTATATGGACGGATTCGGTGTATTGAATAGTAGGACCAGTGAAACTAATGTTAGTAACTATTGGTGCTTTTGAATCAACTACTGAAAACGAGTTCATCTCAGTTTGTCCGCTATTTCCGGCGGTGTCATTGAACCAGAAATACCAGCCGTAATTTTGTCCATAGACCAGTTGCTTTTCCGTAAAGGTATAATTTTGTCCATCAGTGACATCTACAATAATCCATGAGTCGTTATCAAGTCGATAATACAATAGGACTGTATCGACTCCACTTCCGTCTGTAGGTTCTGTAATTGAAACATTTATGAAATTTATTCCATCATATTCGATTGATTCATTCGTTTGAACCAGATTCGAATAATATGGAGCCGTATTGTCTACTATTGAAAAAGAATAGATTCCTGTTCTATTCGTATTCCCTGCTGTATCATTAATCCAGAAGTACCAGTGATAAACCTGACCATAGATTAATTGATCCGCCAAAAAGGTGAAATTTCTCCCGCTAGTAACATCAATAAAATTCCACGAGTCGTTTGCTAGCTGATAATATAGTAAAATGGTGTCGACTTCACTAGATCCCTCTGGTTCTTCAATAATGATGGAAACAGTGTTGGATCGAAAATAGTTAATTGTAGAGTTTGTTTGAAAGACTTCTGTATAGAGTTTGGGTTTTGTATCAATAATCTTAAAGCTTAGGAGTCCAGTTTCATAGTTCTGTCCAGATGTTACATTAAACCAGAAAAACCATTCCCAGAATTGTTGATAAAAGAACAACTCTGAGGTAAAGGTATAATTTTGAGTCCCTGAGGTATCAATGGTACTCCAGCTTCCATTGTCAACACGGTAATATATGATAAGAGTATCATTGTCAAAATGCTCATCTAATCCAAAATAGATTGTCTGATTTTCATCGTATTCTCTTTTGGATGTTGATTCATATGCCCAGAAGTTATTCTTGGAGTCCTCAGATAGGACGATATTCTTTTGGCTGCCACCGGCATTTCCATCACCACCAACAAGTTCAGAAATCACAGCAGTAATGGAATTGTACGAGGAATTTACCATATAAACGGCGATACTATCTCCTCCTGTTCCATTCACCCCTGTATAGCCAGCTTTACCCCCAATTCCACCTTTAATGTTCATCATAACATTGAAATCAAACGTGTTAAAACTAGAAATCACTAAGTAAATCCCAATGCTACTTCCTCCCTTGCCACCTGCATTTAACCAGCCCCCTGTTCCTCCCATCCCGCCTGTGATATCGGTGAGAATGTTGTACCCGATGAAGTTAAAAGAACTGTTGAAAAGATAGATGCCAACCCCCAATCCTCCCAAATCCCCTGGATCCAGACTGTTTCCTGTGCCCCCTCCGACTCCATAATAGAATGAAATATTATTTCTTCGGATGGTAATATTATAGCAGTCAATTAAGACAATCTTACCTAGATTTGTGGGATTGTTTGGCGATGTCAGATTAAGGTTTTCGAAAATTAGATCCTTTTGTCCGTAGAGGTATATAACAAGGTCGCCATCATAGAGATTGCCTTCAAGGTGGTTTTTGTAGCTGTCTGCTTCGAAATAAACACCAAAACCAGCACTATCTGTTCCATGGCTATTGCCGATTTCAGCCAAACCTCGGACTCCTCCAATTAGGTTTGCAAAAGAGTTATTCTCAATTAAATTCTCAATAGAATTCTCAAAATAGATTCCCGCAGCCGTTCCACCCTGTCCTCCAGATCCATGGTAACCTCCTGATCCTCCTGATCCACCCTCACCAGATATAATCGCATTTTTCAAGAAAAAATTATCAGAAGAATTCCTCAGGTAGGTTCCGGTCGCTTTGCCTCCCGGTCCTCCTGATCCTAAACGTCCCCCTTCTCCTCCTTTTCCGCCTATCATGTTCATAATCGTATTATTTCTAATGATGTTATAAGCAGACGATTCGAGGAATATTGCAGCGGCCTCGCCTCCAGTTCCACCAGATCCTCGATAACCTCCTGTGCCGCCCGACCCGCCCATGATGTTTTTAATTATATTTCTTTCTATGATAACATTAAAAGAATTCAATAGATAGATTGCCGTACCACGCTCTCCTTTTGTCCCTGGCGTAAAATAATCTCCAGTTATACCATTAACGCCATAAAAATTCGATAAAATGTTGTTTCTGATCGATACATTATAACAATTGATCACGACAATCTTGCCCAAGTTAGTTGGATTAACATTGGCAGAAATATTGAAATCTTCAACAACCAAGTTGGATTGGCCATACATGTAGAGAACTGGATCTCCTTCCATGACCACAGTTGATTCGAACTCGTTTTGATAACTGCCAGATTCAAAGAATACTCCATAACTACTACCAGGACTACCCTCAGATCCATATTCACTGCCTCCATTACCTCCAAGTCCTCCTTGAATATCGGTAATGCTCATTAATCTAAAAGAGTTGTTAATTGAATCCAATAATAAAATCCCAGTGCCTACTCCTCCAGATCCTCCTGATCCATAAAGATCGCCAGAAGAACCTCCAGCTCCACCTGTGATAATGCCAAGACCATTATTGGCGAAAATATTTCCAGAAGAGCTTTCTAGGAATATGCCAGCACTGATTCCCCCAGTTCCACCAGACCCTGAGAAACCTCCTCCAGTTCCCCCTGAACCTCCAATAATATTGTCAATTACATTGTTTATGATCAAATTCTCACTTGAATTCATTAAATGGATACCAACAGCCATAGAACCCGTGGTTCCAGATTCTGAAGAGGTGATTCCATCCGCACCTGGTTCGCCTACAATGTTATAGATATGATTTTGGTTTAATGTAATATTCCTTGATTTATTCAAGAGTATTCCGAAATTGGAGCTACCTCTAATAATATTATACGCGATGAGGCATGAATCTGCATTCTCGGCCAAAATTCCTAAATAATTATTCTCGAAAGTATTATTGATTATCGTACAATAAGCAACATTATTGAGAGTCAGGCCAATGTAATTGTTTCTGATGAAACTATTAATCACTTGTGCTTTATCAGTGTTAATATACAAGCCAGATAGTTCACGGGATGCAAACCCTGCATGCATAATGGTACTGCCATTAATGGATAATAAACTTCCAGCTGCCGCTTTCAGATAGTATGTTTCCTGTATATCACTGGAGGTAACTATAGAATTATTTAATATCGCTAAAAAACCGCCTCTATAAACTTCAATACGATATTGTCCATCGAATGTACTATTAAGTTCAAGAGTAGATCCGCGTAACGTCAACGATCCATTACCTTTTATCAGCAGATTACCGTTAAGAGCTAGGCTCTCGTTTTGAAGATAAATTGTGTGATTTTCTATTACTAAATCTCCAATAGGAGGAGGAATGAAGCTCTTTACTGCATTAATCAATACAACGTCTGTTGCCTTATTGTTGGCTTTATCAAAAACAACCAAAGTGAAGTTATGATTCCCTTCAGGGAGTCCCATGAGATCAATGCCAATCTGGAGTCCATTCCAGCTACCCGAGTCCACCAGTAATCCATTCTGATAAATTTCAAAAGAATCTGGGTATACATCAGTTGCCTTCCAGGTCAACCTACCCCAGGTCAGATATTCTGATGCAGTTATATCGTATGGTTGGCTCAGCCTTGGTCTTGTCTGATCAGAAACAGAAAATGTTTTAGTTGGGGTCTGGGCACTATTTCCTGCCAGATCGTCAAAAACAAAGTACCAGTCATAAACCTGACCATATTCAAGATCATCTGCTGTAAAGGCAAACTGGCTAGTAGATGTAACATCCACCGTTATCCATGTTTCATCAAAATTGACCCGATAGTAGAACAAAATCGATTTGACTCCACTCGCGTCGCTGGGTTCACCAATCGTGATTGAAATTATGTTTGTTTCATTATATTGAGGGGTTGGACTAGTCTGTTCAAGGTCCGAATAAAGAGGGTCAAAGCTGTCAATAACATTGAACCATTGAATTTTGGTCTGATCCACGTTACCAGCGCTATCGTTGAACCAGAAGTACCAATCATACACCTGGCCATAGCTGAGCATGTCAGCAGTAAAAGTATAGGTGCTGGTAGTGGTGACATCCTCAATGTTCCAGGTCCCACTATCTATTCGATAGAATAGCAAAATCGTGTCAATGCCACTCGCGTCAGGGGGCTCGCTCACTACAATATCTACCATGTTCGATTGATTATATTCTGGCGTATTAAACGCCTGCCTGGCTGGTTGTGTTATATCAGGCTTGAAAGAATCTATAACCAGGAATGTATAAGTATCACTAAAAGCAACATTCCCAACGGTGTCATTAAATCCAATAAACCAGTGATAGGTTTGATTAAATTGCAATAAAGAATCATTAAAGAGAAATGATTGAAACTCGGTAATGTCTTCGGTTCTGGATGTTAGCCAATTATCATTGGTGAAGGTTAGCCATACTGAATCCAGACCACTAGCGTCCGTTGGTTCAATAACCGTGATATTCGCCATAACCGTTCCATTAAATTCGGGAGAAATCGTAGTTTGATCAGCGGGGTTTAAAACGTCAGGAGCATAAGAATCCACGACAAAGAAATAAAATTCGGATGTCTTTCCTATATTCCCTGCGGAATCATTGCATCCTATTATCCAGCGATATTCCTGATTAAATCTTAACATGTTTTCAGTGAAAGTGAAAGATTGCGTTGCTGTTATGGTTATAAAACTAAATGTATTCCAATTGTCAGATGTATAATTGATCCAAACTGTATCAACTCCGCTTGCATCAATGGCCTCGGTTACATTGATTGAGACCACTACAGTGCCATTAAACTCAGGATTTGATGTAGATTGGCTAGCGGCAGTTTCAACGTCTGGAGCGTAGCTATCAACAACCAAAAACGAATATTCCTCACTGTAATCCGCATTGCCCGCCGTATCATTAAAGCCAATCACCCAGCGATATATTTTGCCATATTCCAGTAAATCTTGAGTGAATACAAAGGATTGTCCTTGCGTAATATCGAAGATGATGTAGCTAGTCCAATCGTCAAAAGAATAATTAATCCAAACCACCGCAAGACCACTGGCATCAATTGATTCATTAACAAGAATCGTGGCCGCTAACGTCCCGTTATATTCTGCAAAAGAACTTGACTGGAAGGCGGGGGTCAATACGTCAGGCGCGTATCCGTCTGTAACTGTAAAAATCTGCTCATGACTATAACCAACATTCCCCGCGCTGTCATTATAACCTATAAACCATCTATAGGTTAGATTAAATGCAAGATTTTCCTCATTAAACGTAAAAGATTGGGTTTGCGTAATATCAACGAAGGTATAACTTTCCCAATCATCAAGGGAATAATTAATCCAAACTTTTCCTATTCCACTGGCATCTGCCGATTCATATACCAAAATCGAGATCGATACACTTTCATTATATTCAGGGTCAGAAGTACTTTGCAATGCCGGAATAACGGTTGTGGGTTTAAATGAATCAATGACGTGGAAAGTATATTCCTCACTGTATCCCGTATTACCCACGGTGTCATTAAAACCAATGATCCAGCTATAGGCCTGATTATACTCCAAAATATCCTCAGTGAACGTATAAGACTGAGATGGTGTAATAGGCACCACAAAATTCGATTGCCAGCCATCCAAGGTATAATTAATCCAAACAATGGCGATTCCACTTGCATCAGCGGGTTCAGCAACTGAAATCGAAACCACTACTGAACTATTGTATTCAGGGGCCGATGTCGACTGATTGGCTATTCCAATAACGTCAGGCAAATATGAATCGAGGACAACAAATGAAAGTTCCTCACTAAACCCTACGTTTCCAGCCGTGTCGTTAAAACCGATTATCCATCTATAAACTTGGTTAAATACCAATATCTCATCATTAAAAACGTAGGATTGAGTCTTCGTGATATTCATTACCGTAAATGTCATCCAATTGTCATCGGTATAATTTATCCAGACTGTATCCACTCCACTGCTGCCCTGGGGTTCACTTACACTGATTGACGCAAGAACACTGCCATTGTATTGAGGAGTGTTTGTCGATTGAATTGCATTCTGGGCAATTTCAGGAGAATAAGGATCTATGACGTTGAACACTTGGAGGAGGGTCTGGTCATTATTTCCTGCCGTGTCATTAAACCAGAAATACCATGTAAATTCCTGGCCGTAACTAAACACATCAGCAGTAAAAGTATAGTTGCTGGTGGTGGTGACATCTTCAATGTTCCAGGCCCCACTGTTTATACGATAGTACAGGAAGATTCTATCTATGCCGCTAGCATTTGCAGGCTCGTGAACGTTTACGGATACGGTATTTGACCCATTATATGATGGTGTCGGGGTTGTTTGATTTAAACCAGAGTATTCCATGGCGGTGTTGTCCACCACAGTGAAAGTAACGATACTAGACTGGCCGCCATTGCCAGCGGTATCATTGAACCAGAAGTACCAATCATACACTTGGCCATAGCTAAGCATATCAGCAGTAAAAGTATAGTTGCTGGTGGTGGTAACATCTTCAATGTTCCAGGCCCCACTATTTATGCGATAGAATAGCAAAATCGTATCAATACCACTTGCGTCAGGAGGTTCACTCACAACTACCGAAACGTTGTTTGATTCACTGTACTCTGGAGTGCTGCTTGTCTGATTAAGATCTGAATATGTTGGAGAGGTATTATCAACAATCAAAAATGATCCAACGTTTGATTGATCATAATTTCCTACCGTGTCGTTAAACCGGAAATACCAATCATAAGTTTGCCCAAAGGACAACATATCAGGAGTAAAAGCAAAATTCCTTGAAATGGTGACATCCTCAACCTGCCAAATACCTGAGTCAACCCGATAATAGAATAATACTGAACTAATCCCACTTGCGTCCGCTGGTTCGACCACAGAAATAGAAATAATGTTTGTATCATCGTATTCTGGAGTACTAGCCGTCTGAACAGGCTCCTGTTCAATATCAGGGGCAAAGTTATCGATTACTAAGAAGGAAAATTCCAGGCTAAAACCAGTGTTGCCTAATGAATCATTGTAACCGATTATCCATTGATATAGCTGCCCAAATACAAGCATGTCAGCTGTAAAGTTAAACGACTGGGATTGACCTATATCTGCAACGAAACTAGTTATCCAATTATCTGTGGTATAGTTTATCCATACCTTATTTATGCCTGCGGCATCTAAGGGTTCGGAAACGTTGATAGCCACTAGTACTGACTCATTGAATTGAGGTATCGTGGTAGATTGATGAGCCGGACTGATAACATCGGGTTTGAAAGAGTCGACAACCGTAAACATAAATTCATTAGTATATCTTACATTACCAACGGAGTCATTAAATCCTATTAACCAATAATAAATCTGGCCATACCGCAATAATGCATCATTAAACGTGTAGGACTGCGTTGATGTGATATCGACTACAACGTGAGTCCCCCAATCATCGTTAGTATAATTTAACCAAATTTTATGCACTCCACTGGCATCTATAGGTTCAATAACTGCGATCGAAACAATAAGAGTGCCATTAAACTGAGGGGAAGAGGAACTTTGACTTGCAGCTGCTTCAATATCAGGGGCAAATGAGTCTCCGACTAGGAAAGAGAATTCCGAGCTCTTTCCCGCGTTTCCTGCGGAATCATTGTACCCTATTATCCAATTATAGGTTTGATTAAACTCGAGCATCTCGCCAGCGAAAACAAACGTTTGTGATTGCGTAATATTCACTACAGTATATGTCAACCATTTGTCTACCGTGTAATTTAACCAAATGGTATCAACTCCACTTGCATCATCTGATTCATCCACAAAAATGGAAACAATCACAGTGTCGTTGAATTCAGGGCTGTTTGTTGTCTGTTCTGCTTGGACCATAACATCAGGAGCAAATTCGTCTATAACAATGAAGTTGAACTCATTTGTTACTCCCTCATTGTTCAGAATGTCTTTGTACAGTATCTTCCACTGATATATTTGGCCGTACTCATACATTACATCAGAAAAGGTGAAAACCTGTGTCGTTGTTATATCTACAACAGTGTACGAAGACCAGTTATCAGACGTGTAATAAATCCAAACATTGGCCAAACCTGCTGCATCCAGAGGTTCAACAACAGAAATCGAAACAACAAGTGATTCATTGAAATTGGGGGCGAAGGGGATTTGAACTGGACCTGACACAATGTCAGGGGCATAAGAATCAAGAACTTGGAATGTTTTCTCCACACTGAATTTCACATTACCTGCTGTATCATTAAAACCAATTTTCCAGCTATAAGTTTGGTCATATTCAAGAAGGGCCTCAGAAAAGCTGAAAGATTGATCCAAGGTGACATCAAACACGTTAAATGTCAGCCAATTGTCCAGGGTATAATTGATCCAAACCATATCCAGACCGCTTGCATCAAACGGTTCACTTACTGTGATCGAAGCGGTTACGCTCTCGTTATATTGTGGAATGGAGGTATTTTGACTAGCCAAAACAACAATATCAGGAGAATATGTGTCGATTACACTAAAGAGGAAGTCTCCGGTAGTGACAATATTACCAACTGTATCGTTGCTTAATATCCTCCATTTGCAGGACTGACCATAATGGAGCATTTCTTCAGTAAACGTAAATGTTTGTGTAGAGGTAATGTCACTAATTGAATATGTAATCCAGTCATCGAATGTATAATTGAGCCAGACCATATGGACCCCCGCTGCATCGATAGGTTCATCGATAGTAATCGAAATTCCTACGGTATCATTAAATTCAGGCGCATCTAATGACTGTTGAGCAGGTACAATTATATCGGGGGCGTATCCATCGGTGACAATAAATGAGAATTCTTCGCTATAGGCTGTGTTGCCTTGGGTATCATTGAATCCAATAACCCATCTATAAGCTTGCCCGAAGGTTAACATAACATCCGTGAACGTAAACGATTGCAGTGAGGTGATATTCACAAACGAAAAGGAAGTCCAATCGTTTTGAGTATAGTTTATCCAAACATTACTAACCCCTGCTGCATCAATGGGTTCACTAACCGTAATTGCTATCGTAACCGATTCATTATACCCTGGATTGGGAGTGCTTTGGTATGGTGGAATAGTTACATCCGGAGCATAGCTATCTACGACGTTGAATACTAGTTCGTCCGAATACGCGGTATTACCAACGGTGTCATTGTAGCCTATAACCCATTGGTATGTCTGATCAAATATTAATGTGGTATCTGTGAAAGTAAACGCTTGACCTGAACTGATATCCACAGTAGTGTATAATGTCCAATTATCGGTTGTGTAGTTAAGCCAAACGTTGTCTAGGCCAGCCGAATCGGCAGGTTCGCTGACGTTGATCGAAACAAAAACAGAACCGTTAAATTCTGGGTATGTGGTTGATTGAAATGAACCAGAATTCACATCAGGAGCGAATTTATCCATAACTGAGAATATCAACTCCTCAGTTACCCCCATGTTACCTTCAGTGTCATTATAATAGATTTGCCACCTGTAAAGCTGACCATATTCGAGCATGCTTTCATCAAAAGTAAAGCCTTGTGTTGCAGTGATATCCAATATGGTGTAGGACAACCAGTCATCGAATGTATAATTGAGCCAAACAGTATCTAAACCACTTGCATCGGGTGGTTCCGATACAATAATGGCAACATCAACGCTTTCATTATAGTTCGGAGACCCGACAGATTGGAAAGCGTCAACTTCAACATCTGGCTTATAAGAATCAATGACGGTGAAGGAAAAAACGGAACTATAAGCTGTATTACCTACTGAGTCATTATACGCAATCTGCCAATTGTAGGTTTGTCCAAATTCCAAACCTGAATCAGCAAACAAATATGATTGTGACTGGGTAATGTCGACAATATGAACCGTTAGCCAGTTATCTGTTGTATAGTTGATCCAGACCATATCTATACCAGCCGCATCTTCTGGCTCCGCTATACTGATTGATGTGAGAACCGTACTGTTGTATTCAGGGGAAGAAGTCGACTGACTGGCCGCTATAATAACCTCAGGAGGAAAAATATCCTCAACGATGAAAAACAATTCATTTCCAAAATTCTGATTTCCTGCTGTGTCATTATAGCCTATCTTCCAGTAATATATCTGACCATGCCGGAGCATATCTTCAGTGAAGGTGAAAAATTGGGTTGCGGTAATAATTGTAAGATTATAGGTTAGCCAGTTATCAATGGTATAATTGATCCAAACCATATCTATTCCTGCAGCATCCTGCGTTTCTATTACTGTAATCGATACGGAAACACTGCTGTTATAGAGGGGCGAGTCTGTGGATTGAGCTGGTGGTACCAAAACATCAGGTGAGTAAGTATCTATGACCGAAAATGACAGTTCGTTACTAAACCGACTATTACCTGCCATATCTTCATATCTGAACGTCAATTGGTAAATTTGGCCATATTCCAGCATGGCAGGTGAAAAGGAGAAAGATTGGGTAGATGTGACATTAATCACGGAATAAGAAAACCAATTATCAGTCGTATAATGGAGCCAGACTGCCTTCAATCCACTTGCATCGCTAGGTTCAGAAACGCCAATAGAAACGACCACAGATCCATTAAATTCGGGCGTAAATGTAGTTTGTGTGGCGGGTTGTATAACATCGGGACCGTGATTGTCTACAACCGTGAAAATTAATTCATCACTATACCCTGAATTTCCCGCACTATCATTAAATCCTATTATCCAGCGATAAGTTTGACCAAACTGCAACATCTCCTCAGCAAAGGTAAAAGATTGAGTAGATGTAATATCCTCAACTACGGAGGTCAGCCAGTCATCATAGGTGTAGTTCAGCCAAACCGCGTCTATTCCGCTTGCATCACTGGGTTCGAAAGCCAAAATTGATACAGAATTTGTATCATTATATTCAGGAGAATTAGATGTCTGGGATGCTGGAATCAAAATCTCTGGCATGAAAGTATCAATGACGGAGAAAGAAAATTCATCACTGAATATAGCATTCAGTG
>JBHLSH010000069.1:0-22017 GCA_048881705.1 Candidatus Heimdallarchaeota archaeon | reverse complement strand
CCAAGAAAAGATTACTTTTACCTCGTTAATTCCTACACATTATAATCTAATTTTGAATCTCTCTGACGACATTAAAAGCAAATATGACCTATCATCTGTAGCAAAATTACTCACATCATCGGCTCCAGCCACTAAAGAAATGAAGAGGGGTGTGATGGAACTGTTCAAAGACGTTGAGCTCTTTGAAGCCTATGGGTCCACTGAAGCGGGATTAGTAACCATTTTGAGGCCAGAGGATCAGTTTGCTAAGGCGGGCTCGATCGGCCAGGAATGTTTTGGATCCGATAAGATCCGGATTCTTGATCCTGAGACTCGTCTACCTGTCCCTGATGGCGAAATTGGGGAATTATTCTCTCGGAGCCCAATGCAGTTAACCGATTATTACAATCTTCCGGACAAAACAAGGGAAGCCATGGACGGAAGCTTCTTTAGTGCTGGAGATATGGCACGGCGTGATTCGGATGGGTATTATTACCTCGTTGATAGAAAGGCGAACATGATAATCTCTGGTGGGGAGCATATATTCCCTTCGGAGGTCGAAAAAACTATTACAACTCATCCTTCAGTAATTGAATGCGCAGTGGTCGGGCTACATCATCCCAAATGGGGAGAAGCAGTAACAGCTGTATGTATTTTGGCATCAGGGCATTCTCCATCAGAAAGCTTGGCCGAAAATCTTCGAAATTTTTGTTACGAGAGACTGGCGCGATTCAAGGTTCCCAAAAAGGTACTATTCATTGCCTACGATGAAATGCCCCGTACTGGGTCAGGGAAAGTAATTCACCGAGTCCTGCGAGAACGATTCAATGCTGCCATCGATTGGAATGATTGATTTTTCGATTAATCTTTCATGGAAAAGATGTAACAGCTGGGATTCCCTTTGAGCTCCATAATTCCCTATTTAATTTTAATGGTCCCCTTGGCGGTGATCTTCAACATTCCGATATTGGTTATTTCATTACAAAAAAGATTATTAACCCGTGGCGGAATAGGAGTCGCTGCTATTCTCGGTCTATTCTTTTTTATAATTCAACCGTTTTTCTGGTTGGCGATGGTCTTTTTTTCATCAGCGCTTCTGTTCTTTCGAAATACAAGTCAGCTGAGAAAACCAGTGCCTCACTCGATTTTGAGAAAGGAACAACAAAGCGGGATGCGATGCAGGTCGTAGCAAATGGAACAGTAGCACTCATCCTTGTTGTCGGATATGGATTTTTTGACCTTTTGCCTCTACTTTTGACAAATCAGACAGTCATCCCACAAATCACAAGTCCTTTCTTTGTTGGGGTTTTTATTGCCTTTGCTGTGCATAATGCGGATACTTGGGCAACAGAAATTGGATTACTATCTAATCGAAAACCACGATTGGTAACAAATCTCAGAAAACAAGTGATGCAAGGTACCTCGGGAGGAATCACTATTGATGGGTTGGCCGCGTCCTTATTTGGGGCTATGGTAATTGCAGGAGTTTATTTCAGCGCTTATCTGACTATTCCTCCTAATTCTCACGATATATTTATGATAGGGCTCGCAATGGGGGTGATAACCATTGCAGGGCTGATTGGATCAGTGGTTGACTCGATTGAAGGTGCGACAATCCAAGGCATCTATTATTGCGAGCCGTGTGCCAAAGAGACGGAATCAAATCCGCATCCCCGATGTGGGAATCCAACAACCCTCATTCGGGGAAACATCGTCATCAATAACGATATTGTTAATGTTTCGAGTGCATTTATAGTAGCGATACTAGGTATCATAATCATTCTTCTAATTCGATTTTGACTCATAAATCTAGGAAATAATCTACGTAATTGTCGTATCAGCCGTTTTACCTGTGTGAAATTCGTTTCCTCTTCGTTTCTGCCAAGATAGATACCTAAAAAATACATTACGGCTTCAAACCTTCCGAAAAATTCAAATAATAATATCTAGATCGTTTTTTTCACATATAAATCATTGAAATGAACATGAGGAAGTTATTAGAGAATGAGAGTCAAAGATGTAAAAAAAATCTGTGTTCTTGGTGCAGGATTGATGGGGAATGGTATAGCTCAGGTATGTGCCCAAGCTGGGTTTGAGGTGGCCATGCGAGACATCGAGAATAAATTTGTGGAGAATGGCCTCAATATGATCAAGAAAAACCTAAATCGAGGCGTAAAAAAGGGAAAAATGACCCAAGAGGAAATGGATAAAGTTCTTCAGCGGATAAACGGAGTAGTGAATCTAAACGAAGCATTAAAAGATGCAGATGTAATTATTGAAGCAATAATTGAAAATCGTGACCTGAAACGCAAGGTTTTTTCTGAGATTGATGCAATCTGTAACCCCGAAGTTGTTTTTGCCTCTAATACATCATCAATCAGCATTACTGACATGGCGGCAGCCACCAAGCGCCCAGACAAGTTTATTGGAATGCATTTTTTCAATCCTGTCCCTGTAATGCGTTTGGTAGAAATAATCAAGGGATACGAGACCTCCGAGGAAACATATCAATTCATCGATGAGCTTTCAAAAAAGCTGGGAAAAGAAACAGTTCTGGTTAATGAAGCCCCTGGCTTTGCGGTTAACCGTTTATTACTTCCATTCTTCCTAGAAGCTGTTACTGCCTTGCAAGAAGGTGTTACTACTGTGGAAGATATGGATAAGGCTATTACGCTTGGACTTAATCATCCAATGGGGCCATTTACGTTGTTGGATTTCGTAGGTCTTGACACAACGTTGTTTATTGGAGATTATCTCTACTCTGAATTCCAAGATTCCAAGTATCGAGTACCATCTCTACTGCGTAAGATGGTTAGGGCTGGTCACTTCGGGCGGAAATCAGGTATCGGATTCTATGATTACTCCCAAAATCCACCTAAAGCCCGTTCATTCCATTAGGCCGAATATTTTTACATCTCTTTGAAATTAGCTGTAATCATCAAGGCACTTCTGAAAGGCAATATAAAGCCCTTTATTTTGCGGAGTGTCTGGGAAAGAATTCGCACTCTGCCGTCTTTCCAATCCCAAACGTTCTTTCGGAGGAACCACAATACGAAAAAAACGAGTTTCAATCAATTCAAGGATCAGCGCATTCTAATAAGTCAAATACAATCCTTTTTGTCGAAAACAAACGAAAAAATGCCATCCATCGTCAGATTAAATCTGCTTGCTATACTCGTAGGAATTGTCGGCGGAATTGGGTCGTGGATCTTTCGTTTAGCGATTGCTTTTATTTTTTGGCTTTTTTTTACTATTCCTATGGAAATCCTGAATTCATTCGGTTTTTTTTACTTTAGCTGGTTACCTTTTCTACTTGCCCCAATCATTGGGGGCCTGTGTGTTGGTTTTCTTACGTCTCGTGTTTCAAAAGAAACCAAAGGACATGGTGTGCCAGAGGTTTTGGAATCTGTTGCATTAAATAACGGACGTATGAGTTTGAGGGTACCGTTCATCAAGATCATTGCTTCTGCCACGACCATTGGTACAGGTGGATCGGCAGGAAGAGAAGGACCGATTGCACAAATCGGAGCCGGCTTCGCTTCTTTGGTAGGACAAAAACTAGGACTTTCTCCACGTGAACTACGAACTCTAGTAATTTCAGGGGTCGCTGCTGGAATTGCTTCAACTTTCAATGCACCCATTGGCGGAACGTTATTTGCTCTTGAAATCTTAATGGGTGAAAGTGCGACGGGGTTACTGATTCCGATTATTTTAGCTGGTGTCGTTGGGGTAGTGACAGGCCAATTTTTAATAGGAACCGAGCCAGCGTTCATTGGGTTTCCTCCATTAGCATATCATGAACCCTATTTAATCCCTTTATTTGTAATTTTAGGTTTAATTTGCGGAATTGGCTCAGCTTTATGGATTAAATTCTTCTATAAATTTGAAGACATCTTTGAATATGTGTCTGGGAAACTTACAGTACCTGAAATCGCTCAACCAGCTCTAGGAGGACTCTTTGTTGGGTTAATCTTAATTGCAACGTATTTCTTCGTGGGTGAACAATGGCAAGTATTCACCACGATGGGACTGACCTATCTTCCAATGGAGGCGGTTTTTCAAGGAACGCTTTTTCAAGAACCAGCGTCATTAGTGCTCATTATCCTGATACTATTATTTGTATTGAAAATACTTGCGACGGTATTTACCGTGGGTTCGGGCGGTTCTGGAGGCGTTTTTGCTCCTACCCTTTTTTTAGGCGTAATGTTAGGTGCGGCCTTTGGGATTGTCGTTGATGATATCATTATAATTGCGAATGTTCCCATCGCCTTGCTCGCAGTACTAGGAATGGCCGCTTTTTTTGCAGGTACAGGGCGTGCTCCTTTGACTGCAGTTATCATGACCGCAGAAATGACCGAGGATTATTTTTTAACTATCCCTTTGATGGTTGTGGTTTCAATAAGTTGGGTGATCTCATTGCTTCTTGAAAAAGAAAATATCTACACTTTGAAGCTCATCCGAAGAGGAGTAGTCTTAAGTGAGAATCTCACCGATGTTCTCGAAACCATCTCTATTGAACAAGCCATGACTCCCAGAGAGGAATTGGTGGTAGTTGATACAAAAACTCGCCTGGAAACAGTGATAGACCTTGTTAGAACTACTGGTCACGAAGGTTTTCCGGTTATTGAGCAAGAAAAACTGATTGGAGTTATTACATTAAGTGATGTTCAAAATGCATTACATAGTTCTCCAAAAGATTGGAATGTATTTGATGTATTGGTAAAAAAGCGAAAACCTCTCTATTGTGTCGATAGAAAGGCTTCCTTGATGCACGCCATCCATATAATGGAATCAAAAGATATTTCTCGTCTACCGATTGTAGAAAAGGTTTCAGGTCAGGAATTCCCCAAATTGGTTGGTTGGATAACTCATCACGACATCACAGAAGCTTACATCATGGAAAAGGCATCAGTCGCTCTGCAAACAGCAGATGATCATATCCTTTCTTATGGAATTCCAGAATAAGCGAAAAAAGACAGGATTGTACCAGTTTTAAATAAGGTCAGTTTACTAGTTCCTTACTTCCCCTTTTTGAATACAAGGATGCTTTGATGCACAATACTAGGAATATAAGAATAAGGGTATCCAAAGACGTGGAGAGATTTATCGGGGGAATACCAAATTATCTCTCTTTCGAACTGATATCCTATTTCTAAAAGAATCCGAGCCAATATTGAAGAGAGTAGGAGGTATCTGCCAATTTTTTGCGCCTGCCCCGCTCGTTCTTCTATAATAGTTCGGTACATATTTCCAATGAATACTACACAATACCCTTCGGAAGCCAATTTCGAATAACAGAGAGAAAAAACCTCCTTGAGCAAGCCGGTCCACTCTTCTAAGGAAATTACCTGTGCTTGGTCGAATTTCTTGAGGGATGAATGCAGTTTTGCTTTTGACTTTTCACCTGCTCGTGAAAAACGACCTCGTGTCTTCTCCAGCTTATCCATCGCCCAATACGGGACATCAGTGAAAACGAGATCGACCGCGTCATCAGGAACAGCATGGGGAAGCTTTTTTCGTGAATCTCCAACAATAAACTCCTGTCTCAGCAATCCCTCTTTTTCAGCCACCTGATAATATATTTCTTGCCACTGTCTGTTAATATCGATACCAATAGCTCTCCGTCCTGCAAGACTTGCACCTAGAAGAGTTCCCCCAACTCCGGCAAATGGATCCAAAATTAAACCGCGGGGATACCTCGAGAACTTTTCAATAAGTAGATAGGCTAGCTCTGGAGGTTTCATCCCCCCGTGCTGGCTCCGAAGTTTGTGATTGAATGAAGGAGGATAAGCCTTGTGGATGATCTCTGTGCAACCGATTGGTAATAATCCGTTGAAGAAAAGAGGAGGCCTCTTGGTTTTTCCCGTAAGACTCCGTTCGTTCCTGAAAACAAGGATTCGTCGCGCAAGTGGGAGAAACTCGTCAATTTCTTTTTCTGGGTCTGGAATAAACCAGATTCTTTCGGCCTTTAGTGGAATCCCCTGCGTCTGTAGATTATGGGCAAGTAAAGAAGATACGGCAAAATTGAAAGATGAAAAACTCGATCCTTCCCCTCCTGGGATTGTCAAGACGATATAACGGTTTTCTTTTAGTTTTATCGCAGCTGTTAGAATTATAGGGCAAACGGTTGATAACCACAGCTCAATTGCCTCTTTTAACGCCTGAGAATTCGAATTAGGGATTGAATTGTTCGAGTTCGGCAATAATGTTGAAAAAATTCTTCGAATAGGAATATCTGCGAAAACAAGACCCATAGAATTCAAACGAATTTTAGATAAGGCAGGTATTGGATCATCTCTGATCATACTTCCCTTGAAACCATCTATCTGTCGCGTTCGAGCTAAATATTCTTTTATAAACATATCATTGCTTTCAATTCCAATACATTCTCTTTTTGGGGCAGTTGTATTCGAATTCGCCAAAAAAGTTCCGATCAGTGTACTCCCAAATCCCGCAAATGGATCTAAGATAGTCTCACCTGGTTTTGAGAAAATTTCAACGATTTCTTTACAAAAACCAGAGGGAAGAGGAAAAAATCCGTTAGGCCTCTTTTTTTCATTCCCATGGTGAGGATAATCTTTGGGAATCACCGTTTTGGTTGAAAAAAGCCACTGTTTACCTGTTAGATTGTTTAAGGTGTTTCTTTTGTCATAGACTCCATCCGCTCCCCTGTCTTCTTGGTAATCTTTAAGAACGAGGGTTGGCACCCGACTCCACATTCCTCATAGAACCGCAACGATAAGCCATAGTACCAAAGGTAGTAGCAAGATGGTTAACAATCCAAAAGATGCAATTATGCGAATACGAACGACCCGTTTTCTGCATGGTATGCAATATATTTGCTTAACCATCTTACGTTTTTCGCCAATGAATTGTTGGAAAAAGGTCTCATGCCAGTCTTCAATCACGCATTCAGAGCAGAAATTCCTATGACATCTTTCACATTCCATCGTTTCGTATCTACTGGGATGATTGACACAAGAGGGCTCTTGTTTTTGCTTTTCACGCTTTCCTTTCGACATAACAAGCTCACTTGGTTGATCCCAGAAGTTTACGGACTTGATTCTTGCTAAAAGAAACGAATCTCCCATAGAATCGTATCAAACTCTCTCATATACTCTGAAAAAAAACTTTACCACACCATGAAATGGAGCAAAACAAAATAGAATGAACTTTAACGGGTTTTTCTATGATTACCAGCGCTAATTTTCGTGAAGCAATCCCAGATGACAAGACCACGATACGAAATATTCTAATTTACGCATTTGAAGGTCATAAAAACCGATATGGTGATTCTCAAGAAAAAAGAGAACTTGAACTGCCATATCAGGTAGTGAATTATCTACTTGAGGATCAGAACAGGAAAGTCATAGCTACGTTAGGTGTCATCGAATTCAAACAGCGAATCCGAGGTACTTGGGTAAAAATGGCGGGAATTACTGCGGTTGCCTGCAGACCTGAGTATCGTAGGAAATCTTACATGACTCGGCTCTTTCGGGATACTTTTACTCGACTTAATCAGCAGGGATTCCTTGTTTCCGTGTTATACCCGTTTACGTTCGCTTTTTACGAAAAACTTGGATACGGCCAAGCTGATGCAATCATAGCACATACAATTAAGCCTACGGAAATTTTAAAGCGACCTACACCTAATCGGATAATAACCGAAGATTTTGATCCCAGTTTCCAACGTTGTCAGCCCCTTTACCGCCAACTTTCTGAAAAAAAAGAGGGATTGGTTGAGAGACCTCATTACGTTTGGGAAAAGTTGTATGGATGGAACTGGACCAACGGGGGATTTCAGTTTATTTGTCAAGACCTTGAGGGAAACGATCTTGGGTATATTATAACCCGTTTTGAGCGAAAAAGTCCAAATAACCCGTTTAGTTTTTTAGAAGTGCGGGAAATCGTTTATTTTGATCCAGAAACAAAGCAAGCCTTGTTAAACTTTCTAGCTGATCATGATTCTCAACGTGACTATATCAAGATTGCTCCCTTTGACCAAAACTATCTTCCCTTTCTTACAACCCCACGAATGAAAGAAAATCTCATAATAGCTAATTCCATGATTCGGATCATGAATATAAAAAACCTAATTCCATTATTGAAATATCCTGAAGAAGTATCAACGAATATTACACTAGATCTCAAAGACCCTCACTGTTCATGGCAGAATAAAACCTTAACAATACAAGTAGAGAATGGTAGAGGCATTATAACTTCTCATCTCTCCGATGAATCACTCTCACTGGGTGTAAAAGAGCTAAGCCAAGTTGTTATTGGATTTCATTCACCCCAGCAGCTTGCAGAAGCGGGAGCTATTAAAGGGTCGGAGAAAGCACTAGAACGTCTCGGGAAGATTTTTCCCAAACAACCAACGTATTTTAGAGACTATTTTTAGGAATTTTCCGTATACCGGTATTGTTTTGTGAAATCTCCAACAATGATTTTATCTCGAGCTAGCCTTCCAATTTCAATTTGAATTGTATCATATACAGGAGAAGGAGCGGCATTTTTCCATGGAGTCCACGGCAAGGGCATGAAATAATGCAGTCGAACCTGGGATTTCTTACCCAAATCCCGAATTAGATCTATTGTTTCCCATTGTTCGTTTTCTGACTCCGTTGGGCTTCCCAATATAAAATCAAAAACAGGAGTAATGCCGTGTGCCGTTATCAAATCATGTGCTTTCCATACAACATTCACAGTGTGTCCTCTACGCATGTAGGCCAAAATTCGGTCAGAACCGCTTTGTATTCCCACTGAGATGTTATCATTGGCTACATCGTCAAATAATCCTATGGTTTCCTCCGTTATATACTCAGGTCTTACTTCCGATGGAAATGTACCAAGAAATAGCCTTATATCAAAGTGCCCAATCTGGTGGATTAATTCTTTTAATGCAAGATAATTAGCTTGGCCTCTTCTTTTTTCCATATATCCTAGCGAATTTGGAGCGATAAAGCGGATATCTACGCTGTCTTTAAACTGAAAATTGTCCGCATAATGTCTTACTATCTTAACCACGTTTTCGATACTCCGAAATCTCGGATTTCCATACATGTATGGTACCTGACAAAACTTACAACGAAATGCACATCCGCGCATAAGTTCGATAGGTGGATGTAAAGGAAAGTTTGCATTATCAGAATAGCACGGATACTCATCAAGGTTGATCCGATCAGGCATTTTTGTACGTCGGGCGTCTCCAGTTCCGTTCCGGTAACTAATACCAGGTATATCTTTTACCGCTTCCCTTCTGAAATTATTTTTGATCAATGATTTTACTAACAAGGGAAATGTAACTTCTCCCTCGCCCACTACCACGAAATCAACTCCCATATCTAAAAAGGTTTCTGGATCTCCTGTAGCTTGGGGGCCGCCAACGATCGTGATCAGGTTGGCGTTCGGGATCGTTTGCACAAGATGCTCAAGCCGTTTTCTTTGCACATTCAATGACATATTTCGAGACGATTCTCCATATACCACTGAAAATCCCTGGTTTATTCTAGTCTCGACGGTGTGTGTCACATCGCCTCTTACAACTTCGTAGGCAATTTTATTCTGGGTTAAACTAGCAGCTAGGGGCCCCAGTGCGTACCACGTATTTTTTTCCCAGTACAAAAGAACTAGTAACTTCTTATGCAATGAATTCACGCAAATAATGTCTTAATCTGAGATAATATAAACGGCTAAAATTGATATTGCTTCGAATTACTCGCATTCAGACGTTTTGTAAGCCAGAGAAAAATAAAAAAATCCCTAGGCCGTGATTCGAACACGGGACAACGCGGTAGCCGCCACAGTGCTGGCATCTCTTCATCGTTTACTCAGAGATGCGAACCATCTGTTCTACAGCCGCGGGCTCTACCAGGCTGAGCTACCTAGGGAATCCAATCAAAAGGGATCATTTAAGGCCTGATTGGCATTCAAATGAGTGCCTAATAAGAGTTTTATAAATGCTAAGTTTTTTCTGAATAATTCCATTCAACCTTATCCTCACTTCAACCTGATCCCGATACATCTTCTTTTGAGGTAAATAAGATTGAACGATCTTTGAAATACCCATCCCTACTCGGCATCGGACAGACACCCACTTAGAAGGGAAAAGTAGTGAAGAACAACAGTTTACTATTTTATCAGACCACTAATATCAATAAAAGTTATTGGCCAGCTTTAGGACTGGATTGAATAATGATCTCAATCTGTTCAAGACGTTTTTCGATTTCTTGAAGTGTAGTAATGATAATATTTAACTTCTTATCAAGTTCTTTGGAATCGTCATCGACTTCAAACTCCGTCGGAACCAAAGGTTTTCCTTCATCCAATCCTGATTCTTTAAACAGATCTTGGGCGACTCTGACAAGCATCGCTTCAGGAATCTGATGGATGATGTCCGCCTCGGTACAACCCGCCTTTAAGGCGGAAAGAATTGTAGGCTCGTTGAGCTTGTCGGGTGGGAGCTCATGTGATGTTATGGAATCTCCCCTGAAGAGCAGTTCTAGTATGTTATGACCATTCCTATTCGTTAAGCGAGCTGCATAACTTAAACCGGGGATTTTTACTTCGGGCATATTGTTTCCTCTCATCGTGAGGATATAGAAGGAACATTATGTTACTAATTATGATATCTGTTTGCTATCTTTTAAATATCTTGGAATCATGATTTCCCAATTAAAACCTTCTACGTGGCAACAGTCGTCCGAAACAGGGAAGATGAGAGACCATGCTGGATGTACCTGATAACTTAACGATTTTTTGTGGCCGTTTTCGAATCTTCCATTATCCCTCCTAGAGAAAAAGAATAAAGCTCATGATTGGTTATTTTAGATAATGAACCTAGACTTCTTATCATGGCTTATATTGTTTATAATTGGCTACATGGTAATTTATTTTTTTGCAGATTATATTATCGATCTTTTAGAAGATTTAGGTGACGTTTATACGATTTCTCCAGTTATAATAGGGATATTTCTATTAGGAATTGATCTAGAAGAGAGTATTGTTTCACTAATAGCCGCTTCAACTGGATTATCCTATCTGTCTCTGGGAAATTTAATTGGTAATACCATAATAGCCGTAACGATCGCTTTTGGGATCCCTCCGTTTTTTCTACGATTTGAGTTCCAACAGATCCCTCTGTTTTATTATGGACTTTTACTTATCGGAAGTCTCTCGATTATGATTTCTATGGTATTCCCTACGTTTCTTCCCTTATCGGCTTTGTTCAACCTAGTCCTATTTGGGATATATGGTATTAACA
This sequence comes from Candidatus Heimdallarchaeota archaeon, assembly GCA_048881705.1. Taxonomy (GTDB): domain Archaea; phylum Asgardarchaeota; class Heimdallarchaeia; order Hodarchaeales; family Hodarchaeaceae; genus Hodarchaeum. The sequence continues at coordinate 10,775 of JBHLSH010000069.1, read as the reverse complement.
GCTTTAAGGTGCAGAGAAAGCATCGTGAGGTATCAAGCGAACAGAGGTTAAAAAAACAAGCTAATGCGATCGAACCGAAAGATAAAGGCAATGAAGAGAAGGAAATTCGATCGTTAATTCCTTTAAAGGTTATTTTCTCTCTTATTGTCATCTTTTTTAGCGGTCAGGCGTTGATAATGAGCGCAGAGCAGCTAATTATTTTTACAGGATTATCCGAAACCTTTTTTGGCCTTGTTGTCATGGCATTTGTCACCAATGTCGAGGAATTCTGGCTGATCGTCAATTCGATTAAAAAAAACCAGACGGAACTCGGAATAAGTGCGCAAATTGGAAAGGTTTTGTGGAACACAACACTGATTTTTGGGCTTTGTGGGATAATTATCTTTGATTTTGAATTTGAGGCGATTATGACCTATAGCTCCATCTTATGTTTCATCATCCTAACATTACTCGTTTTTAACCTCATCCGGAAGAATCTGACTAAATCCTCGGGAATGCTCTATTTGTGTATTTTATTACTTTTCTTGGGTTTAAATTTATCATTCATACTTTGATGGAGCCAATAGGATCTTTAAATCTTTTTAGAGTTGTAGTTCATAACTTTGATCGTCCTGAAGGATGGGAGTAACAATTTCAGATCTGTGAGTAACACCCTGAAGCTACGTATGAATTTTTCTGGTGATTGAGAATCCAAGGGGAATCCTGATATAGATTCCCATTCAATGTTACCTCTTTGCAAGATCTATGCATATTAAACTCCATTAAAAGTCGTTAGACTTGGAATGAAAGCAAGAAATGAGCATGATCTATTTTGAGAGCAAGATCATTGAATAAAGGGATAAAGCCACGAATTTAGGATCTCAACCTTTTCTGGAACCTTCGTAGAAAAATAACTAGACCAAGCCCTCCTAGGGTTGGAATGAGGAAAGGCCATGGTGTCTGGGAAGGTTTTTTGACAACTATGACATCCACGCTATCACTTGCACTATTACCAGATTGATCTCTAACGGTACAGACTATGGTGTAGTTACCAGCTGCTAATTCATCCAATGTAACTGTAATACTGCCCCCATTCCACGCTCCACTTGTGATTTGGAAGGCATTCATTGTAACCGTATAGGAATCAGGGTGAGTATCAAAGGGATTCCAAGTAATATCTCCCACCTGAATCACACCTTCAACATATTGAAGGTCTGCAGGATGGTCAATTGTAGGAGGAGTCGTATCTAGTACCGTTACTGTAATGCTATCATTTGCCGTGTGGCCTGCTTGATCGTACACGATGCAAGTATATTTATAGGAACCAATAGGTAGATTATCCACGCTTATGACAATTGAACTTCCATCCCATCGTCCACCGACAACTTCAATCCCTTCACGTCTGACTAAAAAGCTGGAAGGATGAAGATCAAAAGCCTTCCACGTAATAGTATGGTTTGTCGTCCTCTCCTCATAAAGAACATCGTCAGGCTGAGTCAAGACTGGAGAGATCGAGTCAACGGTAAAAATAACGCTTCTATGGCCTTCGTTTCCAGCGGAATCATTTCCATAGGCATGTAGAGTATGGAATCCATCATCCAATGTACGTTGGATCGGGACCGTCCAAGTTTGGTTGTTGCTGTCCACACCTTCAATATTATACCAGTAGTGCTTGCCATTGCCAGAAAGATCAATTTTAATAGTACCGCTCGGATGGATTGCAGCAATGGGGGTATTAACGAGAATGATAGGTGGAGTGGCATCTACGAAGAAGATAACAGATGTTTTCCCCACATAATTAGATTGATCAACCACTACAAGGGTAATATTGTGAAGTCCTTCTGATAGACCTGTAACCGTGGATCCATTAGGGCAAGCGGTAATATTGGCCATACCGTCAAGAAATATAGTGATTGATGGTATATATTCGCGAGAAATCGAATAAATCAGGATAATACTAGGAGAATAGGTAGATTCTGGAACGGGATCGATGATATCCACCATGGGGGGAATATAATCTTTTGCGAGTAGGAGGTAGGTTTGGCCCGCATCTACTCCACCCTCATCATTTTTGCGCGCTCCGATCACTAAATCACCAAATCCATCGGCATTAACGTCGCCCGCGCCCGCCACAGAACATCCTGATTCATCACCCACATCTTCACCAATGAAAGAGGCGTTCGCCAGCGAAAGATCAAGGCGCAGCTGCCAGTCGGCAGATGGTCGGCCGAGCAGCAGATAGGATTGGCCTGCGTCAGTTCCGCCATCATCATCGTAGGGAGCTCCAATCAATATGTCATCATAACCATCAACATTCACATCACCAACGCCTGCCACGAAATATCCCGCTTCGTCTCCAACATCCTCGCCAATGAAGGAAGCATTCGCGAGTGAAAGATCAAGGCCTAGCTGCCAGTCTGCAGATGGCCGACCAAGCAGTAAATAAGATTGACCTGCGTCAGTTCCGCCATCATCGTCTCCGTATGCTCCAATCAATATGTCATCATATCCGTCCGCGTTGACATCACCCACGCCTGCGACGGAAAATCCCGCTTCGTCTCCAGCGTCCTCACCAATAAAGGAAGCATTCGCCAATGAAAGGTTCAAATCCATCTGCCAGTCAGCTGATGGTCGGCCGAGCAGTAGATAGGATTGACCTGCAAACATTCCACCAATGTCACCTTTATGAGCTCCGATCAACACATCAGCATAACCATCCGCGTTGACATCACCCGCGCCCGCTACAGAGTATCCCGCTTCGTCTCCAGCATCCTCGCCAATAAAGGAAGCGTTCGCCTGAGAAAGATCAAGGCGCATCTGCCAGTCAGCTGATGGTCGGCCGAGCAGTAGATAGCATTGGCCTACATTTGGCAGGCCAGCGTTATCATCCCCAGGAGCTCCGATCATAATATCATCATAACCATCCGTGTTAACATCGCCTACGCCCGCAATGGAAAATCCTGCAAAATCGTCTCTGTCTTCACCAATGAAGGAAGCATTCGCCAATGAAAGGTCAAGGCCAAGCTGCCAGTCAGCAGACGGTCGGCCGAGGAACAGATAAGTCTGACCGGCATAAACCCCACCATCCTCATCATTAGGTACTCCAATAAGTATGTCGTCATAGCCATCGGCATTGACATCGCCTGCCCCCGCCACGGAATACCCCGACCAGTCGTTGCTATCTTCACCAATGAAAGAGGCATTCGCCAGCGAAAGATCCAAGTCCATCTGCCAGTCAGCAGACGGTCGGCCGAGCAGCAAATAGGTTTTTCCGGCATCCGTTCCACCATCATCATCTCCCCATGCTCCGATCAATATGTCGTCAAATCCATCGGCATTGACATCTCCCACTCCTGTTATAGAAAATGCAGATTGATCACTGGCATCTTCGCCAATGAAGGAAGCATTGGCTTGAAACAGATCAAGATCTGGCGACCATTGCTCAGCTGTGAAGTGGAAAATATCAGAAACTGCCTCACTTACTCCAACCGTCTCCCGTTCAGAGAGCTCAATGGGCAGATCAACCGAATTGACGAGAAAGAGAGTTTTTCCTAGTATTATTAGATCTAAAAGTGCCATTAAAACAATCACTTTTTTAGAAATGGCGAGAAATTTGTCAGTTTGGTGTTTACACACATCCTTCACCGATTTCTGGATCAAGGCCCTGCACCAACAAAGAACCCCCCTACTTCGATTCCCTTCCTTATAAACTTTTATGCCCCACGAACTGCTTACATTAGGAAACTAGTGAAATCCTAACATAATCCGTATCAATATACAGCAAACTGAACTGATTCTTAAGAATATTCAGTTTGAGAAGCCGCATGCTATTAGTATCGAAAAAAGGTTAATCACTAGAAAGAAATTCATTCGCGTATACGATCTTAATTATCAGAATAAGCCCTTCAATCCGCGCCGTATGGATTCCAGGAAGGAAAGACCAGAGACCATCATTCTTTTGATCTCAAAAATGTACCTACGACGGGCCAAAGTCTCCTGTGAGACAACATAGAGCACTACGATATTTCCCAGGGCAGCTAACCCTACTAGGATTCGTGGGATAGCTAGGTCAGGGGTCGAATCCATGAACAGCAGCACCGAGACAAGAAAAAGTACAACTTCTACTATAAACCCAAGTACTGTGATTGTAACCCAAATATGATACTGTCGTTCAAGTTGGGCCATTTCTCCTCTGCCAGAGTCTAGGATTTTCCGAATACTAGGTGGAATGGACGACATGCAATCACTCCGTTGCGCTGGACGTATGAATCCCTTTCCCTCTATCAATATATCTCCTGATTATAAAAGAGTAAGAATTAATGCGATTCCCAGTCCAGCTATCAACATTATCCAATCTTGATTCCCCATCTTCAAGGGATATAATGATGTCTTTGCCCTTCGACTATCCCAATTGCGGGCAAACAAGGCTGTTGAAAACTGGGCAGCCCTGTCTTGGGTCATGACGAATACCGGAATTACTATCGCAGGCAAGGTCTTAAGTTTCTGGTATATCTTTCCATCCAAGGGGATTCCGCGAGAAATTTGCGTTTGATAAATACCTTGAGTTTCCTCACGGAACATAGGTAAGAATCGATAAGCCAAACTGATTTGCCAGGCGAACCGATATGGGACATGGAATGCCCATAAAGCTTGGGCAAGATCATCGGGAGTAACCTGATGCAGAAACCAATTGAACAACCAACTCAATCCCCAGAAACGTAATACCATCAATGCTACGAAATCAAATTCCGTTGTAACAAAAAACAAATTCAGAAACCCGATAAACAGAGTAGGCACAAGGAGAAATATCCCTGCTTTCATAACTCGCCTAAATGTAGAAATTCGAGCATACCAGATAATGAAAATTAGCGTGATAAATATAACGGCGACATGACTAGGAGACAAGAGTGTAACAGTAAAATAAACAAGTAAGAAGATCAGTGATATCCGAGGATCAAGGGACATTCTCTCTTTCCTCCAGAATTGCTGATACGAAATTAGCTTTAACTACGAGGGTTTCCGTGGCAATGTACTTGTTGATAATACCTGGCATACTCTTATTGGTGTCAAGGCTATACAGAAAGTGAAAAATCTCTGGCAGATCAAAAAAATCCCATGAATCCTCCCTAGCTTTGATAATTACCTCAGAAGCTGAACCTAAATAGTCTATGTTTCCATCGATCAGGACAACTACTTTATCACATACTTTCAATACAGCGTCAATGTCGTGGGAAACGATTATTACACCCCTTCTTTCGTTCCTCAATCTGTACAATGTTTTGAACAATAATTGAATGGTTTCTTTGTCAAGGCCTGCGGTAGGTTCATCTAGAAGGAAAAATTGGGCGGAGCTGGCCATTGCAAGAGCTAAAACCAATCTTCTTTGTTCTCCCCCAGATAACATATACGGATGCAGAGTTCGACAATCTTCTAGACGGAATTCACTGATTAATTCCATCATTCGTTGGTTACACACTGATTCTCGTGCTTCATGACGTTCCAAAGTTACAAGAATCTCTTTTTCGACACTTGACGTAAAAAACTGTTGCCGGGTGAACTGGAAAGTTACATGAATCTGTTGAGAAAGTTGACTAGTTCGAATTTGACGAATGTCGTGAGTATCGATCGTAACGGTGCCCAACTGGGGACGAAGCAGTCCATTTGCCAGTTTGAGGAGAGTGGACTTTCCAGACCCATTTGGCCCTATCACTCCTATAATCTGTCCAGTTTGAAACTCTAGGTTTATTTCATGTAATATTGGATGGTCATCTTCGTATGAAAAGGAGACATTAGAATACCGCAAGCTAGTCAATGTTTTCCCCCCTTAATAACCGCCTCAGCTCATCAGAGGTTCCAAATATCGGATCAATCCCTCGGCTTTTGCAGAGACTGGCTCCTATAGAATAGAATTCAGGGATTCGGAGTAATGGTTCTATCAAATCCGTATGGTGGGAAAAAAATCGTTCGCCCGCAACCTGTAGAACTACTTCGCCCTTATCAAGTACAATAACTTCATCTGTAATAGGAAGAATGTCGGCTAGGTGATGAGACACGATAAGGACAATCTGATCGGAGGTTCGTGCAGCTTCGATAGTTTGAATCACCCGTTTCCTGGCCTTGACATCTAAAAAAGCTGTGAATTCATCGAGTAACCAGAGCTGTGGTTGAAGGACTAAAATAGACGCAAGGGCGACTAAAGCTACCTCCCCTCCCGAAAGTTCACGTGGGCTTCGAGTCATTAGATGAGTGATCCCTAATCTCTGTGCCATTTCATCTATTTTTTTCCGTATCATCGCTGGTTCTAAGGCTAGATTTTCCAAGCCAAATGCAAGATCACGCTCAACCGATGACCCAATCATTTGGAGAGGTGGATCTTGAAATAGATAGCCCATCCGATTCCGGTTTTCCCAAAATTCCTCGATCGCCAAAGCGTTATCATTGATTAGGATTTCTCCTTGAATGGTAGCTGGATAAAAAAGCGGCACTATCCCCTTTAAAAAACGTAGCAGTGTACTCTTTCCACTCGCGGTGGTCCCCGTCACCAAATAGGTGTTACCTCTTTTGAGTTCTATTGTACAATTCTTCAGGGCAGAGGTACCATTAGGAAAAGTGACGGTCAAATTTCGAAGTTTTATACCTTCAATCATGGTACTATCATCTTTCTTTCTTTATTTTGATGCCTCTGGCCCTGATTCTTCTCTAAAAACGGTATGTTACCCCATCTGGAAAAGGAACATAATTTCATAGTCCTGATTCAAGCGAAATAATGATGCTCCTACTGGGGAGAGATCCCAGGGTACAGAAGCTGACGTTCGGTAGTGGATAGACCAATGCCAGCCCCCTTGCGCATTTACATTGAAAATCTCTTCGATAAACCATCCCCAGGGTTCGCTGTACCTCCCACTCCAGTTATCGGAGCCTATTGTTTGGTTTAAATGGTCGATCAAGGTAATGTTTGCTGGAACCACCGATGTTTCTGAATAATTGAGGGGAAAGTTTGGATGATTGGATTGGATGACAAGATTAATGGTGACAAATTCGGGAGAATTTGTGTCCTGAGAAGTTAAATCGGCCACTATTTGAAGGCCAATAACAAGTCCTACAAAGTAACTTCCGATCACCACAACAACTAGCGCTTGAAGCACCCCGTATTTCCTGTAGTTCGCTCGTTCGGTCATGTGGAGGGCCTCGCCTTTTCTAGAGCCACAATTAGAGCTGGGATGGTCGCAAATAGCAAGCAGTTCGTTAGCTGATGGAATAAGAAGAACGGAATCCCTGTAAAGAAAGAAATAATGAAAGCCTCCCAATCGGGAACAAACACTATTATTCCTAAGGAGGTAATCACATCGTAGATCATTGTCAACGCTATCCCCAGTTGTGCCAGCAATAGACGTTCGTACAACGAAAATGTGGTTTCCTCCGTATTTACGGAACGAGGGGGAAGATACAGTTGAGGGATCTCTTCTGCAACCATCGGTTGGAGATAATCCGTATGACCCTGTTGTGAGCCAGGACTTTCCGAGGAGTTCTGCTGTTTTAGGTTGTGGAAGTACACACCAATAATCATAATTAGTAGAAAGGGTGGAAATTTCAATAGAAATGGAATCAATCCTCCAGTTCCGTAAACCTGGGCTGCGAACATCTCATAGATGATCACGGACGTAATAACAGTCATTGTACCCGTGGTTTTACCATATTGATATCCTACGACAAAAAAAAACAATGACAAGGTTTCCAAGTTTGGGATGAATAGAAGAATTGAGGAACTCGCAACTGCCGCAGCAGAAAAAATCACGCTTGTCGAAAACACCTGAATTGCTTGGACTTCGCTCCGAAGCTCAGTCGAAATCTTCTCACGATCCATACTCATAAGATTCAGGCCCTTCTTTTGAGGTTGCACACTGTAAAAGGTTCATGAGATCAATTATTTAGATCTGATGGAGTTTTCCCTTCTTTTTTTCAATTTTCTGCCCATTGTTCCCATTACAAGGAGCGCAGCGAAGGTGGGAACCGCCAAAGCTGGAGTGAGATTGTTAGTTTCAATCAGATCGGAATTAACAAGTTTGAGATGTAATATGTATGGAATTTCGAAAACAAATTCAGTATAGCCTTCTAGTAAGACACCGCTATTCCTATCATAGATTAAGGTCGTGTTTTGGTTTCCAATGCTGAGATCTTGCCCATAAGTGAAATTCACTGCCTGTCTTGAGAGACCTAGAGTGTTGTACGCGGTGTCTACTCTAGAGAAGGATCCTTTGGTGAATAGTCCATTCGCTGCTTCCCTACCCACCTCTTCCTGCATATCCCAATCTGTGGATGTGATAAGACCTGGTAACCACGGCCAGATGGATAGAACCAGAACTTCTGCGGTCTTATTGTTTGTAGCTTGAATTGTTAGATTCCCAAACTCAATAGTTCCATTACTTGGATGTGTGAAGTTTGCTGGTTCATAATGAGTTGTTGTATAATTCAGGTATGATCCATTTGATGCTTTAAACGTAACATCAGGCCAGTTCCACCAGCCTATAAAGTCATTATTCCATTCTACGATTTGCCAACGCGATATCTGGTCGGTTTCGGCGAGCGTGTTTTCAACAGGAGAAATAAACATCATAGAACATGCTAGTATTAAGAGAATAATTGTAATTCGGTATGATTTCATCGGAATACCCCAGTGTGACCTGTTAATAGCATAAGAATATTCATTCGATATGAATTTATAGGGGTTAGTGACCTATTATTGTCCATTGTCAAATGCATTTAAGCACCCAAGCTGGAACAATCTCCCTCGAATCGGGATAAAAGCTTCTCTTATCATCAATAAATACCGAGCTTATATTTTTCAGGTATCAAAAGCATTGCTGATGCTATCGCACCGATTTGTGCCCCGATTACGGTGTTCGCTGTTCCCACAACAAGAATAGTTTGTTTCCATTCAGTCTCAATGAGCATTCGATTGAGTTTCTTGACCGTTTTTTGATCTGAAAGTGGATGCTTTGGAAGTGGGGGGTATACAGCATCCAGCAGGTAAATATTTCCTGTCTCGTTCCTGAGAAAGACAGTGCATCCCATGGCCCCGTTTATAAGGCTTTCATCACGTAAGATCACAGTATTAAAATAAATTTCTTCTGTACCTTCTACACCGACCAGGGCATCCTTAGTCCCCACAGTATAGCGAGATCCCAAGTGAAACCGTTTCGTAGGATCGGGAATGTAGAGGACTTGCTGAAGATTGGCCCACAATACCTCTCCTTTATCTGAAAGTTGATGACCAACCCTCTTACCAGCCTTCTCTACCAACCCTCTCAGAACCAACTTCCCTAATAAGGTACGAATTCGTGCATCGGATGTCTGAAGGTACCAGGCCAAACGATATCTCCCCATATGTTTATATGTATGAAGCAAGAACAAAAGATACAGATATTCAGCTTGCCGCGTCGGGGAAGACAGGGAGACCATAACCAACCCGTACAATCATTTTAAAGTCGCAGGGAACCGAGAGGGGAATTGATCAATTAGAACCAGCTAGAGTTTATGATCATTGACTTTGGGAATCAGTATCTGGAGGAACTCTTTTCAAGATCTCTTATCTTAGGTCCATTTGATCAAAGATGACTCAGGTCGATAGATTTGCCTTAATTCAATCAGTTTTCAATCGAGAGCCCACCGAAAAGGTTCCTTTCTCTATGTGGAAACACTTTGTTGAGGCTGATAAAACTCCTGAAGGCCTGGCTGAGGCCCAACTCAATTTTCAACGACAATTTGGGTCTGATTTGATGAAAATCTCCCCACATGGGAGTTACTGTGTGGTTGACTTTGGGGGAGTTCTTGGGGACTATAACCCTGTTTCCGGTTCCCGGATCTGTGTGCGAAAACCTATCCTTTCCTTGGATGATTGGGAGACTTTAGAACCCATAGATCCGAATGCAGGCGAATTTGGAGCCCAAGTGAAGGCGGTACAACTTATTCACAATCAATTAGAGAACGAAATTCCTACCATGATGACCATCTTCTCCCCCTTCATGGTGGCATCCAAGCTGGATCCTGCCCTCCTTGAGCATCTTGTCCAAGACCGGACCCTTCTAAAAGAACAAATCCAGATGCTGACTAAACTCATGAGTGAATTCTGTGGTGCGGTCCTTGATGCTGGCTCTGATGGCCTTTTTCTGGCCACTCAGCACTTTAATTCTCTCCTCAGCCCATCAAGCCTCAACGATTTTGAGTTCCAACCTCTGAAAACACTTCTCGATCAATATCAGCATAAATCGGCCTTCAATGTTCTTCATCTACACGGAAATTCTCCATTTTTCCATAAAGCCACCGAAATGCCGCATGTTTCAGCCATCAACTGGCATGATCAGCGAACTGAGCCTTCCCTTCTTGAAGCTCGTCAGCATTTTGACCGGGGTCTCCTGGGAGGTCTTGATGAAATGGGGATAATAAGGACGGGAAGTAGAGGTGATATTGAAAGAGCCATTTATTCCATTCACAGACAATTTAATGATTGGGGCTTAATGTTTTCGCCGGGATGTGTCCTCCCCCTTGATGTTCCTGATGAGCACCTAACATGGGTAGCTGAAACAATAAATTCTTTGCAGCCCATAGGCTGAATCTGTTCATGAAGTAAGGCATCGAGTGTCTTTTGTTATCATCTAGACGAAGTAAACTGCTTATGTTGAAATCTCTTGCACCAATTCGTTAGTTTTTTGGCCAGCTTTGGCTGCAATCACCGCAATATTTGACGCTATTGTGGTGAACAAAATACCTAGATCTACTCGTGGACGGATGATCATGCC
>JBHLSH010000068.1:0-22131 GCA_048881705.1 Candidatus Heimdallarchaeota archaeon | reverse complement strand
TTGCATAAACAGTAGTGAAGAGTTCATAGGTGTGAGGATCAAGTAATATTATCTCTTCAACGTTACGAGAATGAAAAAAGTCGCGAAGATAACGCCCGTATTCAAGTAATTCCTCTTCGAAACCTAGATCGTATAAAAGAACTCCAGAATATGGTTCAACATCCAAACATCGAATATCATCATATCCTAATGAGTGGAGGATCTTTAGGCCTCTTTTGGGCACGTTTGCCAATTTTCTATCCCGTAAAAATGGCATCCATAAAAATAACCGAGAGAAAAATGCAAACCTTCCGATAAGTTTAATTCGAGCCTCTTTCGTCGGATTTCGAAGTACTAAAGGTAAAATCCTTGACATTTTCGATACAACACTCATTGTGACATACAGGGCACCCGAATACACCACCTTAGGGTGACTTTCGTGACCATCGTTACACCAACTGGCGTTTGTAGTCAAGGGGATCCCTAGAGGGGATCGGTACTTCTGGATCATGTCTTTCATAAGAGCCAATATGGCAGGATATTTAGCTATGATTAGTCCTTCCTTGTAACTTCTAGACTTGTTAATAGCGTATACAGGTCCTTTTCTAAACGATCTGTTTCTTCCGCACCAAGATTACCGATATTTGCCGCTTCAGATTTGATCGCAGTGTAAGCATTAATGATATTCCTAGGCAAGGCTAAATCCGAGTTTTCAACCCGGTTTAAAACTGTGTGCGCAAGCGCCCAATGACTTTGAGCGTTCGAATTGGTTATAAATCTCCACATTGTAATGGGATTAATTGTAGGGACATCGAGAAAATTCGCGATGTGTTTGAGCTCAGGAAATAAGGCATCTAAAACCAGACTTAAAGGATATAAATCGGATCTATTCCCAGGAACGTCAGGAAATTCGCTATCAACCGCTATCACTCCGACTGAAAGAGGTCCATGAGCACCATAAACAAGTATTCGTTCAATATCCCCTGTCCTCGAAGGGCTGCTAGAAATCAGAAAATTGGTATCCAGGTATTGAGGATTGATGATTTTCATCGCATTCAGAAAACCTAAGATAGAATGATACTTCATTGCTTTGTCTATATTTACAACAGCGAGATGTTTTACTGGTGCTGTTGTTAAGATTCCTCGCCAACGTTGCAGGTCTCTTATAATAATAGTGCCCGTATCGAATGCCAAAAAATCAGCTGATGATACACCTGTCGATGAGTAAAGTGACTTTTCTCTGATTTTCCTGTAAAAGTATCGTAACTTGTCATCCTCGAGTGGAAAATAATTCAATCTTTTAATGCCCGTTTTCACATTGAATGGTTCTGTATCTAAAACTGAAGGATGGCAAACCACGGGAGCGATATTTTGGGAGGAAAGCATACTGTAAACATCATCTACCAAAAGATCCTCCGCTAGTTCTATGAGAACATTGCGCTCATTTGATAAATCTAAAAATTCTATTATGGCATTCTTAATTTCTCGTTCTGTTTGGGCTCGAAAAAAGCTGATTTTATTTTCTACAAGATTTGATTCCAACTCTTGTATCCGTACATCCCTATTATAGTCTGCATCCCTCTCAAGAATTTCTTTAATGTCCTCTATGCTCTGTTGAATCTTAGATAAGGTTTGACTTCGTCTTTGTGTACTTTCCAAGACAGTTAGTTTCAGAAACTCCAGATCCGTTTTGGGTAAATCTAGTGAAAGTGGCATTATTCCTTCCAAAAATTCCTATACGAACGACAACAGGTTTTTTGGTATAAGCCTGTCATTTGGCTTTTAATGCGGAAGGTTAAATAAGAAATCCCATCACAATCTCGAAAATTTCATGCAATTAAAGGAATTCTAAGATCGTAGTCTAAACGAGAAAACCGCCAATTTTTATATCCTTGTTACCCCAATTTAATGTCCAAAAACTCAAAATTAAGGTCTATGAAACAATGATTTCTGGTCGATTCTGCTTCGAAGACAGAACTGGTGTTTTCAAGGTAACACCATAATTAGATTTTCCCGACCTAATAAAAAAAGGGAGAAAAAGGGAAAATAACTTGCTAAACGGCCTATGACATGATTTTGGAGATTTCACTAACCTTAATTATGGGTTTAAATTTGAATTGAACCTCCGGGAGATAATACAAGGCCAATTTTTCGAGAGCTTTCTCATCCTCAGATTCGAGGATCTGAAATCCTTTCAGCTGACCGATGATTCCATAAGATTCGGAAATTGGCGTTATCCCGAAATCTGGAAGCTCATTACGTTTTTTTTCCGCAGCTTTAAGGTCTTCTACATTTCCTATTTTGAATGTGGATAAAAATTTCAACAGTTACACCTCGTTTCTGTTTTCGTCCTGTCATCTAAACGAATTTTAGAAAACATCATCTCATGAAGTTCGATCAGATAAATCGTTTCAGTAGACGAAAAAAGAAACGTGTTGTTTATCAACGTTGTTAGAGACTCGCAGTTTTCATACCAGAACAAAAACCAGATTATCGGATTATTTGTTCTTGACTCTGTCTAAAAACCTATTTGTGGACGTAAGTTCCAGTCAAAACTCTTAACCCAGATCGGCCACATTTTATGTCCCTGGTATATCGGGAACCCGTGAAGCCATGGTCTTGAATCCCACTAGGAATGCTTTAAACCGTAGGCATCCCGGAGAACTTGTGTGGGATGATAGATTTTTTTATCTACATTCAATAACTGCAATTTACAGGTGGGACAATCGGTCACCAGTACGTCCACATCTTCCCGATTCGCTTCAGGATATAGTGTTTCGTCGGCCAACTTCTGACTGTACTTGTAATTCTTTGCTTTAAACCCCCACGACCCCAACATACCACAACACTCTGTTTTGAGCGGTATAAGGTCTACATTAGGTAGATCCTTCAACATTTTTACTGAGATTCCCTTTTTCCCAGAGCTAATCAGGTGACAAGGTTCATGGTATCCGTAGCGGAGTTTAGAACGGCCATTGAACTCAGTATTTAGTTTTCCCTCGGCCTTCAGTTTTAAGATATAGTCCGAGAAGAAATGTAGATTCTCTTTGACAAGCTTGGCGTCTTCTGTACCCACAAGGGTTTCATACAGCTCGTCTTCTAGAGTCGCATAACATGAGGAACATTGCGTGACAACATCATATCCTTGTTTGACAAGACCTGCAAACGTTTCGGTATTTTTCTTGCCCTTTTCTACTGCGATCGTTCCCAATCCATTGGCTAGAAGTGGGATCCCGCAGCAATACTGTTTTTCTGGAACCACGACTTCTATATTGTTTTTCTCAAGAACCTGTACATGAGCGGCGGCTATGTCGGTGTTATCAGTATAATTGGCAAAACATCCATGAAAAATGGCCACTTTTTTGACCGGGGTAGCAGGAGCTGGATTAGCCTTTCGATAACTTTTGAACCACTTTCTGAATGTATTTCTGCGAAACTTCGGAAATTTTGCCTTGCGATGAAGTCCAACCAAGTGCATGAGGTATCTGTTTGGACCCCAAAGACCTATGTTTGCGAGGGGTGCGAACGTGCTCCCCCGTCGGGCCAAAAACTCGAAATTTCCACTAAACCAATTCCCACTAGGGATTTTCCCAATGAAGGGCCACCGAGATTGCTTATAATGCATCACTTTTGCGTCAAAACTAAACTTAGGTACGTTAATGAAGGAGGGGCAGTCCACCAGGCACATCATGCATCCCGCACAATCCTCTAGGATTTGCCTGGCCTCTTTTGTATAAAGAAGTTTGTGATCTAATTGCCCACTAATGATTCCCCTCATTAAATTCGATCGCGCTCGGGGAGCGGATAGTTCTTCCGTCGTATCGATCTTGGCCCGATAAATTGGGCAATCACGCGCTGGTAAGAATTCAACGGTACATTTACCGCATCCATGACAGCTTTCGATTTCATCCTCAAAAGCCCGTTTTTCTAGCCAAACAAGGTTGGTCTCCAAGGGAATACTTTCGTAATTGGCTCCATATCGGAGGTTGGACGTTAGAAGATTCTTCTTCTCTGTGATTTTTTTGTCAGGATTGAGGATGGTGTTCGGGTCCGCTGTTTTCTTTATTCGCTTAAAAATATCATAAATTTCTTCTCCATACAGGCGTTTAATGAAATTAATACGTGTGAACCCGTCATTATGCTCCCCTGAAATTGATCCACCGAATCCGATAACAGTGGTATTTACTTCTTCTGCGATTTTCTCAATAATCTGTAGATCCTTTGCATCCCGAGTGCTTACAAATGGACGTGTGTGTACCAGCCCTTTGGCCGCATGGCCATAAATGGCCGCTTTAATCCCGTGTTTAGGGAAAACTTGTTCCCGGAGGGTAGTCATATAGCTTCCTAAATGTTCTAAGGGTACAGTTTGGTCTTCAACAAATGCCATTATCCGCCGTGGATCGCCTCGAAGGATTTGCAAAAGAGGAACTGCTTCCTTTCTTACTTTCCACAATGCAGCTTGCTCTATAGGATCATCACTAGCTTTCATATTTTTTGCTAGCCTTTTCTCCTCGAGAATTACCTTACGTACCTGAGCGACCTTGTCTGCTCTAACCTTGGGATTTTCTTCATCGAATTCAACATAAAGCACATTATCAGGTAATGGATCTGGTAGTACTTGCTTTAATGAGGGGTCGACATTCACCCCAATCTCTAGAACGCTTTTACCGAGAATCTCGATCGCAGCAGGCCCGATTTCTCTCACTATTATCTCAACTGCGGTACCCGATTTCATTAGATTCTCAAATTCGATAACAACCAACGACATTTTGGTTGGTTTAGGTATCAATTTCAGCTTAGCTTCTACAACTATCCCCAGAGTAGCTTCAGAACCTAAAAAGAGCTTGGATAGATCAATGATATTGTCCTTGATAAGATCACGAATATTATACCCACTGACACTCATGCGAACCTTTGGAAAGTTTGATGCAATCAGCTCCTGTGTCCTTTGATTATTAACCAGGCTGACAGCGGTTTTATAGATCTCTGCTTCAAGTGTATCGCGAGAAGTAATCCCATTATACTCAGGCGAGCCTATTTCCATTGGATGCGTCTTTATTTCCTCCCCATTTGACAAAATAACTGTTAACTCTTCAACAAAGTCTGCCATATATCCATACTTAACTGCATGAGCTCCCGACGAATTCGTACCGATCATCCCTCCCAACGAGGCGTAATTTTCCGAGGAATTATCCACGTAAACAATTTTCCCAATTTTGGCAAGTTCTTTATTCAGTTTTCCACAAATGACGCCTGGTTGTACAATAGCGTAGTTTTCCTTGTCATTAATCTCGATTATTTTGTTCATGAATTTTCTCATGGCGAGAATAATGCCGCTTCCAAGCGCGGCACCGCCAAGACCAGATCCTGCCCCCCGTGCATGTACTGGTATTCCCCGAGAATTGGCAAATTTGAGGACGGTCTTCACATCCTCTGGATTTTTTGGAAAAACAACACAAGATGGCATAATACGGTATACAGATGCATCAGTACTGAACAAATATCGTGTAATTTCGCTGCTGACAGCTTCACCATGAATTATATTTTCTAGTCCATTTTTAATAACATCAGGAGAAAAAGAAAGAGTGGACGTAATAACACACATCCCTTAAGTTATACTACCAGATAAGCTGGCTTGAGTCATGTTTGAAAACTAGCTGGTTTGAATTTTCTCTTAACAATAGCTAATCAATAGGATGCTGACAGAGTTTGAGGTTACAGTGTACTTATGACAAAGAATTTCAACCCGAAGACTAATATCAGAGAATAGGACAAACCTTTCAGTCATTTTTCAGGGTCTGAAAACCATGTTTCAACCTGTAGATGGGCTGGATTGGGAATCCAAACTAACCACTCCGACCGAAGCGCTCTCCCAGATAAAACCTGGAGATCGTATTTTCGCGGGGGCGGGATGTGCGGAACCTCAGCTCCTTCTATTGCATTTATCAACGATGGAAATGCAAACACTGGATAATGAAATCTATCACGCAATTTCTCTTGGATCTGCCCCGTATGTGAAGGAACAATACGCCCATCGGTTTCGTTATAACAGTTTTTTCATAACAGGGAATCTTAGACAGGCAGTACGAGAAGGAAAGGCGGATTACACTCCCCTTTCAACCCGAAAGGTACCCAGATTATTTCGAAATAAAGTCCTCCCCATAGATGTGGCCCTCATCCAAACTTCTATGCCAGATGAATCTGGATTTGTCTCTTTGGGAATTAATGTAGATATTAGTAAGGCTGCAATCGAAAATGCAAGATTGGTTATTGCAGAGGTTAATCCGGAAATGCCTGTGACCTATGGAGACAGTCTCGTTCCGATCTCAGGTATTGATTACCTGGTCGAGAATAGAGCTCCCCTGATTGAATGGAAACTTCCTCCAGTATCTCCACAAATCGAAAAAGTGGCCTCTAATGTTGCTACATTGGTTGAAGATGGATCTACACTACAATTTGGCTTTGGAAAGGTTCCTCTGACGGTTCCCAAGTATTTAACCTCAAAAAAAGACTTAGGAATACACTCGGAGATGATTAATGACTCAGTTCTTGATCTAATTGAGAATGGGGTTGTCAACAACTCCGCCAAGACTATCCATACTGGCGCGACCGTCGCAGCATTCTGTGTTGGGACAAAAAAACTGTACAACGCAGTAAATAACAATCCCTTTTTCCAATTCTTTCCCTCTGATTACGTTCTTGATCCCAATATAATTGCTAAAAATCCCAAAATGACTGCAATCAATTCCGCAATAGAGGTAGATCTAACTGGCCAGGTTGTGGGGGATAGTCTCGGGCATATTTTATATAGTGGGATTGGTGGAGCCTCAGATCTTCATTTGGGTGCTCAAATGGCGCCCAATGGAAAGGGAATTATTGCATTGCCATCAACAGCAAAGAATGGGGAAAAATCACGGATAGTCGCGCACTTAACTCCAGGAGCAGGAGTCGCAATTACCAGAGCGAATATCGAGTATGTGGTTACAGAATTTGGAATAGCCTATCTGCATGGGGCATCTTTACGAGAACGAGTTCTGAGAATGATAGAGTTAGCACACCCGAAGTTCCGGCAAGACCTTTTTCGACATGCATTGGACCTTGGATATATTTATCCTGATCAGACATTTTATGACAGCTCCGAAGCCCTCCTCTATCCACTCGCTTTTCAGGAACTTTTCACTTTGAAGAAAGGAGAGTCCGTTCGCGTGCGTCCGATTTTAAGCTCTGATGAAGATAAGCTCAGGAGGTTTTTTTATTCCTTGTCTACGGAAGCACGATTCTCCCGTTATTTTAGCGCCATCCGCGCCTTACCACATAAAGAGGCCCAAAAGGAAGCAAACCTAGACTTTAAAAGTGATTTTGGCATCGCTGCCTTTCTGGGGCCGATAAGCTCAGAGCAAATTATAGGTACGGGCCATTTCTACGTATTACGTGATCAAACGGCTGCGGAAATCTCACTTTTAGTCCATGATGACTATCGAAACCAAGGATTGGCTAGATTCTTCTTATATTGCCTGACAACAGTTGCCAGTGCTAGAGGAATAAGTAAATTTGTTACAGAGCTAATGGGGAACAATAAACCCGCGATTGCGCTCTTAAAGGACTTTTCAACTAATGGTCCTGCCAAGAATCCAAAAATAGAAAGAGAAGGGGGGGAAACAATACTGACATGGGAGGTACCGATAATTTTACCCCCTTCCATTGAAGAAGAGTGAAGGAATTTTCTTAAGTAACAAAGGGATCAAAATGAAGTCTCCAAATTCCCCCAAGAATTGTTCTATTTGTGGCGAAGCTTACTACGCAAGCTACAAAGCCAAATACTATTGTGTAAAACATTTAGAGCGAGTCCTAAAGGCAGAAGGAAAGGATTTGGCATCAGGTATCAGTAAACCAGAGAAATAATAAAGAAAGTTTTAAAGAGGAATCTCCAAAGGGTTCTTTATAGCTCTTATAACCGGACATATACGGAGCTTTCGTGACAAGAATTTCAACAATAATCCGATCTTCGATCTTTCCTTTCAAAATCAATTGAATGGAGTTATTTATCATGTCCCAAGAAGAAATTCTCTTTGAAATCCCACATCATGCTCAATACAAGATCGTAATAGTGGGGGATCCCTTGGTAGGGAAAACTCAGCTTGTATCCGTCTTTACCAAAAGAGATTTTGAGCATAAGCCAACAGCTGGCGCCGATATCTCTTTCCTAAAGATCAGAGCCCCTGAGAAGACTGAAGGCCATACAACAGCGATTTTTTGGGATCTTTCTGGCCAACCAACCTTTGATAAGGTTCGTCCCATATTCTATGAAGGAGCACACTCGGTTATCTACGTGGCGGATGTCACACGAGAATCTACCCTTATTTCACTTCCCCATTGGGTGAAAGAAGTTAAAAAAACGCTTGGAACTGTGCCAGCGGTACTCTGCGCAAATAAAATTGACATCAAAAACAGAGAATTCCAGGATGAGATCGGACAGAGGTTCGCGGATAAATTAAATGCGCCATATTTTCCCACCTCTGCGGTCACGGGAAGGGGAGTCGGAACTGCCTTTGCTTCAGCAATAAGACGTGCGGTCTATTACCGTGACGGGGAGTTATAATCCAACCATTGGAAGTCACATTCTGGCCGCAGGAGATTCAATCTTTTCCAATAGTTGAGTAATTCTTTTTTTCAAATTTTTTAGTTTATTTGAGCTCAGCAGATCCACGTAGGTTAGTTTTTTTCCATGAAGCTTCCAATTTGAAGGATAAAAGTCGAAAATGAGGCCTTCCGAAGCCATTTGACGCGCAATCTGGCTTACTTGGCGAATCAAGGTCGGATTTGTTTGAATAGATTCTCCCACCGCTTCCTCCACCAATAAAGTTGGAAATTCACGATTAAAGGTTTCGATCTTCGCGAAGCCAACCACCTGAGGAATATTGAGTAAGATTACCTTCCCATTCGGAGACAGGAATTCTTTATCCTTGTACGTTTGGAAGTAGTCAATCTGGGTAAAATAATGGATTAGAAGGCGGGTAATTGTGCCGCTATAGTAAGGTTTTACCACAACAGCCCCGAGTTTTTCGATTGGGAAACGCCAAGCAAAAAGGACACTGGACCCCCCAGGAAATAACTCGCTGCCAAACATACGAGCCCCCAATTTTTTAGTGATCCTACCAATGGCTTTTTTATCCAGAGATTGACCCTGTGAGAAAGCAATGACGCTCTGAACAAGATCTAATATTCGGCGTACTTCCCCATGATCGACGTTTTCAAAGCCTGGAACGATGAAGAACGACATCGACAGCATCATTAGTCTCAGCAGAGGGGAAAAAGCGATTCTTCTCGGACGATCAAACCCAACTACCAGAGTCTAGCTTGCTCGGGAGATAGGTATTCGTCATAAACCGCCAATCTTTAGACGCCAGGGCCTGAATTTCGGCCTTGTGACCCGTATCCTTCATAATTTGGATTTGCCTCTCCCACTCAGGCCGTGATCGAACGAAATCCTCCTTAAGAAGATCATCAGCTCGCTTAATGTCATTATCTGTCATTTTGATAAGCACCGACTTAGGGATCTGATATTCCTTTATATCTGAGGGAAGTAAACCTAACCAACGAATATCTGGAATCGCCATCTCAACGGATTCAAAACTTAAGGCCTTTGAACCGATGCTATATACCCGAAGGATGTCCAATCCATATGGATCGGCATCCAGAAATCCCAAAATAGGAAGTTTCACCTCCTCATACAATCGTTTGAGAAAAAGACGTGTAGCCATATCAGGTTGACCTGAGGCCGTAACCAGAATACAAGGTATATAGTTAAAGAACTTATCCTCAGCCAGATCTTGAAATACTGCGTCTTTCTCAATTACCAAAACGAATTCCGCGTCGCTTTCAAAATTATCTATTTGATCCAGCATAGGCGTAATAGCATGCCCCCCCAAACCCTGGGTACAATCTATGAAATCTCCACCTTCTGTAAAGGACAATCTGCCTATAATTTTGCCTTTGGCAGAAGCAATTACGTTTAGAGAATTACGAGACACTCGAAGAAGGGCCCCTAAATCCTCTATCAGGGTATCAGAGACTCGTTGGTTCCCGAATAGATTCACATCCCTATAGAATAAATGGCGCTTCGTGGCATGTTTTTCTGCGTCAAGAATCTCATCAATGTACCGCATAAGGCCTGTAAGCTGAACAATTCCTTGAACGCTACTTAAATGACGAAACTGACGATCAACAACATGACTCCCCAAAAGAACCATTTTTGAGCTATCATCATAACCTACATTTTCGGAACTACGCGCTGGAATACGAAAAGCGGCTCCGTCCGGACTGACAGCAATTTCCTCAAGAAACTCTCTAGCTACATCTTGTAACCTGCGTTTTGTTTCTGATGGCTCAACATTATCGACCTTCAATATGCTTACTGGAAGATCAATATCCTGATCTGAAACAACTTTATGAAGGCTTTGCAGTTTGGTTAGGTCGATTTTTCTTCGGATACGCAATACTAGGTCTATATTATCCTTTTTAAGCTCCTTAAATCCATCTATAGTTCTTTCATTAAGCTCCTTAAAGTTCTTGTCTTGCCTTTTCCCGAAAAACACCTGAAAAGGTTGTTTCCCTAAATCGAGTTCCTTTTTCACCAGAGTCCGGATGATTCGGACTGAACTATCTTCCTCTATTTCGCTTTGGATAACCTTCTTTGAAAGACCTGTTGCATCTTCTATAACGACTGTAGCCATAAGATAAACCTCCTATTCTCCCATAAACTTGTCTAGTTGTCCCAATACATCTGTTTTTCGTCTTAAACGGACATTTTTCTTAATTGATTTGATTTTAGTTTCTGATAAGCCATAGACCTGTTTTAGTTCATCCACAGGCCAATATAAGAAATCAATGATTCGATTTACTCCCTTTGTGATTAATTCCTGAGTAACCGGAATAGGCAAACCCGCTAGTCGCACAATCGGCGAATCAAGATCCTTGATCCATTCATTTAGTATTTTTCCTGGAATCATATCCCCAGGTATTAATGTTGGATAACGTTTAAGGTAGAAGTAAAGATCTTCGATGAAATCAATGCCATATTCGTTTAAAGGTTCGATATACTCTTCAGGGACTCTCACGAAGTTCTCGAGAGGGGTACCGAGCTTTTTCCTTCTTAAATCACCGAGATTAATCTTTCTAAACCTGTTTAGTTCATATCGCTTAATTTCTAAGAGCTCAGCGAGATCAGATTTAGGCCAAAAAAGGAATTCAATAATCGAAGTAATTCCTGCGTTAAATAACAAGGCCACCTTTGATGCTAAGTTCGGTGCACTAATACTAGTTAACGATGCAAAAGGCTTCTCTAAGACCCTTTTGACGCTATCCACAGAACTTGCTACTGATTTAGGGGATTTATCTGGATCTAGAAGAAAATATAAGTCAACCACGTTGTCTATTCCCAATTTTTGAACCACTTCTAGTTGTTTCGGGGTAAAGGCCCTTAGTGAAGACAGTTTTACGCGAAATTCCGATTCAGTCTTCTTATGGGTCAGAATGTTAACAAGGTTCACCGATGAACGGGCTGTATTATATTCATTTTCATCAAGAATACCCATATTATCCCGAATCTGTGAAAATTCACTCTGAATCAATAGTTTGACCGACGTGATACCGTTAAACGCAAGTGGCATTACGTAAGTTGGATCCAATAAAGAATAATATGCTAATGAAGAGTTTGCTGCATCAATGAGATTATTGAGACGCTTCTTAAGCTTGTCAGAGCATTCTAAAGTTTCTAAATTCGCAAATAGCATATCCTCAAGTGTTCGGATTCCAAGTTTCTCCAGTTCATCGAAATCAATGTACCCCGTCTCAACAATGGCCTTTAGGGGTACATCAGTTTCGCTTAATTTGGCAGATGAAGCCGTCTCTGGGTCGAACTCTTTTTTGATTTCCGCTATCTCACTGATTTCCATTCCTAGTATTTTTGAAAGATTGGGATTCGGAATGAAGAACCATCGGAATAGGGTATTTATTCCGTATTGTGACAGCTTCCTGAGATCCCCAGTCGGTATATCAGTTGATAAACGATTAATCGGAAGATCTAAAAAAGCAAATAATTCCGAGAGTCCGTTAAAGCTGAGTTGTTCACGATCGTGCAAATATAATTCCTGAATGGTGCTAATCCCAATATTAGAAAGTTTTTGTAAGGTAGATTTCGAAACCAGGGAGGAAAACTGATCTAAAGGAGTCGAATTGTCTTCCATTGATTTGATGGTTGTAGACATACTCAAGTTGGAAAGTATTTTACGGATCCGGGTGCTTGAGGTTTCCAAAGCTGCTGCTACATCACTATTAGAAGCATCCAATAAGTGATCTACCCTAGTTATCTTATTATCGATCAGGGGAAAAATGAACTCGGTGGGTAAGTTCGGGATAAAGACCATAGGTATCTGTTTGAACTGAAATATTTCAGAAAAACTCAAGGCTTTTAGATCGGAAATAAATTCGGTTGGTTCAATACCCTCAACACCCTCTAGCCTTGCCTCGGACGCAACAAGTGCGTCTCTCATAGTACGAATCTGTTTTCTATTTAATAATTTGATTGTCGGAGGATCCAAACCCAAAATTAACGAAATGGGGATAGACAATACTGAGAATAAAGATTCCCAATTTGTGGAATCTATTCGATATGCTCGATCGTTAAGTTTGCCCAAATAGAATTCAGGATCAGGATGTGCTAATAAATCGTAAACGGTCTGAAGGTCTAGAGTCTGAATTTTTCTCTTGTAATCAGGAGGAAAATCAAGCTTTAGGGAAGAAAGGCTTTTAATAAGGGAAAGGATTTCATTAAAGTTGATTGATTTCTTAATCGCTTCGATGCGATCACTGGAGAGCTTTGTTCGCTTTTCCAATGTTTCGGTAGTATCCATCATTAAATCCAAAATTCGAACGATCTTTGCTTTACGAAGAATTTCAATTTCTTCGTGAGATACCTCCGAACTCGCTATCAGTGGCATATCTAACACAATGCGGGCATCAAGAATCTCCTGCCATTCAACTGGACTCTCTTCCAAATTCTTTGAAGTTGCAACATAATAGAGATCAGAAAGGCTCTCTATTCCAAGGCGTGCTAGTTTTTTAACCGTTTTTCTATCAAAAATAGCTATTGATGACAATGGTATCATTTTTTCTTCCTTTATGGTCTCTATGCTTGAAAAGTGTATGTCTTTTTTCATTGATTCCACTTTCTTGACATCAATGGCCAAAACGCTTGATATCTGTTCATCTGGACTGGTTAAGAAGTCAAAAACGGTTAAAATTCCCTCATTCGCGAATGTTGCAATATCCTTTCTTTTTAATCCGTCTAAAATCGAAATGGACGTTTCAGCGGATTCCCGGAGATTAATAAGGTTGATTTTTTGCTGGAAATTTTCGATATTATCAATTGGAGTTCCGAGTACAGAGGAGAGCTCCTCGGGAGACGTTATCAGAAATCGAATAATGGTATCTATGCGTTTTCCAATTAATTTCTCAAGGTAATCATCTGGAATCACTCCAGTAAGGTATGAAATGGGAAGATCCAAAGCTTCCATTGCCTTCTTAACCACATCCCATTGAAGGTCATCTTCTTCATCCAACATATCTTCAGATGCGCTAAAATATAGATCTTCTACCGTTTCAATGCCATACCCCGTCAAAGTTGCTGCAACTTTTCGAGTAAATCCACTCACTCTACCCAATGGCATTCCCTCTTCCTTGATTGCTATGGATCTTTTTAATTCTTGTACCCGCTCATCAGACATTTTTAAAATGGTTTTTAATTGCGGGTTATCCCAGTATACAAGTTTGATGATTTGATCGATCGCATTCGTCGCCAATCTCTCTATTCCCGCATGAGAGATTCGGATTTTCGACCCCTCTGCCGTTGTTGCCAGCTGAAGCATCGCAATTGGTGTCTCAAGGCGGCGCTGGTATCGTTCGATTTTTTTCCATTTAACTCCCATTATACTAAAGAGTTCTTTCTTAAACCCAAAATAAACGTCTTCGACAGTTTCAAATCCTGAATCTCTTAATGTTTTCATTTCAGTAGCTGAAAAGACACCTAAGCTAATTAGAGGCATTCCGGATCTGAAAGGAGGAAACTCTGAAAAAAGATTATCAACGAAACTGCGCTCTCGCCCTAAGATCCTTACCAATTCCTCGCGGGGCCAACTAATTAGTTCAATAAAGGTGCTGATCCCATTTGAATGGAGACGTGAGACCCATTTCGATTTTATCTGCGGTAAATTTGTCACAGGTGTTCTAAAAAGACGAGCTAACTGTTTTCTCATCTTGTCTGTGAGATTAAGTTCACCCAGTTCTCTATTTGAATAGGGAAGTGCATAATAGAGAGCCTGTACGCCTGAACCTGATTCCAGTAGAGACGTCCATTCCTTACCCTTTAGATTCCCAGCCAATGCAGATATTGGTATTGATTTTTCTTCAATCAACTCCCTTATCTGATCCAAACTTAATGTACTCTTGATCTGATCAATGACCTGGTATGAAACCTTCGTGGTTTTGTGTAGGTCCGCATCATTCCAAATAAGCAGGTCGAAAATTCTAGATACTCCGAGATTATGAAATAATAAGTAATATTTGCCTGAAACAGGTAAGAAGCAAATTGGTTGAGAAAGGATGTCCAGCAAGTCCTTTGCCTTGGTACCCAAGGCCCCAGACGGGAGAAGTTGATTATTTATGGCCGTATAAAGTTCTTCTAAACAGAAAATTTTCTTGGATTCTAATGATATCATTTCATCTGGGGTAAAAAACGGTATAGGAGTTCCATAAACACTTTTTATTGTCCTTAAAATGTGGGGATCCATTCCTTTGATCTTTTCAAGCTCGGAGGAAGCAGTTTTAACAAAATCGTAAACATAATTGATCCCGAAACTCTTAAGTTGAGATTCTAAGTCAGGATCCAGCCATAAAGCGTTTTTTATGGGAAAGGCTTCATGATTTTGGATGATCTCTTCATAGATCTCGTCTAGTTTCATGTTAATGAGTTGATTTGTGAATCCTCTAAGAATATGAAGTTCATTCTCCCCCTTTAAAAGGAAATCAACTAATCCACGGATCTCTAAGCGCGTCAAATCAGATTGCATGGATTCAGAAATTCCAGGAATAGCCATAAGAGAGTCAGGGTCATTGAAATCTTCCAGCTTATCTTTGAAAAGTTGTTTTGATCGCAAAATCAGATTCTCAGCTAGTTCAGGTAACTCTGCTAATGTTTCAGAAGGTGTTTGAAGAAACTCTTTAATCTTTGATATTTTTCGACCACGAAGACGAGGAGTAACCTTATAATCCATCCAATCAAAAGAAGCCGCTCCAATGACGCTCTCAGGATCTATGTACCCCGCCTTAATCCCTCCCTTGATCTCGTCCTTAGCCCATTCGATGAGTCGACGGTTTAATGACGGTATCTGGGCCAATTTTTCAGGAAATCCGATTATATAATCAAATAAAGTATCGATTTTTGCCTTTCTAAAATTTTTGAGAAGGTTATCGGTCATCCATTCAGCGTTCTCCATGGCAATAGTTTCGCTGGAACTGTGTTTTAGTTGAATTTCAACAGCTTTACTTTTACAATCATAGATTAATTTCTCTGGAAATCCTTCTATATACCTTAATTGGGAAACTGGGGTTGCAAATAAATCAAGAGACGATACAATCCAACGCTTATTGAATGCTTTATGTATTCGAAGCATGTCACGATATTTGCTGAAATCATCTTCGATATTTTTGTTAAAAATCTCAAATTCCCGCATAAGGGGGGCCTGTTTTGAACGTTCTTGATCGTTAACCGTTCTTCGCTTTATATCATCGATACGATCCTCACCAAAGCCTGTGATCTTGCTTAATTCCACGTTAGATGCCCGTAAAAACTGAAATATCGTTTGAAAATCGTTCTCTACCAAAGTTCCGTAGGTTTCAGTGGGGAGCCATTCCCCAATGCTGGAAATGGCGGGACTAGGAGGATATTTTCGACGAACAAGCCTGGGAACTGCCGATGCCAGAGCTTTTTCAAGTTTTGCAACTTCTTCATGTGATTCCAGGATGAAAGGGGTGTCTTTTACAATATTCATCAAGTTACGTAATACTTTGGGAGCTGCGCTTTCAAAACGAGATTGTCGCTGTTTTTCACGACGTTCTCTCTCAGCCCGGCCTAAATGCTGACTCAGTCCCCGTGCCAATTTTCGGAGAACTCGATTTATTTCCTCGCGTAGTTCATCCACATCGGCAATATACTCCTTACTAGTTTCTGGGAATGGTATTTTTGACGAAACTACGGAAACTACGATGGCAATAGGTGATTTATTAATTGAAATTTTGTAATTCTTCCAATTCATTTTTTGGACGCATTTCGTGATAATATCATTTCCTGCGCCGAACAATAACGGTATCCGATTGGCAAACCGATAGATCCTCGGGCTTCCTATCTCACCCGAGAGGTTTGGCCCTCCATATGCCAGAGCAGCCTCGATGACGAAAGGATGACCAGAATACGCAGAGACGTCCCCGGAAGCCGCCCTCACGAACTGAGGCGTTAGCTCTTTTTCAATTCCTTTTGCCAATAGGTTTTCTCCCAGGGGAGCAAGAGAATCACCACTTGGACGTTTAAATGGAAAATATTTCTGCGTACGTCGTTTCTTTGGATCTGAATCGGGCATCACAAATCCCTCATGGACGATACGCCGGATCTCGCTTGCCTCCAACTTATCGGGGGATTTATCTGCTTGAATTCCCACGAACTCTAGGAAATCCTTAGCCGTTTTTGCGCCGATGCCTTGGAAATGCTCCTGAAGAAACTGTTCCATAGTCGAAACTCGTGTTACGGCAAGTTCTCGCTTGAACTGAGTTATATCAGTTCCCCAAGGGTGCACCTTTGCAATCTGAGGATACGGAGGCATTTCTTCTACCACTCGTTCCATCTCGACTGGAACATCACTATCTGGATATTGTATGTAAAAGGAAGCATAAGGAGTAATCAGTGCTAATTGGGAGAAATATTCATACACATAGCGAGCAGCAAGACCCCATGCCCCTGTGAATGTTACACTAACCTCGGTTCCAGAGTTTGGAATTGCCTCCGTCGTCCCTTGGGGGACCTCACGTCTGTTAATGATAATAGGTTCATTTTCTGCAAGATTAATCATAAGTTCATGGTAACTTGTAAAGTCCTCGTTTAGATGCTTACTCTTAATAACCAATGGAAGATCGACTGAGGACATAGCGTTCAAAAGAACCATCTTGGCACCTAATCCAAATCGTCCGCGAGACTGACGAGCACCGTAGTTGCTACCAGTTAAAACGCGTCCGAAAAGTGGTGGTACAAATTCAGATTGGATTCCTGATCCGTTGTCTCTTACGGTTAAACGTAGAAAGTCAATCTTGTCTGAAGAATCAAATTGAGTTATATTCAATAGCTTTGCGATTTCATCCCGTGAGAGCCGTTGGATTATCACTCTGATCTCCGGTAGATGCCCAACGCGTTCCGCGGCGTCCAGCCCATTCTCGACCAGTTCCCGGATACTAGTAAAAACAACACGCATTGTGTTATCGAAGCCAGCGATCGCCTTATTATCCTGAAAGAAGTCCGCAGCGGAACGTTTTACCACTTTCTCCTGTGCGACCTTTGAATCAGAAGTACTCTTAGGACGCTGGGTTTTTGCGGATTTAGTGGCTTTAGTCATTTTGTATCCATTCCACCTAGTCGTTCGTCTCTGAGGATAAAATGGCAATAGAGGAAATCTTTACTCCTTCCTCACGTTTTACTCGCATCAAGGTGACGCCTGCGGTTGCTCTCCCAATGACTCGGATACTTGAGATTTCAATTTGGATCAATTTACCATCATTCGCAACCAGTAAGAGATAATCATCTTCAGCAACGCTCCGTACCGCTATTACGTCTCCATTTCTCTTTGTTGTTTTCATATTGATGACCCCCTTGCCATTCCTTTTTGTTATTCTATAATGTTTAAACTCCGAGCGCTTGCCATAGCCGTTTTCTGTCACAGTTAGGAGGGTTTTACCAGGATGGACCAAAGCCAAATCGACCACGTAGTCGCCTTGATTTAGGCGAATTCCAAGAACCCCAATGCTACTTCTCTTCACAACACGTATCTCGTCCTCTGGAAAACGGATCGCCTTGCCTTTCAACGTTGCAAGAATTATACCTCTCGATCCATCGGTTACTTTGGCCCCTATAATGACGTCGTTATCTCGAAGACGTTGAGCAATAATTCCCGTTGACCTTATACGTTCATAATCCTTCAAAGGGGTTTTTTTGATGATTCCCATTTTGGTTGCAGTAATAAGGAAGTGGCCATCATTGAATTCTGAAACAGGGATTATTGTTCTAATCTCATCATCACGTTCTAGTTTTAGTACGTTAGCGATATTCACTCCTTTGGTTACTCGTTGTTTGGAGATTGGAATCTGAAAACCTCGTTTCGTGTAGACCAGGCCCTTTACGGTCAGAAAAAGGAGCGTATCATGGGTTGAACATACGATCATTTCTTTCAAATAATCATCCTTGGCGATTTCCATAGCCTTGATACCCTTACCTCCCCGATGCTGAGCTTTATATGTTTCCGCAGGTATAGATTTGATATAACCTTTGCTTGTTAACGTTATTACTATATCTTCTTTGGTTATAAAGTCTTCTTCGGTTTTCTCAGACCAGTCCAGCGATTCCGAGCGGATTAGCGTTCGACGCGGATCCCCGTGCTTTTTCTTGATCTCCTTCAGTTCCTCAACGATGATTTCATAGATTCGGTCTTTATTTTCAAGAATTGACTCATATTCTTTTATTTGCCTTAAAGTTTCATCATACTCTCGTATTATCTTTTCTTGGTCAAAACGGGTTAAACTACGAAGCGGTAAGGCCAAAATATCTTTGGCCTGTATTTCAGAAAGCGAAAATTTCTCTTTCAATGATTCTTGGGCATGTGGACCAGATTCAGAGGCGCGGATCAGGGCGATTATTTCGTCTAGGTTCGCCACCACTATTTTACGTCCCTCTAAGATATGGGCTCTTTCTCGTGCCTTGCGGAGATCGTATTGTGTTCTTCGTTCGACTATTTGGAACCGGTGGTTGATGAATTCGGTGATTAATCCCTTCAAGTTTAGTAGTTTGGGTCGATATCTTGTTGTTTCTCCTACCAATTCATCTACGAGCACCATGTTACGGATAGAGAAAGAGGTCTGCATTGGAGTGTATTTGAAAAGTCGATTCAAGACAATATCGAGATTAGCGTTTCTTTTTAAAGTAATGACAATTTTAGTGCCGTTTATAATACTAGATTCGTTTCTGACACTCCCTACATCGGCCAATTTTCCTAATTCTTTTTCTCTTAGAATTATATCAACCAAACCTCTGTTATCAATTGTATCCTGCCGTTTTACGAGATAAGGCACTTCGGTAATAATGATTCGAGTTTTTCCCTTTTTTTCCTCTGTATGGTAGCGTGCTCTCAGTATTATGGTTCCCTGCCCTTTATGGTACGCCCTTTTAATCCCTGAAGTTCCATGAATCACTCCTCCGGTTGGATAATCTGGCCCGGGGATATATTCCATAAGTTGGTCAATGGTAATATCCGGATCGTTGATTGTAGCCATTACCCCATCGATTACTTCGCCCAAATTATGAGGAGGCATGGTTGTTGCCATCCCCACCGCAATTCCCATAACCCCGTTTATCAATAAGTTCGGAATCCGCGTAGGTAGAATAACAGGTTCCTTTTCCAATCCATCAAAGTTATCAACAAAGTCCACTGTCTCTTTGCCGATGTCTTGGAGCATTTCCTCGGTAATATCCTCCATTCTGGCCTCTGTATAACGTTGGGCGGCGGCGGGCTGTCCATCCATGCTTCCGAAGTTTCCCTGACCCTGAATCAATGGATATCGAAGCGAAAAAGGCTGAGCCATCCGTACTAGAGCGTCGTAAACGGCTGCATCCCCATGAGGGTGATATTTTCCAAGAACTTCCCCCGAGATACGAGCACATTTTCGCGGTGGCCGATTATGGGTTAATCCAAGATTATGCGCTGCCCATAGAATCCGTCGATGAACTGGTTTTAATCCGTCCCTAACATGCGGCAAGGCACGCGATGTTATAACTGACATCGAATATTCAAGATAACTCCTGGACATTGTTTGTTCAATTGGGACCACTTTAACATTGGAACTCATCTCAATTTATCTCCTGGCGGTCTATATATCCAAACTCTCAACTTCGAGGGCGTGACTTGTTATAAATTTACGTCGGGGCGAAACTTCAAGTCCCATAAGCGTCACGAACATCTGTTCAGCTTCAATCAGATTGTCTCGTGTGACTTGGAGGAGAATCCTGTTCGCAGGATCCAAAACGGTTTCTCGCAATTGAAGAGGATTCATTTCTCCCAATCCTTTAAACCGACTAACTTCAGTCTTACCTCCCCATTGCTGTTGGATTTCATCTTTTTCTTGGTCAGACAAGACATAGGTCTCTTGGTTGCCCTTTTTGACTCTGTAGAGCGGAGGCTGCGCAATATAAAGGTAGCCTTCGTCAATCAGTTCGGGCATATATCGAAAAAAGAAGGTTAACAGCAGACACACAATATGATGCCCATCAACGTCAGCATCCATCAGTAAGACAATTTTATGGTAGCGTACATTTTCAATCTGGAAATTCTCCTTGTAACCCGCTCCGATAGCCCTTATGATTTCAAGAATTTCTTTGTTTTTCATTGCCTTCTCCAATCGCGCCTTTTCGACATTTATAACCTTTCCTCGAAGCGGTAAAATTGCCTGAAATTCACTAAAGCGGCCCTCTATTGCACTACCTCCAGCAGAATCACCCTCCACGAGAAAAAGCTCGCGCCTCATAGGATCCGTTTCTGAACAATCTATGAGCTTTCCGGTGCCTTTCGCTTGAGTCTTCTTGATTGCCTCACGAAGCTGGCGATATTTCATCCGAATCGAGGCTGCTTCCTCACATTTCTGAATAATTTCTCTTCCATCGACCGGATGCTCATCGAGGAATCGTAGGATGTTCTCATATGTCCCACGTTCGACCACGCCTTTTACTTCTGAATTTCCAAGTTTACTTTTGGTTTGACCTTCGAATTGAGGATTAATAACCTTCACCGAAACGACCGCGACTAAACCTTCCCTTACGTCATTTCCGCTAAAGATCGATCTTTTATCTCTAAGTTCCTTCTTGAGCCGTGCATTCCTTATCAACTGCTCGTTCTTCTGAACATATGCATTAATCGCCCGGGTCAATCCTGCCTTAAAACCTGATAGGTGGGTTCCGCCGTGCTTGGTATTTATATTATTAGTGAATGTGTAGACGAGATCACGTTCGGAGCGATCATATGCTAAGGCAACTTCGACTTGTGTAGTTTCAATAGTTTCATCAAAGTATGGTATATCTTCATGTACCTTCTGTGGCGCAAGTTGTTCGACATAAGCTCTGATTCCCCCCTCGTAGTAATATCGCCATTCAGAAAGAGCCTTTTCAGAGTTAGAGTCTGGTTCGGAATCAGCATGATCTCGCTCTGCTGGTTTAGCTCCCTCCAAATCACTAAGATAGCGTCGATTGTCAATTAATAAAATTTCAAGTCCTTTATTCAAGAATGCGAGTTCCCTTAATCTACTCCTAATTTGTTGGGTGGTGAAATGGGTTGTTTCAAAGATATCGGGGTCGGGAATAAAGCTAATTCTGGTTCCTGTTTCTTCTTCCCAGTCTTCTTCCACCTCAATTAGACCATGAGAGATTGTTTCACCCTTCACATATTCCTGCATCAGAATCCTGCCGTCTCTCTTTACTTTAACCTGCATCCAGCTAGACAACGCATTTACTACCGCTATTCCAACACCATGCAATCCCCCACTAACTTTGTAAGCTTCTTCCCCGAATTTCCCTCCAGAATGCAGCCTAGTAGTCACCAACTCAAGAGACGAAATATCATAATCGGGATGATTATCAGTGGGAATGCCCCGTCCGTTGTCCTGAACAGTGACACTCTCTAATCCTCCCTCAGTCTGTCCTACAATGACCACAATACGTGTACAATAGCCAGCCATGGCTTCGTCCACAGAATTGTCCACAATTTCCCACACTAGGTGGTGCAATCCCGTTTCGCT
>JBHLSH010000067.1:0-22455 GCA_048881705.1 Candidatus Heimdallarchaeota archaeon | reverse complement strand
TGTATTGAACAATCTCGTTGGTCTTATCGCAACTCGCGAGGCGCGGCGACATCCCACAAATTTAGATCAGCCAAAACGCGGTTGGCTAGCCATATGGCAAACATTTCGACCAATCAAACTACTCAAGGGATCATGTGGGATTCTATAGCTGCTGCATCCTCTGTTTTAGGGTATGGGCAAGCTGAGGCACCCACAAGATCATTCAGAGAAATTCAGGAGCACGCATACACAGAAGAAAAGAATTTGTCTGAGCTTTTAGAAAAGCTTACGCCAGCAGTTCAGATCAAGGGCCAGGTCGGATTGGTTGTATTTTATGGGGGAAAAATATTGGGGGTGGAGATTTATGGATCACCCAACTTATGGCCTCAATTCAGTGAATTAGTGCTGAAAGGATTTTTAGCAGATTGGATGTTTCTAAAGGAAAAAGAGACCAAAGGAAAAATACCCTCTGATTTGGATCAATATCTTCGGAAGGAATTTTCTAAGATAAAAATAACCAAGGATGATGCCACTGGAGCTGGCCAATTATATCGGTTTTCTGACCAAAAATGGCAAGGGATTTGTATTCAATATGAAGGAGTTCCGCTTCACCTTTATGCTGCCAAAGAGCACATTGATATACTTAAAGGTCAGCGACGTTCAGGTTCAGGAATGGTTCGACGTGAATCAAATGTTACAGAGACTCCTGCCATGCAACAAACGATATCTAATCAGATGGCTCCTGGAGATCATGATGAATAGGCACCACGAGGTGCGATCTCTTGTTTGATGTTTTGGCGGCGAAAGGTACGAGGCAAATCTTGGAGTATATAAGTAGGAATCCTAACCAGACGAGCAGCGACATACACCACCAATTAAGGTCTGAGCTCACTACTGCGACTATTTATCGCCGTTTAAAGGAGTTAGAGCTGGTGGGGTTCATCACTCGGGAACCTCCACATTCTAACTCATTGATTTTAACAGAGCGGGGTCAAATAGTACTTGAAAGGTATATTCGAACACAACCTGAACTAGGAGAGTTAAGACGTACCCGAAGAGCAATTCTCCATCACCTTAACAAGGATCCGACCGTTAATGTAGCTGAATTGAGCGAAAGGGCTCAGGTCTCCACCCGAACGTTAAATAAAGAACTTAAGGAGCTCTCCGAAATGGGATTGATAGAGGTTCAAAGAAGCTCGCCCCCTCCTACCCCATCTACAGAAGCAGGTTCAGACATACCGCTTCCTGTGAAGGTAAAATCGAAAAAAAGAAGACGAGGAAGACCAGCTAAACGACATCAGCTGACTAGGAAGGGACAAAGGATCTATTTAAGACAAAAACAACTTGAGGAGGAAGAAGAAATCTAGAGAAAATCACAAGTATCACATTTAGACTAAAAAAATATGGGAAATTGTAAAGTAAAGCCAGCTATTAATAGGAGAATATCGGATTTCTTTATTGCACGAGAGACTTGCATTACCCAGAAGGTATCATTTTAAGATCCTTCGTTCGTTCGTGGATTGAGTGACAAAATGGAAATCAAGGAGCTGGAATTTGAAACTGCTGCCCCTAATCATCTTTCATCAGTCCTTTCTCTCCTGAAACGTTTTAAACTTCCAGTAGAAGATGTCGAAAGCCAGCTGGCTAATTTTGTTGTTCTAAGGAATCAAGATCAGATAGTTGGTTGTGCTGGGCTTGAGGTTTATGGCAGTATTGCTCTTCTACGATCAGTGGCGGTACATCCGGATTGGCAAGGAAGAAGTCTAGGGAAGCAATTGGTCGATCACATGATGAACCGTGCCCATAACGAGGGAGTCGAGCGCGTTTATCTCCTGACTGAAACCGGGAAAGTATATTTCCAAAAATTTGGTTTTAGATCGCTTAGGAGGGATGAGGTGGACGATAGGATCAAAAAAACCGAGGAATTCACAAAATTGTGTCCTGAATCTTCTATACCTATGGTTCGAGACTTGACACCAGTTTTTGCATCCTTTTAATACGTTTATAGATTTGTTTATTTAAGAAGGAAAATGTCAACCATGCCCTCAAATGTATTGGATAGATTTCTACGGTATGTAAAAGTTCATACCACCAGTCAGCCTGGAATAGAGGAAATTCCAAGCACTGAACGCCAGTTTAACCTTGCAAACTTACTTCGAGATGAATTAAAAGCATTTGGGCTTTCTGAGGTTACGGTGACTAAAAATTGCTATGTGATCACCACAATACCCTCAAATATGTCCTCTGAGGAAACAGAAAAGGTACCTGTCCTGTGTTTGCTCGCGCATATGGACACATCCCCTGAAGAACCAGGTGAAAACGTTAGGCCCCGTGTTGTTAGAAATTACGACGGTGGGGTAATCACCTTTCCAAATAATCCAGATCTCATTTTATCCACTGAAGATACCCCAAAACTAAAACGGTTCGTCGGGAGTGACATTGTAACTTCTGATGGAACCACATTACTCGGTGGCGATAATAAAGCTGGAATAGCAGTAATAATGACAGTGGTTGCTACTCTTCTGTCGAATCCTTCCATTAAACATGGAACACTAAAAATTGTATTTACACCCGATGAGGAAGTTGGCCATGGAGTGGATGCGCTTGATGTCGAAGCTCTAGGGGCTGATATTGGCTATACAATTGATGGCGATGAGATGGGGGTCTTGGAATCCGAGACATTTAATGCTGCAGGAGGTACGGTTACTGTCAAGGGATTCAATTTTCATCCTGGTTATGCGAAGGATAAGCTTGTCAACGCGGTTCGCATCATGGCAGAGATTGTTAACAGATTTCCTTTGGATCAGGCCCCAGAGACAACCGAGGGAATGGAGGGGTATTTCCATGCCTATAACGTCCAAGGAAATGTAAATGAGACAGCATTTAGTTTTATAATCCGAGATTTCGACTATAACGAATTGAAGAGCAAGATGGAATATGTAGAAAGGGTAATAGAATCGGTTAAGGAGCGTTTTCCTAAAGCAAAAATCATTCTCGATCTCAAAGAACAATATAGGAACATGAAACTCAAGTTGGAAGATGTCCCATTTGCTATTGAGTATGCAGAAGAGGCTATCAAGATGACCGGGATCCCAGTGATTCGTAAGGCTGTTCGCGGTGGTACTGACGGCGCTCGACTGAGTTACATGGGACTTCCCACACCCAATATCTTTTCTGGCGCCATGAATTTTCACAGTAAGAAAGAATTCGTACCTGTCATAGCTATGGAAAAATCGGTAGAAACTGTGGTCAATCTAATTAAAATTTATGTTGATAAGTCGCAATAACAGTAAGATTTTTCCTGTTACTGGAATTCAGTCTGTTTTATGGAAATCTTTGACATTTCCGCATCCATTCACCCTCAGATGTCGGTCTATCCTGGGGATCCTCCCCCTCGCTTTACAGTTCAAGTTTCCCAAACTGAAACCTCCTCTGCTGCAATAACCTGGATAGAATTTAATTCTCATACAGGTACTCATGTCGACGCGCCAGCTCACATTATCCCAGATGCAAAAACCATCGACCTGGTTTCCTTGTCATCTTTGATTGGAGACGCGGAGGTAGTTATGTTGAACGACCCTGAAGGCATGCACGCGGATAACTTCAAGGAGACGATACCCCTACGAGACACAATCTTGCTTTTCAAAACTCATGTAAATAATCCTCAGGTAGCAGGGGCAGGACACCTTAATCCGGAGCTCATCCAGTTTTTTATCCAACAAGGAATTAAGGCCATCGGGATTGACACCTTATCTATAGATAGAGCGGCACATTCTGATCTTGTGAACCATAGGTTATTGTTAAGAGCTGGTATCCCAATCATTGAAGGATTGGCATTACATCATGTTCCTATTGGGCATTATTTCTGTGTTTGTCTTCCATTAAAATTCAAAGGTCTTGATGGGGCCCCTGCACGTTGTGTCTTGATTCGTTTCTAATAATGGTTTAAATTCTAGCTTTTTACTCACCACATGATCGTAACTGGGTGAAATGATGCCCATTAATATGATATAGAAACCTTTTTCATCTTTCCCCCATAACATTACATGTTTTGAGGATAAGAATCTGGCAAGGAAAAATAAAGAGACTTCTTTTTATTCATTGAAGTTTGAAATCTATTCGAACCACCTGTACAGTTAAATTTGTCATAGAGTTTTTAGAGATGGCAACCCGGGAAGAAAAACAAGTTAGACTGGAACTTCCGTCCACGTCTGGCGTGGAATGTGAGATTCACGAAAGTCTTAAGCGTGATGAATATGTACTGAAATTTTATCAGAATGAACGTCTCATCAAAACGAGCACGCTCACAGGACCTTTCGTCCAGGATACGCTTGTAGAATTACTTTCGGAGGCAGAAATTGAATTTTTCAGTTTTTCCGCTATTTTCGATGTAGCTGACCTATTATTAGAACATATTAAAGCGTTTAGAGAGCTAGATCTAGGTGATGATAGTCGTTCAGTCACATCCGAAAAACCGCAGCCCCCAATTCAAGAGGCTAAAAAGATTACAAAGGAAAAGCATCCTGCAGAGATGGTCGGAACTCCATCACCACAAGTAGCTTCGGTACCTGTCAAAAAGCAACTTGTTGAATATGGTGATAAGCTATTACACAAGTTTGAAATGCCCTATTCGCGTAACGGGGAAGCAGGGATCTATCATACTAAAGATGGGAAATACGCTGTGGTGTTGTTTGACGGAGAAAAACAGGTGGTTAGGAAAAAATACACCAGGGATTCTGTGAATCAAGACGATCTTGTTAACATGATCACCAAGGCTGGAATAGAGTTTCTTTCCTTTTCTGCCATATATGAGTCAGCTGAAAAGATCGAGAAAACGATTCAAAACCCTGGAGAATTCTTGGAAGAAATAGGGGAAATTGAAACAACTAGCAGTGATATGACCGAAGGCGTAACAGCGGATCGGGCAAAGGAGTTTGAAGTTGCAGAGGCCGAACTTGCCATGGTTGATCTTTCCGCATTCGATACTTCGAAATTCAAAAATGCAAATGATCTAGACCGGTTCGTTGCGGAGTTAACCGACTTTGTAAGCAAAGGTCAACCAATACCCATAAAAGAAATACCAATTGAAAAATCTGGGAGGACTATATTTGTGGTTTATAGACAATTAGATCGTTGGTTCGCTCTTTTCAAGTACAGGGACGGAACTTCTTCCGATTTGCAGGAAGTTGAGATAGACCACGATGCAATTGCGAAATTAATCAACCAGAATGTGCCACAGATCTCCTTTAGTATACTGTATGATGAAAGCGAGAAGATCCAAAAGGTCATGGAACAACTAGCACAACGGCCTATCAGCGATATTGTTCTCAATGTAGCCATGGGCCATTTCCTAAAGGTTATCGAAGGATATGAGAAAGAGGGAAACTTGAAAGAAGCTGTTAAAGGTACAGAGGTTCTGTTTGAAAGAGCAAGGAAGGAACAAAATGCAACTGGGCTTCTTCAGTTTGGAAAAAAGCTCATTCACTATTATGACCGCCAAAAAAAGACTTCTAAGGCAGGTAAATTTCGAAATCAACTGACTGAAGACCTCCTGGAGGTAGATAAAAATATTGCATACGAGTTTGTCGAGTCATCATTAGATCCCTTAGCAGAGCAAGAAAAATTCCTCATTGCAGCAAATCTTTGTGGATTGCTCTTGGATCGCTATTTAATTGAAGAGGGCTCCCTTGACGTTATTGCTCCCGTACTTAACCTAGGAAAAAAGCAGATCGATCTTTACAAAAAGGCTAGACTGCAAACAGTTCAATGGGAAAATGCTGTCCGATACGCCCACTTTGCAATAGAACAGCTTGGCAAGGCCGAACCAGAAACAATTCCTCGTGAGCAGAGAGAGACTTATAACAAAGACATTGTATACTTACTTGACGTCGCGTTCGAAGTTCAGGAAGAGCAGAAGCAATACTTTGAACTAATGGAGTCTATTGAGAAGACACTACAGTTCCTGAAGGAGTCAAAGAACAAGGACACATACACGAAATATGTGGATCGGTTCATTCTAACGGCTGAAAACCAAAATAAAAGAGAAAAGGCCCTAGAAGTTGCATTGGAGGCCTCTCGATACCTTCTAGATGCGACCAATTACAGGAAAGCCTGTAATCTCGGCAATCAGGCGATTAAACTCTTTTATGAGCTGAAAAGAGTCGATGATGCGGTTGACTTTAGTTTAGACATTGTTAGAGGGCTTATCACATTGAGAGAGGCCGAAGCTGCAAGGAATTACTTGAAATTCGCTGAAAGTCTCATTGATCAAGCATATGCAAACGAGGAAACCAAGCGGATCGAGAAACAGTTGACCTTAGGTGATCTCTTTGGAAAATTAGGTGACCGTGCACATTCTAAATCGTATATTCAGAAAGCTCTACAAACAATACGCGATCCCAAGGAACGGCAAGAAATTATATTCAATTATGTTGACGAATTATTGAGCAGTAAGGCGATCTTGACTGCTCAAGAGATGGCAAACCTAGAACTCGCCCGTTTGTTGGATGAACAAAAAATTACAGAGGTTTCCGAGTTCTGTATAAAATTCATCACTAAGCTCAAGGCGGTTGGCGAACACAACATGGCTTGGGACTACATGAAGTATTTGGCGTCCCTGATGTTCCAAACCGAAGTTGTGAATTATGAGCTGCTCTTAGATTTTGTCAAGGACCTATTAAAACTTAACGCGGTTGATCACGCCGCCTATATGCTTGATCAGCTCGAGGCCTTGCAGCTAAAGAATAAAGATTACACGCGGGCAATTGATAATCTCTCACGATTTGTTGAACACCTATTAAACGAAACTGATCGTTTTGACCTTGTAGAAAAGTATACACATAAAATATCCGAAACATATCGTGCCATGGGGGACCCCGAAGGCGCGATCGAACGTCTACTCGTCTTCCAGGAGGAAATCCTAGAAAAATCGATTGATTTGGCCCAGAAGATTACTGATGAAATTCTGAAGGAGTTAGAGAGTAAGGAAGACTATCAGAAAGCCATTGACCTTGTTTCAAGAATCATAAATAAACAAATCGAACAGGAACGGTATCAGGACGCCTATATCTTTAGTGTCCAGAATGCTCGGTATTTAGAAAGTCTAGGGTCGATCGATGAAGTGGTGGGATATTTAGAAAGCGTTCGAAACAAATTCATTGAAAAAGCTCAGTATGAAAATTCAGATCGTATGACCGATCTAATTCTGCGTTTTGGAAGGGGACATAAGCGATATCCTTTGGTGATCGCTTCTGTAAAGAAATACCTGGACAAAGTAAGGGAGCGGGGAGACAGCGTAGCAATAACTCGATTCACTCTGGAAATGGCCAAGCTCTTGGAGGAGGCTGGCAAGGGATCAGAATCGCTAAAAACCCTGCAAATGGTCTTTAACCAGATCTACGAATCTGATAAGGCGAACGCACTGAATATCCTCAGGAGGATATTGAAATTAAGGGAGGATAGTGACGATTTTAAGAAAATTGCTTCCAGATATCTGATCCCCCTCGTAGAAGAACATCCCGATCCAGAGGTGATAGATACTATTAAACAGACCCTATCTCCCTCCTTTGATGAATTTACAGCCTTCTCAGAGAATTTTTATGATAAACTGATAAAATCTGGGAGTTTATCAGAAGAAATGGGTGAAAACCTGGTTGATTTTGTCATGTCGGTTTATATGGAGGGATCTGGGGTTGAGGGGGACAGACTTTCGGAAAAATATACATCTATCCTGTTGGAAGCGGATTTGATTTCATCGGCCTCGCGTTTAATGTCTGGTATGTTGGAAAACACCGAGAAGTCATTGGTTGATATGCTGCCGAGCGCTTTTGGTTTTATTAAAGGCCTCATTTCTCGAACACTTCTTGAGGGCGCTCGTGAATTCACAGATCGTATTATTCGGACGATAACCAATCAGGAAAGGTTCGGTCATGAGGGGAGACTACTTGCTGCGAAAATTGCAGAGAAATTTACACTGTATGTGGCGGCAGAAAATCCTGATCTCGCTTCAGAATATGCATATCAGGCCTCAGACTTTTATCGAAGTATAAATGACTTTGAAGGAGTTTTAAACGTTTACACTAGCCTTGCTGATGAGGTTGCTTCACCGCGTCAGGCCATTCGAACACTCCAACGAGGTATTACCTTATGTGAGAAATATAATGCCAACAAGCATGCGGCCCTTTTGCAAGCAAAAATGACGGAGTTTTTGATGAGGATAAAGGATCAAAAGGCGGGATCCTCCTTCCAGAAGGCACTAGAAAAGCTCGAAGGCGTCGAGGACTTTGAATTACTCTTTAATACGGTTGTACGCCTACTGAAAGAAGGTATAGCCGCTGATAACGTAACGCTGGTCAAATCCTACGTTGATTATGCATGTCGATTGGGGGGTATGATTAACACTGGGGAGAAATTGGGCGGAATCTTGGTCTTTTTATCAAGATATGCAAAAAGGAGCAACGATGCCGATCTCGAAGCATCAGTTGAAAATTATCTTTCTGAATTTGAAATTAAGGCTAGGAAATATAAAAAAGAATACACTGAGCTAGAGAAAAAGCGTTTAGCTTACGAATCAGTCGAAGAGGAAGAGATAACGGCACCAGAGGCCGCTGAAATTCGCGAAGAATTTGTCGCGCCTCCCGAGCTTGTGGAAACATCCGAATTCCTGTCGCCATCTCTTCAAGTCCCACCTGAATCCTCGGAACTTTCGGAAGAGTTCCTAAAGGAAGAAGTAGCGGAAGAGGTAGCAGGGATCGTAGAAGAATCAATCGTCATGAAAAGTGTACCTGAGGTCTCTGACAGCCCTGAACCAGAGATTCCAGAGGTTGATAGTAGTATATTGCCTCCTCCGGAAGATAAAATTGAAACATCCACGCAGACTTCTCTGTCTCAAGAAGAAGCTATGTCTCTATTTCCCCAAGAGCATAGAATTGAAGATCAAACCCCCGCTGAGGATAGACCTGTTCGTCTTACAGATGAAGATGTTGAAAGCTTGTTTGCTCCGGTAGCTTCGGATTCACCTTCAATGGATTCCGAACCAATTCCAGATCTCGGCACACTGGAAGAGCCACAGGTTTCCAGCGAGGAATGGAAGGTAGACGTATTTGGTCGTCTGATTCGAAAAGAAGCAGAACCGATTCCTGAGGAAGAAAAAGAAACAACAAGCCCGTCAATTGAGGCACCTCCTGCAGAAGCTATTCCCGACCTTACTCCACTGGAAATCCTCATTCACGAAGAAGAATCGGCACGAAAACATGCCGAGGAAGTTAGTATTCCGCCCGAGGAGATCGTAGAAACGCAGGCTGAGCCCGGTGAGAGTCCATTTTCATCACAAACAACTTCATTGCCGGTAACCTCAATTATGGATGCGTTATCTGAAGATGAAATGTCCGGTGACAAAGATATTTTTAGTATCCCCGAGGTTTCATATGAAGAGATTCCCGATAAGGTGCCAGAGGAAAAGCTATCAGAGGCCCCTGCAGTCCAACCTCCAAGCCTTACTGATATGTTTTCAGATGCTTTATCCGAATTAGGAGGGATTTCAGGTAAAACTGGAGAGAAGGCAAAGAAAAAGGATGAAGATTAGGTCTGACGCTTGCTTCCGAACTTCTGAGGATCAAAGAGTGGAAATGTAGCCACCTGAGCATCATGGAATTTTCCCCGTATTTCGTATTGAATTAGGGTTCCTGGATCGCTTACCTCTGGATACACGTACCCCATTCCAACACCTATCTGAAGCAGAGGCGAAAACCCGCCTGAAGTTATATGGCCAATTTTTTTTGTATTATGATAAAGATTCACTCCAGACCTCGGGCTTGGTCCTTTTTTAGCGGCCTTCAAACCAATTCGGATAAGATCAGGATCTTTATCTTGTAGACGTTTTAGTTCCTGCTTTCCAACGAAATCCGGCCCGTTCATATGGATAAAAGGTGGAAAAAATAAATCAGCTTCAACAGGGGTGAGATTCTCATTAATATCGTTACCATAAAGACAATATCCAGCTTCCAGACGAAGAGAGTCGCGAGCGCCAAGTCCACACGGGATGGAAGATATGTCAGCATTCTTTGGCTCCAATAAGAAATCCCATACTTTTCTCGCGTTGCTGGGATTATCAGGCGTGGTATCAAAGACAATAATTTCATAACCTCTCTCGCCAGTGTATCCTGTACCAGAAAGTATTATTTTTATATTGTCAAGGGTCGTCTCTACCACATTCCATGGTGATGGCGGATTTAACTCTGTGAATTTAGTAGAAAGTAATCTAGGAGATAATGGCCCTTGTAATGCAAACATTGCGGAGGAGTTGGAAATATTATTGATACTCACATCCACCTGAGAGAATTTATTAATAGCTTCCAAGACGGTTCGAATCCATAGTTCAATTTTACGAAGATTACCAGCGTTCCAAACCAGTAACCACTTATTCT
This sequence comes from Candidatus Heimdallarchaeota archaeon, assembly GCA_048881705.1. Lineage (GTDB taxonomy): Archaea > Asgardarchaeota > Heimdallarchaeia > Hodarchaeales > Hodarchaeaceae > Hodarchaeum. The sequence continues at coordinate 12,052 of JBHLSH010000067.1, read as the reverse complement.
CCTCAATCCGTTCAAAAACCAAATCATCTTTAAACCCGCCTTGTTCGTTTAACATGAATGTATATGAAGCTCGTCCTACTAATGTTTTGTTAAGGTCTCTTGGGGTCAAATAATTTATAAAAACGTCTGCATCGGAGCCTTCTATCCACATACGTCCCATATGGGAGACATCAAAGAGTCCCACGCTGTTTCGTACAGCCATATGTTCAGTTTGAATGGATGAATACATCACGGGCATTTGAAATCCCGCAAAGTTGATCATATCACCGTTTTCCTTGTGATAGTCATATAATTGAGTTTTCATCGGCATAGTGAGAAATCACCTGCATACTTAGTAGAGAAGGATGTGGGGGAAAATTTTAACTGATTTACAGAGGTACCGACCATGAAATGATACGTGGCCTAATTTCAGTACAGTTAAACTCAAGTTAAGAATTCTTTAATATTTTAGCGAATTTTAGTTTGTCAACGGTAACTATTGGTGGTAACACAAATGCATGACGACCCAGGGTTTTTACGCGTAAAGAATATCCTACTAAGGCATCACGAGTACTGGAAAAGTGCTATTCCCCTTATTGCCAGTGAGAATTTAACAACACCAGCAGTTCGTGAGGCTGCAATAAGTGACCTGGCCCATAGATACGCAGAGGGGTGGATAGGCGAGCGAGTCTACCCAGGAAACCAATACTTCGATGAATTGGAAGAGCTTTGTTTGAAGCTTCTACGAGATCTTTTTGATGCGCCATTTGTGGATGCGCGTCCTATCTCGGGGGTCGTAGCTAACCTAACTGTTTACACAGCTTTTGCACAAGCTAACGACAAGATGTTGGCAATTTCGATTCCTGTGGGGGGACATATCAGCTCTGGACCTCTCAAAGCAAAAACAGGGGCCTTTATTGGAGGAACAGCTGGCGCTGTGTCAAGATTGGACGTAGACTATCTTCCATTTGACAGATATGGTCTAAATATTGACGTTGACGCTTCAATCAAAGCTATTCAGGAGAAAAAACCCAAGCTGGTTCAATTCGGAGCTAGTGTTTTTTTGTTTCCTCATCCTGTAAAGGAGTTGGCTAAAACAGCCCACGATGTTGGTGCCCATGTGAACTACGATGCGGCCCATGTGGCGGGACTAATAGCGGCTAAAAAGTTTCAGGATCCCTTGCGGGAGGGAACAGATACCATGACAATGTCAACCCATAAAACATTCCCTGGACCCCAGAAAGGCCTTGTAATAAGTGCAAGAGAAGAGTTGGTGGATCAGATCAAAGCGGCTGCATTCCCTGGCATGACTTCTAACCACCACTTGATGCATGTCGCTGGCCTTGCGGTTGCCGCCGCCGAGTTTAAAAAATTCGGCAAAGCCTATGCAGAACAAGTGATCAGAAATGCGAAAGCTCTGGGACAAGCACTGTACGAAAGAGGATTCCAAGTCGTATGTCCGGATAAGGGATTTACTGAATCCCATACGTTACTCGTCGATATTAGCAATTTCCAGGGATCTATTGGGCTTGGGGCTGATGTGGAACAACTGCTGGAACGATCTCACATTGTGGCAAATCGAAATCTCCTCCCATGGGATGTCATTGAGAAGCGTAATTATCGGAACCCTGGCGGAATCCGTATAGGTACCCAAGAGATCACACGACTGGGCATGAAGGAGAGCGAAATGGAAGAGATTGCAGAACTATTTAAGGCGGTTTTAATAGATCAGAAAGATCCTCGCGAAATGGCAAAACGAGTTGCAGAATTCCGCCAGGATTATCAAAAAATCCACTATGGTTTTGAATCAACCCGTCAGGCCTACGAATACATTGAGATTACTTGAAAGATGCATAAGCGCGAGTTTATTCCCAGGCATTAGTTGAAAGCCAATTCTCCACCACTTCTTTCAAACTTTCCCAAGTTCGGCTGGAGTTTAATGTAAAAGCTTTCATAGGAGCCCAGTAGCTTGACATCTTTCCATCCGCATCGGGATCTGCCCGATTGCGTTTTTGCCACCGTTGGATGACAACTATCCGCTTATCCGCATTATTGACATGCTGAACTAGAAGGGCAGCCGTCCACCATCGCCCACGCCGCGAAATCGTCTTTCCTTTTATTAAATGGTAATAATCACTCCTATATGGAAAATTCTCGCTTTCATTAGCTTCAACCATCAATAAAACCTCCAAAATGACATTATGAAACCAGCTAGGTTTATCGTTATCAAGAATGAGCTCCGTGGAAAATATATTTTTAAACCCCGTTTAAATCCCGTTAGAGAAAAAGATTTGGAAATGATGTTATGAGTGACTATGAGGTCTCTCTTCATTACGGTAGACTCATTGTTATCCTGCAGTTTGTTCTAATTCCGATTTACTTTTACATTCTCTCTTTTATTTTCAGTAATGGAGTTATATGGTTCTTTGACACTCCGGCCCTCCGTATTTGGTCCGATGTTATTGTATATGGGATTGGACCGCTGGTTATGTCGTTTCCCTTTCTTCTTTGGACGTTAGGCCGTCGTTATCAGATTTCAGATGCGTACGAGACCTTTGGTTTTGAAGTTTGGCGTTTACCCACCTCTATTAGAACGTTTTACGGATTCAACTTCTTAATCGGGATTATCTTTTTCTTTCCTATCATCACTCCTGTACTTTCTCTTTTTGGGGGCTATTTTATTGCGGCCTATTTGCTTGGATGGAGAGATCCGGATTCTCGTATCACAACGCAACGTAAAACGCTTCTTCTTACATTGTTATACCTTCCACTGCCTTTATTCGTCATTTTAGGCTTCTATTTCGGGTTTGATGCATCGACTCCCGATACTGGTATTTTTAATTTCTTGACTCAACTGTTTATAACCTGGAATGAGAATATAGACCTTCTGTACACCTCGGCGCTCATCCTAGCTGATGCCGCTACGATAGGTGGGGTTATATATTTCATCTATGAAGGAGCAAAGCAGGTCGATTACACAGTTAATGTTCCTGATCGTTTGATCACATTACTATCGATTCTGATATTTATCTCTCTTGAAAGTTTGTTCTTAATATTTCGTGAATCCTTTGACGTCATTTTGGATTGGATTCATATTGGAGCGGTAGTTATTGGAATTCTGATGTTAATCCTAAGGTATTGGAAAGGATTAACAACAACGAGAGATACAAGCATAAGGGGTTGGTTAACTCTTGTTATATTTCAAATTGTTAACTTTGCTTCAGGAAATCTCGCTGCAATTAGTCAATCAACAGCTATTTTACTGGCCTTCAGCATTTTCCTTTTCCTTTTTGGCAGCGCTTATCGACACGCAAGTAAACGGTATTAACTTGGATCGCAATTTTATTGCCAGAAACAACACCGAAATCTTTTAGGTCAGCGGGGAGATTCCATTAGGTGACCGAAATGAGTTCCTTTGAAAGTATCCCTCCTAATCGGCAATTTCAGTTCCTACTAACGATTGAGGAATGGATGGGTACAGAGTTTGAAAGAGTTGCAATCCAACATCCAAAATTATTAGATGTTATAGATCAGGTTAGATTCTGTGGTGTGAATGGTCTGATTCAACGAGCTAATCGAAAGATTAGTCCATTCTGTTTTCAAGAAATTATAGAAAATCAGATCCGATTGTTGGTTATTGCATTTTCGATTCCGATCTTTCAATCACTAGATGCAATGGCTGTTCAGACTGGAATGGAATATTTTAGTAATATCTTGAAATACATATTGTGCGAAAACTATACGACCCAAGAAGCAGAAAATGCAGCATTTGATGATATTAGGCGCCTTCATCCAATCCGTAAAAACAACGAAGAAATCACCCCTTATCAGGACTTTGTTGAGAAAATTGAGGTCCAAATGCGTATGAAAGTACGCCTAGGCCTTCCTATTATTCCAATTTTACAGATTGAAGAGAAAGTAAGAACGGAACGTCTGACTTTTTTGGATGAATTGAGAAAGGCCAAACGTGCGCTTGGCAATATCAAGAGTAACCTTAGAGAATATTCCAAAGAAATTGCAACACGATATCGTATCAATGTCGCCCCTTTTTTATTCCAGACCAGTTTAGAAAACCTGTTCGAGCCCGTGTACATTCCCATATTTACCTTGAATTCCACTAATCGGGCTAATGAAATTTTTTCTGTCCTGGTTCTAACCGAGGAGGTAGTCAAACGGGTAAACAATCGTCAATTAGAAATTTTGATCGCTTACGAAATCATTGGAGCACGGATGCGATCCAAATTCTCTCGTGGGCCTCTCGAGAGAGAAATTTTCCTCATAATATCAAGGGACGAGAAATCGGCTCCAGAAGACTATATTGAGAAAGAATTGGGCAAATTTTTTGACCTTAAGGAAATTCGCGAGGCTCAAAACACGATACGAAACACGGTTGAAAGTTTGATCGGGGAATCCTACCCACTTATGATCCTAGAGTAGTTTTCATAACAGTACACCTTGCTATAGCAAAACTGATAATAAAGCAACAATACGGGTTTGAACTGATCCTTACTAAATCAATGGTAACTGAGACAATTTTATCGCAGTTTGCTGGGTCGAAACGGCTGATGAACCAACGAAAGGTACAAAAGATATTGTTATTGGCATTTATTGTATTTTCATATAGTATAAATGCTACACTCCAGCCAGCGAAGGTTGGGGCATCGCCTGAGGCAATAACTCAACGTGTTGATCCCCGTATACAAATCCAGCTTATTAATCTCGCGGTTAAGGTTGGAAATCGATATGTTTTATTGGAGAAGCTCACGAGTGAAGTTTTAAATCCAGAAGAAGCAACCATAATCCCCCAGGTAATTAATGGATCCACAATTCGGGTGAATGCGAGCTATACAACTATTATCGGTGATAATAGGAGTTTGGTTATGCATGAGTTCGCAGTTGATGTATATCAAGTGCGTTCAGGTGAGCCAGATACCTTGAATAGATCTTGGGCCGTAGTATATCGTGATGGGGAACCCGAAGAATTGATTCTTACACCAGGTGCTTCTAAAACTGAAGTTTTAGACATTCCTTCCTTCCTTCTTCCTGCATTTGGCACATATAAATTTGTTTTTCGAGTCAAGTATCACACTTACCAAGGAACCGTATTGCTTCCCCGAGACAGTATCTTCCCCAGAAACATGACTTTTGAATTCATTGCAGGGCTTCCTCCACCTCCAGAGATTCTGTTTTACCTCTTTTTCTTTGTGAGCTTCATTTTCATAGCTTTCATCGCTTTAGGGGTCTATGGGGATCGGAGATACAAATAGATTTTACTTCCACTATCTTTTCGGACATTTGGTAGACCCTCCTACTCATCTTGGATATCAAGGACCAGTGTGAGGTTGGGCATTTCTTGGGAGTGTCGCCTCCCATCCATAACTTTTAATTTTTCTATTTTAAGATATGCACGGCCAGGGTTTTTGGAATACATTGAAAAAACTGCAAGGTTACCAGATTTAATCGCTTCGTGATACATAATCTTCATTGTTTGCTCGCTGGGTAATTTCAGGCTGGAGATCAAGTTGGTCATGCTAATTTGATATTCCAAACGCAAATACTGGCTTTTCCGTAGACCAATCTCCATATTAACCGTAAAATCCTTGTTAACGTATCCCAGAACGGGCCCATCAATACGTATTCTCATATCTCTCCATTCGATCTCAGTATTCGAGTGGACAATTGGGGTTGTGGGAATCGGTGGAACTTGGTATAGCTCTGTAATTAACTGCGTTCTGGTCGTTGTAAAATCAAAATCGACTTCAAAATTGTATTCGACTTCAATGGCTCGAGATCCCGAAGAATCAACACGATAGATACGAAAACCGGCGAAGTTAGAGGTCACCTTCATGGGATCCAGTACTAATCCAAATGCAAGCGGATGCATTTGTTGGTAAGCATATTGGGTGCGGATGTCGGTTCCAGAGAAAAACAAGCCGAGACCAGGATGTGTATGTGCCCAACCAACGACTACCTCACCAGCCTCAATTTTACTGAATGGCACAAGAGAAAAAACCTTTTCATAGTCATTAATATCAACGTAAACTGCATTTCCCGCATTCATGGGAATAATATCAGTTACAAAGATCATAGAGTTTTCTATTCGTCCTAGAATCAGCCCAATACATTCTTTCCATTGCCTTGGACGATCATAGGGATTCGCGTTTTCCAATGCAAACCGCAAAAACTTGGCATAGACCGGTTCGGGTAAGATAATCATCTTGAAATCTCTTTCCTTGGAATGATCCTGATGGCATGAATTAGAATTCCCGAATATACCAGGTCTCGAAATACAGGCCTCATAATATGCTTCTTAGGGTCAACAACAAAGTTTCTTCGGGTGATCTCGAGAGTTTCACGTAAAACGAAGTATGAACTTTCTTGAATTTGGGCAACAGTCTGTTCTACTTGTCCCCAGGATGGAACAAAGCATATTAATCTACCTCCACCCCTTAATGATTGAGCAACAGTCTTGATTGCCCTATAGGGGGTAGAAAAATCAAGAAAAAACGCATCGAGTCCGCGAACTTCCAGTGGTTCGAGAACGTCGTGGTTCGTGAATGTCACAAACTCCTCTAGCCCAGCTTTCACCACATTACTTCGTGCATTATCTAGGTGGACTTTGTTATTATCAAAGGAATAGACATGTCCCCGAGGTCGTACTGTTGAAGCAAGAAATGTGGTTAGTGCCCCTGAACCACTACCTGCCTCTCCTACCCGCATCCCGGGAGTAACTCCCGCCAAACTACAGGCAACGGCACAATCGTCCTCGTATAGGATTTGAGTTTTCAAATGAAAGTTCCGTATTAGGTCCCGTGGGGTAGGCTTCAGGAGGAGAACTTGACCTCCTGTTAACTTAAGAATATCGCCAAATGACCGTCCAATACAGTCATCATGGTTAATCGTACCCAGATGGGTAAAAAAGCTACCTCCTTTGCTTAAAGTGAAGATCCAAGATCGTCGTTTGCGAGAAGTTAAGGTTTCTATTTGGACAATATCTCCTTCAAGAAGTGAAATATTCTCCATTAGGAACTCTCCACTACGACTGACTCAGTTTCCACTTGGGAATATCTTTGGCGGTCGTTTCAAAGTTACAATGGGAATGAAACGAACCAGCCCAGTGTGAGTATTGTCCAAGTCACGCTCTTGCAAATGCGAGAGAAAGGATATTTGTTTTTCAGCCACTTGAAGATCGTACCTGATAATACTCTCTCCGATTTTCTCTATCGAGGTTTCATGAGTAACATAAAAAAGGACTGGCAAGCCATGATAGTCATAATAACCAGGAAAAATCGCAAACGACCCATAATTAACTCGATTTTCTTCAGTAGACCACTTGAAGATTGTCGATGGTCTTTCTGGACCAGAATTTGTGACTAATCTGACCAGGTCTAGAAAGCTTTCTAATTCGATGGTATAAGCAGGTTCTAAAACCATTCTAATCCGCTCTATTGTTCAATATTTGAAAAATTCCATGATTGTTCTTAATATTGGTTCCGAAGTGAGAGCCCGTAATAGTTCAAGAGGCGTGTGGTTGATTCTTCCGAATCAACGATTTCCTTTTTCAGCCTTCGCCGATATTTTTTCTCATTTATCCCATCAGCGAGAATAACAATTTCTCGTTTCCGAACAGATGATAAAAATTTCTCAAAAACGATGTATAATAATGACTTTTGGGGATCCGCAATCACAAAGGCGTCATGGGGGATATGCAGACTTCCTATATGTTCTTGAACTGTATTTCCTTGCACAATGAAGATTTGCACTGGATTACTTGAGATTAGCGCCGAGAGATGATAATCGATTTCTCTCATCTTTTTGCCATCTTTTAAATCCGATTCGGTTTTGAAATCCTCGGTAACTTGTTGAGAAATATAGGATTGGATAAGACCTTGAGCCCGTGATATTTCACGTCTCATCGAACGTTTGAAGATTATACAAATGATCGTCGGTCTTTCTTTTAATCGTGGGTCCGTGGTAAAAACAGCTTCGACAATGAAGCTGAATATAAGACATAGGTACTTTTCATCCGAGGGAACTGGTAAAGGTCCAAATAGCTCAGAACTTGAACCGCTTATTTGCTCACCAAGCAGAGTCATGACCCGCACAGAGAGATTTAGGGCCTGATCGTCCGTAATAACATTGGCTGAATTGAATACGACTTGGGGTCCGGCATCTGTAAATATACTGGTCACAATACCCACCACTGGCGATTCAGTTTCATTTCTGGAATCCATTGCCAATCCCAAGTCCAAGTTTATGCGAAAAAGCGATTAGCATTTATGAAAGTCAAACTAGACAATTCTCTCGGCCTTTTTAATCTTTTCATGCTTTGATATAAGTAATTGGCCGACTTCCTTCGTGTCTATCTAAGATGAAAACGCTCCTCTAGAGATCTGCAGATAGATTTCTTTCTCCGCAATATATACACATTATACCGCTTGATATGCGTTGATCTTTCATGAATCCAGAAGCTGACTTTTAACGCCTACCCTACCTATGAAACATATTAGAATGGAATAATCGATTCAATAATGCCAGTGGATTGAGCTAATCGAAGAGCAGCTACTTTTGTTAGACCTGATCGTCCTAAAATTGTATAAATTGGGCTCATTTTATGAGCTCGTAAAAGAGCGTTGATAATTACTTCAGAGGGTATATGTTCTTCGAAATCATCAATGGTTACAGGGCAGCCCGCAGTTTCTAACAAATCCTTAACGTTTTGGTAGTTCTGGTTTTGAAGCTTGGACATAAGGATCGTACCGAGGGCAACCCGTTCTCCATGCAGGAGGGAGTTTCCTGACGTTTCATGCAGTTCTGCTGCTAAGGATGCTGCAAACATATGTTCAGACCCATAACCAACCCGTATGTCATTAGAAGTACCCATTAATACACCAGCTATTAACAAGGCTTTTAATACCACTTGAATGGCGTGATCAGGGTCAATTAAGGCTTCAGAAACCTGATTCTGGAAGAGAGTATCAGCGTTTTCTAGGACACCCCCTACAAAACGGGAATAGCGCTCTGATTTGATTCTGTAGGCGTGACGCCAGTCCCAGATTGCTGTAATCTTTCCAAGCGTGTCTCCAACTCCCGCTGCTAGATACCGTACCAAATTAGGGTGTTTGGCAATTTTGTCAACATCTGCAATGACCGCAATTGGAGGACGGCACTCCCCGATGAAAGTCTCGGTCGGATCATCCAGGAAGATAAAAGGTGAAGCGATTCCATCATGTGGAGTACTTGTGGGGACAGAAATCATTTCCATTTGATCAGATGATTTAGATAAACAATACTTACCCGTTTCAATGATACGTCCTCCCCCTGCGGCCACCAACACATTCGGTTTGTATTTATTGACAATATCTACATATGTATCAGCGACTTCGGGAGTCACAATGGCATCTTCAACAACTAATGTCTCATACTCGAAATCTTGATTCGCCATGATATCAAAAATTTCAATTCCAGCTATTTCACGGGTCTTTGGACCCGTTAAGACTAGTACTTTGGGAATGAAGCCGAATGCGGAAATCACATTGATAATCCTGTCAAAACACTGCGAACCGATGACTATCGTTCTGGGGACGACTGAATGAAGGATTTCCGACCTCGACATCTGATTTTCTAGTCCTTACTTTAATGTACGCTGGCGGTATTCCGGCTCAGAAAAAAGTTCTTAAACAAATTGTTTTTGTGGTTTTTCCTAAGAGAAAAGGCTTTTCTACTGAGTTCAGCTTGGCACATCCTCTAGTCTAGCCAAATACTTTTTACTAACGATCATTCGTATGCAGGATTCTACCAACCTACTCTATCACCATAAGTATAACGGGTCTTATAAGACTCTTAAGGATAATAGTCATCAGAAAGAGAGTATCTAGTAAAGGCCGTATGAGCCTCGATTTAATTTACTCTAGTTGGTTTGACAGGTCATAATGGTGTTTGAAATTCCAAGGCAATGGTGTTATGGTCTACTAACTAATTAGGGATATTTATGAAGCAATATCTCTTCGAGGTAAAGATAGATTTGCCTCTTGCCTGTTTTACCAAAATCTGATGGATTTTCTTTGGACAAGAATACGACTATCCAGGTTTGGACGAGACTATATTATACCTTGTAAGATTCGAGGTTCCATGTTATGGTGGCACAAAACGACAAGAAATATTCACACGAAGCATCTATCGAACAATTAAAGGCCAATTTGATCAAAGAACTTCCCCCTGATGCTAGCATTAGTCAGGTGGTATTCGAAGGCCCATTTGTGGTGCTTTACTCCCTGAATCCCACGGTCCTTATGGAAAACGGCGATGTTGTAAAAAATCTAGCAAAAATATTGAGAAAAAGGATAGTAATACGCTCTGATGTTAGTGTAAGGAGAGAGAAGGAGGAAGCACAGGCTAGGATAATGGAAATCGTGCCTGAGAGTGCCGAGATCACAAATATTATCTTTGACGATGAACTTGGAGAGGTAATGATTGAGGCAAAGAAGCCAGGGGCAGTCATTGGGCGTAGTGGTGCCACATTACGGGATATTGGACGTTCGATCTGTTGGCGTCCAAGAGTTGTTCGTTCTCCTCCTATCCAGTCTCAACTTATTCAATCCATTCGTAAAACCCTTACTGCCGAGTCAGAGAAGCGTAAACAGGCATTGGTAAATATTGGAAAACGAATCCATCGACCTCAAATTGCCGCTGACGATTTCATCCGGGTTACTGGACTGGGAGGATTTTCTGAAGTTGGACGTTCGTGCATTCTTTTAGAAACGGCAGAAACAAGAGTGTTAATCGATTGTGGCCTAAATGTGGGGTCACGTGAACCTTCATTAATGTTTCCATACTTTAATGTTCCTGAATTCGATATTAATACCATAGATGCTGTTCTCATTACTCATGGACATCTTGATCATAGTGGGCTCGTACCTTTTCTTTACAAATGGGGGTATCGTGGACCTGTTTATACCAACGATGCTACCTTATCACTAATGACTCTTCTTCAGAAGGATTATATCGAAGTAGCGTCTCGTGAAAATAGACTGGTTCCGTATAGTCAACGAGACATCAAAAAAATGATTATCCATACAATAACAAGGAGATATGGCGAAGTTACCGATCTCAGTAATGATATTCGCCTTACAATGACCCCCGCAGGTCATATTCTCGGCTCGTCGATTATGCACTTACATATAGGTGACGGACGTTATAATTTGGCTGTTGCGAATGATTTCAAGGCTAAATGGTCTCGCCTTCTTGATCGTGCCAACCGAAGGTTCCCCCGTCTTGAAACAATAATTCTGGAATCGACCTATGGCGGGCCTCGGGATATGATGGCAAGGCGTGATGATGCTGAACTTCTGCTGTTAAAAATCATTAACCAAACCGTAAGGCGTGGAGGAAAGGTTTTAATCCCTTGCCTTGCTGTTGGGCGAGTACAGGAGTTTATGACAGTGTTGGCAAAAGCTCATCGAACTCGTCAAATGGTAGACGTTCCAGTTTATCTTGATAGCTTAATTGCTGAAGCCACCGCGATCCATTCTTGCCATCCTGAATATCTCTCATCTCGCCTCCAAGATCAAATCTTCAATGAGGGGAACAATCCCTTTCTAAGTGATATTTTCCACAGGATAGATCGAACCAATGAGCGTCAGGCCCTCGTGAATGGGGAACCCGCGGTGATTCTTGCCACTTCTGGAATGTTGACGGGCGGAAATTCGGTCGATTACTTCAAGAATATGGCAGATAATCCCCGTAATGCAATTATTTTTGTATCATCCCAATCGGAAGGCTCTTTAGGGCGAAGAATCCTTTCAGGAGTCAAAGAAATTCGAAGCATCGAAGATGGCAGAATGAAGATGCTGCGAGTCAATATGGACGTCCATCAAATCGATGGTTTCAGTGGACACTCTGATCGAGGTGAAATCATGAATTACGTCCGAGAACTAACCCCTAAGCCGGAACGAGTCATACTTTTCCATGGACAGAGAAACAAATCGCAATCTCTGGCCCAAGCGCTCACTAAGCGCTATAAAGTAAGAGTGGATGTACCATATAACCTGGAAACACTCCGTCTTGTGTAATA
>JBHLSH010000066.1:0-22910 GCA_048881705.1 Candidatus Heimdallarchaeota archaeon | reverse complement strand
TCTATTCTTTTGTGAATCTCAAACTGGAGTTTGGAGTAGAGGGCAAGAATGTCCTTGGGATTGTTAACCCTTTGAGAGGTTCCAGATGTTGTCTGAATTCTCACTTTCCCTATATGAGTGTGAAAATCTACCAAAGGGAGAAAATTTTTCTTGCCGTCTTCATCCAAAACAACTAACACAAATATCACTCTCATGGAAGAGTATAGAGAGTCTTGAAGAATTTTTTTGCTTGCTCAACGAGACTGAGCCAAGGATTTTTCTCTATGTCTATCCGAGAAGATAAAATCGATGGTAAAACTGACCTCTCAATAGATAAACGACGAATAATGAATGCAAGAATAGGTAGGATATAAATCCCTAACAACGATATCCTATAATAACGTAATTTTCCGTAGGTTTCTTCAATAATATAGGGGCTTAATTTATTGAGAGAACCTCCTACAGACGTTCCCTTAAAACGTGCAGCCAACGCTTTCTTCGAGAATCCAGTCCCCAAACTTAAATAATCCCAAATTAAATCCTCAAAAATTTTAAAAGCTAGGCTCTTTCCACTAAAAGTCTTTGGGGTTTCAAAAATCAATTGCTTTGTTCGAATTTTCTCAGGATCCTTTCCAGTTAACAGATCTGATAACACCTTATCAAGGATCTTTTCGTTTGATATCATTGTATCGACCAAGAATCGAATGACCGATTCTTCATTGGTTATATTGTCTGGCATTGATAATTTTTCTTTGAATCTTTCTAGATCCCATTCTATTTGTAGCGGGTCAGGGGTAACGAAAGTGACTAATATGTACAAAAGTGCTAATTCACCAAGAGGGCTTATCGTGTGAAATGAAACTTTGGTGGAGCTGATTATCTGCTCCCGTTCTCTTTCTAGAATATCCACATTAACCATCGAAGTGATGTATCCCCTGACTCTGGCGGTCGTAATTCCCTGTGGACGGCCTAGAAGCGCTGTATAAATTTCCGTGATTCCCTTAATTGTATTCTGGTCTGCACGTTGACCCAGATAGATCGCAATCAGACATAAGGCTCGATCATAATGTTCAATAACTTGGAGAGTACCAACTAATCGCTCAAATGGATCTTCTTCTGACATGTATCTCCACCTCCTCTTGAGCTATCCTTGCCCTTCCCAAACATCGAACGCAGAACTCTCTGCATCAAATTCACAAAGATTGAGAATCCCCCGCTGGCAATTTTTCCTTTCCTCTTCAAACTCGGGCTTTTTAACCGCTACCGTTACCAGTATGTCCTTAACAAGTTTCTTTTTCTTGGAAAGAAAATAATCTTGCACCTCGGCCCTATAATTGTCCGCTTTATCCTGAGCAAGATCATACTTGTTGAGATAGATACTGATCTGTTTTGAGGGAATTTCTATGTCATCATAAAACCTAATTTGATTCTCTAGTGGTTCTGATAGATCGAACATACAGACAAAGCGATTAGCATTACGAAGCACGTACAATCTGTAATAATCTGTTATGGGGGTTTTATGGCCTCCAGTTCCGTATAGTACGTGTATAAATCCTTTCCATGAAAAACGGATGAAATCTACGGTTTGAGTGGTATACATTTCCGGACCGCCCGGCGCACCTGCCAAGATCCGTTCATCAGCGGAAGTTAGCTCATTCATGAAATTCACAAAAACGCTCGTTTTCCCGCAGTTCATGTCACCCAGAATACCTATGTTAACCATAAACCCACCAATTAAGTTTATACACTTACCGCTGTCAAGTATACTTATATTTTAGACTTTCACCTTTTCTGTAGTCCTTTTATTGCTATATCTGTTTGGATTCTTTATATTTTTTTGAGAAAGAGCAGTTTTAAAAGGCTCACGGAAATGTTTTAAGAGTTAGAAACCGTAAGTTTTCTCAATAAACCGTTATTACACACGGAAAGGATGTCGATATGGCCGCTCCAGACTTTTTTCTCGGCAGAATAGGAAACGAACAGTTTAGACTTCCGAGTACTACCTTCTTGACTCATGCCGCCATTCTGGGCGCTTCGGGAAGTGGTAAAACTGTTGTTTGTAAGTCGATTGTTGAGGAAGCTATTCGTGCTGATATACCCGTAATTGCGATTGATCCTAAGGGGGACATTGGTGCGTTAGGAATTGGTTTGGGTGAATTTGATAAAGATACTCTGATTATTCACGCTCAAGTTGAAGCTGAAGATCGTGGTAAGGGGGATCCAGAAGAGATAGCAGAAGAATGGATTCAGTTATATCAAAACAAACTAGAAGACTCTTTTGGCCCAGAATATCTTAGTGTCGAAAAAGAGTTTTCTAACAAGGTAGCCGTTGTTCTTATCACCCCAAAGAATGCCGCGGGGGTGCAAATATCTCTTACTCCCAGTTTTGAAATGCCTACCAATTATGAAGAGCTGATGACTGAATCTCCTGATGCACTACTTAGCTCTTTAGATCTTAAAATTCAATTGCTCCTTTCTCGATGTGGTATCGGTACTACCTCTTCCACTGATAATCGCGTAATCTTTTTGAGCAATATTATCAGACATATCTGGGAAGTCGAAAAGAAAAAAGCGGTGACGCTTGAAAACCTCATAGAAGCCATTGAAGATCCACCCTTTGAAAAAGTTGGCTCGTTAGCAGTAGAAAAATTCATTTCTAAAGTAAAACGTACCGATTTGGCGCGCAAAATCAATGCTTTGATGGTTAGAGCAGTTCCAGGAGTAGATCTGAACTTTGACAAGTTCATTGCACTCGCGAAGAAACAGAAACGGACTCCGATAATTGTATTCGATTTAAGAAAGATTACGGATTCCGATGAAAAAAGTACCTTTGTTGCTGAAATTCTTGGTGAGGTACAGCGGTGGGTGTGGTCTAAAGGAGGAACCAGTCGCCTTCGCGCAATTTTGTATTTCGATGAGCTATATGGTTTCATGCCCGCGGGTTCATTAAGTCCTCCTTCTAAAACTGCCCTGTTAATAATTCTTAAGCAGGCTCGAGCGGCTGGGCTTGGTTGTGTGCTGGCTACACAAAATCCTGGTGATTTAGATTATCGGGGATTGTCAAATATCGCAACTTGGATACTGGGAAGGTTAGCCACAAACCAAGATGTTGCGAAAGTCCAAGGAGCTTTGAAACCAGTTTTTGAAGGTGCCGGAGGATCCGAGGAAGACTTTCGTAAATTGATGAGTCAAATTCGGGCATTAAAACCAGGAAATTTCATAGCATACAATCCACGATATGGAGTTAACGAGCTCAAAACCAGATGGCTGTTGAGTTTACACAAGGGCCCCTTAACAGATTCTGAAATAGAGGCCTTAACGCTTCGTCCCCCGAAACCAGAGCCAAAGAAAAGAAGAAAAAAAGAAAAGATCGAAACTGAGGTAGAAGAGAAGGTTCCATCCAAACACGAATTTACCAGAAAGAAACCAGGTGTCGGAAAAATTACGGAGCGCTTCCTAATACCGAAAATATCTCAAATGAATGTACCAATCACTGTCTACGAAAGATTAAGTATACAGGGAAATCCAGAAGTTGATGGATTTGATATAGAGTTTGACGAACAAACCCAGTATTATGCTCCTTTATACTTTTCCAAAACCCTGATCAATATTAAACGTGAAGTAAAAGAGGGGCCGATTGTCTTTCCTGTTGAGATCACAGAAACCATGTCTCGTTCATTTGATTTAAGCACGAAAATAAAGTGGGATCAAACCACAGTTGAAGGCATTCACGCTTCTTCGCTACCTCCGGAGGATCTCACCCTTAGTCCAAACGATGATTTTGTTTTTCATACTCTTGACAAGGAAATCATAACGAAATTGCCTGATAATCTTGTATGGTATTTTACGCAATCCCCATTTCCCGAAGCGGGGAACATTTACCAAAAAAAGTTGCGTGAGTTTGAAATAATCGAATTAGAGAAATTAGCGGGGAAAAAAGAATCTAAAGCGTTCTCTAAGATTTCTAAAGACATGAGTAAAATTGAAGAAAGGATAGAAACCGAAAACCAACGTCTTGACGAAACCCTTGCGAGAATTGAAGTACTCCAAGCCGAGAAAAAGGCGCGTTCCGCAGAAGGTAGATCAATTAAGGCTGTTCTAAGGTCCTTGGAGACCGCTGATGCTAAAATCCTTCGTCATGAGGAAAGGAAGAAAGAGCTGCAAAATCAGCTTAGATCATTAGAAAACAAGCGAGAGGAAATGATTAAGGAGCAAAAAACCGAATATGCGAAATTGCATCAAGGAATCGAGAATCTTAAGAAAAAAGGGGCGCCCATGGATTTGTATAGGCCTGGCAAAGCGGACATAAAAATTGAAGAAAAGGCCGTATATTGGATTCCAAGGTTACTAATTCCTATATCATTCACTGTTCCCGCAGCCGAAAATGAAAACGGTGCAATCGTAGTACGTTCTGAAATTGACTTAAATCTTTATAATGGGAATGCAGAGCTTTATTGTGATGGTTGCGGGCCTGAGATTAGTACGGAGAATTACTATCAGACAATACTGGCTTCAGAGATTAGTCCACCAACTTTTATTTGTACCACCTGTCTTAACACCTATTGTAGTGAGCATATTTCATTCTGTGAGGAGTGCGGCAAAATCTCCTGTCTAGACCACGATTATGATTGTCTCATTTGCAATAAAAAGCTTTGCGGCACATGCAGGGTTTTAGATACCAGGCACGCAGAAATCGTTTGCAAAGAACATTCCTGGCAATGTATCATTTGTCAAGGGGTCTTTAGTTCAAATCATGAATTTAAAAACACCAAAGAAGAACCAGTGTGCGAAGATTGTGCCCCATCTCATCTAGTAGAATGTCAGGAATGCGGAAAATTCAATACTAAGGACAGTTCGGCCATTTGTGAAGGTTGTAGTAAATCATACTGTCCTGAACACCTCCAGCAGTGCCGTAAATGCAAAACAAACGTTTGCAATGACTGCGGTCGAGTAAGAGTCAAATTGAAGGGTGAAGAAGTTATCGCTCAGTGTATAGTGTGTTCTTGAGATCATCTCGGAAATAAGAGGAAGCATATTGGTCCGAGGGAGGCAATTGGGCATATCAAATTATTCACGGATATTTGGTTCAAATTCATTTCAAAGGCCGAAACCTAAGTCTTGGCTAAGTAAATTTAGGGCTAGAAAAGAAAGAACCGAATTTTACTTCGAAATACTGTATAATTAGATTGCCTGCCAAAACCTCGAAGTATTTAATATGAAACTTCGGTTATCTGATGAGAATTCTCTTCAATCTCCTTTGAATAAACTGGTTTATCGGGGTGAATTCATAATGATTAAATCAAGATATCTACAATTCTGTTGTTTTTTTACTCTTATGATATCTCCCGTTTTAATAATACAAAATTCACAAGGTACGGTCCAGAATATTACTTTAAATAAAGTGGGCGAAATAGACGTTGGAAAAAGCCCTTTTACAATTCGAAAAAGCCCAAATATTCTTATCGTTGGCGATTCTGGATCAGGATCGAGTCCAGGTAGTTGTGTAAGCCCCGATGCCACAGGAATTTCTTTAATTGATGTCACTGATCCTTCTGAACCGCGGATTCTGGATCAATTCTACGATGGGGGTCAACCCCACGGCATTGTCATTATAGGAAATACCCTATTTCTAGCGGATCATTGTGATGGATTGGAGATCTATGATATCACAAATCCCAACGCTGTCACTGAAATTGGGGAATTTAGTGACTTTCAACTAGCTCACGACCTGAAAATAAAAGGGAATTATGCCTTTGTAGCGGATTATCGAACTGGCTTGGTAGTTCTTGATGTTACAGACCATAATAACATTTCGCTCGTCTCAAATTATACTGATACTGGACCTATATACCATATTGAAATGATCGGAGAAACCGCATATGTTAGTCATAGTCTAGGATTTGAAGGGAAACCTGATTTCTCACTTATTCTATTAGATATCACTGATCCGTTAAACATTACAGAAATTGCCAGATATGATATTAAGGCTAATTCAATTGCTGCTTCTGGAGACATCGCTTATATTGCGGCTGATTCTTCAGGTTTATTAGTCTACAACACTAGTAATCCTTCGGAATTAAGAGAATTGGGTTCATATCAAGATGTAGGTAGATTGATGGACTTGGTTTTAAATGACAACTTAGTTTTTACGACTGATTTTGAAAACAACAAGTTAATAGTATTTAATGTCACTGATCCGACGGATCCTCAATATGCTTCAAGTTACACTAGTGTTGGACAAACATTAGCACTGGATTTAGACGAAAATTATGCTTATATTACGAATTTTCCCAATGGCATTGTCGAAATCATTCAATATAATAGAGATTACTCCACGGCTCCAACAAGTGCGACTTCAGGTTTTGAAATTGTTACTCTGATAGGGATCGCCCTTGTTGCTTCCCAAATTCGCAAAAACAGAGTTTCTTGAAATCCAATGTCGGGCGTAGGAATAACGAAGCTTAAGTAGTACCGAGAGCAATTGGCGATTGATTCGATTTATTGTCCTTTTCGTTTCCTCTTGAATCCAAGGAATAAAAACAGACCTATAACAATGATCTCAGATCCAAAAGAGGTCTGGGCAGCGGAAGTTGTATCAATAGAAGACTGAATTTTTAAGATTAACAATCCGCTATCCTGATCTGCAACATAAATCAGGTTATTCACAGCATAGGCGCTGTTAACTCTGCCCCCTTCGGAGTAACGTCCGATTTCAACAGGATTTACGGGATCACTAACATTCAAAACTATTAAACCGTCATTCATTCCCCCTAGAAACGCATAATCATCAAAAACCCTAACTGAGAAATACGACTCAAACTTGGAATAATCGGCCACGATTGAAATCTCAGAAGGTACGGTGATATTCCAGATTCTCAGTCCACTAGTCCAGCTAGTTGAATACAATAGGTTATCCGCAACTTCCACGTAACTTACTCCACTATTTTGAGGCCCAGGGAACTCTTCTTTCAATACTGGGTTGGAGGCGTTACTTACGTCTAGAACAACAAGTCCCTTGTCATAATCAGCGAGGAACGCAAGATCTCCTTTTACCTCAACAGAGGTAATGTCACCTTCTGTGCTATAGTTTGCCATCAATATTGGAGATGTTGGATTTGAAAAATCAAGTATCAAAAGGCCTGCTCCATTACCGAGGAACCCGCTTGAAACGAAAGCAACCGCTTGTTGAACCTCGATATCCCATGCATACCCGCCTGAATAATGGGAAATAATACTTGGGTTCCTAGGATCTGTAGTGTCTATTACCGTCAATCCAGCAGCTCCATCCCCAACATATGCCATTTTCTGATCGAGGTAGAATTGATGGGCGTAACCTGTGGTATGACCTGTTTCAATCACGGCTGGTGGTTCAGGTATATGGGATAATTCGATTGGATTGGAGGGATCACTTACGTTCACAATCCTTACTCCGTAATAACCACAAGTTAGAACCGCTAGTTCCCTATCTTCATCTATCCAAACATCATAGGCGTCCCCGCCTGTCGGAAGCTCTCCGATTTTTGAAAGAACCAATTCTCGATCACTGTTTTGACCCCGAAACGCCGTGAATGGACTCAATGATATAATCAGAAGACATAAAAGGATCAAATGGCTGTTATGTTTCACTTTAAACCCCTTTTTTCCCAATTTTCCGATGCACGCAAACCAAACCGACACATAAAGCAAATGGAAGCATAAATTCTAGTGATGTCGAGGTTTCTGTTGTACCGGATCTTATCTTAAGGATTTCAAGACCTTCCGTGGTATCTGCGACATATACCAGGTCATCCTGAACATAAACTCCAGTTGCTTTACCTCCGTCATGATAACTAGTTTTCAGAACTGGCCGCATTGGATTACTAATGTTATATACGTATAAACCATCCACCCATCCTCCCACAAACGCCAGATCACCAAAAATAGTCAGATCTCCGGCATAATCAGTAATGCTCTCGGACTCCCCAATTTTGGCAGGAAAATTACGATCCGAAATATTTAATATCTTTAAACCAGCATCCCAATCAGCTAAAAATAGTAGATTCCCGATGACCTCAGCATTATTTGCAATACCTTCATCGACATATGTACCCACTTTGGTTATGTTTGTTGGGTCAGAAATATCAAGTATATCTAGCCCAAACTGCCCATGCGACAAATAGCCATAATTTCCAACCACTTTTATGTCACTCATATAATCATCACCAGAAAAATGTCCTAATCTCACTGGATTACCAGGGTCGCTTACATCCAGAACCGTTAATCCGTGTTCGATGATATACAGAAGATTATCTACCAGGTAGGCATCGGTTACATACCCCCCCTCATTGTATGTATGCCCAATCTCTTTTGGATTGTTGGGGTCACTCACGTTAATGATTTCCAAGCCGTGAACATGGTTCCCAAGATAAACAAGATCATTAATTGTATCAAGAAACATTTGATGGGCTCCACCTGAAGAAAACATGTGGGCGAGTTCTTCTGGGCTAGAAGGATTAGTGACATCATATATTCGAAATCCCGCCTCTAAATCTGTTAGATATGCGAAGCCAGCTTCAACCCATACGTCGAGTGCCCATCCCCCAGTATCAATCTGTGCTACTTCCTCAAGGTATCCGTTTCCATCCGATCCTACCACAACGTTGCCTAAAAAAGAAAAAAGGAGAGTAAAAACCACTAAGACTGTGGTAATTCTATATAAACCGCGTTTCATACCTGAGTGTCCTCTCATGGTTTAATCAAATCTTCTTTTCAATTGTAGAAGACCTAGCATTCCAACTACTGCCAAAAAAAGCCCAAAACTGGGCGTTCCTATACTCGATGTGGTCCATTCATCCGAGGGAATCATTCTTATGATCTCAAGCCCATCAAAACCATCTGCAACATAAATTAAATCATCCACAACATACAATTGCGTGGCATTTCCCCCGTCATAGTAATTGGTGACTTTAATGGGATTATAAGGATTGCTAACATCTATTATTTCCACTCCATCATTAAAATCCGCGACAAGAGCATAATTGTTCAGGATCTGCAGATCGAAAGCCATCCCTCCATCAAAAAAACTACCCATCAAAGCAAAATTCAGGGGATCAGATGCATTCCATATCTTTATTCCCTCCCCGGCTTCAAAAATTGAGCGAGCGCAGGCCGTATAGGCAATTTCCCCCGCGAATTGCAAATCATAAACATAATAGTCATAAGAATAACTTACTAGCTCAGTTATATTTGATAGATTGGATATATCCAAAATTTTAAGACCAGAATCATCAGATACATAAGCAAGGTTATTTCTAATTAGATGCATCAAAGCATGATCGAAATCCGTGTACCGTGTTATTTCCATCGGTTTGGTTAGATTGGTTATATCAAAGATTAACAGACCTTCACTGTAATCCGCTGCATATAAAAAACGTTCTTTCTTATAAAAGCCATTGATGGTTCCGCTGACTTCGATAATTTTGACAGGATTTGTTAGGTTGCTTACATTGAATACTTCCAGACCACCAAAATTGTCGGCAACAAACACGATGTCATCCTCAACCAAAAGACGATGTGAACTTCCCTCATCGAAAAAATGTCCTAATAGCTGGGGTCTGGAGGGATCACTTATATTGAAAATGAACAAACCTCCATTAATGGATGACGTTATACTCATAGCTGCGACAAATGCGGCGTCCCCTTTTACAACGACATCCCTCGCCATTCCAGGGGTATCAATTTGACCGATTTCTTCAAGATTAAACACGAGATCCATATTGTCCTGCAAAGTTGCAAAAATCATGAGTAAATTTAGGGAGAGAATCGTTGCATAAACCAAGGCAAAAAAAAATCTACTCCGGACCAGTTAGCTCACAACCAGTATCAAAGTTTACTCTACGAGAGATAAATGGTAAAATATTTCAGAAGAGTAATAAGATTGTCATTCCCACACATCTAGGTAACTTCAGGGATTGTGAAAGGCTTTAGGGGCGGTCCTCCCATTTCCCTCGCGGGATAGGTAGGAAGCAGTATCCCTTATAACAGCGTAATAACACCGACGCGCGTCTCTAACATCATGGATTCTTCTTATGAGGTGGACATTGAGTAATTGATTAAGCGCATACCGTATCGTCCTGGGAGAATAGCTGGTTTCGGTTATAAGTTGCCTCGAGTTTTTGAATTCCTTTTCTTGTAATTTCTCGTATACTAATCGAGCCGATGGAGGTAAATTCCGTAATATCTCATGATTTGGGGCATACATCGTTATCAAGAACTCTTTTCGTATTGGTAAGTGCCAAAATGAAAATCATTTTATCCAATGATTTTATAAGGTTATAGTATATATGATGACTTATAAGAATAACCGTTCGTGCAATCCTACGATTGAATATTAAACCTGTATTTTTTCTCTTTAGATAACCTCATGCTCGCTTTTATATCAAAAAAATGAAAATAAGACAAGGAAAAGATTAAGTAGAGTTGATAAAACACACCAGAAAAATAAGGTAGCATAGATGAATTCTGCGTCTAATCCTCTTACTCAGGTAAAGATTCAGGTTTTGGAGGATGAGACCCGTATTTCCATCTACGTTTATCTGATGGTTTATGGAGAGTTAACCTTAAAACAACTTAGCGAGCATCTGCATAAAGGAAAAACCACAATACACCATCATATAAGAAAATTGGAAGAGAGCGAACTTGTAGGCTATCGAGAAGATAAAAAAGACGCCAGAAGGCAACTTAAAACTAGATTCTATTCGCTAAGAGGACCTGATTTATCCAAGGGAAATGAGGAACATACGATAGATCTTGTAAAGATAAAAAGCCTAGTTATTTCTAAACTTACGGAATGGTGGATTGATTACCTGGAAAACCAATCCGATCGGGACGATTTTAAAGAAGAGTCATCTACATTCATAATGGAATTGAATCGGCCTACTGAGATAGGAACTGAAACAGCTCCTTTTACAAATCTCAACACAACTATTAAAATGCCTATACTTGATATTTTACGGTGGAAGGAAAAAAATTTTAAGAAATAATGTACGGAAAAACTTCGACAAATTATCAAAGCCCATTTTTGTGTTTTAGATGAAGAAATTCTCAATAGTAGAGATAGAGGATAGTTATTTAAATTTCTTCACTCCCGCAATCATTATAGCCTCGGGCTACTTCCTTATCAATCTTATAGATTGGCCGTTATCATTACTTCCTTGGGCGGTTAACCAAGCAAGGATCTGCTTTGATTTTAACTTGCTATTCCTTCTACTCCCTATTATATCGAGTGTTTTAGTTAGTTTAATAGTTTATTTTGTTTTTATTCCGCGTTTAAAAGTTATAGATGCAGAATATAGGCCGCTCACAAAAAGGAACCTGATCCTGGTTCTTATACTATTTTGCGTGGCAATGACCATACGGATAAGCTATACTAATGCTCTCACAGACTTGCTAGGAGCATCAATAGAACCATTGATACCTTGGTATCTAGGATCGTATCGGCTCCTCCTCTTTAATCCAATGTACGTATACCTATTCTTGATTGGAAGAATAACAATACATATCTTCAGCGAACTGCTTTATCGGCGAACCGCGATTCCAGCCTTAGAGGATCGCGGATTGGGGCCTTCTCATGCAGTAATCATTTCGAGTATTGGTTTTATACTTCTCGATTTGCCATATTATTTGACTAGTCCTAATTTACTGAGTAATATTTTCTGGTTGGGTTCTACTTTCATTTATGCCGTTCTGACAGGCTTTATTTACGTATTTACTAGAAATATGCTTTATTGCTTCTTATATGCCGTCGTTTACGATTTTTATAAATTGACAGACATCCTAGGATCAGAATTGAATATCGAATTCCTCGCATCTATCCACGAAGCAATCACTCTCATCGCACTCATAACTGGAACGTTAACAGTCATTTATTTCATCGTTACAATCAGCATATCTAGGTCCCAATTAGCTACTGACTGGTTAAAAACCCTGAGAACACCTTCTGCCCCTAATATTGGAAAAGGGGTGGTAGGTTTTAATTTAATCGCTTTTGGTCTTGTATTCAGCCAATATATTATCAGTACGCTTATAAAGGCAATAACTCAGTTCAGGCTCCCCGATTACGTCCTCTTTCATACGATGTTCTTTTTAGCAGCGTTTACAATTCCATTCTGGCTCTCAATTACAACGGAATATGCTCTTGATTAGTTTTGGCCCACCAAAGGGATGGAGTCGTCCTTATTTATTGAATCCATAGCATAGATCCTCGAAATACCGTGATTGTCTTAGCCAATTGTTACGAGTAAATTTACAAAGCCTTGCTTTTTGACCTGTCAAGAGGTTTACATATTATGGAACTTTCTTTTGGTCTGCAGCTAGAACCCCAATTCGGATATACTACTACTGAAATAGATTCTATAGCTGAGAAACTTGAGGAAACACGATTCGATACCATTTGGGTCTCGGATCACATGTTTCTTGATAATAATTCCGTGGAAAGGAGTGCTTTTGATTGTTTTACGCTCATGACTTATTTAGTAAGCAAATACTCGAAGCTACGTGTAGGATCACTGGTGTTGTGTAATAGCTACAGGCAACCTGGAATATTGGCAAAAATGGTAACATCGTTAGATCACTTTTCTGGTGGAAGATTGGAACTAGGTTACGGAGCTGGATGGAAGGAAATCGAGTACAATGCCTATGGAATTCCCTTTCCCTCAGCAAGCGTTCGATTAGGTCAATTTGAAGAAGCCATCCAAATTTTAAAGACCTTATGGCAAGAAGACAAAGCTACATTTTCTGGCAAGTACTATACACTACAAGAAGCCATCTGTTCGCCTAAGCCCTTTCAAAAACCCCATCCAAGGCTATGGATTGGAACAATGACTGGCGGAAGACGAATGTTACGAATAACAGCAAGATATGGGGATGGAATCAATGTTGCATGGTCGTTTGGTCCCCAAAAATGTGTTGAACTATTTAACCAATTAGATAAGTACTGCTCCGAATTTGGACGTCCTCCTAGTCACGTTCTCCGCTCGGTGGGATCGTGGGTTCGATACTTTAAGAATAAAGATGAGATGGAAAAGAAAATGCGAGAGGAAGCTTCAAAAAGGAACTTGACCTACGAGCAATATAGGGATCGGGTTAAAGGCGCTCTTGTCGGAACCAAGGATATGATAATTGAAAAACTTGTTGCTTATAAAGAACTCGGGGTATCACATTTCATCCTTATGTTTCCTATGAAGGAAGAACTGCAGTATCTCGTCCAGTTTAACAATGAAATCCTTCCTGAAGTGCTTTAACCTAGCGGGCAAAGAATCCAGGAAGACGTTATTTTAGATTTTTTATAGAATCCCGGACCTTTCGAGCTGAACCCGATAATTGAATCAGTCAGAAAGGATCCATTGTTACCTTTATAGCTCTTTTTTCGTGAATCTCCAGCATTCCTTTTTCCCATTCACTCATGGGGACTCGGTGGGTTATAAGTTTTCTAAGTTTTCCTTGGAGGTTTTTATCCCTCAATAGACCTCTCATAACTTGCCATGTTTGAAACATCCTACGACCCGCAATTCCATATACAGTGGCACCTTTGGAGATCATTAGAGTGTTAATATCTAATGTGATCGGGCCAGAGAAGAATCCAAGAAGTGATACACGTCCTCCATATGTCAAGGCTTCGAGACCGTGCTTAAGGGCATGGATATTACCGGCCATTTCCAGCATTACATCAACGCCATTGCCATCAGTAGCATCACGAATAATCTTTGGAATGTTATTTCCTTCTTCCCGGGCATTCAATACCATATCAGCACCCATTTCCTTTGCCATGTTTAAGCGTAGCGTATTATTACCTCCCGCGGTGGCAAATATCTGAGCAGCACCCAGTTTTTTCACCACAGGAATCGCCATCAGACCTATTGGGCCACATCCCGTTATCAACACATTTTTGCCTCCCACTCCATCATCCTCTACATTTCCTTTTGGGAAAATGGTATGGACCGCATTCCCAAGAGGATCTTGGAGACTTGCTAGCGCTGGATCAAGATTCTTATCATTTTTCCACACATTTAATTCGGGTATGACCGCATATTCCGCGAAAATCCCATCCTTATCGACGCCAAAGATCGCGGTGTTTCTACATATATGCATTCTGTCACTACGACACTGGTAGCATGTTGTACAGGCATCATGGCACTCCAATGAGACCATATCACCGACTTCAATATTTCGAACATCAGGGCCAATTTCCACTACAGTTCCACCTACTTCATGCCCGGCAACGAATGGGATAGCGGGAGGTAGCCTTTTCTGGGCCCAGGCATCGTATACCCACATGTGGTGATCAGTTCCACAAATTGAAGTTACATTAGTCTTGATCTTGACCTCGTTACCCCGAGAAATTTCTGGTTCTGGAATTTCCTGGATTTCGAATCCCTTTTCGGGCTTTGTTTTCATGATAGCTTCCATATTCTGCACCATCTTAACTATGTAGACAATTTACCTGTTCTATGAAGATATTTTCCCTAGAATAGACGATCTAGATTTTCAATTTCTGTTACTCCCCTTTCCCGACATACTTTGTAAAGAAAATGGCGAGCAAATGAATCAATGATGATTCCCTTGTGACGTTGAATTCTTCTTTTAAACTCCCTCCTTAATCGCTTTCCTTCTTTATCAAAATCTGTCAGGATAATTACACGTTTTCGCTCGTCAATTAGATCTATTACTTCATCCACCGATTTCCCTCCCTTAACCACAACCAAATTTAAAATACCGAGCTCTTGGAGTGTTTGTCGGTCACGGGTTCCTTCTACAATAATTATGGCATCTTGCATATCACGACAATATCGAATAAAAGGTTGAATTGCATCGAATAACCGATTTTTGGACAAAAACACATACCCCATCTATCAAAAGGCCTTTCTGATCATCATACGTGATTCTAAAGGCGATTTCATTCTCTAGCTAATAACATCCCTTCAATGGTGACTGGTAGGCTCTTGGCCAACTCGGCCTCAGCCGCATATAGGTTTTGGGAAGATGATGCATGAAGCGAGAATATCACATCGCCACGTTTCACGCTATCTTTTTTCTTGTAGAATTGTATTCCGGCCCTTTTATCCTTAGGAGCTCCAGCACTCCGGGCTGCGCGAGATATGACTTCATTGTTGATCTCAACTACCCAACCATTTTGGGAGGCCTTGTACTCGTATATTTCGCTCCCTATCTCAATATCCTCTGGTTTAATTTTTGGATCCGCAGATTGGGCTTCTAAAATCTCTTGGAATTTTTGATATGCCTTTCCCGAGAAAAGAATTTCACGAGCCATATCGGGACCACTTCCTGCTATAACCTTGCCGCTCATTTCCAAAAGAATTCCTGCGAGTGAGGTACTTTTCCCTACCAGGGACTCAGAGGCCCTTTTTGGATCTTTCAATGCCGCCAGGGCCTCTCGAGCCTCCAACGCGGGGCCTATGGCATGGCCAACTGGGGACGAACCATAAGTCATTCCACTTTCGATCTGTACTCCTAGGTTTCTCCCCAATTCTGCGAATCTATGGGCGAACCGTTTCGCAGTATTAAGATCTTTAGCCTTGGTTCCAACTCCCGTCGGGATATCCAATGCCAGAAACTTTATTCCCATTGCCACCTTTTTTGCAAGAATAGAAGCCATCATCATGGGTTCAGGGTCAATTCCTAAGGGAAATTGGACATCTTGTATAATTCTGGCATCAGCAGGAACTATCCCTAACCCCTCAGTCCACGCAAAAAGCCCGCCAACGTCATTAGCAATATCCTTCATTTCGTCTAGTGTGAACTTAACAGAAGCTCCAAGCGCTTCAACTGTATCCGCGGTTCCGCTAGGGCTTGTTATGGCCCGACTACTCGTTTTAGGGATTTTTAATCCAGCAGCGGCTATTATTGGGACAATCAACAGTGTGACTTTATTACCTGGAACCCCGCCCAACGAGTGTTTGTCGAATGTCATGGCGCCATCCCAGTCCACCGTGTTTCCCGAGAATGCAATGGCCTTGGTTAGAGAAACAATCTCTTCAATGCTCCAGGTTTGAAAAATCTGACTTGTAATAAATACGGAGGCCTCTAACGGAGAAAGTTCACCAGAAGTGATGCTAGAAATTATTAAATCAATATCCGCCTGAGTAAACGAGAAACCTGGCTGAAAAATTCTTCGCTTGATCAGTTTGTAACCTTGGGACAAATTTCAATCACGTTCATTGCTAATCAGTCAAAATAGGTTTAGTAAATCGTGCTAAACGTATCTGGTGATGCTAGCCTTACAAAGTAAAAAAGGCCATCGATCAAGTATTTGATAAATTATGGTAGACTTAGAGAGAAAATAAGAGAATAAGGATGAGTGAGGGAAAAACTGACCAATGTACCTAAGAATGACCGCCGGGCACATTATGGTGCGGATAGATTTGGATGAGACATGGCATATCATAAATAATCTTGACAAGATCCGATTCCCCCATCTTATGAACTAGTGGAGTTTTGCGGCGATAAGTCATCCAATTTCGGATTTCTCGGAAATTTCTAAACTGCAATTGGACACCGTTCCCCTTAAACTGGAGATCAAATTGATCAATGCCATTTGGTCCCAAATGAACGTTAAAGTATTCCAAAGGAAATCGAAATTCATATCCTCCGCCATGGGGAGCGAAATTAAGTGCTTTAACCTTATCGTACACCCCCATATCCTTAATCTTCTGCCCATATTCCCACCTATCTACGAATCCTGCGTTTAGATTAGGTTTTATCTCCACTCCGATCAAGCCCTCTTCAGGATTGAATGCAATCGGTACAATACCCTCAGCAATTTGAGTGCCAGTTAGGTGCACTTTTCCGTCATTTATTAATCCTTGATGGGTAATTTTGCTTAGTATCCGCCATTCCTGTTGGTTTTTAAATATACTCTCCATCGTATGGTCTCTGTTGAAGGTATTTATCGTATCTGTGTTTTGGAATCTTTTGAGGTAAAGGCTTTTTGCATCATCTTCTAGTAAGATAACCTTTCCATGAGGGGTATGAATTTCATGGTAGCCCGCGGTATCTTTCAACCACTTCTCGGGATAATAAAGCGTATCCGTTCCCACGTGTCCAGAACAATGAACAGCAACAAACCGACGTCCGCTATCTTCACCTGACAAGGGGTCTTTAACATAATAAATCGCAGAAAAATGGTTACCTTTGCCTAATTGATTTATCTGATCTTCTCCTAACCTCGTATACGCCGAATTGATTAGATTGAATAACTGATCATCTGGCAGGGGGTCGATTAGCTCGTAAAGACTGTATCCACATCCATTAGGCATGGAGTTATTAGTTGCTATAAGTCCATCAAATTCCATATCTAGGACTGCACCGTAAGCAAAGCCACGCTTGGTTCTTACGCCATTAAACGAACAGGTTCCGTCAGGCGCGAATATCACAAATGATTTTGAAGCTTCCACATCGGCCCCCAGTTGATTTACGCCATATAAAACCTTGGCATATCCGATTCGCATTATTCGCGGAGCTATCTGAGCGATCCGATTTCCTGCTGCAAGCGAAAAAATCCGATCTTTAGCCACATCTAACCATTTCTCGAATCCTTCATCTAGACCACTAAACTTTTGATCGAAGGGTAATTCAAGAAACGTGCCTTTTTCAAGTGTACCTTTGGTTATCATCGGGTGTAAAAGGTCGAATTGTAGGGTCTCTTATACATAATCATGGAGGAAATCGTAATATAGGTTCTTCCTTTGTATCTGTTTTGGTAGGATGGTTAAATCCCTTTAATTTCTCTGATATGTCCTTTACCGCTAAAGATAAAGCGTAAACTAGAGGAGAGATAAATAAAATCAAAAGGGTGTGAAAAAAGAAATTTCATTTTTGGCCAAGATCCGATCGAAAACACCGATTTAATTCCAAGTGCTTTAGTTTTCAATACGTACAGAGGATTTGGCCCCTAATTGGCCATGCCGAAAGTACTTCTGTAAAATTCCACGTCTTGGGGCAAAAAATAACACTATAAAGAAAATTATTCCACATATGGTGGTCATAGAGCCTGATATTGAGGTATTAAACAATTGAGCAATGAAAAATCCAGCTGTCGAGGATATTATCGCTACCAAGACACTCATCCCTATCATATCACTCAGGTTCTCCGTTAAAAGATATGCCGTTGCAGGAGGAACTATCATAAGCGCTACAACAAGAATAGTCCCAACGGAATCAAAGGCTCCAACTGCAGTTACACTTGTAATAGTCATAAGTCCGTAATGAATAAACCCGACGTTAATACCTAGCGAGGCTGCAAGTTGTTGATCAAAAGTTACGATTTTTAGTTCCTTGTAAAATAATATAATAAAGCACAAATTTAAAACCAAAATTCCAATCATTACCCAGAACGCCCTCGGTCCTAAGTCTATCTCGTCAATTTTAAGACGATCAAAGGGCGTCAAAATAACTTCACCACTCAAAACTGCATCAATGTCTAAATGCACATTACCCGCAAATCGTGTAATTAATATTACACCTAATGAAAATAGGAATGGGAATACAAGGCCAATTGCTGCATCTTCTTTGACCCTTCTGGTCCGAACAATTATCTCGGTCAATGTAACGGTCATAACTCCCATCAAAGCTGCTCCAACAATCAGCAACGGTGAATTCAGATCAGGAGTAATGAAAAACGCAATAACAATTCCTAATAGAATGGAGTGGCTTATTGCATCACTAATAAGTGCCATTTTTCTTAATACTAAAAAAGTTCCAGGTAGAGCACAAGAAACGGCTACGACAGCTGAGATCAACAAGATTTCAGTTTGGGCTGACATGTTTTTCGACTTCCTTTAATCCAATACGTTTTGCTTCTTTGAGACCACGATAGGTTAAACCCCAATATCCTTCTGAAATCCTATGAATCCAGCCAAGTCCTTCAAGAGCTTTAAGATAGGGAAAAGGATCATCCCTTTCTGAATCGATTTCCGCGACAGCAATCTCAGACGGAAATTTATCAATAAATTCTGGTGAAGATTCATGTAGAAAATCACCTAGTGCATTAAATAGTTCGAATTTCCCTCTGTTTCTTCTCACGCGCGTCCATTCCCAAAGTAATCCTCGGTTTGGCGACAAGAAAAATGACACAACTACCAGTAAAGTTACAATAACGATTATTACGGGACCT
Organism: Candidatus Heimdallarchaeota archaeon; assembly: GCA_048881705.1. Taxonomy (GTDB): domain Archaea; phylum Asgardarchaeota; class Heimdallarchaeia; order Hodarchaeales; family Hodarchaeaceae; genus Hodarchaeum. The sequence goes on along the minus strand of JBHLSH010000066.1, from coordinate 3,763 downwards.
GTCGGAAGTTTTGTTGTTGTACCACTAATAATTGATCCTATCACCCCGGCACCTGAACCTATTATCCCTGAAGAGATCACCATATGATCTAAACGGTTTGTCCATTGTCGTGCAGCGGCGGCTGGACCAACTACCATTGCACTCATAAGGATTACACCAACGGTTTGGAGTCCTATGATTATTGCTATTACCAAAAGACACGTAAGGAATATGTCAAGCTTCCGAACTGGGAAACCGAGGGATAACGCGAAATCTGGATCGAAAACAATCAATTTAAACTGATTCCAAAACAAGGCAAGCAGTAATAATGAAATAATACTCAGAATGAACATAACCTCGATGTCTCTTTGAAGTAGTGTTGCTGCATTTCCGAAGAGGAAGGTAGATAATCCTGCTTGAGCTGCGGTCGGAATTTCTTGTATGATGGTCAACAAAACTATGCCAAATCCAAAAAAGACTGAAAGGATGATACCTAGCGCGGTAGTTCGATGTAATGAGGAATAACGTGTTATAAGGGTAATCAGAAGAACTCCTAAAATGCCTGCGAGCGCCGCCCCGAACAATAGCGTTATCGGTTCTTTACTTAGAGTGAGCAAAAAGAGGAGGGCAACCCCAGGTAATGTAGCGTGGGAAATAGCATCACCAAGCAAGCTTTGCCGACGTAAGAAAGCAAATGCTCCCAAACTACCCGATACGAATCCGATAATTCCTGCGCCGATTGCCACAGTTCTTATCGTATGGTTCGTAATAATTTCTATCAGTAAGTCTATCATAGTATCACTTTGACACTTCTTAAGCCTTCAACGGCTTTTTAATAACGGGATTGTACCGCCATAAGTACGTTCGATGTTTTCCGGAGTCAATACCTTTGACGTGATACCAATAGCAATTTTTCTTCTATTCAACAGCATAACGGATGAAAAGTACTCAGCCAACGTTTGAAGGTCATGCTGCACGGCAATGATGGTTTTGCCTTTCTTTGTTAGTTCTTGCAGCAATGTAACCAATGCCTTTTCAGTTTTGGCATCAACTCCGGCAAAAGGTTCGTCTAGAAAGTATATGTCCGCATCTTGGACATAAGCACGAGCTAAAAAGACCCGTTGCTGCTGACCCCCTGATAATTGGCTTATCTGTCTCATGGCTAGTTCTTTGAGTCCAAATTTCTCCAACGCTTCTAGTGCAGCTTTTTTTTCGTGTTTTCCCGGTCTCCTAAACCACCCCAAATGACCATAACGCCCCATCATAACAACATCCAGGCAATTTGTCGGAAAATCCCAGTCGACACTGCCTCGTTGTGGGACATACCCAATAAGCTGATGTTTCTTGGGTAGGTGTCCGCTATCCTTGCCAAATACCTTAATGGAGCCTGCGACGGGTTTTATTAACCCCAGAATCGCTTTAATCAGGGTAGATTTTCCTGCACCATTTGGTCCAACGATCGCGAGAAATTCAGTTTTTGGAATAGAAAAACTAACATCCCATAGCACAGGGGTATCTCTGTATGCTACGGTAAGGTTTGACACTTCGATTGCCATTCCATTTTTGAGGTTGTTCACGATGTTCACCTATAGACTTTTTACCAAGTAATTGTACTAACCAGAGAGTGCATCAACAATAGTGTCGATATTATGGGTCACCATTCCTATATACGTACCTTCGAAGGTGCCTGAGTCTCCCATTGCGTCAGAGAACAGGCTCCCACCAATGTTAACAACCCAACCTCGATCTGCACATGCTTCAATCACCGCTTCTATCGTTCTCTGAGGGACTGAGGATTCGACGAATATGGCACGTATTTGGCGTTCGAGAATGAAATCCGCTAGTTCAGATACATCTGCAGTTCCTGCCTCGGTAACAGTACTTATTCCTTGTAACCCTACAACTTCAAAATCATATTTCTTCCCAAAATATCGAAAAGCATCATGGGCTGTTACAAGTACTCTTTGTGCTTTAGGAAGTTCCTGCGATCGATTTATTACGTATTCATGCAGAGCCCCTAGCTTCTCTAAATAGATTCTCGTATTGGCATCGAATATCGGTCCATAACCGGGGAAATATAGACCAAGCGTATGATTAACTGTTTTGACCGCTTCCATCCAGAACTCTACATCGAACCAGACGTGAGGATCGAACTGGTTTACAAATTGAACATCTCCAAGAAGTTCATCCCGTGGAATATCATCCGTAACTGCTTTGCCGTTTGCGACAACTTCCAAGATTTTGCTAAGACCTGCTTCAAGGTGTAAACCACTGAAAAAAATTATCTCAGCATTTGAAAGGGTATCTAGGTCTCCCGCCGTTGCCTTATAGAGATGTGGATCGACTCCAGAACCCATCAGACCAGTTACTTTTATAATATTACCTCCAATTATCTGAGCAATGTCTGCAATCATCCCAGTAGTTGCAGCGACCTTAATCTTTTCCACAGGTGAAATTCCTCGAGGATTTGAGGAGATTTCCATATAGGAGATAGATGCCGCAAGGACTAAAAATGAGAGGAACAGAAAGAGAAACCAATTCGGTATTCTTTTCAAACTAAACACGCTTTCTCACTCAAACAGAATCTGTTGTGCGGCTACTGATCGAATCTTATTATCTTATAATTCCGAACTCCTCTCCAACTGCGTCAGGAAACTCATTTGCAATAAGTTCAAGAGATTGCTTAGCATCGGCTAGAGTCAATTGAAATATAATTGGGTTAGAGAATTTTTGATCAATCAGGTGGGCAACCATATCCTTCCAAGGAATAATTCCATTTCCGAGTGCACGGTGATCATCAGGAAGAAAATTGCCAGATTTATGCCAAAAAATCCCTCCGTCGTGAGCATGAATCACATCTATTTCATCAAGGTAGGACCTGAGAAAGTTCATCAAATCCAAATCCTCTGCACTGGCTTGTTTTGTACCCGCTAAGAAATGACCAGTGTCTAAGCAGAGTTTTGCTTTTTTATTTCTCACTATATTTAGAAATATATCCAATGGGAATTCTATATTTTCAATAGAAAAGAAATTTGGGCTTTTTCCAGATTTGGATATGATTTCAGTAAGACTTTTCTCCATAGAAGAGATGATCAACTCAAGCGCGTGGTTTTCTTTTAAGGGATTGAGTGATGAAAGGTTGTTAGCAAACTCGCCGCTTAGATGGATCACCATTCTTTCTGGCTTTAATTCCTTAGAAGTTTGAAGGGAGTCAATTAAAATATCGACGGATGCCCGTCTGACCTTTTCTACATGCGAAGCGAGCTCTATTCCCCCCCAGATCGGTGCATGCAATGTAAATGTTACGTTATTATCGTCCTTAAATTCAGCCAGTTCAGCTATTCTTGCTTCAGTAACCAAATTCGGCAATGCATACCGATAGTCCCAAGCTATCTCAAAATGCTGAAAACCGAACTCTTGTGCTCTTTCAAAAATTGCAACTAGAGTTTGGAGAGATTTCCTTTTCTCGTGGTTTGTTAGCAGTCTTAATAAGTCATATTCCAGAGGTTTAATTCCAAAATTCAATTTCAAGGAAACACCTCAGTGTTATTTTTATTTTAAGTCCTCTAATATCCACTCTTTGGTTAACATGGAGAGGACCCAAATCTACATTTATAGGGGTTGAGGTACCATGGATGATAGACAAGTAATCTAGGAATATGCGGGAGGTACTCCTTCAAGCACAGGACACTGTTTTTATGGTTTAAAGCGAGATTTGTGGTTCTTTGGATTTATGTCTAACATGTATACTTTCACTTCAAAAGGTTTTCAATTGAAATTACCC
>JBHLSH010000065.1:18550-23009 GCA_048881705.1 Candidatus Heimdallarchaeota archaeon | reverse complement strand
GAAGATAAGATAGAAGCAATCAAAGAATAAAAAGATCGAACTAATCTCTATACGTCACATTGCCAAAGTCGATGAACTTCAAATCTAGTGATAGGACATCGAGGATCGCGGCGGAGCCATTTCCACTCAACTATCCTCCACCTCCGCCTCGATTCACATGGAGAGGGCGATTTGAGAGATCCCTGTTGATTTGCTGGTGTGTGTACCCACTAATTACGTATCATATGACTTTAATGCCAGAACAAAAGTAAGCACCTGGGTATGGTGCCCTTACGTCATTGCGATGCGTTTCCCATCAATCTCCTCAATAGGTAAGATATTTTCCAAGAGGGAGTTGCTCTGAATAGCGACTCGCGTAGATCGATTATCAAGCAATTAAAACACTTAAGATTAAATCTTATTAGTTTTTACGATTATCAAATGTTTAATTTTTTGAAATCCTCCAATGAAAATTTATCTTGAAATAATAGGGAGTAATGGTCTAACCCTATTTATTTTCTAAATATGCGAAGTGTTAACATTTTGAAAAATATACCGATTGCAATTGTAAAGATCTCATTTATGATCTTCATATCGACTATTTTGTTACAAAGTGGAATAGCTATCACTTTAGCTGAAACCCAAAGTATTAATGCAGCTGAAGCTAGTGTTGAAGTCGCAAATCAACCTATTGTCGATGAAAGAGTAATTATCCAAATGGTGGAATCAATTGGTGATGGATGGATTGTAATTCATAATCAAACAGTTGGTGGTACTTTTGGTGCCATATTGGGGTATTCTCATGTAGACAATGGAACGAATGAAAATGTAACGGTCAAACTTGATCTAGAGAAAAAGACTAGTACTTTATACGCCATGCTTCATACTGACTCTGGGGTTCTAGATACATTTGAATTTCCTGGAGTCGATGGCCCAGTTAAAGATTCAGCTGACAATATCATCGCTCCAACATTTGATATCACTGGTGAATTTAATAGTTCAGTCATGGTATCAAATCAAGCTGTAGTTGATGATAAGGTCATGATTGAAAATGTCATTAGCAGTGGATTAGGATGGATAGTTGTTCATAATAAATCCAACGCTGGATCCCCTGGAGCTATTCTTGGTTATGCAGAGTTAGTACACGGGACTAATTCTTATGTTGTGGTTGAAATAAATGAGCCCCAGAGAACTGAGACCCTATTTGCAATGCTTCATGCTGACAATGGAACCCATGAAATCTTTGAATTTCCTTCAGGACCAGATGGTCCAGTTAAAGATAGCACTGGCCAGATCATTACTCCTCCATTCAACATTACTAATACATTATCGTCATCAGTTACAGTAGAAGATCAATCTATCCTTAATGATAAGGTAGTTGTTTCAGAAGTGATCAGTGCGGGAAAAGGTTGGATTGTTATCCACGCAGATAACGGAGGTAGTCCTGGAAGTATTCTTGGGCACTCACCACTTGAACACGGGTTGAATACTAATATTGAAATAACAATTTCGACCTCTGGACGAACACCTACAATGTATGCCATGCTTCACACCGATGAGGATGAATTCGGTCAGTTTGAATTTCCAGGAGGCTCTGACGTACCTGTAAAAGATGAGTTGGGTAATGTGATTACTCCAAGCTTTAATGTTACCAATTTGAATGAATCAACTTCTACGTCATCGAGTACCCCTGGATTTAATCTTGCCGTCTTAGCCAGTGCATTAGCAGTAGTTGCAGTTTTCAGTTTAAAACGAAAAAGGAAAAAATTAAACTGACTTTTTTCTCCCACTCCTTTTTTTTTTTGATCCTAAATCTTTAAGAATCCTTTGTTATATCTTTTTCTTCTTATGAATTTACTCCTCGATTTATTATATGTTCGTTATAAAAATACTAATAAACGAAAATAGCCCCAGATAAGGATTTTTATTTTTTGCCACTTCATTCCTAGATAGAAAGAGCTGAGGATTCTTTCAACCTATCCGTTCAGTTTTTAAGGAATATATACTCAAAAAGGAAAATAACTAGATGATTTGAGAGGGATCTCTATTAGGACTAATTCGAATCTTGGGAGAAAAAGGCCATCATTATCCTAAGGATTTAGAGGAATCTTTATAGATTGAAAGTAGCGACAAAGAATACCCCAGGGTAAACGCGGGTATTTCAATTTTAAAATGCTTTAGACTAGGTAAAACCAATGGTAACTCCTCCATGGCGGATCAATGTAATTCTAGATCGGGCCCAAACAGGCCCAGTTTGTTTGGAAAAGGACTTCGACCTGAAGGTTCTAGTGCCAGCCCTTCGACGAGTCATCAAAGAATACGATATAAGTTTCGATCGTACTCAACCTATCCCAACTGATAACGATTTAGCGGACAAACTTTGGGAAGCTGCTTGGGATCTCTATTTAGAAGTCGGAACCCTTTGTACTGATACCTATCGTCGAATTCTGTTTTCCGAGGAAGAAATACAGGAAGCTTTGGGAAACTTCCCTGGAAAATTTACGGTTGGTTTCGGTCGGGACTCCAGAGAAATCGCGGCCAGAAGAATTGAGGATCCTCAACGGCCTTATTGCCTCTTTTCACCGGATATTACTTGTGATGAAGACCTCTTTGTTCCTATGTCAATGGCATACCTACAAGAACCACTAGCTGATGGAGTATGCGCTCCCATACTTGAAGAGATAGAGGGAATGCCCATTCGATCGGGATATCCCTCTGAACTTAAGGGGTCAGTAGCCCATGCAATGATGTTTCGAGAGGCCGCACGACGTGCGGGACGGCCAGGAATATTCTTGAAAAGCGTGGGAACTGCCGAATCTGATGCCGCACAGATTGCGGCAAGCAATCCTGAATGGGGAGAACGGTTAACGGACGGTCGATTTGTCGCTAGTGTCACCGAATTGAAGGTGAATAACTCTCTCTTGAATAAAATGGTACACTTTCACACCTATGGGTGTTTTATTTGTGCGTTGACGGGTCCTATTATGGGGGGGTACGCAATGGGGGCCGCTGGCACCGCAATCGTCGGGATTGCCTATCATCTCATGGGTTTAATGGTCAACCAAGCTCATTTCATGGTGTACTTCCCGTTTCATCTAAAGTATAGCACCTGTAACACCATGCGAGAGCTCCTATGGGTGATTTCTACCTCTTATCAAGCATTAGCTAGAAATTGCAATCTAATTTCCATGTCTGGAGGATTCACCGCAGCAGGTCCTTGTACAGAAATGGTGTTGCATGAGGCAGCAACACATGGACTAGTATCGGTTGTATCTGGAGCAAATTTATGGGAAATTGGAGTGGCCTTCAATAAATACAAGAATTATGCCACACCCATGGAAGCTCGCATTGCGGCAGAGGCTGGGTGCGGCGTAGCTAAGGAAGGAATTTCCCGAAGTGATGCGAATGAGCTCACTCTCGCTTTGCTCGATCTTTATGAAGAAAAAATCCCAACGGCACCCAAAGGAAAGCATTTTAGAGAATGCTATGATGTGACAAAGGTCAAACCCACTCAGGAATATACGGATCTCTATCGTAAGACTAAAAAAGAACTTCAAGATATAGGAGTTCCGTTTATCTATTAATCTAAGTCTTCTCGATACGAATTTTTAGAAATCAGAGTTTTAGCAAAAACCATCTATTAAATGATAATCCCTCAATCTATATCTTTCAATTAGCTTTTTCCCCTTTACTAGCCTTGATCTTTTTCATGAATCTTTTTTCGGTTCTCCCTAATTTCCCTTTTTCTGCTTGGATCTGGTATATTTTTTCTTCTAGATGTTTCAAACAATAGAAGGTACCCTTGTACTTCGCGAACATCTGAGTATGACACCGAGAGCAACGCTGAACCAATGGCCGCCCTAATATTTTGAATCTCCCCTTAAAAAATAAAAAATGTACCATAATGGGAACAATAAAAATGAGAATAATGAACAAAAAAGCAAATTCGGTCGGTGATGTATAGATCAATCCAAGACTGATAAGTAAAAGAATAAGGCCAATGAGAGTGTAGAACCATTCCAGCAGGTTTTCTGACCGTCTGCTCAAAGGAATTACCTTAGATTCCACTTCTTGAAATGAGGAAATGAAAATTTTTTCTTATATAAAACGCGTTGTGATCTTAGATTTTAATGTTTATGGGTTATTATTTACTAACAGACCAAAGCAGGGTTGAGGATTTGCTTTCAAATCAATCTAAGCTAATGAAGTCTTGAATTTACAATTTTCCGTACCATACCAGAGTAGGGAATCACGAGAGATCAAGGCCAAGATCCACTAATTCTCTCTTAACTTGGCTATAAATGGCGGTATGCTCATTGGAAGGTTGAATCGTCTTTAGATCATAACATTCTTGGAATGTTTTACCTAATGGAGCATTACTCAAGGAATTTTCATATTTTGCTAAAATTGTATTGACAAGTTCATTGGCATTATCCCTTTTCATCCCTGTTGCAGCATGGCCAACTTCACACCCGATTCG
>JBHLSH010000065.1:0-18450 GCA_048881705.1 Candidatus Heimdallarchaeota archaeon | reverse complement strand
ATCCACCCAATAGTGGTACGTACACTGCACCAATGAGGACATTGTCTCGTTCCGTATAATAGAGCGCCTTTGACAATTGAGCGTAGTCTGTCTTGAGTTCAGCCATTGATGCTATGAGATTTCCATCGACAGGACGCACCCCATATTCAGGCTGGGTTGCGGCAATATATCCCGAGGCAGAGAGAGCGCTTCCCAATAAGTTGTGAAATCCGATGGATGGGCGACCAGCACGCTTGGCACCTTCTTTAGCATATTTAATGTTATAAATCGAAGCTAAAACCTCAGCAGGCGTGCCAGGTTTTGGTTCCATTCCACCGATTGAATGAAGCGGAAATCCCCCGCTAATTGTGTCTGCCAGGGGTTCTTGAGCATAGCTTTGGATTAGCTTAACATAAATCTCCTCCGAAATTTCGCAACCACCTGAGGTTAGACAAAGCGGGGGTATTTTGTCTTCAATCTGCCGATGGGTCATTTTTCTCATATCCTTTCCCTCACCGAATGTAATCTCCGATGGCGCTTCTTTCAAGGCGTCCCTAATTTCGGTTTCTTCGAATTTAATCTGTCTATGGGTACTCATACAGTACGTACCAGTTTCTAGGTATAGATCTACTGCCGCCTGAAACAACGAGTCCGCTAAGTTGCTATCATTCGGGATAACCGTCTCTTTTGGAAATCTAATATCATATTCTTTGAGGACTTCTTTTACCTTGGAATTTAATATCTGAATGTCAAAGTGATTTTCTAAAGCAATTGGTCCTGTTTCAGCCCGTCTCATGACTTCTAGCAGTTTCCTTGATCTCATGAAAATCAAAACCTAGAGAAAATGGAAAGGACATATGATTGTTTCGCTTTTATCTAACGCCTTTGACAAAGGTTTACCATTCCATTTCAGTGACTGCGGAATTCTCGATTCGAGAAAATACCTAAGGGTAATATCGAGACAAATACTACGCTTTTTCCCCGATCCTAACCAAGAATTCGTTTTGCAAAAGGGATTTGTCGAATCAAGAAACTGATAGAGAAAACTAAAGCCAAACTCAAGGTAGAAACGATCACAAATTTCCCCAGGGGGAATATAGAAACTGATAATAACGGGATCATTAAGGATATAACCACTAATGGGTGAATAATATACCCCGTATAGCAGCTTTGTGCAATCTCTTGTGTAAATCCATTTTGGAAGTTGAAATATGCTTGGAAAAGGTACAATAAGGTGATCGTAAAACAGATGAGTGCAATTGACTCGACAACAACATATAGAAATGATTGATAGGTAAATCCCCCAATGAAAGGATCAAATGGGGCAGCTGTGGAGAAATCCGCCAATGAAATGAGAAAAACAAGGGCTGCTGGCACTAAAAGAAGCCCGGTAAGAGCATATGGTTTGATGCGTTCCCATGAAAGTGCATGATGCCATTGTTTCTGGTAGGAAACAATACCAATGATAAAAGAAAAGAGATAATGGGTAAAATGAGCAAACTGGAACCCGAAAAGTTCAGTTTCGCCGATGGCATATTCCAACCGAATAATGAAGGTAATGAGTGATAACCCCCCGATTGAAACCAAAATCAATTTTTGTGAGGGAAAACTAATTTTTTCATGGCCAGCCTGCGCTAGTTGATTAGATTCTCCGTTGATTGATCTGTATACGCCATACCCTATGGAAAACAGTAACAATGCGAAGAGAAACCAAAGATGGCCGATTCCATTCCAAATATTTGTGAGATTGTCTTCAAAGAGGATAAAGTAATCTGTTTCAACTTCGTACGCTCCTTTTAAAAGCATAAGATTTAACAAGGGGTTGAGGAAGATCAAATACAGCAATATCGGGATTAAAAATCGAATAAACCTATCCCGGTAAAAAATCAGAGGGCCCTTCCTATTATAGGACTGAACCGTAAAATAACCTGCAAACAAAAAGAAAATCGACATGAAATAGGACTGGTTAATTGCAACAAAAAAAGTCAGAAGAATAATAGTGAAATCATCAATGGGAGAAAAATCCGCTTGGTATAGAAACCAGCCTCCATATCCTCCATAACCAATAGCCGCGTGATGAAGTATTACAAGTGATGTTAAGAAAATCCGAAGATTATCAACAAAGTTCAGTCTCTTATGTCCACTTTGGCCGTTCTGATTCATGAGCACTTATTCCTTGATGAATCCACCACAAATATGCCTGTACTAGATAAAACTCGTGTTAGCATTGCAATCAGTTTGTTGCGGATTTTGAATATCGATAGATCTTTCCATGCATCTTTCTTGAAACATAAAAGAGTTTAGTTTGGGGAGGGGACTTAAGAGCTCTCCTTAAACATATTAAACAAAGTAGTTCATCCAGGGAGGATCATATTTCCTCCTGAGTATCTATCTGTACAATATGGATAATCAAATCCTGGCCTCACATTATCTAATACCCTCGTCAGCATCACATGTTTCTGGTGGGTACCCAAACTTTTTTTATAATGTCCAAGGTATGACTTCTCACTTACAAGGATAGAATCAAAAATGTCTCAAGAGGAGCTTTTCGCATCACTGAAGCGATCTATAGAGGAATATGAACCAAAAACAGCAAAGTCAATAGCCCAGGAGCTCGTGGAAGCGAAGGTTGATCCCCTACGGGTCATTGATGAGGTTCTTAATCCTACTATGGAAAAAATTGGGGATCAATTTGATAAAATGGAAATTTTCCTTCCTGAACTTATGGTAGCAGCACAGGCAATGCAGGCAGCCACTTCAGTACTGATGGCCCAAATTAAGGAATCTACGATCAAAACAACCAAAAAAGGAACGGTCGTTATTGGAACGGTGCATGGAGACATTCATGAGATTGGAAAAGATATTGTTAAGGTAATGTTGGAAGTTGCGGGGTTTGATGTGTTTGACCTAGGAAAGGATGTACCTTCTATGCAGTTTGTCCAAAAGGCCGAGGAAGTTGGGGCAGATGTCATCGCTCTCTCGTCATTAATGACAACAACTATGACTTCACAAAAAGAAGTTCTCGAACTCCTTACCGCACTGGGGAAACGTGACGATTATGTAGTAATCGTTGGGGGAGCACCAACGAGTGAAAAATGGCAAAAGGAAATTGGCGCTGATGGATGGGCAGCCACCGCCGCCGGGGCTGGAAAACTCGCAATAAAGTTACTTGCTGAAAGGTCAGCGTAGTACGGCTAACTTATGAATACTAAAACTGTTCTAGTTCAATATCGCCATTGAAGTTCCCGATTATAGGGTGAAATTTCAAACGTTTTTAGAAGGGGAACAATTTTTTTATCTACCCATTCGTAACATCTCTAAGATATTGGCTTTTACCTTGTTAACTATTATCCTCTTCTTACCGTTATTTCGATGATATCACCATCCTCCATCACGTGTTCCAAACCTACTTGTTTCCCAGGAAATTCAACAGAGGAACCCCATATCTTTGCGTGCCTGAATTGCGGAATAAAATCTTTGTGGATCCGTTCAGCCAGCTCGCTGACCGTGGTTCCAATAGGGCAGATGAATGGTTGTTCAAGGTTTGCTTCCCGTCGTGGGGGTTTTGTATAGATTCTCATCACGTCAAGAACATTGAACACGTATTCTTTTAATTTCACTAGAGAATTTTCGTTTTTAATCGTGATCGGATGCATGGGTAGGCATGTCATTGATTTTAAACGGGTATATTGCTCTTTGGACCCGGCAAGATCTCCTTTTGTCGCAATAATCCCTAATTTGTAGATTGATCTGCCATTTTCTATAAGTCTGGCATTTTCCAGCTGCTTCAGGAGGAAGCGATATTGGCGGGCGATGTCTACGGACAGATCTATTACCATAAGCACTGCATCACAGCTTCTAGCCACTCGAACAATCTGTTTACTGATAATCCAGTCCTCTTTGAAATCTAGAAAACCTGGAACATCAATGATCTGAATTTTTAACTTATCATACTCACACGTGCCCGCGATCGCTGTTCTCGTCGTATGGAGGTAATCACCAGTTTTGACATTAGTATTGGTGATGGCATTCATAAGTGTGCTTTTTCCCGCATTGGACAGCCCAAAAAGAACGACCCTCCCATCGCCAGAGCGAGGAATGTGGAATGGATCGAATTTCCGTCCCTTTTGTTTAGGCTTGAATCGTGTTTCGGCGATGATATCCTCTAATTGCCGGATGAACAACCTGAAAATGCCTGCTTTATCTAATTTCTTGCTTTTAATATCCTCAATTGTTTCTTCTAGTTCACTTGTTAGATCCTCACCCTCTAGGATTCTAATTCTTCGTGCAACGTTAAATCTATACCATTTGAACTTTCTTCTAGTTTGACTCATCATTCTCACCTTATTCTGAAGGTTGACTTCTTTCTTGAGTGGGAATGTCTCAGTTTCAAAAAAAAACCGTTAACAGCTTTCATTCAATCTAGAACACATCAAAGGCAGTAAATGTGGTAAAATCCGTGAAGAATGAGTAGATCCAAGAAAAAGCTTGTTAATCGAGGTTCCTGATTAAAAGAGTCTAAAACAATGGTACTACTCACTCTAATTCGCATACTGATTTAGGGATTTGCAGAAACAGCTGTAAATCGAAGGGAGGGTGTTCAATTTAATTGATTCGACAGCCTAGACCAATTCCCACAAAATTAGAGCGCGAGTTCCCCTCGCACCGTTTCATATGAGGAGCGGAGTGAGTGACATTGTTATGGAGAATGCGCATGTATGCCTTTATAAGAATTCATGAACTGGTATTCCGTCCGAACAAGATGAAATACCACCACCCACTCCCCACAATTTACCACTACCCCGAAGACGGCTGCTCTGAAGGTTGTGAGCATTCACTCTATTCCTTTTGCTTTGAGAAATGATTCTATTCGTTGATTGAAGTCGTGAATGTTCTCCAGGTTTGTGACATGACCCGCATTTGGAATTTTATCAATTTCGCAGTCAGAAATTAATTCTTCCATCTTCTGCGCGTGTTTGAAAAGAGATTTTGGTTCATATTGCCCATTTAAGACCAAGGTGGGAACTCTAACCTTCTCAAGGGGCTGAAGTTTAAAATCGTAGAGGGATCCAAAGATCTTGAGATACTCTTTTTTATCGAGTCGAATCATTTCTTTCCTTTCGTACTCTATAATTTCTTCGTTACCAAGCCATTCTTTACTTCTGGTAAATTTAGCTAGCCAAAATGAAAATCGAATAAATCTGGGCACTCCTATCATTTTTAATGATAACAACATGAGCCATTTGGGACCAACCAAGTATCGCATAATATAATCCCACCACGTTAAAGTGATCGTTACAGCTGTATCTGAAACGATGAGCGCGGCGAGCTGTGCAGGATACTTGGTGGCGAACACCTGGGCTATCATCCCCCCTAAACTTAGGCCGCAAATGATTGGTTTTTGAATGCCCAAGCTCCCGAGAAAGTGAGCTAAGTCATCCGCATATAATTCGACTGAATATTTCTTTTTTTCTGAAGAACCAGTCTTTCCATGGCCTCTGATGTCATAGACAACAGTTTCGTAATTCTCTGAAAAGTAACTAACCTGTGGGTTCCACATTGTTGAACTAACAAACGCACCATGGATAAACACAAATGGTTTCCCATTCCCCTTGACCTCATAAAAAATATCTATGTCGTTTACCTTAATTTGGGGCATATTTTCATCCGTGGTGAGAGATCAGTAGTTTATTGCCGGGGTGGAAAGAAAGAAATGGGATTTTTGGATTTACTTCCCCTCTCGATTCTGTCGTCTCATATGATTTCGAATATCAAAGGAAGGATCAGGATAAAATCCGCAATTTTCCAGGATGAAAACGTCCCTTAGCCCTCTTGCCAAGAGAAACCATGAACATTACACTTTTTCCTTTCGCATGGGGAGAGAAAAATTCGGTAACCGCATCATCATAAAAGGTCAACCCTGTCGCTCCGAAATTTTGTCCATAAGCTCCCAAATAGAACCTTCCGCCTAGAATACTGGCCTCTAATTGCGCGAGACGATAACCCCGATTTCCAAAACGTGATAAAACTGGAGTTAAATTCGTTAAAAAGAATATAGTAACACTAGCATCGCCAGGAAGATCTTGGTTTAATCCTAAAAACTTTGCCGTCGCACGATATTCCCCTTCTTTTAATTGCTCTAGTTGTTTCGATGCAGGATGGTAAACATACGCTCCTGAAGGCAACCCATCTACGGCGTTAGCAATGAGGTACGGAGTAGATAGAAAGGGGGGATTTTCTACCTCCATATAATAAATTGGATTCCTCGCAAAGGCCATTTCAAAAACAAAGGATAGCTGTTCGAAAGTTATCGAAGCATGCTTAAATCTTCGTGTTGAACCACGTCGGAGCATAATTTCCTCCAATGGATCAGAAGGGCGCTCTTCTTGCGGAAGTCGTGCGATTGGATACGTTTTACCAGTTACTATAGGTAAGTTCTCCGGCGGTTTCGCCCTTAACCATTCCTGGAGTTCTTGACTATCCACTAATGATGAGGCCCTATGGATCGTATGTATCTCTGGATATTTCACACCTTCTAGGTTTTTGGGAAAATTTTTCGGAGTAATACCGATTAGTTTGTCGCTAGCGGCTGATAGTTCTTCTTTAAAGCCGATTGGGATAACGGCAAGTGAGAATTCCTTGGTTGTATCAAGGTTCAATAGCGTATTAACATGCGAGTCAAGAAATCCTAAAACGGTGGTAGCGGGGAGCTGATACGCCTTGCATAAGGCCAAAATTTGGGATATAATGGTTCCACTATCCCAATATGCATGACGATACTCCCTAGTTTGATACTTTACCGCGTTCCATTCGTAAATATCAGTAGCAATCAAAATAAGAGGAGAATGATCGATTTGAGGGTTAGAACCACAGGCTTCACGAATAAAGGACATATAATTCCCTTCCCGAAGGCACGTCAGTGCTAGGTCTCGAGGGCTGAAGTGATATACTCCTTCTTCTAGCCCTGGAAGCTCCTTACTAACGACATATAGTTCAATGTGATAGAGTGCCCCCGTGCAAGAGGCGGCGCGCATGTGAAGATCCCCCCAGTCGAAGGAGTACTTCTTGGTCAATCCAGCTGAGAAAAATAAAATCCGAGCAAGGGTTTCTAAATCAGGAATAGCTTGAGCCCCCGATTGATTCCTGGTTTCACTCAGTGCTTCATAAAGTGTATATGTACTAGGGGACTTATCTAAAGGCAGGGATATCCGTGGAAGGTCTGCATAATCTTTAAAGGGGAAAGGACGTTCACTCGGGAAGTAACGATGAGATGGATCCATTAATTCTCCATGTGGATGTTTCGTACCGTCGTGATACGTCCAGGCTGCTTCAATGTCATTGTTTCTCATTTTAGATCCCAAGAGCGGTATTTCCCTATTCATAACGGTTTCTAATCCTTGTACAAGAACAGGAAATAACCGAGTTTCGTTCCACTGGCATCGATAATTCTAAAGCCCTTTTTTGTACAGTAATCTTCAATATATTTCATCGTTGTTAAACTGGCTCCCCCTATTAGCTCAATTAATTCAAGTTTCCTCCTAATCATTCACGTTGATATTACAAATCCTTCTTTCCATTCGTCCGTTTTTGCATGTTTTCAATTGTCGAAGTATCCTTGATCCCATGTTCGCGTGGGATCATTATTTCTAAGGTCAATTCCGAAATCTGCAGCCCCTTTGAGGGCCATCAGCACTGATCCCCATCCAGCGATCACTTCATTCCTGTCTTCATTGGGAACCCCTTTATCTCTGACCTCCAAATCAGTTCCTCCTTGTCCATCGGATTTCACCATAAAAGAAACTTCGGATCCGCCAATATAGATAAGAGAAAAAAAAGTAGGTGCTTCTATTGCAAGAATCTTACCCTTCCATACGAAACCATTAGGAAAAGTAAATGTAATTGTATCGTTTTCTTTCTCTGTTTTCGCCCAAAACTTCTCTCGGCCATCATCTGTCGTAAGGAAGCTAAAAACTTCTTGAGGAGGCGAACTCAAATGAATTTTCCATCGGATTGTTTCAGGATCATTTTGAAATGGCATGCTTCTAAACCACCAGATTCTAATCAAAAAACTTTCGCAATCCGTTTAAGGGCTTCCTCTAAAATAGACCTAGGACAGGCTATATTGATTCTCAGGAATCCTTCTCCTCCAGTTCCAAATATATCACCAGGATCGAGTGCTACCTTAGCTTCCGTTAACATTTTATCTTGTAATTCTGTAGGACTTAATCCAGTTAATCTGAAATCAAGCCACACAAGGTAGGTTCCCTCTGGTTCGATCATGGATACTTTGGGAAGTTTGTTTGTCACAAAGGATTTTAGAATGGTTAAATTTCGATTAATCACGCTGATCACAGAGTTCAACCACTCCTCCCCCGTATTATATGCAACTTGTAATGCGATTGATCCGAAAGAATTCGGTATAAAAAGGAACAATTTTTCCATTTGGATTTTGAAGTCCTCACGTAGCCGATCATTTGGAATAATAATATTGGAATTTTGTAGCCCAGCCAGATTAAATGTTTTACTCCCTGAGGTGCAGGTGATAGAATTTTGGGCAAATTCTTCTGAAATACTGGCAAAAGGTGTATGCTGATGCCCTGGCAATATTAAATCACACCAAATTTCATCTGCAATGACAAGAAGATTATTTTCAAGACAGATGCTCCCTAATCTGTACAATTCATCTTTCGACCAAACTTTTCCAATGGGATTGTGGGGGCTACATAAAATGAACAGTTTTGAGCGAGGGTCCTTAGCTTTTTCTTCAAGATCCTCAAAATCCATTTGATAACGAGATCCACTAATCTTAAGCTGATTTGAGACAATCTGGCGGCCATTGTGTTCGATCAAATGCATAAAGGGATGATACACGGGGTGCTGGATAATGACATGGTCTCCTGGTTGAGTAAACCGTTGAACCATGTAGGTAACAGCAGGAACAACGCCTGGCGAAAACACGATCCATTTCTTATCAATGTTCCAGCCATGCCGCCTCCTAAACCAATTGATTACTGAATCGGAGTATTCTGAGCCTGGGAATGTATATCCAAAAATTCCATGACGAGCTCTATTTTCAAGAGCATCAATCACTGGTTGTGGGGTTCGAAAATCCATATCCGCCACCCAGAGTGGTAAAAGATCGTCATGGCCGAAATGCTCTTTTAAAAAAGCGGGGTCCCATTTTACCGAGCCTGTTCCCGATCGATCAATGATTTCATCAAAGGAAGACACTATATGTCACCACGTTAATTATTTCAGATATCTGCCAATGTCTCAGAGTCTTCTTGAATAAGCATTGTTTATACCGAGATGATAGGGTTTATCAATCCACAATTAGCCTGAAATTATCAGAACTAATCTTCGCAATTTCTGTTTAAAGGTGCTCTGATCATGGTTGATTTTAGAAGTCTTCCAGATCCCATTTGGCGTGTATTAAAGTTCCCAGAACGACTATTCAGGCTAGGATTTGGTCCCAGATTTGTCCTTCTTTTGACAACAATTGGCCGAAAATCGGGACGACGCTATGTGACACCCCTACAGTATGAAGAACAGAATAATGTTATTTATGTAGCTTCGGCCCGAGGCAGAAAAGCGGACTGGTATCAGAACATCAAAGCCAATCCAAATGTTGCAGTTCAAATTAAATCGAATTACTTTCGGGGCATTGCACACCAGATAGAAAATCCTAAGCAAATAACAAAGTATTTGGAGCTTAGGATCAAAAATCATCCAAGAATGATGGGAGCAATGCTTCAGGCCGAAGGACTATCAAAATCTCCATCTCTCGTCGACTTAGAAACTCTGGCAAAAAAGATTACTCTTGTAGGAATCACAAGACACAGCGTGGCTTAGAAATGGTCGTACAATCCCACACTTACAATAAAGAAAGAGAATTCTCTAGAATCATGGAATTTCTGGCAGACTTATTTGATAAAACCAAATCCTATGAAAATTGGTTTCCAGATCGCTTTGAAAATAGTAGTGATAAACGGGAGGATGCGATCAGAGTCTGGGAATGGATTGAAACCCCTGATATCCCGCAGAATCGTAAGGTTGTGGCTTTAACTACTCGTGATTCCCCCAGGGATTTTTTTCTTCACGTTGATCCCGATTATCGATATTTGGAGCGTGAAATGATAGAATGGATAGAAGAGCACTTTAGAAAGGTAAAGAAATACGAAGATAAGAAGAATGACTTGAGAATCAATATTTTGGAAGGAAATCCACGGCGGGAATCCTTACTTACAAATTTGGGCTTTAGAAAGGATCATATCTATGGATATTATAGAATACGTGATGGAAATGCTCCCCTGACTGATCATAAGTGTCCTAAGGACTTTGAAATCAGATCAATTCAACGTTCAGAATTTGATCAGCTGGCCTTACTCATTCAAAAGGTTTTTGGGCACGGGGAATGGTTCACTGCCGAGGTTTTAGAATGGATTGCGAAATGCTCATTCTACAAAGAAGAGCTAGATCTTGTTGCTGTAGCCCCTGAAGGAATTATTGCGTCGTTTTGTACTTTTAGACTTGATCCAAACAGCAATATAATCAGTCTGGAACCCATGGGAACAAATCCTGATTTTAAAAGACTTGGCTTAGGAAAAGCTATCATAACCGAAGGAATCAAGCGTTCAATGAAGTACCGCCCCCCTTTTTTCTATATTGATGGGGCTGCAAATACTCCTGCGGCAAACAGACTGTATGATGCAACAGGTTTCACTGAAAAGTATGCGATTGATGCTTGGGTAAAGACCATTTAGACAATTGTCCAGAAATGAGCGGCAAAATGAATCTAATTTGCAATTACGCGAAAATCTAAGGAAACGTTCGCTATTCTGAGAAACCCTCCACTCGCAAGTGGCCATTAAGCCGCTTGGGATTGACTGAAACTGTTCCAAAAGGGATTCTTACTAACCCAATAGCTCTCTTCACTTCCGTGCAGTCGTAAACGACCCTGGAAGACACCAATGTGAAGCATAATATGCCTTAAGTTATATATCACAGAACTTAGGAACGAGGAACCGTCTCATTCTAAAGCTGGTACACTAATGAGCCTATGTAACGTGAAATCTTGTGTCCTCTTTTGTTCTTTGATCCTCAGGCACTAGAGCTAATATCAGAGACTCTTTGATAAGAAATAAGAGCAGCTAATATAGCAAAAATCGAAAATACAAAATAAGTTTGTCCTAAACTAACATAATAATTCGAAATGTTGATTATTTCGCCAGCGTTGTTGATAGCATTGTTCATAATGAGAAATAAGCCGAAGAATGCTGAACTCAAAGTTGTACCTAGAGCGAATCCAATATTACGAGAGAGGCCAATAAGCCCTGAAACAACGCTAACATCGGTCGTCGGTGCCTTATTCATCACTGAAGTCCCGTTTGAAACCGTAAACGTGGTTAAAGATCCAGCTGAAAGTGCTACAAGAGGTACCAGAATAATCAAAATTTCCAAAAGATTTATTGGAAAAACATTCAGTAAAATCGAGAGACACATCACAAAAAAACTCAAAAAAATTGCTCCAATTGTGGTAGATCGCCTAGCTTCAACTTTTTCTGCAAAGAATCCAGCAAATGGTCCCATAATCGCCATTGCGAGGGGAGGAACCACCATTAGGATGCCCGCTTCGGATTGCGTAAAATCCAGAACATCTTGATAATAAAACGGCAACAGGAAGATGACAGTATAATACACCATGTAACACAGGAAGGAAGAAATTACTCCAGTTAGAATGGTTCTGTCCCGTAAAATATCAACAGAAACCATCGGAGTTGGATGTTTACTCTCAATATATATGAAACTGGCTCCAAATATGGCTGATATCAAAATGAAAACACTTCCTACTAGTTCACCATTGAATATCGTCAGAATGCCTTGAACCACTGCGAATACGGCAATTAGAAATGTTATCATTCCCATATAATCGAGCCTGGAACGTTTTTCAGTCGTCTCGGGTATGAAGAATTGAACAAGAAGGATCCCAATAATCCCAATAGGGACGTTTATCAAGAAGATGCTTGGCCACCCTACATACTGGGTGAGTACTCCTCCTAACATGGGTCCTGTTGAAAGTGCAAATGCTACAATCACAGAATTGATCCCGATGGCTCGGCCTCTAATTGAGGGTTCCGTATAAGTAATTACCAATCCCAATCCATTGGCCGTAAGTCCTGCACCTCCGATGGCTTGGATCGTACGAGAAAGAATGAGGATTTCCAAGGAGGGAGCAAAAGCGCAGAGGAGTGATCCAAAAACGAATATCAACATGCCTATTTGAAGTATTTTTCTTCTGCCATAGTTATCTCCTAATGACCCGCCAATTCCGATTATTGAGGAAATAGTCAGTAAATACACAATTACTACCCATCTAATCCCCGAAATATCTGTGTTTAGCGAATTTGATATGGTAACTAATGAAACGTTAACAATACTGCCATCCATCGCCGACATGTACGTTCCGATGGAAGTAATGGGCATTAATCTACGTAACGGAATAAAAAAGTCCTGTTTTCTTGAAACTACGGCCGTAGGGACTAGGTCAGCGCTCAATGTGATGGAAATCTCCTTGTGGGTGGCGCTCAATCCATATTTTAATCTTTGTTAATAGCCCTAAGGCCTTAGATAGAGCACGCGACGATATATTTCACCAGGAAATTAGAGTTATTAGAGGAAAATCATAGGAGTATTAGGGGGCATCAGTTGGATCCCAACCTGTAATCAATCCCTCATCGAATGATTCCAACCTAAATATGTCTTCTTCGGAAATTTCAAAGTCGAAAACGTTACCGTTCTCCTGGATTCTATCCTTCTTCGTGGATTTTGGGATAACGATAAAGCCTTGTTGCAACGCCCAACGAATGAGAATTTGCGCGGGTGATTTTGAGTAGATAGTTGCGATTTCCACGAGTTTTGGATCATTCAGTTTTCGACCTTTAGTGAGAGGACTGTACGCTTCCAACACGATGTTTTTAGATCGACAATAATCTACAACCTCTTTTCTATATAGATAGTTGTAAGGAGAAAGTTCGATCTGATTCACGACTGGAGGAATACTACAATTATCGAGTAATTCCTCTAGATGTCGAAGCATATAATTACTCACACCAATGGATTTGCATTTTCCGTCATCCGCCAAGGTTTCCATGGCCCTCCAAGTGTCAAGTCTTAGCTTTTCCACAGGCCAATGGATTAGAAGAAGATCAATATAATCAAATCCTAACTTGTTTAGACTTTCACCACAAGCATTAATTGCTCTATCAAAGCCATGATCTGCATTCCATATCTTTGTGGTTACCCAAACGTCCTCTCTAGGAATTGGACTATTCTTTATCGCTCGTCCAACATCCTGTTCATTTCTGTAGATTTTAGCGGTATCTACATGAATATACCCAGCCTCTAAGGCGTATTTCACAGCATTTTGTGTCATGGGACCACTAGGACTTCGATAAACACCTAACCCCATCCAAGGAATTTCAGTACCATTATTTAATTTTACTTTGCTTTTTATTGTGAGATTCAAGATATTTCTCTCTCACCGAATATGATTTTAATAAGACCTTTGTCTTTCCCCTTCTTCATTGGTTCATGCGAAGCGGTGAAAACGGGAGATATCTACCTGCCATCAAATATCGTAATATGGCGAATGTTTAAAGGTAATTTACTTCGGGTACCAGCCCAATTTTACAATCCTCCGCTTATCTGCTTCTTCATTATCTATTGATCTAAAAGAGTCAATCAGAAATTTGATAACTGGTAACCTTCTAGAACGTTGAACATATTTCCTTATCCCTTACATCTATTTTAGGTAATGGATTTTTTGCTATGTACCTACTTGTTAAGCTAGCTCGATTTATCACTCCTCAAGAGCAGGTTGAAATCTCTAATGAAATAGAGAAGAGCTCCAATCAATTTATTACCGTGGTTCAGGTTAGAAATGATACATGGGCAACGAAAAATAGGTTAATTGTTGAACTTAAGTTAGAATCTCCAGATAGTCCATCTTTCAATGTAGAACAATATGTTCAAGCCCTTTTAAAAAAACCTGGTCTTGCTAGTGCCGTTATTATTACTACAGATATGTATAATTGGGAATCTAAATCCTTTAGTATGCTGATTAATGCTCTTACTGAATATTTAAATGTAAATGAGACTTCAGAATTCAATCTTGAGTTTGTTAGCATAGGAAAAGTACCCTTCCATAGGAAGGCAATCATTGATAGACTAAAAAAGAGAAATTTAAGGTATTTAGAAAAAATTAACTTTGTATTGTACCTGGAAGCATTTAGTACAAATACTAACAAAAAGGCTAGTACTCCTAGCATCCTATGTAGGATCGGAAGGAAATTCTCCCCAATTATCTCTCCAGAAGCTGATTATGGTAATTTTGTTCCCCAATTAGTACTATATTCCCCTTTTACGGCACAGGAAGTAGCTGATTTCTTTCGTTTGGGATTAGCTTTCTCAATCCCAGTTTTCATTACGGACGAAAATAATCGGGCCAATGATTTGATAAAAAAAGTAAGTAAAAGATATTATAAGGGATTAGATAAGATTGAGTACCACATAACCCCTTCATTAAGTGAATTTCTTGAGGAATACGAGGAAACTTGTTTTGGGTTCTCATTATGGGGAACCACTCATGTAATCGAATTGCCAAAATTCATTGAACGAGTTAAATCATCTACTTCAGAAAGAAAAGACATTAGTCTTATTTTTGGCAATGAAGAAACTGGGCTTCCATTGTTTGTAAGAAAAAAAATTCCTATGTTCCGCATTGGCATTCAGACATCAGAACCTCTAAGAGCATCACATGCCGCCGCATATGTTTTGGGCATGCTATTTTCTCATAAAAAGACGTAACAATCATGTCTCAAGAAAGGAATAAATCTAAAATTGGTACCCTGAATTTAAGACGCGATTTTTTCGTGATATTGTCCTAAACACGAAGTTGCGTTATCAAATAATAGTTTGAAGACATTTCAAGATGTCATATTACCATCAGGTACGGTGAATTGAGAATTCACTGATCTTTTGAGTCAATTACTATCTCATGTCCCGATTTGTCCGATACACCCCTCACGAGCAAAGGGCAAGGCCTTATATACTCCAATTTTTGCGCAGAAGTATTAGAGGACCAGAGAGGGCGAGTTTTTGATGTCGAACAAATTCCGTTATGGAAAAGTATAAAATGATGATTTTCCAAGATTAAATACCATCAGGACTTGGAGCATATGTCCCAATAAACGTATTCGTAAAAGATAGCTTGGTTCCTGTAATAGATTATCATCATTGGAACAAAAGAATATAGAGGAGTAAATTACCAATGTGGAAACAAAATATCGTGAAACGAAAATTTATTGGCATTCCAGTCGTGCTAATTTACATAAACTTGGTTTTAATTCTTTGGCCGCATTTATATGATAAAGCTACTATCCTGAATTTGTTAACAATTCTATTATTCAATATATTTATGGCTGGAGATATATTATTCAGACCGCTTTGGGTTGGCAAAGAAAGAGATGAGTTTAAGAAGAGCACCCTCATTATTTTTCTCTTATTCTTTACAGTTCCTTTTCTCCTGTATTTTCCCCATATTGAGTACCAAACATTCCTTCAGCAATTCATCCCCTCCCCGATCGATCTAATGATGGCTATAATCGGTAATTTCGTGTTATTGTGTGGCGGTATTCTAATGATTTGGAGTAGGATCCTCCTTGGACCTTATGGAACACCCAAGATCGTGATTAAAGAGCACCATCAATTAATTACCAAAGGAATTTATCGATATATCCGCCATCCTCTCTACTTGGGCTACATTCTATTGTTATTCGGGTATAGCTTTGCTTTTGGCAGTATTTTTTCTTCTTGCATAATCATTCTTATTATGCTTCCGTTAACCAAAAGTAGGATGGATTTAGAAGAGGATTTACTTATAGCTAACTTAGGAGAGAAATATAGTAACTACATAAAACATACAAACCGATTAATCCCTAAGATTTATTAAATATTGTATGTTTATGACTTTGAATGCGTGATGAAGGTGTTTGACGATATTATTCTCAAAATAAACCCCCAAAAGTGATTCCTGGCTAAAATACCCTTTCGCCTCTCTTTTATTGCAGCAGTAGTTATAATGATAGTGACCCTCATAACGTCGCTACGATGATTTAAATGTGATTTCGGAGGCATAACGTTGGTAAAATAAAAAAGTCCAAAAGTATGAGCGGACAAAAAAAACTGCAATACAAGTAGTAATCACGTTTGAGATATAGAAATGTCAACTCTTTAGTTTTTGTGATTTTCATTATAGTTTCTTTTGATTTGAATTTTAGTTTAATTAGCTCATTTTTCCAACATCTTGAGCATATCAATTACTCAAAGACCAATATATGATTTTTGCATTAATATCCCTTCTTCTCCATCTGGGATAGTTTGGATGATTTGTCTGCCATTCTCTTTTGTTGACAAAAAGGCGGTTGGATTTATTAAACAAGTAGCACCACTAGTCCAATTTATGTCTTCAAATGGTTGACACGCCCAGTCTGACAAAATCACAGGAATGCTATATTCTAACGAGTATTGAATCGCTAATTTATAGAAACTTTGACGACTGGTTGTAGTAAATTCTTTTCCATTGACATATGACATTACTGGAACAAATAATATATCTGGTAACTGAGGAAATCGTTGATGGATTAGATCTGGGTAAGATAACTCTCTACAAATTAATATTTGAATTTTTATTGAATTAGAGAACAATATTATCTGATTGGCAGTTTCTCCTGCTAAATGTCCATGTTTCTTTTCATAGTCTGAAATATAAATCTTATCATGTTGACCTTCAATAACACCATTTCTATTCCAGAAAAGACTTCTATTCCGATAATGTTCATTGATCCTGGTGCTTCCGCTTCCACTTATCAAATAAATATCATGTTTTGAAACAAACTCTCGAATCTTATCATATATAGTATTGATTTGCCTATCGAGGTTTGATGCTCTAGAATTGCTTCCCAAAGCATATTCTGGTAAGCAAACAAAGGTATCAGACGAAGTGTTAATGTTTTTTTTTTCAAAAAAAGAGGTTATGACACATTCAAAATAGTTCCATTGTTCTAAAGGTTCAAAACTTATCTTTTTAGGTTGAATAGCAATAAGTTGAACCTCTTTAGACACCTTTATCCCTCAGCAATAACAGCAATTTTTTGTATTGGGAAAATTACAATTTTTTTTGTCGAGTCTCAGCGATAAAAAGATTCTTAGTGATTAAAAACAATAAAATATGAAAAAAAAAGGAAGGGGAGGAAAATCTTAGATGGCTCGTTTCATAACGCCGGCGCCTTGTTCTTGGTATTCCTTGCGGGAAACCCAGAGGCGCTGGAAAGTCTTTAGAGACGAGAGGATCGAACCACCAATCCAGACAGAGTAACGACGCTCGGGTGGAGCCACGATACGAATCTCGACGTTTTCAGGAACCAGTTCTGTGAGTTCCTTGTGAAGTCGTTCTTTCAGACCTGGGAACATGGTGGAGCCACCAGATAGAACTATGTTTTGGTACAATTCTTTTCGCAGGTCAATATCACAGAGCTGGACTGCGTTGTAAATGGCTTCATCAAGAGGAGTTTCTTCTTTCCCTAGGGCACTCGGATTGAAGAATGCCTCAGGAGCTAAGAATCGTTCTGGACCAATCGTCAAAGATTCTCCGTCAGGGAGGGTGTATTGTTTTTCCATCCCAGAAACTTTTTCAGCAAGCTTGAGTTCCTTTTCAGGATCCAGGGCTACGTAACATAGTCGTTCCTTAATGTCACGGACAATTTCTCGTTCAGCTGACGACGTCAGGGCACGACCTCGGGTACGCAGTAAACGGCGGAGATATTCGGTGATATCACGGCCCGCAATGTCTATACGACTAATCGCGTGTGAAATAGCAAAGCCTTCGTAAATAGGCACGATGTGAATAACTCCGTCGCCAGCGTCAATGACCAGGCCAGTAGTACGCCCAGACGCATACAAGGACAGCACAGCTTGCATGGAGACATACATCGCCGGAACGTTGAATGTCTCAAAGAGGATTTCAGCCATCTTTTCCCGGTTCTTAGCCGGATTAAGAGGCGCCTCTGTTAATAACACTGGATGTTCGCTGGGGTTGACACGTAAATCATTATGGAAGGTATAGTGCCAAATTTTTTCCATCGCATCCCAGTCGGTGACGACTCCGTGAATAATGGGGTAGATAAGTTTGAGAACACCCCTAAGATTCATGGCTTCCTCGCCAACATAGTATTCACGTACATAGTGGTCAACGTCAGACATGATAGATTGGTACTTAGGATAACCAATCAAGGTCGGAAATACCGAACGAGGTTGGTCTTCGCCTGCGTACCCATTTTTGCTTAAACCAGTACCATTGTCAATTACTAGCGGTTTACCAGTGATTCCTTCAGCTACAGACATGTTTATCGCCTT
>JBHLSH010000064.1:0-23231 GCA_048881705.1 Candidatus Heimdallarchaeota archaeon | reverse complement strand
AATTTGGGACCTAGAATACACATAGCGCAATCAAGAGTAGGAAAAGTCTTATCTAACTGAACCATCCGACCTCCTATGGAGGGATTGCTTTCCATTAAATAAACCAGGAACCCCTGCTCTGCTAGATCCAATGATGCTTGGATACCTGCTATTCCTCCACCAATGACTAAAACGGATCCCAGTTTCGTTGAAGATTGAGATATTTCCTGCGTACTGGCTACCATGATTATTTCACCTGCGGGGTTGCTTCGTCCACAAGGGTTCCGAGCTCCTTGATCTGAATATCAAAATTGTGTTGTGGTTTTTTATCATGCAGAACACAGTTTAAATGAGCAAAACACTTAGTACAGGATACTGTTAGCGTAGACGCACCTGTCCTTGTTGCTTCTTCTAGTTTTTGGAGCATTAAATATCTCGATTTGTCATCACACTTCATCCATGCCGAAACCCCACAACATTGAGTAGATCCACGATTTTTTGGGAGTTCAGTAAACGTAATGCCATCGATACCTTTGATAGCCTCACGAGGATTGTCATATTCACCCAAATAGCGTCCCAATCGACATGGATCGTGATAGGTCACGGTCGTGGGCTCCATATCTCCTTTTGAGAAGTTATCAGAATTTTTTACGATAAATTCTGAAATATGCTGAATTGTGATGTTTTCAAGCTGATACAGTTCTTTGAATGAATAATAACATTCGGCACATGACAAAATGAGGGTTGTTACTCCTGATTTTTTCAGGATCTTCTCATTATAGGAGCGTATTTTCTTAAAAGATACATTATCTCCGCTCCAAAAGGCATCGTGGCCGCAGCATTTCAGAGAAACAAGGTTTGGTTCTATTCCAGCCTTATTGATAAGGTTGATTGCGCTTTGACCTATCTGATGGAAGTCAACTTCTTCAAGGTCTAGTAAACGATCAAACAAGTCAATACAACCAGGAAAATAGGCAATATTCCCTTCAGGATTGAGATCCCCTTTATACTCGAATTCCATCCCTTTCTCACTGTTTTTACTTTGCATATCTTGGAGAAGATTGAAGATGTTATGATGGGCGAAGTTCTGTTCGTTAACCCCAAGTTGGGCCCGTTGACCTTGGATAAAGATAGGAAAATCAATTTGTTGAGGGCAAACTTCGTAGCATTGACGGCAAGTCAGACAATCGGTTAGATCATCCTCTGACAAAGAGTGGCCCAGAAGAGAAGCATGAATAATGGCACGTGGATTGTATTGTGAGACTTTACGTAGAGGACATACCCCTGTACACGATCCACATTGATAACATGCATAGATAACAGACATCGGATCGGAAGTATCCAATGGAAGAAATCCAGAGGGAGATTGGCCAGATAATGTCATTTTGTACCTGTGCCTCCGTTTGATTTACGCGCAAGAAGCCTTTTGGGTGAAACGAAATTGGAACCCAAACCCAGCATACCGTAGCTCATACCCATCGCAATACCCAAGGCTTGAGATATGTATAGCACGGGAAGTTTGACATTCTTGGCTTCTACACGCCTGAGAGATTGTTTCTGTTGGCCGTCCAAGGCCTGTGCACACATCTGGCAGGCTACGACAACAAATTCAGCACCTACATCATGAGCATTCAATAAGATATTCCCTGTAAGATTTTCAACCAAGGGCTTGTTCACCATGAGTTGCGTGGCTCCACAACACTTGGTTTTCATGGGAAAATGTGGAACTTCAACTCCGATTACGCGAAGAATATCATCCATAAACGTTGGGTTGTTTGGATCCTCAAACTGAATGACGTCCCCTGGTCTAGTACAGAGGCATCCATAGTAAGATACGCCTTTTTTTCCCTCAAGCGGATTTCCTGGAAGGACTTTCTGCCTTATTTTATCTAAACCGATTTTGTCTCTGAGAACCTGCAGAAAATGGATTGGATTCACTGCACCAGGAGTATAGGAACCGTCTAGAAGCGAATTAATCTCCTCTGCCTTCGCATCATTGAGTTCCATTTTTCGATTGACTGAGATTAATTTATGAGAGCAGGCTGGACAGACCGCCATGAGATCGTTATAGCCCTGAGTTTCGGCCAATGCCAAATTACGAGCTACAATGCCATCAGCAGCCAGGGGATCAATAGCGCTAACTTCCATTGCTCCGCAGCAATTCCACCCCTCTAGTTCTTCCAGCTCGAGATCAAGAGCTTTAGAAACTTTGTATGTAGACGTATTATATTCCTTTGCCATTTTATGTAATGAACATCCAGGATAGTACGCTATCTTCATGATGATGGCCCCCTACCGTTCTGTAACTCTTTGGCTCTTGCGAAAATACGTCGAACTTCCTTACGCGTCTCTCCCGTTCGGGGAGGAAGGAATTCAATTTTAAACTTGACAATCAAGCTTAGAATCATTGATACATACTTAAATCCAATCAAGGCGCCAAAGGGGAGCCCCCGTCCATATAAGAAGTACCGACCGATCATTCCAGGTTCCCAAGTCCGTCCCCATAGCCATACGCTTTCCTTGAACCTTTTATCGAACGAATGTTTTAAAACCCCTTCCTTGGGTAATGCTATTCGACGATTCTTATCTCTATGTTTAGAGTCACGGATAGCTATCCGTCGGAGGGCCTCTATCACCTCTGTAAAACGCACGTTCTGGGGACACGTGTCGGTACATTCAAAGCACCCAACACATTTCCAAATTTCTGGGCTCTGCAAAACTTCTTTCCTTAGGCCAAAAAGAATTTGGCGAATAACACGACGAGGATGCAGATCAACACCAACTTCGGCCACAGGGCACGCCAAAGAGCAGGATGAACATTGAAAGCAGCTCCTAAGGTGATGGCCCCCCTCTTCTTCAACAACTTCGTTACGAAAAGCCTGGCTTTCATCATTTAACTCATATACTTTTGTACTCATAAATAATCCCAATTTAAGAGACTCTCGAGCACTTCTGAGCTATTTATAGGAATCTCCTCTGGTTTTATATATAGGTAATTCCATGTACTCGTATGGCACTTGGCCTTTTTCTTTTTTTTCGTTTATTTCCGGAATTTATTATTGTTAATTAGCCCATCCGCCCCTGACAACTATTTCGTGAGCACATTGGAGTGAATAAGCGATCAACGAACAGTTCATTTCTAATTTGCGGTAAATAACGATAATTATGAATTAAATTGTTTAAATTGGAAAATTCATACGCTAATTAAGAGTGTACACTACTCCAATTCAGTGTTTCAAAGATGGAAAATGACCCCAAGGTCATTGAATCCTGAATGGTGAATCTTTCGAGCCTAAACACTCGATTTTTTGATGTCCTGTGACATAGCTCGTCTCGCTAATTCTATGAGGGATTAGTTTTTCTGGTAATTCCGGGGCTACTCTTATAGAAAAACAAAAGACATTATTCGATCCAATCCCAAAATTCAGGATAAATGGATGGTATGATGGCAGCCATAAAGATCAGACCTCTGGTTTTGTAACTCCGATATTAGACAGAATTAAACTAAGTTTTCTCTGTTCGACTATTTTATCACTATAATGAAATGGATCACCACAGGTATAGGTCTCGCGCCAATAGACTTAAAAAAAAAGGATTTTATCTGGTTTACGACTTTCTAGCGTCCTTTCATTAGATGACCAGAAAGATTTTCCAAGGAGAATAATGTAATGTCCTATAAATACGATAAGTCCGCAAAATACTATAAGGAGCACCAATGGTGCAGAGTTGAAGATGATGGTACATGTCTGATTGGCATTTCGGATTTTGCCCAACAAGCTCTGAAAGATGTTGTCATGGTTGAGCTTCCTGAGGTCGGAGATACAATAATCCATGGAGAAGTCTTTGCAGCGATTGAATCCGTTAAAGCTGTATCCGATGTCCATTCGCCATTATCAGGAGAAGTTATGGAGGTTAACGAGGAGGTTGAAGACTCTCCGGAACTAACTAATACCGATCCTTATGGTGCATGGCTTGTCCGCGTTCGGCCATCAAACTTGGAAGAAGATCTTGCGAAATTAATGGATGCTGAAGAATATGAAACGTTTTGTACCAGTTAACCTTATGTTATGCCCAGTTCTTATCGCAAAGCATTAGGAAAAGATATATCTCGTTGAAGCAAAGTTTCAAAGCCAATAAGATCAGCCTGACCTTTTTTAATCGCGTTTTCTCCGCTTTTTACATCAAAATCTCCACAAAAAACTAGGGCTAACGCAGGAAACTCTTTTCGTATTTTTTCAATCAGTTCAATAGACTCTGCTTGTTCGATTGACCGATCTGCAAAATCTAGGCCCAGGATCTCTATTCCAGAGTCAAATAGAGAGCCAACGAATTCAATAAGTTCATCAAATGCCAATTTGTGCGGGGGAATACATATATAGAACGCTAACATCGTAGATGGTGGAAGAGATGACTTTATATCCCTTATTACTTCCAAAGGAAATTGTATTCTGTTTATAAATGATCCACCGTACTCATCTGTTCGTTTATTAAATTTTGGAGAGAGAAACTGAGTAAACAAGTCTGGAACTTGATTTGGATCGAAAAATGAGGATAGTTCAATAACATCAAAACCGGCGACAATCGCTCTGTGGGCGGCATTCAAAAATTCTTGTCTAATTTCTATTAACTCCCCAGATTCAAGCCCGCGAGGAAGGTCATATCCTGGGATTTGGATGCTAGAAGCTGATAAAGGTTCCGTTCCAGTTATTGACCTCCGCGTTGCGGCTCCGGCATGCGTTAAGCGAATTCCTATCAAAGCACCCTCTTGGTGCACACGCTCCACTAATTCTTGTAAACGTGGAATGCAATAGTCCTCATGAATTCCTAACTGGTTTGTAGTCTGTTTACCGGAATCAGAGATGTAAGCAGGTTGTAGATAAATTAATCCCACTCCTCCTTGAGATACATTAGCATAAAAAGATATAGTATCCGTTTTTAATTGACCCGCGTGATCTGCAGGTTTTAACCTTCCATCCAAAGTACTAGATGACATAACAACACGATTACGAGTTGAAAGTTTTCCAATCTGATAGGTTCGGGATAAGACCGATTCCTTGGGAACACGCTTTCTAATTGTGAGTAAAATTAGAGTTGCTACAGAGTACAATGTCGCGGTAAATACGAATACGTACAAAAAACCAAACGTATCAACCACAAATCCGCCAATAGATGCCGATAAAGACCAGAACATGCCCCAAGCCAATGTTTCTAACGAATTCCACTTTCCCCTGTCTTTGGAAGGAACTACGTCCATAACGATGGATCGAGAAATTGGGCCACTAGCATTCATTAGCGAATTACGCGATATATAAAAGAAGACAAGTATTAACACTGATGTATCAAAGAGAATTGTACCTCCTTGATACAAAGCGAGATTAATGACTAATCCAAGGAGACATATTATAGCAAGGCCTTGAACCAGAAACATACTACCGATTCTGCCCGTTTTTTGAATCAATTTCTGGGCCATAATTCCAGCAGATCCCGTTGCAAGGCTGGTTATGCCCATGACTGTGTAGGTAAATAAGGGTTGTAATCCATAACCAATATCGGGATCTGCAAAAAGCACGGGAAAGAAGGCTACCGTTGCACCTGCACCAAATCCTATAATTATTCCCGAAATTACCATAACGCCTGGAATGACAACATCGTATGAGAATTCTCGCCCGAACACAGTGGCAATCACGGGTTCTTTATCTATCTGTTTATCTTGAGAGGGGATTTCCAGTCTTGAAGCAACCGCATTCTCATCGCTCATGAGTCCTAACGAGAGAATCCCAAATATGGAGGCAACGGCACCCATTATGATCAAGTTCTGAAGAGTTCCGATGGCCCAGGTATCACCCAAAACAAAGGTTAGTCCAATAGCTAGAAAAGGGCCAATGGCAGATGCCCCAAGGTTCACAAAATGCATCCGCGCATACACACGTGATCTGTTACCGGGTTCAAGACTGTCAGCTATAAGAGCTTGTACAGCAGGTCCAGATAGTCCCCAGCCCATACCATCAAGAAAACGACTTGCTATTAATGCAATTAACGCGGTTTCAGGATCGCCAATTAGAGTCGTTGAAGTAATAAGCAAGATCTGGCCCACAAGTAGAAAAAGTACTGATAATCGAATTAGAATATCCCTTCGGTACTTATCCGCTAGGTAGCCAGACGGAAATACGAAGATTGTTGACGCTAATCCTGCTATTGTAAACAGATTCCCTAGAACAAGATTTGATAAATCCAATGTTTGTGTAATAAATACGGAGACGGCGGTAAAGGTAATTCCTGAACCGATGGCAGCCATAAATGAATTGAAATAGGCAAGCAGAATATTCCAGTTCATTCCGAATCCCAATACAACGGCCATATAAATTTTGGAAAAAGAATTTATCTGTTTTATTATTGGTTACTTGGTAACTAACATTTCCTGGACGGATGATAGAAAAAATCCCTTAGTGACTCGATTAAGGAGGGATCTTTTTCAGGGGTTTGCAAATTCGCCAATTGCAACGAATTTATCAGAAAAAATTTTATCAAATACAATTTATTTTCTAATCGTGGGACAGACCATGTCAGATCCGGACATAATTAAACTGTTTAAGACGGATCAGTGTTCTCGGCTGATTCGAACAAAATTAAAGACCCTAAATGTTGAGACAGCAACAATAAGAGACGCTTTAAACTCGCTTAAGGAGCGAGAGACGGACTATGTATGCTTAGTCGATTCTAATGAGCAGATTCAAGGATTAATCACGGAACGGTCAATTTTAAGATGGGCAGCGATCGGGGAACTAAGGGAGGATTCCCTCGCAAGTTCGATAATGGAAGTTGACTTCACTCCCATCGAAAGCACAGATTCAATATCTAAACTCGTAATGGCTATGTACGAGGGAGGAAAATACGATCACATGCCGGTCATGGAGGATGGAAAACTGATCGGTGTAGTAGCTGCGCGTGATTTCATATATTATTTGATCGACTATTACGCGGATAGTGTATTTACGGTTCTACCTGGTATGAGTCCCCCTGATACACGAGAGGGAGCTTAGTATACCATACATGCATCGGATGGCCGCAACAAAATGGAAAAAGTAAAAGCAGGCTCATATGTGGATAAAACCACGAAACAGTTAGATCAGGTTGTCATTAGACTCGCAGGCGACAGTGGAGATGGGATGCAGCTGGCGGGATTGAAATTTACAACCGCGTCCGTAATCTTTGGAAATGATGTTTCAACGCTTCCTGATTTTCCAGCAGAAATCAGGGCACCATCTGGGACTCTGGCTGGAGTGTCTGGATTTCAAGTTCATTTCTCGTCATCTCTGATTTACACTCCTGGAGATGCGCTAGATGCCCTAGTGGCTATGAATCCTGCCGCTCTAAAGGTGAACATCTCAGATTTAAAGCCTAATGGAATATTAATAATTAATGAGGATACCTTTACCAAAAATAATATTTCAAAAGCCGGCTATTCCTCAAATCCCATCGAAGACGGGTCCTTGGATAAGTACCGTCTTTACCCAGTTAAGATTACTTCATTGAATGAGGAAGCAGTCGCATCCGTTGGTCTCAAAACAAAGCAGGTAAATTTAACTCGCAATTTTTTCGCCTTGGGGCTTATCTCGTGGTTGTACGATCGTCCGTTGGAGCCTACAATTGAATGGGTGGAAACGAAATTTAAGAAGCGGCCCGCTATTGTGGAAGCAAATATAAAAACTTTAAAGGCTGGCTATTATTATGGAGAGACCAACGAGTTTTGGAAGGTTCAATATCAAGTTCCACAAGCCGAAATGACCCCAGGACTCTATAGATACGTCTCAGGAACCCAGGCATTAGCCTTGGGCTTTATTGCTGCTACTCAGCTTGCAAAGAAAGAGATCTTTTACGGAGCATATCCCATTACTCCCGCCAGCGATCTTCTTCACGAATTGGTTAACCATAAAGGTTTCGGGATTCGAACATTTCAAGCAGAAGACGAAATTGCAGCGATTGGTGCCGCTATTGGAGCGGCGTTCGGTGGGAGCATTGCGATAACTGGGACGTCAGGTCCGGGCTTTTGTTTAAAATCAGAGGCTTTTGGACTTGCTGTTATGACTGAGCTTCCGCTGATAGTGGTCAATGTTCAACGGGCCGGTCCAAGCACGGGGATGCCCACCAAAAATGAGCAGGCCGACCTCTTACAGGTAATGTACGGTAGAAATGGGGAATCCCCCGCTCCTGTTTTAGCTCCTCAAACTCCAAGCGATTGCTTCGATATGGCAATCGAGGCCATTCGAATTGCAATGAAGTACATGACCCCAGTTGTCCTACTTCTAGACGGATATCTGGCCAATAACATAGCACCGTGGAAGATCCCTAGGCTTAGCACATATCCAGCTTTCGTTTTCGATCATCCCACTAAAGACGCATATCAGAATATTCCCTTCCTTCCCTATGGACAGAGGGATCCAGATTCCCTTGCGAGACCTTGGGCTATCCCTGGAACTCCAGGCCTGGAGCATCGAATTGGTGGGCTAGAGAAGGATCCCGAAACAGGAAATGTAAGTTACGATCCCTTGAATCATGAGCGCATGGTTCGGACACGCGCTGAAAAGGTAGATAGAGTTTCCCAAGAAATCCCTCCTCAACAAGTAAACGGGCCAAAACAAGGGGATCTACTTATTTTAAGTTGGGGATCCACATTTGGGGTAACACACACGGTGGGGACGAGACTCCGGGAAGAGGGTTATGATGTGGCAGATACGAACCTCAGATTTATCAATCCATTCCCTTCAAACCTCGGAGAGGTTCTACGAGCCTACAAACATATCGTTATTCCGGAATTAAATCTCGGACAGCTATTGCTTCTAATCCGTTCCCGATTTCCGGATGTTCAAGCTACTGGGATCAATAAAGTCCAGGGGAGACCGTTTCAAACAGACGAAATTTATGATAGGGTTCTTCAAATAATAGGAGATAACTGATCAATGACTGAATCATCAACACATAATTCTACCATACCATTATATACATCAAAGGACTTTGCTTCTGATCTGGATGTTCGGTGGTGTCCTGGGTGTGGAGATTATGGCATTCTCGCATACATGAAGAAAATTCTTCCAAAATTGAATCTTCGAAAAGAGAATATCGTATTTATTAGTGGGATTGGGTGCAGCTCCAGGTTTCCTTACTATATGGATACCTATGGTATGCACACCATTCATGGTAGGGCCCCCACGATCGCTACAGGTCTTAAAATTACTCGGCCCGATCTTTCTGTTTGGGTTGTAACTGGCGACGGAGACGGCCTTGGGATCGGCGGAAACCATTTGATGCACGCCATGCGACGGAACGTAGATATCAAGATTCTGCTCTTTAACAATAAAATCTACGGTCTAACTAAGGGCCAATATTCCCCTACGAGTGAATTGGGTAAGAAAACAAAATCCTCACCCATTGGCACCATTGATTATCCTGTCAATCCAATATCATGGGCTTTAGGAGCGGAGGCAACTTTTATAGCCCGAACTATATATCAATATGGCGAACACATGCAGGAGACCTTCAGACGTGCTGCAGAACACCGGGGGACAGCATTTGTCGAGATTTATCAGAATTGCAACATTTTTAATGACGGTGCTTTCGCATTTGCTACTGACAAAGAACTTCGGTATGATAATATTCTTGAACTGCGTCACGGAGAACCAATGATATTTGGAAAAGACCGAGACAAGGGTATTTTCCTACACGGACTTCAACCCAAGGTCATTAAGTTCAAGGATACGGGATTTTCAGAAAAAGATCTATTGTATCACGATGAATATGCTCGAGAGTCAACATTGGCGTTTTTCCTTTCTCGGATGCGCTATCCAAACTTTCCCGAACCGATTGGGGTTTTTAGGGCAATTCAAAAGCCAACTTATGACAGCATGCTTGACGATCAAGTGAAAACGGCCAAGAGCGGTACAAAGCAGTCAGTTCAGGATCTCATGGAAGAAGGAGAAACGTGGGTAGTGGAATAGTAATTACACTAGGATAAACTATATTAGAACTCTTTCAATTGAAATGTGCATTAAAGTTTCGAGGAATACTTATGACTTCTGCCATTATCTGCCCCCAATGTCGCTCCTCCAATATCGAGGGTTCAACAGAGTGCAAGAACTGCGGGACCGATATTTCACACCTCTGGCGTACAAAATCCGGTAACAAGTACAAGGACGAACTTGGTAAGGCGATCGCTGAGGATAAGCTTACAGAAATTGGCGGCGATAGATCTATTGCCTTTCAGGTTCCCCCTGATATGTCAGTTCGACAGGTGATCAACAAAATGCGTGAAAATCGCAAATGCTCGGTAGTTATTGTCGATAACGAAGATAAGATAGTGGGGATTTTTACCGAACGTTCCCTTGTCGTACGGGTGTGTAATGAGTCTCCTATCGATCTAGATAAGCCTGTCAAAGAAGCTATGTTGAAAGATCCCGTTATTCTAGACAAGAACGATGCCGTCGCTTACGCTCTCCACCACATGTACCTTGGCGACTATTCCTATTCTATTATCAAGGATGATCCAATTCGCGTTGTGAACATTCGGGATATCTTGACATATTTTGTAGAACATTATAGTCATAATGGATTTTCTTCTTGATTGGTTCTAGATTGGGATTATTTCAATCAGACTTTTGTGATCTGGCAGGGATTTTGTGCTTATTGATTTATGAGGATTTCTGTAAAACGCTAGGAAGATCGTTCAAGCATTCTAGCCTGATTTACTTCAGTGGTGAGTTTAATGCGAGAAACAACCGTACTTTTCACTCGTGGCCTCAGTACACGCTTAATCGAGCACTTGAAAACTTGTTTACACCATACTCAGGGTCTTAATTTAATTTTTCTAGAGGATCCTATCAAAACAGAAGATTTGCTTGAATTCGCGCCCCAAACTGATATTATGGTAGGATGGCGCGTACCAGATGAAGTGAAATTAGCAGCCACAAAGATGAAACTCTTCATCAATCCTGGTGCCGGTATTAAACATCACATTACCTTTTTTCGGGAGCTTAACAAGACTCGGAAAGTAACATTGGTAAATGGGCACGGAAATAGTTACTTCACGGCTCAGCATGCAGTAGCTCTATTATTGGGGATGACCAATCATATTGTACCACATCATAACTGGATGAGTCAGGGATTATGGCGAAAAGGAGACTCAGACGCGGCTTCTATTCCCCTCCGGAATCGAAGGATTGGATTACTTGGTTATGGTGCAATCAATACCAAGGTGCACGATTTCCTCAAAGGATTCCATGTGGAGTTTTCGATTCTCCGGTATCAGTGGCCAGACGAATCCATTAGCCTTCCCACACCTGTAAAAAAATTTTCTTTGTCAGAGTTATCAGATTTTCTAACTGAAATTGATATTCTAATTATAGCTGTACCTGAAACAACAAAAACTGTTGGCATGATTGGTACCGAAGAGTTGAAAAAACTAGGGCCGAAGGGATTGTTGGTTAACGTCAGTCGTGGTTCAGTTATTGATGAAAAAAGCCTTTTTAATGCATTAAGGACTAGGACAATTGCGGGAGCCGCTATCGATGTTTGGTATGATTATCAGCCCGATCCAGACGAGAATGGTCATAAACATCCTTTTCATTATCCCTTTCATTCCCTTCCCAACATTATTTTAAGTCCACATAGAGGAGCCTCCCCCTTCAGCGATTTAAAGAGGTGGGATGAGGTTATTGAGAACATCAAAAGATTTCACGGCGGAGAGAGCAAATTCTTGAATGAAATTGACTTGGAAAGAGAATATTAGCCTTTGAAAGATGGAGAATTCATTTTGAATTTTTCTCCTTGATTCGACAAGAGGGATGCCCTAAGCAGATTTCGTGATCCTTGAGGAAGTCATCTGCAAGAGTAAATAAATTCAAGATAAGGTCTCGATCATGGAGAGAGTAAATTATTTTTCTTCCATCGTTTGGGGATTTTTGGCTAGTTAATAATCCACATTCTCGCAAACATCTTAGGTGGTATGAGACCAATGTCTGAGGTTTCTTGAGTGTACCCACAAGTTGATTAACGGAAAGCTCGGATTTAGATAAAAGTTCTGTTACGATTGTATGACGAATGGGGTCGGCAATCATTGCAAAAAATGATATTCTAGAGGGTTTATCTGCTTGTGCTCGAACATTATCTTTTTTCATGGATTTTATTATCATAGAGTTCAATTCCTAGTTTTCAGCTGTTCCTCTTAAACAGGAGGAAGGGATATCCATCTAGATATGTTGCCAAATTTCTTTAAAAATAAATCCATGAGAATTTATATAAAATTAGATTGCGAAAAGTTCATCGAATTTGACTATGGCTGTTCTCTCTCTGGGAAAGGAAATATTCGGTCTTAACTCTATATCAACAGCATTTTACTCCATCAACTGTTGTCCTTCCTTCATATCTGTTATTACACATTTGTAAGAATTATCTATTCCGCTTTTAGAAATTTCTACTACCTCATCGTCCTCAAAAGTGTTCACTCTCTTAATGATTGGCGTATTCCTTTCATCAAACTCCTCATCAGATATAGTTTGCAATTAATCTACGAATGATTTCTGACAAATCAATAACTTGGATTTATGAATCATAATTTATATAAATTGAATTTTATCAATAGTCAAATAATACGATTTGGCTTTAAAACATTAAACATGTATTTAAACTCTGATTACTCATCAAAGGAGTCAAAAAAAGTGAATATCGAAGAAAAAATGGTACAAATCACATTAGAAATCGAAGGAATGACATGTGAATCATGTGTAATGGATATCACAGAAGTATTGTCTGAAATTCAAGGAGTATTAAAAGTCAGTATGACCGGTTGGAAATCAGGAAGAGGAAAGATACTTGCTTTAGATACGGTAAATGATGGTGGCCTGAGAGATGCAGTGGATGAAGCAGGATATAGTGCAATTGTGCTAAAGCGACAAGCCATTAAGGTAACATAACTCCGATGACGCGTGAGGCGAAACCAATTGGATGTTAGGATGGACAATCGCACGAAATCTGTTAGGTCAGTTAGCGGAGAAGTGCTCTCTTTTAAGATAACAAATGGTCGCGATGAAATTTTCGCGGATGCGCGGTTTTGCCCTCTTTCAGGAACAAAGGGGATTCGTCTTCGTCGAATAACAATGACGAATCATGTCCATCCCATTTACTGGTCACACCTTACAGAAAAAGGGTTTTATTTCTGTAAGGAGCGTGATTGTCCTATTGTTTACTTCAACAATGTCACCAAGGTCTACTTCTCACAACAAGAGCTACGGGTCGCTGTTATGCACAAGATGGCAATTCGCAGTGAAGGCCGTCCAATGTGTTATTGTACGGGAGTTCTCGAAGAACAAATCCTCTATGAGCTCCTGATCACAAAATGCTGTGATTCACTTCAAGATATCCAAGATTTTACTGGAGCCAATCAGGGGAAGGATTGTAAGATTACCAACCCATCAGGCCGATGTTGTGGGTCATGGATCAAAGAAGTCATTGAGTGGGCGAAAGCTGAAAGATTAAATATTGCACCTGATCTCATAGACGAAGCAAGGGCCTACAGCAGCGCTATAATAGAAAACGAAAATAAGGGGGAGTAGGCAACGTCTCCCCCCCCTTGGGAGCCAAATAACCAATCGGTTGAGAGTTGTAAATCTGATCAAATTTGTAAGAAATTTTAGTAGAAATGAAACGTGAAACCAAAACAGTTTAATTTCTGAACCCCAACTGAATTTAAAAAAGAGAGTAATGGGATTGACGCTATGGAATCCTCATTGAATAATGATCAAATCAATGCTGTATTTTCGATTCATCTCAAAGTCCTGCGTTATTTGCTGCAAGGAAAATCTTTTGAATGGATCAAGGATAAATTATGGAAGAAATTTGAGGACACTAATTATCTAAATCATGTTATAGAAAGCGATATGCTGGGATTCGATAAGAATAACAGGTTAATCGGAGCATACCCAATTTCTCCTATTGAATCGATATATAAAATAGAAGTTGAAGGGATAGGATCAGGATATGCTATGTGCGCTGTGGATGCCTTGGGGGTAGCATATACATTTGGAG
The DNA here is from genome assembly GCA_048881705.1 of Candidatus Heimdallarchaeota archaeon. Classification (GTDB taxonomy): domain Archaea; phylum Asgardarchaeota; class Heimdallarchaeia; order Hodarchaeales; family Hodarchaeaceae; genus Hodarchaeum. Next base: position 9,179 of record JBHLSH010000064.1, on the reverse strand, counting down.
CCAAGACACTTATTTCCACAGTCGATCATAAGAAAAAAAAACCCATTTTGATAGTAATTGATCCAAATGTGGAAACTACTCCTAAACCTGACTTAATCGTGAGTTATAAGCGTGAATGTAAAGGACAAATCTCAGCTATTGACCAATGTCCCTCAATTAATTTCTATCTATCACGTGAAGATGTCCCCCGTGATCCTTCATTAGAAATTCTTTCCTTTCATGAAGCTCTCGACCATGCCAGTAAGATCTTCAGCCCCGAGGCATTAAAGACACGAATTTCGGGTGTACAAAATTCTTCCTTGATCGATTGTTGTTGTAAGGAGTGTTAGTCTCAAATGATTACTAGGAAGCTAGAATCGTGGAGGCATTAAATGAAAATGTTATGAGGTTCGTTGGAAAACATCCCTCATTATCGATCGATGAGGGAGGAGTTGTCGCAGGAGCGGTTTATTCAAGAAAGGAAGCTGTTGTGATTGATACTCTTTTCTTTCCTGAAGATGCCAAGAAAATCAGAAGGTATTTGGAGGAAAAGGGATTTGTTATCAGGGGGGTCATAAATACTCATTCAGATGCCGACCACGTATGGGGTAATCAATTTTTTGGGGCTGTACAGATAATTGCTCATGAGAAGACGCTTTCATTAATGAAGAAACAAGGAACAGAGCTTTTAAGATCCGCCAAAAAGAGTTTTTCGAGCCTAAAGAATGTATCCCAGGTTTTTCCAACCCAAACCTATACTGAGACCTTTCGTCTTTCGGTCGGAGAAATCCCTTTGGTCTTATATCATATGCCTGGACATACATCTGATTCCAGTATTGTGCATCTTCCACAACAGAAGATCCTTTTTGCAGGGGATGTAGTCATAGAGCTTCCCTTTGTAAAATTTGATAGTAGAAAGCTGCTGGAATCCTTACATAAAATCAAAAAAATGGACGTTGATATCATTGTACAAGGACATGGATCTGTTTGTGGAAAAAAAAAGATCCAAAGCGATATAAGCTACCTCGAGTCCATAAGGAAACTAGTGCAAGAACAAATCGATTCGGGAATAACTGAAGGTCAGATTCAAGGAATCCCACTTGAAGAATGTCTATCTGAGCCACGAAAATCCCTCCCAAGGGACTACGCCGAAAGTATTCATCACGCGAATTTAGAACAAATCAGGAGGGAGTTGACGAACATCTCCTAATACTGCTTCTTAATAATGGTCTCCTTACCTAGAAGTCTACGGAATAAAGCTTGTTGGATAGATTAATCCCATAGTACATGATCAAGAACTGATGATGCAATTCGGAGACCGAGGTCACTAAGCATGCCTCCTAGATTAAGGCTCGTGGAATAACCTCCTATGTTCAGAACCTCATTCTTGTTTGCTACAAGAATACCTTCAATGGGATCGATCTGCACTAATTTTTCCTCACCGCTCCGTATTGCGATCTGTTTGCGATGAATAAGGACGAACTTCTTCGAATCGCCTACAAGAAGGAAGTTACGTTTTCCAAATACGACGTATTCAAAGTCTTCATCACCATCGAGTTCGAAATGGAAATCCTTCGATCTGATTCTGTTCTGGAGTTTCCTTATCATGGCTTGCGCATCCTGTTTCCATTCGTGTGTAGATTCCGATGCATGCCCTCTACTGAAGAGAGAGTCCTTTAAATCATCAATTGTAAGCCCTAGAATTACCAGGTTTGTACCATCAAAGATGGTTGTGTTACCAAATGCCCCTTCTGAAGTTGGTACAATAGTATCTACAATTGCCTCCACCTTTCCCAATATGACGATACCGCGGGGTTTTAAATTTTCATTCACCGAAACGACCATGGCGGGACTTGTAATGGTTACCTTCCAATAAGGGGTTTTCAATACTTCTTTATTTCCGGTCCATTCGAAAAATTCTTCACCCAATGATAAACTCCGCATTTATTTCACCTCATCGTCCAAGTCAGACTTATCATCTACCTCCCAGTCATTTTCAGATTGCCTATCATCGGCATAGAAGTCTTGTTCATCGACAGACTCATCTGAGTCTGTGATTGGAATAGGAATCCTCCTTTTCGCTCTAGCATATAGGAATTCTACAAGTTTTAATGCTTCACGGCCTGCATATGTTAACAAGTACCGTTCTCGGACTCCTTCCTGACGAACCAGTCCCTCATCCATGAGGATTGTGATATGGTGTTTAAAATTTCCACCTCTTGTCTCTGTTCGATCCGACAGATCCTTTTGCCGAAGAGCTTTTCTTTCAAGTTCTTTCAACATTCGTAGTCTGGTGGGATCGGCCAAAGCTCCACTAATAGCGGCTCCCTTATTATAGAATTCCTCGAGTTCTTCCTCAGGAACAAAATCTGGATGCATCTTCCTATATTTTCGTGATCGACGAGATGGGGAAACCTGAAAAAGCGAACCAATCGATCTATCAATTGTATCTCCTATTGAATCCAATACACCACCAATATATCGCTCCAACGTATCGCCAAACCTTTCACCCCAGGAATCCCATTCATCTGCATCAACGCGGATTGAACCACGCGGACGTGATCTTCTTCGGGGACGGGACGGTCTTGGAGATTTGGGCGGTTTAAAAAATGTATCCTCTTCTAGTTCCTCCCTTATCTCTCTTTTTATCTCTTCCTTAAGTTCTTTCTTAAGTTCGTCTGTCTCATCCATTTCATCGTTATCATCTTTCTTATAATCATCATAGTCCATTTTGATCCACCTTAAAGGTATTTATTCCCTGGTTGGAGTGTGTAGGTCTCTTTATATCGAATTTCAACTCGTTCTTTTCTATGTAAAAGAATTACAGTCTGTAGTATTAAAGTGTTCTTTTATGGCAATATAGCTTTCCTGACTCGCGCTCCTTCGTATATCGCTTGAAAAGGGGATCCTAGGGATATATCAGTTTTTAAAGGCGTTCCAGATATGATTTAGTTCCATTCATTGTTGAAAAGCTCCATCAATATATGACATTGGTAGAGGATCGTTTTTCGACTCTTCTTAATAGCCCGATCGATATAATATTCTGTCATCCTTTATAATGGCCTTCTAAAGTCTTGGGGCCTGGGATAAATGATGCTAATTAAGCACCAAGAGATTTTTTGGGGTAGCATCAAGATATCGAATTGCTGTGAGATGGAGATATTCTTGGAACCTTTTCGGCTGTAAACGAATACTAGAGGGATTTGAAACACTTTGTGAGGGCCAATAAGAATCTTTATACGAAATTGGCACTCTTGTCGATTTTTGGACAATTTAAGACCGAATTCATTATCTTACCGCAGATTACGATAAAAATCGGATAATATAGCAATATCGGGCTTCAATCCAATTTATGCGATAAATCCCTAGCCTATGAACATGTAGGAGTTCATGGCTGTTTGTGTGCAATGTAGCGGTAATATAGATAAAGAATGCATTTAAACGATTCAAAACGCAGTCGTCCCGTCGAAATTGTAATGGTGTGGTCGGATGGCTGACGAAATTGAAGCTGATATTATCATCATCGGGGGTGGTCCAGGGGGATATGTGGCTGCGATTAGAGCAGCCCAGTTGAATGCCCAGGTGATTCTTGTGGAAAAGGCAGACCTTGGGGGAACCTGCGTGAACAGAGGTTGTATTCCTACCAAGGTTCTGGTGGAGTCAGCAAAAAAATGTAAGGCCCTTAGACAGATTTCAAGATTCGGTTTAAAGGCTGAATATTTAGGTGTCGATTTCCCGAAAATCCAGAAACGTAAGCGATTGATTGTCCGACGGATGGTCAAGGGAATTAAATTCTTGATGGATAAGAACGATATTACAGTCATAAAAGGGCAAGGAAGTTTTATTGACGCCAAAACGGTTGAAGTTAAGGGGTATGGAATTGGAGAAGCTTATCGAATTGTCACAAAAAAGGGCATAATCATAGCAACTGGTAGTAAACCAGTGTTTGTTCCAATTCCCGGAATAGAAGGAGCCAAAGTTTTGACAAGCGAAAGTGTTTTGGAACTAAATGACATTCCAAAGAGCCTGATAGTAATTGGGGGAGGGGTTATCGGAGGAGAATTTGCATGCATCTTTCGATGTTTTGAAGAAACGGATGTCACAATTATCGAGATGCTGCCGCGTTTAATCCCCATGGAGGATCACGATCTAGGTAGAGAGCTCGAAGATGCCTTTACAAGGGTAGGCATTAAGTGTCATACAGGTTCACGCGTTACTCGAATCTCAGATACACCTTCGGGGAATAAACGGGTTAGTTTCATTGATAGCAGTGGAACTGAGCATCATCTAGAGGCTGATTACGTTCTGGTTTCGATCGGCCGAGCGCCGGTTATTGAAGGCCTGGGTCTCGACTCAGCAGGTATAGCGTATGATCGTGGCGTCATTGTAAATAATAAGATGGCAACTAATGTGCCTGGGATTTATGCTATAGGAGACGTTGTTCAGGGTGTTCCTTCTCCCATGTTGGCATATACGGCGTATCATGAAGGAGAAGTAGCGGCAGAAAATATTCTCGGCTACAATTCCGAGATGGACTATAGTGCAGTCCCTAGCGTAATTTTTACTAGTCCTGAGGTTTCCTCGGTGGGTCTTACTGAAGACGATGCATTAAAAAGGTACAAATCCGTCCTTATAGGTAAGGTTCCCTTTATAGGATCTGGTAGGGCGATTATTACAGGTGAAAACCGAGGATTTGTTAAAGTGCTTTTGGATAAGGAATCAACGGTTATTATTGGAGTACATATCATTGGCCCGCAGGCTACAGAGTTGATTGCCGAGGCTGCACTAGCAGTGGCAAATCGTATGAAAGCAGAAGATCTAATTAAAGTAGAACATGGGCACCCAGTCCTTAATGAGACGATTAAGGAGGCCACACTGGATGCGCTGGGTAGAGCAATCCATATATAGAAAATTGATCCGTGATTGGAAATTTCGGGATATCAATCGATAAACAGAACTAGGATGTCCTGTGTTTACCCGTGAATGATGGCTCACAAACCGATCTTGGTGAGGAAGGGAATTTGGGAATATTGAAATAGGTGGGCACTCGCTTTTCTCATAGCCATGGGAATAGTTGAAGAGCCACATGCTTTCTTGTATTATCAATCCAAATACCAGACTCGTGAACCCTTAATTTTGTTTGGAGGGTGTATTTTTGAAAATGCTGATGATACCACGGGTGATCTGATTCGAGATTTAAAGAAGCTACTGAAAAGTTTGCTCGATTCAATTGAGCAGGCATATTTAATACGATTTGACTTGAGAGAAAAAATCAGGGGAATCTCGGGAGAATTGACCGTCGAATTGACCAACCTTAGGCAACACATGCAAGATCGAGCACAAGATTATCATTCCCATTTTGGAAAAAACCGATATCTGCGTCTCCAAATGATGACTCAGCTCTATCAAAGGGGTCAAGCCAATGCTATTTGGATGACCTCTGGGAGGTTCCCTCCCTTTCAGATGTTTTTCCTGCATTGGCTGGAAGAGGTTTTTAACGAATTCTTTCTGGTTGATTTAATTAACGCGATCGTTCTGAATGTGATTTCCAAGTTGGGATCATCCCCAAAGGCACACGCTCTGCTTTCTAAGATGGCAGCCGAAATTTCGATCTACATTCGTAACGAGCTAATGCCATATACAATTTAGCTTATTCTACGGAGCTAAGATATTGAGCAGCTCAAAATCTAACCTGATACCTTTCTGTCAAGGATCTTGGGGATCTTCTTTGGTTGAGGATTCTCCAATTCGTAAATCAAATCACGAATTTCTGCCGCTTTTTCGAATTCTAGGTTCTTGGCAGCAATTTGCATTTCTTGCTTTAGTGCCTTAAGATAATTAGGAAGTTCAGCTGCGGGGATCTTCTCTTCCCTGAGTTTAGAGAAAGATGTTTTCATTTCTATAAGAGGAGCGCGAATTTCTTTCTTGACCGTTTCAGGTGTAATCCCCATTTTTTTATTGTATTCAAGCTGTTTCCTGCGTCGTCGCTTTGTTTCAGCAATTGAGTGCTCCATTGATTCAGAAACCCTGTCTGCATAAAAAATAACCCGGCCCGCGGCATTACGGGCCGCCCGCCCAATGGTTTGAATCAGAGATCTTTCATTACGAAGAAAACCCATCTTATCAGCGTCCAGGATTGCCACCAAAGAAACTTCTGGGAGATCTAATCCTTCACGTAGTAGATTGATACCCACTAATACATCGAAGTCGCCTAATCGCAATGAGCGAAGTAGATCTGTACGTTCAAGGGTTTTGATTTCACTATGTAAATATCGAGCACGGATCCCAATTTCATCAAAGTAATCAGCCAAATTCTCTGCCCCCCGTTTGGTTAGTGTTGTTACTAATGTTCTTTCGCCATTGGCGGTGGTTTTCCGAATTTCAGCTACTAGATGATCTATATGATGAGGGTTATTTAATACCAACTGAATTTCAGGATCTAGCAGTCCTGTTGGCCTTATAATCTGTTCAACAACGCTTTCCCTTCCCGATTTCTTTAGGGAATACGGGCCCGGTGTGGCAGACACGAAAATAGTCTGACCTTGACGTTCCTCCCATTCCTGAAAACTTAGGGGGCGGTGATCATACGCACTCGGAAGACGAAAGCCATACTCTACAAGATTCTTTTTTCTTGCCCTGTCACCTTCCAACATACCCCCAATTTGGGGAATGGTCATATGAGTTTCGTCGATCACCAATAAATAATCATCTGGAAAGTAATCAAATAGTGTAGAAGGGGGTTCACCTTCAGTTCGACCATCAAAGTATCGAGAATAGTTTTCCATCCCAGGAGCATGACCCACTTCCTCTATGAGTTCTAAATCATACTGCGTACGCTGTTGGAGGCGTTGAGCCTCGACGAGTTTTCCTTGCTGGGTTAATTCCCTTAACCGCCCCTTGAGTTCCCTTCGGATCTCTCCAAGAACCCTGACCACTTCCGAACGAGGACGTACGTACTGTTTGGCTGGAAAGATAAAAGTTCGTTCTAATTCTGCTATGACCTTTCCCGAAACGGGGTGAATCTTGGAGATCCTTTCCACCTCATCCCCGAAAAGCTCTATCCTTATTGCCTGACGATCTTCGTAGGCAGGCCAGACGTCAATAACGTCACCTCTTGCGCGGAACTTGGCACGAGAAAGGTCGAGGTCGTCCCGTTCATATGCACTTTCTATCAACCGCCCTAGAATCCTTTCTTTAGAAATCGTCATCCCTCTTGTCAGACCTAGACTCATTCCTTTGTAAAATTCGGGTTTTGTTAAACCATATATGCAGGAAACGGAGGCCACGACGATTACATCCTCCCTTTCCAGTAAACTTCTCGTTGCGGAGGAACGGAGCTTATCGATTTCATCGTTAATATTGAAATCTTTTTCGATGTACCTATCTGGAACTGGGAGGTACGCTTCAGGTTGATAGTAGTCGTAGAACGAAACATAATACTCCACAGCGTTATCAGGGAAGTATTCTTTAAACTCCTGGTATAATTGGGCCGCAAGAGTCTTGTTGTGGGATATTACCAACGTAGGTTTTTGGACCCTTTCAATTACATTTGCAACTGTATAGGTCTTTCCGCTTCCCGTCACACCAAGTAGGGTTTGGTAGGGTTTACCAGCTTTGACTCCCTCTGTAAGCTGTTCAATTGCCTCAATTTGATCCCCCTTCGGAGAGTAGGGGGCCTTTAACTGAAATTTTGACATATGTTTCTTTCCGTAGTCATCTGGGCGACATTAGGAAGTTTTTTAGGAAAATTATTTTGCTTATGATTATGGTAATTCCAGTTAACGATGAATAGCCCAGATTAATTGATTTCGCTAGGGTTGCTGGCCAAATTTGCAGAGATTTCAATAGATAAAATCCAGTAGATGTAAGTAAAAGCCTATTGTTTGAATTAACTATGACCAATAATAGGGTGTGGAACATAAACTTCTTCTAGTCTCTGTATATCATCATCTGAGAGCTGTACTTCCAATGCATCGACCGCCTGTTCAATGTGCTCAACTTTGGTTGCTCCCAAGATTGGAGCAGTGATATATTCTTTGGCAAATAACCACGCGAGTGCGATCTGTGCTGGGGTGACGTCTTTTTCTTTAGCAACCTCTTGGACTCGTTCTACCACTTTGAAATCTTCATCATTGAAGAAACGAGAGCGTAAATAGCGATCATGTTTATAGCGCTTGGATTCTGGTTCAGATTCTGCTGAATATTTCCCAGTCAAAAAGCCGCGCGCTAGAGGACTCCACGGTATAAGAGCAATGTTCTGATCTCGACATAACGGGATCATTTCCCGCTCTTCTTCTCGATATACGAGCGAATAATGGTTCTGCATTGAACGGAAGGGTTCCAAATCATGTCTTTCAGCTTGCCAGAGACTTTTTGTAAATTGCCACGCATACATGGAACTTGCTCCAATGTGCAAAACCTTTCCTTGCGCAATCAAATGGTTTAAAGTTCTAAGAATCTCCTCAATTGGCAAGGATTGATCTAATCTATGAATCTGATATAGATCTACGTAGTCCATCTGTAAGCGTTTTAGCGAGTCCTCGATTGAACGTGTTATATGGTAGCGTGACAAGCCATGTGAATTTGGTTTTGGCTTCGGATCCAATCCAAATCCGCTAAGGGGAAAAAAAACTTTCGTTGCAATAACACACTGGTCTCTATATTCTCTCAAGAGTTCTCCAGTAATTTCCTCTGAACGACCACTTGAATACACATTCGCGGTATCAAAGAAATTAATCCCAAGATCAAGGGCCTTTTTAACCAGAGGTCGCGATTCATCAAGATTTAATACCCAAGGACTTACGTTGGGGTCTCCAAAAGACATCATGCCAAGGCAAATTCTGGATACTGTAAGGCCAGTTTGCCCAAATTTTGTATATTTCATCTTTTTTCACCAAAATAAAGATTATTAAATGCTAATAAGGAAACGAAGTGGAATTTTGTTCAATTTTAGCAAGCATTGTCACCCCGATTCCTCTTATTCCTATTTCCATTCTTACGGTACACTAGTTGGAGGTAGACTATAAGACCATCGAATGAGTAGATCCATTGGAACCGTTTATATAGGGCTTGGTGTTCTGCTTGATTTGGAATTGTTTAATAGGATGATTTGAGGTAAAAGAGGTTAGAGAAATTTTCGATCGGGATATCCGGGTCACAGTTTTGGGTAACACGGGAGTCGGGAAAACAACGCTCATTGA
>JBHLSH010000063.1:0-23288 GCA_048881705.1 Candidatus Heimdallarchaeota archaeon | reverse complement strand
ACTCCTCAAAAGAGAGAACATTGGGAGTTGTTTCCATATCAAGAAGTTCATAGTCAGGAAAGATTGGGACTGGAGTATGAATAATATGTTCCAGACTCGTCTCATCCTTTATGGATAAAGCTCTCTCTAATCGTCGTGAGGAGCAGATAAGTACTTTGGATTTAGAAGTAGCCAATTCATACCTTAGTTCAGGGGCCTTATGCAATATACTAAGAGGAACATGGACAGCGCCGATGCCCATAATGGCATAGTCCGCAATTACAAACTGAGGACATGTTGGTAGTACGGTAGAAACCATATCCCCTTTCTGGACATTTAGACTAAGTAAAGCGTTTGCAAATCTGTTAACGTCCTCCAAAAGCTGTGTGTACGTAAGTTCAGTGTTTAAATATGCTAGGGCGATATTGTCCGGGTATTCTTCAGTAGCATCCTTCAAGAACTTATATACATTGATTTTGGGATAAGGAGCCATGGTTTTTTTTAGTTTAAAGGGGCCAATAAAGTAACTTTTCTGCCACGGCTTCTCCAGATATGTCATTTATTCTGCACATCCACTTAAAACCTTTATAGTAGCCTATTATATTTTTCTAAGACTTCTTTCAATTCCGAATGCGGGAGAGAATAAACGGTGTTATTGTTTATCCCTGTCATTGTTTTTGCACTAATTAAGGCGTTGATTATAGCTTCTTCGGTGGCATCCGCAACGGCTTTGAATAACGGAGTCATGTGGGGGTCTCCCAATGTCTTTACATTCATCACGGGATTTTCTTGGCCAGATCCGTTGTTGAGAATGTTTGCCGTCGAGAAAGCAAGGAATAGATCACCCGAAAAATGCCCTCCATAACCTCCAACCTTGGCGATACCCGCGGGAATCCTTTTCACCAAGCGTTTCAGCTGATATGGCAGTAATGGTGCATCAATTGCAAGGATTACAATAATCGAACCGACTCTATAATCCCTTTCAAACCTGGGTGTGTTAATTTCTGGTAAGAGACCAGCTAATTCCTCACCCACCGGAACGCCGGCAATGGTTAAATCTTGACGAATACCATAGTTACATTGAACTAAGGCTCCTAACATAAATTTATCCAGCACCCTTCTCGAACTAGTACCGATCCCCCCTTTGAACTGATGACATACCATACCTGTTCCACCCCCTACGTTTCCTTCCTTTACTTGGCCGGAGGATGCATCATCTAATACTTGAAAAACATGTTCGCTTTTTACGTGAAATCCGTTAATATCATTGAGGATCCCATCGTAAGTTTCAGCAATAACCGGAAGCTCCCAAAAGAATTCCTCGTCCTTACCGATCAGATTACGTTTTAGTCTCCATTCGATCACAGCATCTCTCACAGTACCAACACTGTGCGTATTCGTGATACAGATAGGACCCTTAAGGTGACCAGTCTCCTCGATCCAAGCTGCCCCTGTCATCTCTCCATTTCCGTTGTAAGAATAAAAAGCGGCGAAAACTTCTGTCGGAGTCTTACCAAGAGGAAAGATTCCTGTAACACCTGTCCGGATCGGTCCTTGGCCCACAATAAGCTTACCTTCACCTTTAATTATTGTGCAATGGCCAACTTCTACTCCCTGCACATCGGTTATCGCATTGAACTTGCCTGGAGTTCCTCGAAACGGGATACCCAATTGCCTAGCTCGCATGTTTGCCTCAGAGAGCTTGAGGTTTTTTAGCATTGGGTGGCCCTGAAAAAGAATAAACATCCTAGAGAATCTGAAATCGTAGTAATCGCCCATTTTGGTGTCAGTATTGTCTGTAACCACTAGCCACAGACAGAATGTATTCAAAGCGAAAAATTAGGATAGAATCGAAGGAAAACAATTCATATCCTGTTGATTGATTTTTATTGGCTTTATTAAAGATTAAAATCCTTTTTTTTGTCCATGTGGTCCGCTTTCATCCGTTTTTTTCCAGAACTGTATTAAGCTTGAATGTTGCATGGGTCAGAAGCTTTCCTTCTTGGTTCGATAGAGTTTTCTAATAGTATTTATTTGGCCGTGATGATAGGAATCATGATGAATCATCGTGAAAATGATTTTCTTAATAGGCCACAAGTCCCCCCAGTTTGTAGAAACCTCCTGCTTCAGTTGTTGATCTGTCAACAACCGAATACTTTCCATTAATCGATTTTGAGTCTCTTCTAAGTAATTAACACAGACAGGCCATTCGGGCGAATCCAACGTACTCCACTTTAACTTACCTTCTCTGAAAGCATAGTCATCGTACATTATCTTGCAATGTGCTAAATGTATCACCTTAAATTCTATAGTAGAAAGAGGATCAAACCTTTGTGCCTCAAGCCAATCGCTCCCTTTGGCATTCCACATTTTTATAGTTTCCAACGTCATCGAATTACGAGTTGGTAACCACTTGGCCTCTGTTTTCGACAGCATAGCTAGCTGGTTTAGTAATTCCTGAAAACGGTATTCTAATTCCTGTTCTAGGACAGGTACAACCTTTCGGTCACTGGCCATAATTCAGACTTTCAACGCGATTTTTTCTTATATCTTTGCTCTGAGAGCTTGGGAAACGAAAGCTAATTCGCAAATCAACAGAGTTGACTAAACACCCATTTCCTAAAGGTATGACAAAACCTTTAGAGACAAGCAAGGTGAATGCGGCAATTATGTCTAGCGATTCAGAATATGTTTCATTGGAAGATGCGAAAAAAGAAGTGCAAGTTGCACTGACCCGTTTGGCCTTATTGCACCTATCGTTCTCTAAAACTATCATTGAAGAGCTCGGCCGTGAGCGTGGCGAGAACCTCATCATTAAATCAATCAAGGAATATGGGCGTAGAATCATTGACTCAGTTAAGAAAGGGGGCCAGGATTTACCAAGATGGGGAGTGTATTCGAAATTGATCGAAAATGAAGATGGTAAACTTACTGCGTATGGTTGTACACTTGCAAAAATCTTTCGTGATCAAAACGAGCTCGAATTTGGGCGTTTCTACTGTTACGTGGATGCGGCCAAGAGTATGGCATCAAATCCAAAAGAAAAGTTCATTCATTTGACGTGTGCTACATGCGGCGATGATCATTGTTCATTTGACGTTCTTCCAACAACTGAAGAAGAGAGAATGGCCTATGAAAATAATGACATCACTAGGTGGAAGTTTGTTGATCCTACTTTGAGAAAATGAAGTAAATTGGGAACGAAGCGGCATACCGGAGAAACCTGCCAGAAGAGGTCATTCAACACAAGATTCAATCATCATAAAAAAGGTTGGAGATCATTTCGAGGGAATTGAAAAAGAATATCGATATCTGGCCGAACTATTCGGTCGCCGAGGAAAAGAATGGGTATTGATACAGCAATCTTTACTCTCGGAAGATGGGAAGTTCTATGATCGGATGGACATACAGAAGAAAGATGGATCTGAAGTGACGATCTATTTTGATATAACTAGTTTTTATGGTAAGGAATTGTAGGGAAGTTGTAATAACTAGACAGAGCAAATTCAGCAGAATTCCAGATTATTGCGAGCCATCTTCTTGTCTAAAGCCAATCATAGATAAATCAGAATCCTTATCTTTTCTAACGATCATAACTACGCCTTCGCATACATCTGGACAACAATCAGCCAAAAAACCCAGTAATTTTTGTACTCGCATTGTTACTTCGCTTACCATCTCCTTACCCTTCACTGTCAGCGCATACGTTCGAATCCGCTTGTCTTTTCGGGCATCCAATGTTGTTTCTTTGATATAGCCCTTTTCTGTTAATGACTGGACGATCTTATATGTGGCTCCAGTGGTGGGGGTCCAGTTCTCTCCTAGATCATTTCTAATTTTCTGTACAATTTCTGTTCCCGATAAGGATGAGGAATTGTAGAGGGTCATTAAGAACAGGGCTTCTAAAGATGTAACCTCAATATTCTTACCGATCATGCTCAACACATTGAGTTTGTGCGCAATTAAGGAATTCTCGAAGTGATGTATGCTGTTTACCTTGACCTCAATCTATATAAATATTTGTTTCTCGGGAATATTCCATAAGAATATTGATGATGAATATTTACTGACGGAATCATTCGTGAATTAAAAGAAGGAAATCGTATGAAAGATCTGGAAAATTCCAAAAAGGTTAACGATAACCAAAAAAATATCGAATCGAAAATTAATCTCGAATCACCACTGATAGAACCCCTTTCTGATCGCAGCTACTCGTGTTGCGGGTCTACATCAACTTCTGAGAAAAGTTCACAGGAGATAATTGATGAGACTGCCGTGCGGAAAGAAGTTCGTAACCAATATCGATCAATTGCAACTAAGACTCACAAATCTGAGGACATTGGATCTGAAATCCTCAAGCAAAACATTGAAGAAAGCGACTATACATGGTATTCTGAAGAAGAATTGGACAGTATTCCGCAAGGGGCTAATCTAGGCTTGGGCTCAGGTAATCCCGTAAAACTGGCTTCAGTTCAACCAGGCGAGGTTGTGGTGGACCTTGGATCAGGAGCGGGCGTGGATGTCTTTCTCGCTTCAAAGAAGACGGGGAACAACGGAAAAGTCATAGGAGTGGATATGACTCCAGAAATGATTGATAAGGCACGTAACAATGCTCGATCAGGTAACTACGACAACGTCGAATTTCGACTTGGTGAAATCGAACATTTACCTATTGCAGACAATACAGCGGATCTTATTATATCAAACTGCGTCATTAATCTATCCGTTGATAAATCGCAAGTATTCCGTGATGCATATCGAGTTCTAAAGCCTGGCGGCCGATTGGTGATTTCCGACATAATCTTGGAGAAGGAACTTCCAAAGGTTGTAAGAGATGCAATTCAAAACGTTCCTGGATGTCTTACAAGATCGCAAACAGAACAAGAGTACCTCAGTCTTATAGAATCCGCTGGATTTGCTAATGTCGAAATATTGGATAAGATGATCCTTTCTCCTCGGGATCCGCAGAATAAGAAACTATCAGAAGAGAATTTTGAAGGAACAAGGAAGGCTCGCGTCATTCTGGATGGAGAACCCATTGAAATAGATATCTCTTCCGAAGAAATCAAGGAATTATCTACCTCAATTTCTGCCGCCAATATTCGAGCGACAAAATCCAAAATAGGCTCTTGAAAACCTTCCATCCTTACTTTATTCCCGTCATTTGGCAAGTTTTAAGAGAAGACCTCATTTCTACGCTTTTTTGTTGCGCAAGGTTTGCAGGTCTAGCTTTCCTGACCAGCGGCCACCATTGAAAAAGTAATAAATCCTCTAAACCTTGTGTTTCTGAAAGCGGAGATTAACTTGGAGTATGCAAAACTTCTTCGTGCAGCCTTATTCCTAGTATTTGCGGTCATATTTATCATAGGATTAATTGCTTTCTTCTATTTTAATATGGATTGAAAAAACCATATCTTTTTTCGTCGGTATTTGGAGTTTAATAGGCCTAGGATAGATATATTGTTGGATTATATCCCTATATCGGCATTTTCTTACCTAGATATTCATCTGATTCCCAAAATTCATCTGAATCCCTTGTTTCGCGCTTCCACCATTTCTTGCCATCTTTTGGACGTTTGGAAATGCTTCTCTTAAGTGATTCATAATTCCGTTTGAAAAATCCAATCTTCGGTTCTTCCCCACAAACAGTTCTTCTTGGTATCTTAGGTTTTCCCTTTGCACGATCTAGCCACACCCAAAACGGATTAAAAACCGGTAACCTTCTTACCATGAACAGTTTAAACTTCCTAAACAGACTGCGTGGTTTGCCGAAATGGCAAACGGCCAGGCAATTCGAACAATCGGAGGTATTTAATGTCCAGTATTGATAACACGTGTCAACGTTCACGTACCACTTATAGGTGGCACCGGAATTATTGGAGGGTGTTTTCCAAGGACTCTCCCAAGTAGGATTTTTATCATAAGGGATGGCCTGGGGAGGGCAATATTTGGCGCACTTCTGGCAAACTTGGCAATATTTTCGAACGCCAAAATAGATTGGGGAGTCTGATTTCATCGGAAAATCTGTCAATACTTTGCATATTCTGACATTCGGACCAAACTTGGGATGAATAAGCATACCGTGCCTTCCAAATTCGCCCAATCCAGCCTTAATGGCAAGAGGAACCGAGAGGCCAACGTCATTTCCCGCTTGAATGGCAATATATCCCAGATTCCGAAGGAATTCTCCCATAAGCGATATCGAAAAAGCCATCCTAGAGTACGCATCTCCAGTCGTAATACTAGCAGGAAGTTCGGGTGACGTTCTCAAGGCTTCTCCATCCATCTCTATGAGTAGAATGATTGCGTATTTGACCCCTTCTGGTAACTTTAACGGATTTCCCTCGTCATCATGTGAATAGATTAACTTGGGATCTATCTCACAAATCCCCACATCGGCCGCACCAAAGATCTGCCCAACGCGTTTAACGGTGTTCGAATTCTTTCCAAGATCCTTGGATTCATATTTAGGGAGGGAAGTACTAAGTTGAGTCAATTCGACCGTTCCAGGATACGGGATACGATCCCAGGAGAACGAATGAGGGTATTTATCATAAATTGTCCATGCTGCCGATTGTACAGCATAACCCACTCGACTATACCCTTTTTTTCCAACCCTTCTCCCCTGCTTTTCAGCCAAAGTTTTCCCGTATGCTCGATATGAACGATCCCATTTAACACGGGAAAAAATCACGTTCTTTTGAGAGAACTGCGAAAAATCCTCATTTATCATAGCATATCCAGTCTTGTTGCTCCAAAAATCCCTCTCTTTCGATCGTTTCTGATCACTTAGCTGCATTGAATGAACCAATTATGGTGAAAAAATACTCTCCAATAAATTTTATGGTAATTCTTTTCAATAATTAAGTTGAATCAAATAAACATTTCGAGAACGGGATAAGAATGCCTTTCTGAAGTGTCTCATGATCTTTCTTTATGATTTGGGTATCGCCCGAATATGTTCATATAACTGGAGTCAATATCGCTTTCTATCAAAACTGAAATTAGAACGTACTGGTCTTACTACGGGAAAAAAATCTCAACAGACTCAAAGGTGAATTGTTATGGATTCAGGTCTTGATGGAGAGCATGTTTTAATAACAGGAGCTAGTGGAGGTATCGGGCAGGCAATAGCCAAAGCTTTTGATGGCGAAGGGTGTAAACTTTCGCTTCATTATAATAATGACGAAAAGGGGATTACTCAGCTAATCCAGACCCTGAATGACGATTGTTGTGTACTCAAGGCAGATTTAACCTCGGAAAGGCAAACCGAACAGCTATTCCAGGATGGTATAAGCGCTAATGGGCGGATCGATAGGCTAGTAATAAATCATGGTGTTTGGCCAGAAATCTCCACCCCTGTTCATGAAATGGAGTTAGATCAATGGGATAGAACAATTGGAATCAACCTTCGAGCGGCTTTTATATGCAGTAAGTTCTACATGCAGAATCTAGCAACCTTTCCAAAAGCAACAGGAAGTGTTGTATATATCGGTAGTACTGCCGGGATTTTTGGGGAAGCCGGACATGCAGATTATGCCATTTCAAAGGCAGGTCTTCTGGGATTAATGCTATCGTTAAAAAATGAAATTGTACAACTGGCATACAGGGGGCGTGTAAATATGGTTGCTCCGGGTTGGACAAAAACGCCAATGGCTGAAAATTCTCTAAAGGATGAAACTTTGGTGAGATCTGCTCTTCAAACGATGCCATTAAGAAAAATTGCCCTACCTTCAGATATTGCGAACACGGTTTTGTTCCTATCTTCAGATAGGTTAGCGGGACACATATCTGGGCAAATAGTTACTGTGGCGGGTGGAATGGAGGGAAGAAAGCTTTTTGATCCAAACGAAATCGAGATAAACGAAATCTAGCCCTGAAGGAGTTTTGATTAAAGTCGTGAACGAATCAGATCTCACGTAAAGTCGAGGAAGAGAGTATTCAGATCTTAAATCGTAATTTTCTGGTCGGACACTCAAATCTCTCAAAGAAAGGGCCCTTCCAGTGTACAATTCGAATTATCTCTGCTTTAACATAAAGATCATTCGTTGAGGCGAATGTTTCTACCAACATGGGTATTAAGTGGGAACTGTATCGTCTCCGAAGCCGTTCCAGGCATTCTGAGATATCTTCCCAAGAATCACTTAGTTCCGTAACCGCGGTAATCATAATTCCAGAGTTTTCAAGGGGATTAGACGGATGTGTGGTATCAGTAGTCAATGAAACAAAAGGATTCTTCCTTAGATTTCTTGCCTTGACGGATGTCTTGCCAATGAGGAATGATAAGCTGCATTCGTTCATTTCATAATAATACATGATCGGCGTTATGTGGGGCATCCCCCGAGATAGAGTACAGCAATATAAAAGCCGACTGTTTATCAAAAATCCAAGGTTGTCTCTGGAAATATCACAAAAGTGCTTGTTATCTGAACACTCGATTGTGATAGTTCTTTTGCTTGAATTTTGCTGCAAATTGATCTCTCGGTTTTAAAAAGCTATTTGAGTATATTTTGTTCCTTTCCACCAAATTACACGAGAGGGAAGGACTTCAACAACAGTGCGACTTAAGATCGGCCGTGTTCGCCACGCACTTGGTAGGAAACGGCGTTGTTCCTCATACTGCTTAAGATACTCGGGATATTTCTTGTAAAATAGCCTTCTAATCAAAAGAAGTCTAACCCCAAAAACCATTACGTATAAAACCGCAGTAAAGAGGTCATGTCCATAAACTCTTGCCCTGCCTTGAATTAATACTCCTTGACTTTTTGCAAGCTCTTTTTTATCCCTTCTTTCTATACAAACAGCCACTCTGGGGTTTCTACGTAAATGCCGAACTTTTGCGCTTTTAATGGAAGTGGCAAAGAACACATTTCTCCCATCAAACACAAAAAGCGTTGGAGTAACGTGAGGCATACGATTTTTCGATCTGGTGCCAACATAGGCAAATCGAGTCGACGCTAAAAGGCGAATGACGTTTTCGGGAATCGCCTTGGCGTGGAGAATTCTTAGTTGAAGAAGATTAACAGTTGCAGAGATAAAGGCCACCGTCAAATACAAATACAAGCCAAGAATTAGAACGGGATCCAAGATAAGGAAAGGAAATAGAAAAATCCCACCGCCTAGAGCCAAATAATGGTATTTATCGGCTTCTTCCAAAACTTTTATGTTATTGGGGAGGAAATTCTCCTTTAGTTTTGCGTTATGGATAATCCGTCCTAACCAAATATTCCTACGGATTTGTGTGAACATCACGTACGTCGAAAGGCCAATTCGATAGCAAATATCCCACGAAACAAGAAATACGTATAAGAGGATAAACGGAGGAAGAGAAGTAAGTTGTAATTCTTCCTGAAGTGTCACAATTAGCGAGTGAGGAGCCAACAAGGAGACAAGAGTTACTATATATATAATTACACCAATAACGATACTGGAGGGGTGAAATAATGCATCTAAATATTGAACCAAGAATTTCCTGTTCACGCTGTTGAGTTTTTCAATCTGGGTTTCTCGTAAAGTCCTAGCGTACCTGAAAATGCCTAAGGTCCAAACACTAATACTGAGTGCTGCCATGATCCCTGATATAAAAAAATAGGGAGGAATAGAATAAATTATGAAAATTGCCAAACCCCAAAGAAAATAGAGAACTGTCAACAATCCTACGTTTAAAGGCGACTTAAATTTATTCAGAGGCCAGACGCCATCAAAAACCTGTTCTTGGAGAAACTTATAAGGCTTAGGACCTTGCATTTTACCAAGTTTCAACCAAAATACCTCTTAATCGTCTTTAACAGAGTGAGTTCCGTAGATGAACGGGCAGAATGATTTCATTCCTCTCAGTTTTATCCATTGGTTTGACTTTCGTCGGAATCTTAATTATTTAATTGCTCATCTTTGGCACAATAATAGGAAAGGTAACGCTCTTCTCGTAACAGTAGGGAAAACATATGCCAATAGTAACTGTAACATCAAAGGTGGAAGCATCGGTAGATCAAATCTGGAATGTGATTTCAAATTTTGAACAACCCCATCGATACCACCCTTATATCATCAAAACACAGTTGTTAAGTGATCAAAAACAAGGGATTGGCGCGAAACGTCGATGTGATATGAATGACAACACTTTCGTGGTTGAAGAGGTGGTCGAGTGGATTGAAAAAGAACGTATAACCGTAGATGAAGCTCATTTTCATGCAGTGTCTCAATCAAGAGTCTTGTTTGGATTAAATAGGGTAACTGAGTCAATCTCTACTGTAACAATCAGAATGGATTATGTTCGAAAATCAGGATTCTTGGGATGGCTGGAAGAGCAAATTACGATAAAAATATTCATGAAACGAGTGTTCAAGATGATAATAAAAAACATCGAGGATTTAATCTATAGCACTTCCTAAAAGAAGGTATTTTCCCGGAAAATATTAGAACTCTTCAAGCAGAGGGAAAATCGCCCATTAAGGGGGAGAGATTCTTTAGTTCAACTTATTAATGCTGGCAGATACTTTATATTTGACTATTTATTATAGGGGCGTTATAAACTTGATTTTCGGCATGGTTGGAGGATGTACGATGGGTGAGAGAATCCCTCAAGAATCTCATACAACACACATCGTATTCTTTAATTATTCTCTTTGCTGTCTTCCATCGTTGGACAAGATGATAGGCGGCCTTGATGAGGCATGGCGAGTGTTGAAACCAGGAGGATTACTGGTGAATTTCTATCCATTTATTGTACCCGTCCAGCTTTTCGCACAGACTCACTCTACAGTATCTGTTGAAGTTCCTCCATATACCCAGGGGATGGGATTCGACGAAAGTTATACGTTCAAAAATGCGGTAATCCTACGGGGCTTTCAGGTAGTCATTGAAGAAAAAATAACACTAAATTCGTTTTATCGTTCCGAACACCAAGCAATGAAGGAAATATTGCCGCAAAGAAGTATAAAGTATCTGGGAATTGATCAGTGCCTTAATTTTGGTATATCCAAATTGATTGGGAAGTTTGTTACGAACCGAGAAAAACCTGAATGGTTCCTGCTCGGGAAAGATGATGAATTTACGCTGGTCTGTCAGATATTCATGAAAAAGGGTCACATGGCAAGGAATTAGCAGTCACGTTTTTCAATCTCTGGGACAGTCAATTTGGCGGAATTTGAGAAGTAAGGATGATGTAAATATTTCATCATGCAAATCAACCTTCCTAAGTTTCTTAGGGCCCAAGAAACTGTCAGTAGGGATATGTTCCGCGTCTGTTTAGGAGAAACAGGTTTTTGTGTGACTTCAGAGTTGATTTGGATCAAGGGATTTATTAAAAAGAGAGCAATAGTTTATTAAACTGAAAACGATTTACTATACGAGAAGTTGGAGACATAGCTGCCCTGTTCCTGTTATCGAAAACCAATATGAAAGGAGGCAATCTAGGTGACTGAGTCGGGAGAACTAGAGTATTTAGTTGAAATATTCAAGCAAGGTAATTTCAAAAAACTCTTAAAAGAGGCGGAAAGATTAGAGAAACTGTACACAGAACCTGTTGAGAGTCAACAATTAGCTGATGTTCTCATTGCAAAGGAAAGGGCTTTGTGGAAGCTTGGAAGACTGGAAGAAAGCCTTGGGGTGATTACACAATGCGAACATGTCCTCACTCTCATTAAACAGCCAGAAGCGGCGAAAAAGAGAGAAGCTCACCTGGTTCGTCACAAAGGGATTATTTGCCAGTTGAAACACGATTTGAAGGGAGCATTGGAATATTATCAGCGAAGTTTGTCGTTATCGAAAGAAATCGATGATAAGGAAGGCATGACTATGACCCTAGGCCAAATTGGTTATGTTTTTTGGGGACAAGGCGATTTGAAACTCGCCCTGGAGTATGGGCATCAAGCCAAGACCATGAGCAAAGAAATCGGGGACAAATTCATGATGGCCGCCTCTGCTAGTAATCTAGGGTTTTATTACCATTCTAATAGTGACCTAGACCAAGCCGCCGTTTTTTATCAGCAAGCATTGAAGATCTTCAAGGAGTGCGATTACACCGAGGGCATGGCTGATGTGTACCATCATCTTGGTGATCTCAACTGGGAGTCAGGTAATATAGAAGAGGCCTCAACTTTTTTCGAGAAAAGCTATCTTCTTAACGAGAAAGGTGGCGGAATATCCAACCTTATCTTTGACCTTTTTTGTTGGTTTGCCGCAACCCTTGGTAGGACTTCTCAGGCCCAGACGCAGCAGCTCCTCCAACGAATGGAACAGCTTCGTGAGGGTGATAAAAGCTCGATTGTTGATCCGTTTTATCGATTAGCTCAGGCAATGTATCTGAAAACGAGTTCAAGAGTTAGAGACAAAGCGAAAGCTCAAGATATACTTACAGAACTCGTTGAGGAAAATTTTCCTTTTATCTATTTAAAGGTCAAGGCCTTGCTTAACCTCTGTGAGTTGTTTTTAGACGAATTTAAGATTTATGAAGACCAGGCGGTATTTCAAGAAGCTTTGGCTGTCACCCAAAAAGTCTATTCGTTAACGCAAAGATCTCGATCCTTTTCCTTCATGATTCAATTGTTACTGTTGCAGGCCAAGTTTTCCACCGTCGAGGGAGACTTGACATCAGCAATGGAATTTTTAGACCAGGCTAAAATTATTGCAGAAGACAAGGGATTGGGAGCATATGCTGAGAGGGCTGAGGTAGAGAAACAGCATCTAGAAAGCCAATTTGAAAAATGGCAGTCCCTCATTCAGAGTAATGCCTCAATCAGAGACAGACTGGAGGAAGTGAAATTTGCAGAATATATTATGGAGGCAAAGAGGGCGATAGAATTGCACAAGATACAATAAATGATTGGATTTAGGTTATAGTTGATGTAGATGGGGTGGTCCTTAGCTGTGTGTAGTTTGAGGGAACTTGGGAGATATAGTTGGAGAAATAACTCCTCAGAAACTTTTCATATATACTTTTGAGATTGGAGTTCTACGTCGCCAAAGTGGAGATTGACGATATACTCGATAACTCATACGCAACTCGATCATTGAGGAAAAATTCGGCGCGCTCAAATGGAAATTCAAATGGTATTCCCTATTTCTGTCTCCAAATGGATCCCCGGCTCAACTTGTTTATATGATTAAGTTCCGTTTATCTTGTATTTACGAAATCTATAAACATGTACTATCCTGACTGGTCAAATCGAGGTGACAACCAAATGGTAGAAATAGACCATGGATTTAACACTGACATGACCTATGCAATAGCAGGAACATTTTCAGGGGGACTGTCAAGCAAGGGATTCCGGGCCTTGAAAGACGAATGGTTCAACGTAAAAAATGTTTATCCTATCTGCCCTGATAAAGATAGAGTTGATGACATCCAAGCCTATCAATCTCTTGGCGAGCTTCCAGAGCCAGTAGATGTGGTTATTGTAGTACACAAACCTTCGATAACAACAGAAATCGTGAGACAAGCCAGCAGGTTGGATCCCAAACCCGCGATTTGGTTTATGCCCCGAACGGATACACCGGAGAGCATTGATATTTGTGAGCAAAATGGGATGAAATATGCCAGATCTTGCCTGATGGGACATCGTGAGGTTTCAGGCATGAAACGCTTCTTGAACATTCACTATTATCATTCAAAGTTAGGAAAGATGAATCGCATTCCAAAACAAGTTGGCTAGTGTTCCATGTCCCACAAATTCTTGAGGACAACTTCGGGTTAATTCTCTTATGGGGCATTCGTTGGACGATAGTTATCCTTCAATACCATCGATCAAAGCAGTTAAGTAATCCAACACGCTACCTTTACACATGAACTATCCAGATCATCGTCTTCTTGTAGATCCACTCTGGCTCGCGGAACATTTGGATGACGAAAATATTGTGCTTATAGATTGTGTTTTCGATAGTAACGCCTATACCAGAGCACATATACCGGGGGCAATCATGCGACCTGGTACTCCGTATATTAAGTCCGTTGATTCCAATGGAAAACCTGAACTTCATTTACCACCGCCTCAGGAATTCGCCAGTTTGATGAACCAGATGGGTGTTGGTAATGATACCAATGTTGTTTGCTATGATGAGTGGGGGTCCCTTTGGGCCACCCGTTTATGGTGGGCTCTCAGGGTTTATGGTCACACGAAGACAAAGATCCTGAATGGGGGGTGGCAGGGGTGGGTGTCTCGTGAACTTCCTGTTTCTTATAAGATGGGTAAGCCTGAAAAACCGGAAAAACCATTTCATTCCAGATTTCGTGAGGAATTCGTCGTGTCTCTCGACACTCTAGTAAGGGAGCATAACTCTCCTAATTGGAAACTCATCGACGTTCGTTCCACGGATGAATATTACGGTGTTCGACCTGAAACAAATAAACGACTTGGACATATACCTGGGGCTTTACATTTAGAGTGGACCAAATTAGCAAAAAACGGTGGAAACAAAGAAGCAATAAGAGAATTTCGTTCTCCCAGCGAGTTGGAAGAAATATTCTCGAGTTTTGGAATTGCCAGGGATAAGACTATCGTAACTTATTGTCAATCAGCTATTCGTGCAACTCACACCGCCTTTGCCCTAGAATTGCTGGGATATCCTAATGTTCGCGTTTATGACGGATCCATGAAAGAATGGGCAAACTTAGCGCACACTCCTTTGATTTAACAATTTTCTAAACCGTTGGTCAAAATGGTTTTGCAGTACGACTCTCATTCTTTGGGATCCGATCCTGCATTGAAATTGTCTAGATCCTGGTAATAAACTGTAATTCGGTCTTGATAGTCAAAGCCAACGCCTTCATAAGCTTTCCGAGCCGGAATGTGTGCATCATCCAATCCTGTTTCAACCAACGCAAAACGAATTCCCAAGTTTCTAAAATATTTCAAAACATGTCGATACATGAATTTTCCCCATCCTTGACCCCCGTGGGAAGGCAATACGGCGTTATTATCGAATATTCCGTAATTCTTTTCGGGTCTAAGTTTGAAGGAAACATAACCAAATATTTCGCCTAGTTTTTCTAAAACCCAGATCCATTCTGGGTGTTCTTTAAACAGGCGATGATTTTGAGATGTTTTATTCTCGGGCCAAGGATTCTCCGGATCATAGTAAATCTCTTGATACGCTTCTCGACCAACCATTTCAATAAAACTTTCATAAATCGGAGTATAACATGTAATAGTGATACGATCGATTGCCACGAAGTCTTCTGGCCGTGCATGACGGAGTATAACATCATCTTTTTTGGCTATTATCAACATTAAAACACCCACACCTTTCATAGAAATATTCAAAGATGCCTATTCGTCTGCCGACTCCAAATTCAAAAACCGTTTGGAAACCCAAGAGACTCCTAACGGCGAACCTTTCTAGCTGATATACAGAAGTTATTTCCTCGGCCAAATCGGATCCTTCCTTTGGGAATGTAGCGATGATTTGACCTACGCATATATATGGGCTATGGAGGAGGTAAGTTTCATAAAGGAGACGCAGCTCATAATCGTCTGCCCGAAAAAGTGATTTGTTTTTCACTTGTGATTGTTTAGCATATAACATGTTGAGCTGGACTCAGGGAATCATCCACTTGCCCTGTCGGTAGATTACATCGCCATCGAGGAGGATCTTCGCTTCAGGTCCCTTCATGTCCTTGAGAATGTCCCAATGAATAGCACTCTGGTTCTTGGATCCAGTTTCAGGATACCCGGATCCAATGGCCAGGTGGACTGTACCTCCCATTTTTTCATCAAACAGCATATTTTTGGTGAATCGCTGAATGCCGTAATTGGTTCCCACTGCTAATTCACCTAGAATCTCTGCGTTTGTGGTGGTCAGCAATTTCCCGAGTAATTTTTTCCCTTTTGCTGCGTCATGATCTGTTATCTTTCCATCCTTGAAGGTAAGTTTAATATTTTCAATCTCTTGACCCTGATAGATACCTGGATAGGTGAAACGAATGGATCCATTCGTACTGGATTCATCAGGCCCAGTAAAAACCTCTCCATCAGGAAGGTTGCGATGTCCAGAAGCGTTTATCCATTTTCTTCCTTCTATACCAAGAAATAGATCAGTATCCTCGCCAATGATGCGAAATTCCGATCCTTTATTCAAAATCTCTATGATTTTCTCCTGTTTAACTTCAACGTTTTTCCAAAATTTGACAGGATCTTCCTGTAAATGTAGGGCATTATACACAAACTCCAAATATTCAAAACGTCCCATATTGGCCTCCTGAGCAAAGGAATTATTAGGAAAAGGCGCGATAACCCAATCAAGTTCCTTTTTCGCAGATCTTTCCATGAATATCTGATTTATTTCCTTTCTAGCCTCTGCGACCAAAGCCTTTTTTTCAGGTAAAACATTAGTAAGAGCGCGGGTGTTGAAGGAGGAATATACGTTGATCAACTTTTTTACTTTTTTGATAATGTCAATAGCTGTGGTATCTACATACTCCAACTGCCCATCGGAAGCATATTTGTAGAAAGTCTCTAGCTGCCCATCAAAAGAAAGACGTGTTTGAATTACGTGCCCTCCTGCCTGCAATACTTCCCTATAGATTTCTCGAACAAGCTCCTGGGCGTTGCTAGGGGCTTGAATTATCACAGTATCTTCTGATTCAACACGGACCGCGTAATTCACAACCAAACTTGCTAATTTTTCCGAATAATCACTGTACATTTCGGTTCCTCAAAGAAAAAAAGGATTTGTTTTATATAAGTAAGAACTTTTATACAAAATTCGTATTAAATTACGAAAATTAACCTCAGACTCACCTGAACTTGAAAAAGAACGATATATTCATCCAACGAAAACAGGAATGAAACTCTGGATTGCTATCTAGTTTTCCGAGCCGAAGTCGATTTCTATTTTGGGTATCATTGGATCCCCTGTAGAAAACGGGGCCGAACTGTAAAAAAAGTCCACTCGCTTTACCGTGTCGATTTCAATTTCGTATTTCCGACTTATCATCTTGGCGTCAAGACCTTCCGACAAATTCATCAGTATTGTATCGACTTGACTCGAATCAAGATTAAAGAAATACAGATACTTGTTTTTTATACCTGGTACCAAATCTGCCTTGGCTAAATCCCGAATGGAATGGGGAATCTCCAACTTTTCGGCCAATTGCAGTATTTGAGTTCGGTATAGATCCCCAAGCGGTAGTAAATCTGAACAGTGTCCATATCCCCATTTTGTGAATAATCCCGTTTGAATTTCAGTTTTATTGATACTACCGAGTAATAAACGATTCTCCTGTTCGGCAAAGAGGTATGCGGCCGCCATATGGATACGAGAGCGTAGCTTATTATAAGCAAATATATTTCGGAGTTGCCTCTCCCGTTCAGAGTCTATGGAGCCAATCATACCGTAGGTTTTCTCCAAAATCTCATCTTTCATTGTTATTTTTAGGAGATCATAGCTCAGGGGTTCGTAGATAGATTGGACTTCCTTGATAGCACTAGTTGGGATTTTTGTAGTTTTTAGTTGGTCAACAATTGGATCAATATTGAGGCTCTCGATATTTTCATCATCCACGCCCAAGAAGTCAAAAGAATTGGTCAAAATTTCGGCCTGATTCTTATTGAATCTGTCCATCCTGACAAACAGTTTTACTTTTTCTTTTCCAAAAATATCCAAGGAAAGCCTCGCAACTATTGTGGAATCGATATAACCAGAGAAAAGAATAAGGACACCATCAACACCCCGATCCCTGCTTTGATTTTCAATAAAATTGGAAATTGTGGTAATAATCTTTTCTTCAGAACCGGAGATGTCAAAATTTGCCAATAATTAGCACCAATTTCCGTTCTATTATCTACTTAAAAGAATTATATGTTGGTACCGTCAGTGGGCTTATAAACAGAATTTACTTCAGGAAATTCAGATTTCTAACAACGAGAAGTTTACATATGGAATTAAAGTTTGATTTGAACTTTTGTTGGGTGTCAGCAGGTAAAGATCTCAAGGAAATCATACTCGTCTATTAGATTCTATTTTTCCAGAATTTTAGCCACTTAGGCACGGTATCGGCATGAATAAATATGCCATATTTATCTGGGGTTTTCATCTTCGATACATCCGCTATTATCTCGGGATCGCTGACGTTTTGTGATAATAAACTTTCTGTTCTCCTTTTAACCTCAACCGTTAAATCCAGAACCGCCTTTACATTTTCAGTCGTCAAAATCTCTCCATGTCCGATTATAATGTAATCCGCGTCCAAGGTAGCAAATTCCTTTAGCGCGGAAATCCAATGGTCTGGATTACAATTTCGACCGCCCCAAAGAAAATCGGAACGAAGATTGTCTCCGGCTACTAAAACCTTGTGTCCAGAAGAATACACATAACATGAATCAGGTGTGTGTCCTCCAGTTTGTTTGCAAAGGATTTGGTAACCTGCTTCTTTGAGAACGTAATCAGCTGTGAAGGTAATATTCGGAATTTGTTGCCAATCCGCTGTACATTCTTTGATTCTTTTTCGTTTTGCAGATCTTAGGAACTTTCTAACTCGGGCAGACGCTATAATATCGCAATCAGAGAAGCAGGGCAAACTATGGGTGTGATCATTATGAAAATGCGTTAATGCAACATATCTTATGTCGTTCCCAAAAATATCCCCTGTAATCCTCTTTATTGCCTTTGCTTCATTGATGTTCCTCCCACAATCAATCATTAAGCTGTTTGAATCCAAATTCAGGACCGTAATGTTTGCGTGTCCTGGAAAATACAAGATTTTCTCTGATATTTGCGTGAAATCCGGATCCTTAATATTATCCGTCAGAGCCACCTCGGAAGCTAATAAAGGACAATCTTTTAGATCTCAAAACCTTCAGAATGTTCGCACCGTTTAAGATCTTCCTTGTCCATTTTGGCCTTATAAGCCTCAACGGCTGACTCACCGGATTTAAGCTGGAATATTTCTTCATCGAGATTGGATGGTTGCATTACCGCTAGCCATCCTTGGTTATATGGGGAGCTGTTCAATAAATCGGCCTTCTCCAGGATTACCTCATTCGTATCAATGATTGTGCCTGAAATTGGCGATTTGATTGGGCCAACCCACTTATTACTCTCTATTAAGGTGATGGGGTCACCTTTTTTTAAGACAGCTCCTATTTGCTTGGGAGTTGCGTGCAGCACCGTTCCAGCCAGTGTCTGTCCGATATCTGTAATCCCGATAGTAACAGTTCCATTCGCATTCTTTCGAAGCCAGGTATCATCAGTTACGTTATAATATAGCTGATTGGGTAAAACGCAGTTGTATATCTCTGCATAAGACAATTTAATTCTACTCTGTTACATTAAAGTAACAAGCTGACTTCAACAGCTGTTCGAATTAAATAGGCTTCTCTCAGTGCACCATCTTTGACACGTAAAAGGTCTTCCTATCTCATAGCCTTGAGTTTATCCAAAAACCATTTCTTCTGGTGTAGTAACTTTCGTCTTTTATCGTTCTTACTCGAACAAGTCCCTTTTTAACCTAGTCATCTTCCCGTTTCTAACTCTACATTAAATAGGAAAGCATAGCATATGACGGAAGTTTGGGGATTAGTCCAATTAAATGAAATTGCTTCACTTGAAACACAAACCGTGTGGCATGCAGCGGCGCTGACCAGACAGGAAACAAAATATGATAACATCTTGTTGATCGATTGGCCTAATCGGCCATTCGTTAGTGTGGGTTATCATCAGGATCCAAAAATAGAAGTTGATTTAGCTGCCTGCGAACAAAGGGGATATGAAGTTTATCGACGCGCGTGTGGCGGGGGACAAGTTTTCCTGGATGGGAATCAGATATTCTATCACATGATTACTGACCCCAAGAATCCGAATTTGAGGGGAAGAACTTTGGATTTTTACCAAAAGCTACTACAGCCTGTCGTCTCAACCTATCAAAACCTAGGTATCAATGCCCGATTTGCCCCCATCAATGATATAGTTGCCGAAGGAAAAAAGATATCTGGGAATGGCGCCGCTACCTTGGGTGATTCTCGTATTTTGACCGGAAATTTCATTTTAAGTTTTCCCTCCTCGGAAATGGCTCAGGTTTTGCGAGTTCCCGATGAAAAGTTTAGGGATAAAGTGGCCAAGTCTCTAGAAGACCGCGTGGGAAGTTTTCATTCATTACTTGGGACGATCCCTGATACCGCCACCCTAATTACAACTTTTCTCGATAACTTCGGATCCATTCTGGATATTGAATTCGAAAGAATTTCGCTACCTCCGTCAGTAAAAGACAAGATGGGGGAATTAAATACTACCTATAAAACGGATGCCTGGAAATACGCCATTAGCGGCCGTTCCGCAGCATTACGTGCTGTGAAAATAAAAGGGGGAATGTTTGTGTCGGAATCCATGATTAAAACTCCTGGGGGTTTGATCAGAGGTGTTTATGTGACCGAAGATAACGTGATTACCTACGAACCTAGTTTATCAGGAGACATTACCGTTGAACCCGTGGAAGGACTTAGTATTCTCGAAAAGGACTTGAAAGGAGTGCATGTTGAAGAAAATGAATTGAAAAACATAATTCAGAAGACTACGAAATCTTTTGACATGCCTGGTGTCACTACGGATCATTTGGTGGATCTAACCATGAAGGCGGCGTCTTCACATAAAGAAGCTCGTGTCTAAATAACCCACGTCCCCGCAAGCTGGCAATTGAGCACATCTTTGATAACAAATTTATCTGTGATTCAGCTAAAATCTCTCAACCTTTGCTATTCTTCTCTAGCTTTGGATGATTACAGTTATAGCCCACTTCATTTGTTCGGAATTGATTAACCAGACTTATCTTCTTGATGCAACGACAATGCCGAGTATCCTCGCCAGACTTTTAAGATCAGAAAATCCTTCGATTGTGTATAAGACCCATGTATATCTATTGGGAAAGGATCCACAGTCTTCGGAAATGCTTAGGCTCCAAGATAATATCAGATCGTCAAGTTTTGTTGAAAAGCTTCTCTCAGAACGTGATTCTGAAGGTAAAATCCCATATCACCCGTATAAAAAGTGGTTTGGGGCCCATTGGGTCTTGTCTGCAATTGCAGACCTTGATTATCCAGAGGGGGATGAATCCCTGGTTCCTCTAAAGGAGCAAGTCTTCCAATGGTTACTCTCTGAGGAGTATGAGAAGAAAAACGCGCGCCTAATCAATGGTCGATATCGAAAATGTGCGTCAATGGAGGGAAACGCTCTGTACTATCTTTTGAAATTGCGATTAGAAGATAAAAGGGTTGGAATTCTGGTGGATAGGTTGAATCGGTGGCAATGGGAGGATGGTGGTTGGAATTGTGATAAAAGTCCAACAGCTCAGAATTCATCCTTTATGGAATCTCTTCTTCCCTTACGAGGTTTGAATCTGTATTCTCACTTCAAATCTGACAAGTTATCAAGAACTATTGCTAGCCGGGCATCTCGTATTTTCTTCAAGCGTAAAATGTACAAGAGACATCGGGATGGACAAATCATACGAAAGGAGTTTGTGCAGCTATATTATCCGTACTACTGGCACTACAATATCCTGTTCGGCCTAAAAGTCTTGATGGAGGGAGGATTCCTACCTGATGAGAGATGTCAGGACGCACTGAATCTATTGAAATCGAAACAACTACCTGATGGAGGATTTCCTGCTGAAAGGAAGTATTACCAAGTCACGGATAACGTTAACAAGAGCGGGAGATCATTGGTAAATTGGGGAGGAACTGGCAAGAAACGTATGAATGAATTCATAACAGTAGACGCGCTTCATGTCTTGAACAACGCGATGTAACCAGTCAAATAATAGGGAAAACATGTTTATTTCCATCATAAGAGTGTGTTTTGCAGATCTTTCTGATAATAACCTGTCACACCTGCCATAAACTGGTCCACGAAATTCCCTCGGTCAAAACCATAGGAATTAAGATAAAAGCAGCTGTTATTGTATCTGTCATTGCTAATAATAAATATCCAGTTTCAATCCCAATCGTTAGCCACGATAAAACAGCGATTAAGGCAAACCCCAGACGTACAAAGCACGAACCGACTCCTATGAACGCAAGTCTTGTGACATCTTGAGAGGAAATCAATAACAAATATCCTACCGCAATAAGGAACAGACCAACGACATAGCTGTAGATTTCGGGATTAGGCTTGCCTATACTTAATACAGGGGGGATAAGATCAGGGAATAGGAGACTTCCTCCAAGAACTAAGTCGTAGATCCCACCGATTATAATTCCAATTCTCAAATAAGTATCTTGGTCAAATCTTTTCAATTCATGTACCTCTAATAAACTTTTTATCCGTATTGATGGTCTTACTGCGTAGTAACCGCAGTATATAAAATTTTGGACACCGTATAGACGAAATTGGAAGTATCCGGAAATTTCATGCCTCTATGTCACCCTAAGGGGTGTCTGTGGGATCCCAACTTGAA
The DNA here is from genome assembly GCA_048881705.1 of Candidatus Heimdallarchaeota archaeon. GTDB lineage: Archaea > Asgardarchaeota > Heimdallarchaeia > Hodarchaeales > Hodarchaeaceae > Hodarchaeum. Next base: position 925 of record JBHLSH010000063.1, on the reverse strand, counting down.
ATGTACTGAACGTCAAGTGTGTCCAATGCTTCCATATCTTCTTTCGAGATAGCAAAATCAAACACTTCTGAGTTCTCTCGAATTCTTTCTGGATTCCCAGATTTGGGAATAACAATTACATCATGCTGGAGAACCCACCGAATCAGCAGTTGCGCGGGTGTTTTGGAATATTTTGTTGCTACCGAACCCAATCGGGGATCATGAAGTCGATGCCCTTTCGTCAACGGGCTATACGCCTCTACCTGGATCGAATGATGTTTACAATACGAGAGAAGATCTTTCCTATAATGAAAGGGATGGAATTCAATCTGGTTGACAGTGGGACGGATGATACAATCCTGGAGAAGTTCCTGTAAGTGGTGTATCATATAATTACTTACCCCTATTGCCTGGACCTGATTGGTCTCGTATAAGGATTCGAATGCCTTCCAAGATTCCTTTCGCTTATTAGAAACCGGCCAATGTATCAAAAACAAATCGATATAGTCCAATTGCAGGAGTTGAAGACTTCTATCGAACGCTTTCAAAGTTTTCTGGAACCCGTGATCGCTGTTCCATAATTTGGTTGTAACAAAGAATTCCTCTCTCGGGATCTCGGAGGTTCGAATTGCTTCACCGATTTCGCGCTCATTCCCGTAGAACGATGCAGTATCAAGCAGTCGATAACCGTTTCGGAACGCTTCATGCAACGCGGAAACTGCTGCTTTTCCTCTCAGGGTATATGTGCCCAGGCCGAACATTGGCATCTTAATCTGATTGTTTAGAGTGACGGTAGTCTTGATATCCATGCTTAAACAATCGTCTCAGGCAACTTGAAAATCATTTACGTCCTTATTTAGTAGGATACGTTGTAAGAAAGTTTTATTCCATCTCGGGAGCAAAGCCTTCCTTCATTGAAATTAAATCAATACCTCAAATCCTTGAA
>JBHLSH010000062.1:0-23411 GCA_048881705.1 Candidatus Heimdallarchaeota archaeon | reverse complement strand
TATATAAGTCTTAGAATATCAAATTCAATGAAGCATAATTATCAGTGATCGCTATGCCATTTGATGACAAGCTTTCTCGACTATGTCTAAAACTGTATCCAGATTGGCCCCCGCCACCCGTGGTTGAACACCAAACCGATCCGATTGTATTTCACCCCGATGATGATGAGAGGGAATGGTTGACCTACACACCACAGGAATGGTTGGATTATAAGCTCAGTATCCCAAATGATGGTCGACAACGGGTGTACACGCATCCTGAGGTCGAATATAAGCTAACCAAGCAAGAACTTGAGTTTGTAGAAGATTCCTCATTGAATACATTATGCAATCCCGTTTTATGTCCCAATTATTTTAAAAGGGCGACTTCTTATTTAACTTCGGACTATGAGGTAAGCTATCGGTTTGTTTGGCTTGGATTACAAATGCTTTGGGTCCAATATGGTTTTCCCAAGTTACCCATTAATGCTCTACTTCAGGATGACTTTCTATTGTTCATGTTTGAACCCTTGATCTTTAAACCCTTTATAACCTATTGGGGAACCCCTCCAGATGATTTTTGGATCAAACTTAGCGAAATTATGGAAGGGGAAAATCATCACACGCTTCATCGAGGATTTGATCTGTTTTTCTCCTCACAAGGAAGAATATTTCCACCTCCGATCCTCTATGAAGAGATAATGGATCCAGAACCTGAATCATTATATCTCCCCAAAGCTTTTTGGAATTACGTGGAAACCTGATATATCGATGTTTCGGTTACTGGTCTTTGATTCTACGGATTAAACGAAAGATTTGAGCATTGGAATAGCATAGTCTTCCCGCATAGGGTAATACTCGGGATACAGGTTCACTAGAGACAACAATATCTCCATCTACTGTTAGTATGGATCTATGATTACTAAATTTTGCTGTGATGACTATACATGAGACCTCGATGTCATCATCTGAAAGTTGGGGAAACATGGATTTAACTACGTGGATGGCACCAAGTGAATTCCGTAGGGGTTGTCCCCAACCTCTTCCTCTACCTGAGGATAATGGAGAAGTTATTATATCATGGCTAAAGCGTGAACGGGACGTTTTAACATCAATGACGAAAATTCCAATTTTGGTCCGATCCCCCAATTCTTTAACGCTAACGCAAAGAATATCTGCTATCCTGTGTACTGCATATTCAGGGATACCATACTGATCATTATCCAAATCTTGATTTTTAGGTAGCTTGTCCAAATCAGTAAAAACCACTTCTTTACTTACCCATAGAAAACTCTTATCTATAATCCCAACATTAGCCATAATATAATCCATAATGGGGTCTTGTGTAATCAATTTTACGATATCCTCCTCTCTATGCCATCTTGTCATCGCATTTATGTTTGTAAGGTCAAGCAAAATATGAGCATGCCCTGCTATCCTCTCTCCAGATCCAAAATTAAAAAGATGTAAGCGAAGCTCAACATTGGTAAGGGGTATTCCTTCGGTCTTGTGGGAGCGTTTACCTACCTCCATATCTTTCAAATTGATAACATCCTCAGAATTAAAAGTTCGATATCCAATCCTATTCAACCTGTCAGATGCTCACAACAGAGACTCTAGGAGAGTATCGCATCAGAGTTATTAGCTATGATGTTTTTTGTCCATCCCTTTATTTCTAAACCCTCTTATATACCTGGAAATTTTATGTAGTTATACGAGATATGATACAGCTAGTATCGAGAGAAATTTGATTATTTTATAAGTATTTAAGGGAGTTAAGAGATATATTGTCAAGACTATTTCCTTGTGATGATTGTGCCATTTGATGACAAACTCTCCCAACTGTGTCTGAAACGGTTTCCTGACTGGCCCCCGCAACATATGGTTGAGTACCAAACCGATCACGTCGAATTTCGTCCGACAGACCGAGACAAGAAATGGCTGACTTATACCCCCCAAGAATGGCTTGATTACAAGATCAATGTCCCACGTGATGGCAGGGAACGCGTTTTCATACACCCAGATGTCAAATATAAATTGACTAAAGAGGAATTTGACTTCACCGTAACCCGTTCCCCTGGTTTTTTGTGTAATCCAGTTCTATGTCCAGACTATTTTAAAGCATCCACATCGTACCTTTCTTCTGAAGATGAGGTCGAATTACGATATGTTTGGCTTGTCTTACAAATATCTTGGGTAGGGTTTGGCTTTCCCAGATTACCAGGAAACGCATTACTCGACAATAGTTTCTTGTTCTTCGTGTTTGAGCCTTTGATTTTCAATCCCTTTATACAGTACTGGGGGATACCACCTGATGACTTTTGGATTAAACTTAGTGACCTGTTGCAAAAGAATACTGAACATACACTTCTGAACGGATTTGTGTTATATTTTTATTCTCAGGGGAGCATTTTCCCTCCTCCCGAACTCTACAATGAAATAGAAGATTCAAATCCTTGTTCTCTTTATTTTGCGCCAGGTTTTTGGGATGAATAATCAACGGAGGAAATTTGGTTTTTACTCTTTTCTTATTCGACGGATTAGTCGGAAGACCTGGTCATTTGAGTCACACACTCGACCAATATATGGAAATATCCTTGATACGGGTTGTTGGGAAAATAGTATATCCCCTTCTACCATCAAAGTATGGGCATCTTGTTCTGATTTTGCCGTTAGTACCATGCAGGAAACTTCAATATCATCATCAGGAACCTCTGGGAAGATGGACTTGATTTTATGTATTACTCCAAGTGAATCGCGCAAGGGTTGTCCCCATCCTCGTCCTCTTTCAGAATATTTGGAGTTTTTAACTATACTATGTCCGAATTCTGACCGTGCTCTTTTCACATCAATGATGGAAATTACTATCTTCGTTTTTCCATCGTCCTCTCGTATGTTTATCGTAATTATATCTGGTTTCCTGAAATTTGCAGAATCTGGTTCACCAAATTTGTCTATATCCAAATCCTCATTTTTCGGTAATTTTGCAATGTCTGGAAATCTTACCTGACTTGATACATACTGAAAACTATTCTCTACATCTCTATTGATCGAGGTAATTATGCAATCCATGACTCCCTTATGCAATACCATTCTTTCAATTTGCTTTTCAGTTGGTTTTGGGATTAATGAAGCAAGAACTCGTGAATCAACCGTTACCTTTGTATGGCCTGCAATTCTCGCACCAGAGGAAAAATTAAAGAAATCTATCCTGAGCTTTATATCCCGAGGAATTTCAATATTAGTCCACTCATACTCACCTGCGAGCGCCTCATCAAATAATTCGTATAAATTCTCCGAACGAAACTTGGAACTCCCAATCCTTATTTCTAGTTCTTTCCTTTCATTCGATAAAGGATAAACCAATATTTGTTTTTGATAAATTTCTAGGTTTTTTGGATCCTGCAAGTTTGCCAATTCTTGGAACCAATAGTCGATATTTCCAAGTGCCCATTCCTGAAGAACAGGTTCTTGTACGGGGATGAGTGAGGATTTAGTGTGGATCCTTGGGAGTACCTGTTGCAATTGTTGATCCAATTTAAAAATGACTTTGGTTTCAAGTTTCGATCCACCAGTTGTTTGTGAAGTAATGGTATAAATTCCTTCAGAACTCTCATCAAATCTTATCTTAATGTGACTACTTAGTTCATCTACGATGTAACCTATTATTTCCTTGTCAATGTTAACGTGTGCAGCCTTGGCAAACTGATGGATCAAACCCTTAGCTGAAGACCAAGACTGATCAATAATCGCGGATATAAGAGTTTCTTCTTGCTGTTTGGTTTTCATAATTCGATTTAAATAAACATACGTTCTTCTCCGTTCTAGGATAGGAAGATGAGATGCTAGATGCCGCCACAATCCTTTTTCTGCATAACTCCAATGTGTAGGATTAGGTGCCACTCCGGCCTGTGAAGATTTTGAACGCGGAAATCGCTGAGAAACGGGAATAGGGACTTGTTTTAATCCTCTGTCTGGTTGCATTCCTTTAATATAGTTTTCAAATCCAATAATCCAATTTGAGACGTTTCTGAATTGAGAAGGATTGATTTTAGGTTCTAGTAATTGAAACGAAGCGGAATGCGTTTTAGCTCCTATTAATGTTGACATGGAATGATCACTTGACGAGAAACTAATGACCGTTTTTCCGCTCAGATTCAAGTGTTCCTCCCTATCTTGTTGATTCCAGGCTGATCTACTGATAAAAAATGCCTGGGTCCATTCCGGATCTATCACATTCCACAGCATGTTTTCTGTTAAGGAGGTAAAGATGATATCAAAAATTTGAGGATCTACGGGAAGGTTCCGAACTCGAACATATGAGATTAACTTTTCCTTCGCTTTTTCCCATAGTCCATTGAATAGCGTTTCAAAAATTATGAGTCGTTCTTCTTGGGTGGGTGGAAGAGCGTCAAAAAGTACACCTGCCCCTGCAAAGCGAAGATACTCTTCATGATGTGCTAGATGGCTCCAAACGCGCAAATTATGTGGTACATCGATTAAATCATTGTAAAGTAAGGTGGCTTGTTTGTCTGATTCCTCTCTCGATAAGACTTGCCCATCTAACCTGGTCTCCATTGAATTAAACTTGAATTCTTGTTTCAAGTCGGATTCTTTATCTTTTTCTTCTTGACCGCTCCTTAATTCGGAGGTCTCCATCTTTTGGGCATGTAATGGCCTAGAAGAGTCATCCTCCGATTCTCCCCTCCCATATGTCAAAGCGGTTTGTTTACGAAAGCGGGCTCCCCCTAAAGAATGTATTAGATGAGAACGTAGACTGCCCCGGTATTTATGACGTAGTTCCCGGTCAAACTCTTCCTGTTCTTCTAATTCTCCTAAGAAATCGTACGAAGGTGGTTCAGGTAGTTGTGGGGCTTGCGTAACCAGCTCCAGATCCTCTTCATAGGATTCTGAACCCAGATCTGTAGTACTATCAAAAAATTGAACCTTTGGGAGTGTTTCTTCAAATAGATGCTGCTCAAGTGATTGAGACGTTCCTTGAATAGGCTCCTCTAACTCCCCGAATAGATTCTCATGGTCTATTAATCGGTATTCTGTGTCTTCATCTAATGATCTCGCCTCCACATCCTGTGTTGTGAGGGTGACTTGTTCTAGTAGATCTCCATTGATGTTTTCACTGGTAATTTCCTCTGATGGGTTAACATTCTGGGCATAGAGAGAAATATCACTTGCCATCTCCGTCATTAGGAGATCTTTTTCGGTAAACTGAAACGATAGATCTTCGACTTGTTTTTGAGTAATGTCACCTTTCCATTGGGAACTTTCCAGTAAATGCTGTGGACTAATTGCGGCTTGACCTAGTTCAAATGACTCGTTACCCACCTGAACCTCGTGGAATAAAGCAACTTCACCGTTCTCTCTAAGCTGCGATGAATTCAGAAAGTCAATATTCTCCTGTTTTTCAGCCTCTTCTTCCTTCCCTCCCTGTTGGGCCTCGATTTCTTCTTGACTTTTTTTCCATTCCTGACCCTGCTTTTCGAGTGCTTGTTGCAACCGTGCCAGTTCTAGATCACTAAGTTCTTGATCAACAGTATGTTCATAGATGGGTTCAGTCACATCTGGTGTGTGTTCAATGATATCCAGTTCCTGCCGTTCAAGCTCGTTCCACTGCTCCCTTTCCGCCTTTACCTCCCCCTCTAGGGGTGGCCCTAGGAACTGGATCGTCACCATTTCCTGTGAATCGGCACTTACTTCTTTTGCTTCAACAGGGACTTCAGACGGAGGTTCTAAAAGAGTCGTTGAAGGTTGATTAGAATACTTCTCCTCGGGAATATCTGACAAGGATTTTTTTCCCTCCGCAACTTCTTCCAAGTCTAGATACTCAATGGCCAGGATATCTCGATAAACTTCTATCTTGTCAATCTCAGTGATTTCAACTGTGAGTTTCTCGACCTTCTGCGATAGCTCATTCTTGTCTGTTTCATCCTCAAGAAGTGATTCACGTTCGTCTAATATAAGTGGCTCAGTGGTAAGCTCTCGTAGATCAGAATCGGTCATAGGGGTTGATGATACGTCTCTTCCCGTCGAAGTCAAATCCAAGTCTCTACCTAGAGATTCAGGAGAAGAAGATTCAACCTCATCCATGGCCTCACTGTCAAGTGTGACATGATTCCCTCCGAGGGTGCTATCATGGTCATTGTCGTTCAGAAGAGAACTGTCTAATTCCACGGTCTCTGTTGACTGAAACTCGATTTCATCCGCTGTAACAGCGGCTTCGTATTTTTCCTCTTCTTCTGGTATAATAGAGGGTGTCTCTTCCTCCGGTAACTCCCCTTCGCCACTTTCATCCGTACCATTCGTACTAGTGGTGTCTTTCTCTGTTGTGTCGGCCTCCCTTTGTTTTTCTGTCTCTGCCATTCCTCTCCACCTCATGTGCTGTGCATCTGGAGAGACCCCCGTTCCCGCTAGATTCCTCGTCTACTGCTCATACCCTCTCTCACCACTTGGAGTATTTCACCAAGTTTTCCTTTTGTAAATCGGGATCCTGTGAAGGATGGTAGGCAGGTTCTTCCCATGGTTCCACTGGATACTCAATGGGCGGTCGCCCCCATTTGCGATTCCACTTCCGAAACTCAATGGTTCCTACTCCCGCTTTTCCTCGTTGTTTCAACATGGGTTGTAACGTCTCCAGACTGGCCAACACATCCTCTCGACTTACGGATTGCATTTTATTGTTCTGGATTCCTGCTTTGAAGGCCCGTACCTTGGCCGTCTTGCAGATATTGATTATTTCACTGGGCGTATACCCTCTGAGCAGAAGTCCGAGCTGATAGCGATCATGCGACCTAAGGCTATTCGGAACTTCTAGGAACCCCCATGCTAAGAGATGTTGGATTGCTTCCAGATTTGGAGGCGGTACATACAAGACCCGTTCAAATCGTCGCACTTGGGCCGAATCCAATGCCCATGGATTATTAGTTGCTGCAATTGTTACGGTCTGATTGATTTCTGGGGTATAGGCACCATCCATATACTGCAATAATTCCTTTTGAATCTGAACCACCGTACTTGACATCTCGCTATTGCCTCCCGTTGTCCCGAACATCCCATCAAACTCATCTATGAAGACAATCGAAGGCGCATTCTTCCAAGCAGTCGTGTAAAGTTTCTTTATCATCTTCTGACTCTCTCCGAACCATTTCGAAAGCAGACTCGCCGCGGATACGGCATAGACGTTAATGTTCACTTGTGCCGTCAAGATCATAACAAGCAGTGTTTTCCCACACCCAGGTGGCCCAAACGTCAGCACTGTCCGGAGGGCTCCTGGCCGTTTCTGGAGCACCTTAGGATGCTTTAATGGCAAGACAACGACCTCCTTGACTAATTCCACTATTTTGTCTAGTCCAATGAGATCATCCCATGTTAACTTGGCGCGTGGACTCAGCAGACACGCGTCAATTCGTTCCTCTAATTCTTTGTCTTCATCCTGTGATTGAGGGCCCCTTTGGTGCTTTGACTCTGCCTTCGTGGCTAGATTATTCGAAGATGGCCTCCGAGACATAGCTTGTGCAGACTTGTTTCTATCTCCGAACATTAATTGTTTGACTCGATTGTTACAGATCTGTGCTTGGGTTAACCACAGCTTTTCATAAGGCACATCGGAAACACGGTTTATGACGTCTAATAGGATCTTTGAAGTGGCACGATAGTGCCGTTTGGCTTTATCCACCTCGTGCTGCTGATCGTAGTTCATCCCCCGCAGCATGTGCTCCACTGCCTTGAAGATAGCCACGGGAAATTGCACAGGAGCAGACTTGGGTTCACTCATCACTGAATGTGGGCAAGCCAACCTAATAAGCTACCAAAGAATAATTTACAAATTCTGAGTCAAAGAAAAGTTTTCGGAGAAAAGAACCTTATTCCACTGGAGGAGGTAGAACGTGAGTGTAGGTAATTCTCCTCTAATTCTTCACGCGGGAGAGTAAACGTAAATGTGGCCCTTTGGTTTTCGCCTTCACTAGAGGCAGTCAGCCTTCCGCCATGTTTCTCGATGACATTTCGACTTAAATACAACCCAAGACCACATCATTTGAGCTTTTCAATAAATGCATTAAGTTCGGGTTCGTAGCCACCTCTTCTGAATCGTGATGCGGTAAAAATGCCAGCGTGTTCTGATTCTGGAGTCATTTCCTTGAGTTGATGAAAGACCTTAGCATATCTGTCGATAGCTGAGTAAATGAAAAACCCAATTTTCTTCCCTTTCAAATTGTGCATGGTCAGATAGGTCCGAACAGCTGGTGTTAGATTACCACCCCAGATAGGAGATCCTATTACGATCAAATCATAGTCCTGCGGATTCTTTTCGAATTGAATCTCCGTTAGCTTTTTGCCTTGGGCATCGCGTCCAGCTCGTATCCAGTTGACTATTCCAACGCGTTTTTTCTTGTCAATGATCTCATCGATATCCGCTGAAAGGGCTTTCCCGATGACGATTCCAAGGGTTTTAGTATTTCCGGTTCTCGAATAATAGGCCACAAGGAATTTCATAGAAGACCTCATCGCAAAATCCGTGATTGGTAAGTGGATTTAAGTCATTTCCGAGTCGTTCCACCTTTTAAGTTTTTACTCCATGAAAAATACTGAAGTATCGGTTCCGTTCATTTGGCAAATCGTTGATCATACATGGTGCGTCTTTTTCAATACAGTATTTATCAATAATTCCTCGTATCGTTCTTTTTCTTCAATCATGGGAAGATGACCGGACTTTTCAAAAATTATGAGATATTTTCCCTTTTCAGCATTTAAATTGTCATAGAATCTCTCAACAAGAACAGTGGGCGTCGTCATATCATATTTGCCTTCAAAAAAGTATGTGGGGACTTTAATTGATTGAATTTCTTTTGTCAGACTGATGTTTTTGTATTCCTCCCAGATCGCCTTCATAGTAAAAGTAAATCCTTTATTTAGGAACGTTTGAACTCCTTCTGATAATGAATATTCGGGTGAAGTGATGAAGTCGGTCATTAAGATTCCCATTGTAAGATATTGTTTAATACCTGAATCAGCTATAAAGCCTCCGTAACGCCCAATATGCCTTGCGAGTTTTAAGTACTTGCTTGGCGAGTCATAAGGGGGAGAGCCTATGGCCTTGACTTCATTATATCTCCTTAGATCACCAGTTTTTTCAGCTTGTTCAAGGACGAAATCGTAAGCGACTTTTTGTTCCTCATACCCATCGATAGATTGCGCTACTCCAACATAGGCATATACTTTTTCCGGATATCTGTGCACGGCTTTCATGCCTATAACAGTCCCCCCTGAATGTGCGACGATAAACAGTTTTGGGGTGTGAAACCTATTAAGCAAATAATCAATTAATTCATTGCAGTCCTCGACAAAGCGGTCATAGGTTATTGAATGAGCAGGAATATCCTGATAATACGATTTACCAGCCCCTCGTTGATCCCAATGCACTACGGTAAAATGTTTAATCAGTTCGTTATCTTTTTTACGGGAGCTGGATATTCCTAGTAAAGGAGCTCCTGGACCGCCATGTAAAAAGAGTAAAACTGGATTGTTTTGATCTATACCTCTGATAAAGATCCATTGTTTCATACCGCCTAGCGTAAGTTCTTCTAATGAACTTATACCATTTGGTGAGTCTATTTTGGTCGAATATCTCAAAAACACCCTATACAGCAGTAATCCAAGAAAAAGCGTCAGTAACAATCCTAATACGATTACAATTGATAAAAATATATTCATATCATCTTCTCCTTCACTCGATAGATTTCCCCCATTTTTATTTCTATCTGCTGTTTTTTTTCCATGCCATAGTTTTTTCCTTTGTCTATCCAAATGATAGATAGAAATACCAGAAAAATCCCAGTATATGTCCATATTGAATAGAATTGTTGTAAAAAGATGAGTTCTAAAATAAACGGAATAATGATTTGAAATAATTGCAAAAAAGAGGTATTAATTGAACCTAACCTAGCCATAGCCCAGTTCCATGAACCTAAGGCAATAATAGTTGGGAAAATCCCCAAGAATAAGATATAAGGTAGTAATTCGAGATGAAAATGAAAAGATACATCACCAGTCATCATTGACAGAATTAACAGTGCCAGAAAAGTGTGAAAGAGACTCGCATATGTAAGACTCATGAGATCAATTTCTTCACGTTCTGATTTTGCTTTATTCAGAAATTTTCCCGTTATGACGGTGTAAAAACCCCACATGAAAGCAGCCAGCATCAAGATAATTATCCCGATTATAGATGAATTGGAAAAACTTGTCCAATCTCCATTAAAACTGATCAAAAAAATCCCTCCCAGCCCAACAATTCCAATCACTATTACCCTCCCGCTTAATTCAGTTCCTTCAATCTTCCAAGCAAGAAATGGGACAAAGAATATATAAAATGACGAAACCAATAAAGCCAGGCCTGGTGTGGTAATATCCTGTCCAACGGTGACTGTTATATACGCTAACGCATCTAACCATCCTAATGTGATTACTGTTTTTCCTGATAGCATGGAAAACCCGCTTCGCCCCTTCATCAGAGCTATGATGACAGAAAATACCAATACCGCGACTCCAAACCTGAGAGTTGTTGTTTGAAGGGGTGTGAAATAACCTAATGATATTTCAATAAATAGGGGAGTGATTCCCCAAATAATATTTGCGAGAAATAGCACAAGCTGTGCACTGCGATGAGATGACCATGCATTGAAATTGAAGATACTTGGGGAGGATATAATTGAATGTGAACTATTTTCTTGATTTTGCATGATTAAATACCGTGCTTCGAGATATAATAAATCATACCCTCCATATGACGGGATAAATAATTATGCGGATAGTCATACGTCGGTAAAGTTATATAGAGGAGGCACTTTTTTTCTTTGGAGAGCTCAATGTTATACACCTTCATACTTGAAATTCAACACAATTGTAAATTCTCGGCTTTTTCACAAAATCATCCAAGAATTGAAATCCAACGCTGGTGTAATGCTGAACATGATATTATTGAATTAAAAGGAGGTAAGAAAGATCTCGAAGCAGCAATCACAGATGTGAAAGAGGCCCTAGGAAATGTTATTGCTATTTTCCCTGATCAAGGTCATGTACAACTCGTGGTTGACCTTTGTTATTATGATGTGCTTCGTTTAGATAAAATTTTCAACAAATATAATTGTCTTGAACTTCCACCAGTGAAGTATTTTGCAGGACGAGAAATCAGCAATCTTATTGTTACACCGGAGGAGGCAGGATTAATCCTCGAAGATATTCGTAGGGAAGATCCTAGTGCAAAAGTGGATGTACTAAAACTCGCACCTCTGAAGAGCGTTACTGAACCGTATCCATTTTATCTTCCCCTAGATGTTCTGAAAAATGATTTAACTTCAAAACAACGAGAGGCACTTAAGCTTGCTTATAGAAAGGGATATTATGAGTTACCACGGAGTGTTTTCTTAGAAAACCTGGCTAAAGAGATGAACATCCATCGTAGAACCTATGAAGAACATCTTAGAAGGGCGGAAAAGAAAATAATGAGCTATTTAGTTCCCTCCCTTCTACTTTAGCAGTACTTAGTTTATTCCATCCAAATTGGGAAGAACGCATTGGTAGTATTCTCGCCTAAAAGACAATGACAAGGGGCAATCCACCAAGAAAGAAAAGGAGTCTACATTAATAGTCTTTGACAACGCCCTTGACTTTACAATGACATGGACGTTTTCATGTAGCGGGGATCCCATAATGCTTACGGGTGGAATAATGGTTACTGTACTACCTTGAAGCTTCCAATACGGTACTTCGAAACACATTTTATGACGTCTAATAAGATCTTTGACGTGGTGTGATAATGTCTTTTGGCTTTATCCACCTCGTACTGCTGATCGTAGTTCATCCCCCGAAGCATGTGTTCCACTGCTTTGAAAATGGCCAGCGGAAATTGCACAGGAGTAGACTTGGGTTCACTCATCACTGCAGATGGACGACCAAACCTAATAAGCTACCAAAGATCACGATTTCAATTTCCGAATTGTCATCCAGTTCATTTGAGTTCCTTATCGAGAGATTCTGCTCCCCCTTTTTGTGAACAAATACGTGAGATTTCCAGGTACCTAGCGAGGAGTATCCAAATGATATTCCTCCCTCCTGAAGCCTTCAGAAATGGTGAACAACTGGTTATCAACGGTCAAGCTTCCCTACTTAAAACTAATGAGTTCCCAATAGATGTGGTGCACCATCGATTGGACACAGAGGGTAATAAAACCAAAATAAATCAATCTCCTCCATTTTTGAAGGTTAGCTAGATGGCGATATAACTAGATGCCCGCATAGTTAGCTTTTTATAGATCTAGATGCGAAACCTAATTGAACTAGATATGTATCTAGATGAAGAGTTTCGTAAGGTGAAAAGACGAAATGTCAAGTAGTATTCGATTTGGAAAGCGGTTGGTGGGAGTAATGTCACCGAGTGTCCAAAGAGTGTTTGCTACGTTGGAAACTACGGAGAAAATGTATGTTGGAGACATAGAGGCGCGGACGCGATATTCCTCGCGGACGGTGCGTCAGGCCCTCCGACAGTTATTGAATGCGGATCTGATTGTACGTGTGCCAGACATGTATGATATGAGACGTCACTACTACAGAGTAGCGGGACGAAATTGATGCGAATAAGGCGAAAGGTGGAAAAATGATGAGATATTGTACGCAGTGTGGAGCCCAAAACGAAGATGATTCATTATTCTGCCCGAATTGTGGCCAGAGGTTACGGCCCATAGAAAACGAAGTTAAGCCTGTTCAGACCTGGGGAACCCCAAGTGAAGACGAGGAGGCGCCAATACGGATGCCAGGACCCCAGAAAGAGCCGGTCGCTCAACGGGTAGAGTTTGTACCAGCACATGAAGTTCGTCGGGTACGGCCGTACCGTGTATATCGGACACGGGAGTCGTGCCATTCGGGTTCGTTTGTTGGGTCGTTGGTCGGATTTGTATTCTTTATGATCGCGATAATGGCGTTACTAGCGATATTTGCCCCTGCTTTCTTTGGAGGCTTCGGAGAATTTGGAGGGCACATGGGAACAGTGTTTGGTGAACTTGGCAGAGGCCTGGGCGAATTCTTTGGACGCTTTGGTGGCGAGATGGGTCACATGGGGTCAGAATTCGGTAGTAACTTTGGAAATTGGAGCTTTTCAGCGTTTCCATGGAAAATTATCCTGATGGTAATTGTAATGTGCTGTTTCATTATTCCAGGATTAGTTGTTGTGTTTGGTTCTCGCCACAAGAATGACACCCGAAATATTCGATGAGAGTAAGTGAAGAGGATGTATAGTACAAAAGCAACCGAGAAAAAAATTGAGTTTCAAGCCGCTTCGAAATATTGTACGAAGTGTGGATCGAGTGTAGGCGCTGAGGATTTCTTTTGTCAGGCCTGTGGGACGGAATTAGCGGTACGGAAGCCAGGGAATGTTTACGTTCCGAAACCCTCGCGTCAAGAGACCTACAGAGGATACATACAAATTCTTGGGGTCGTTGAGATCGTTTTTGGGGTATTCGCGCTTTTGATTGGGATGGCGCTATTGGCATTGGCACCGTTATTTAATGTGCTCCTGCGGTCTGGGCTCATTGAGGAGCCGGAAACGCAGGTAATTCTGATGAAGATAGCTCCGTTCCTCGCGGTGATACTCTTTGGAGTAGCCTTGGTGTGTTTGGTATATGCCTTCGCCAGTATTATCAGTGGGAAGCGCCTCATGAAATATGAGAATTCGGGGCGAATTGGAACTATGGTAATTGGAGCCCTGAATTTGATCAACTTACCCTTTGGAACCATCTTTGGGATTGCGGCGCTCTACCTCTTGTCACAGCCTGAAGTGGAACAGCTCTATACCCAGAAATAACCTCCAACATCTTTTCTCTTTTTAAGACGGGGAAGGAGCTTTATCACTTTTTTCTTGAAGATATTCTGAATTGAAAGAAGCAATTCGTAGGTTTTGTCTTAGAAGATTCAGGATATATCAGTCATACACTTGAGGATAATGAAAATTACTTAGCTGCATGTATCGAGAACCATCTAAAAGCAAGGAAAAAGCAGATCAGCTCAAAGCCATAGCAGTTATAAGCAAGACTCAAGTATAATGTGGGTCGGATTTCTGTAAAGAGGGGTCAACGCTGAGATTATTCCTCATATTATCGTTGTTACTCATTCTCAGTCTTCAAAACATCCAATTACAAACTATTTCCAGATATGATCCTCAGGCGGATAAGCTTTCATCCTTGAGGACGGGAAGTGAATGGAGTAATCGGACCTATGGCGGAACTACATTCGATTACGCATATTCAGTTATCCAGACCTTGGACGGGGGGTATCTACTTGTTGGTTCAACTGAATCCTTCGGGGAAGGAAAGATGGATCTTTGGCTAGTAAAAACCGATGAGAATGGAACCGCGGAATGGAACCACACCTACGGCGGAAAATATAACGAGGTAGGTTCTAGCGTCATCCAAATGGCTGATGGGGGATATGTTTTGGCGGGATATACAGAGTCAGGTATAGAGGGAAATGCAGATGGGTGGTTGGTACGAGTTAATGATAACGGCGAGATCGTATGGGACCATACATATGGAGGTCCAAAATTGGATATTGCTCGCTCAGTGGTTCAGGCACCAGATGGGGGTTTTGCATTGGTAGGATATACCGGATCGTACGGCGAAGGGGATGATGATATGTGGCTAATAAAGACCGATGAAACGGGAATCGTGGAATGGAATCAGACCTTTGGGGGGACTATGTTAGACCACGGTTATTCTCTCGTATCAACGAAAGACGGAGGGTATGCACTCGTTGGAAAAACTATGTCAGTCGGGGCAGGGCAGAGTGATATGTGGCTAGTAAAAACCAATGAAACAGGAGGCATTGAGTGGAGCCATACGTATGGAGGAATAGGGCCCGAAGAAGCAGTAGCTGTTGTACAAACTCATGATGGCGGATATACGCTTGCTGGGAGTACGTACTCATTTGGGCTTGGTTCAGCAGACCTATGGATGATAAGAATCGATGAAAAAGGCCTGGTACAATGGAACCAAACTTATGGGGGAGAAGCGAAGGATAATGGTTATTCAATGATCAAGACCCATGATCAAGGATATGCGCTAGCAGGACGAACCTGGTCATTTGGTATGGGGCAAGGTGATATGTGGTTGGTAAAAATTGATGAAAATGGTAGCACGGAATGGAACCAGACGTTTGGGGGATTCGGCTATGATGCTGCTTCCAAGGTGATTCAAACAGGTGACGAAGATTACATCCTCGCAGGAAGTACGTATTCTTTTGGTTCTGGCTCTTCAGATATGCTGTTAGTAACGACTGGTTCTTTTGGTACTAGTTCTTCAGACATGTCGTCTGTAGGAACAGACGTGATGGACACCCCAATTACGTCAAATATAACGTTGTATTCAGGCCTAATTGGTTTTGTTGCATTAATCGTCTGCTTAATCGAAAGAAAAAGACGAAATAAATCCTAAAAGAGAGTAGGATATTGATCTCAAAAAGGGAAATACTAACATTCTTTATCTTATTGGCAGTGGTCGTTTCAATTTTAATTGGTACGAATATCCTGTTTATGTATCTAATTTTATCTATAGGGACAAGGCCAATAACATTCCTTGCTACAGTTACAGATACGATTCCTGCTAACTATTCTAATGTGAAACTATCTATTGATCATAGTTATGGAAATGCGAGCATATCTATGGCCCCAAAGGATGCTAATTACGTACTATCGATCGAGGTCGACGCTTTTCGGAGGCAAGGGGCCAATCTTTCACACGTCAAAGCCTTCCTGTACTCTGAAATTTTATTGTATTCTGAAGTTGATAATGAGACTATAGCGGTGGTATTTGACGATTCGGGTTTTGCAGCTGTGGATCCAGCGCCTGGGTGGAACGATGTACGATTTTATATTCAAGAAAACATTAGTTTCTCGTTAGATATATTGGATGGTTGCGTTGAAGGTTATAATGTTAAGTTACAGGATTTAACCATATCTCATCTGAATTTGAATTATGGATGGAGTGAGACAGGGCATACCGCATCCTTTACTAACGTTACGTTCAACGTATCCGATACACTCGTCCTTCATTCGGATTTGACGGCGGTACGATTCGAATTATTTGAGAATAGGTATACTTCAAATCTAACAATATGGGAAATCCAGCTGCGACCTGACTGGCGTTCCTTCCGAACGACAATAGATCTAGTGCAATGGGAAAACTTGAATAATAATCCTAGTACTCTGCAGTTTAATATAAACAGCTATGCACAAATGGTATATGTTGATTTATATCTGAATCCAGTTTTTGGAATAAATATTGCAGCAATCACTGAATCGGGATTAATCCAGCTACCTAATAATCTAACAACATATACTTCATCAAGTTACGATCTTTCTGAGACGAAATATGATTTCACGGTGACATCTACGAGTGGAGATATCGCGTTCAATCTACAAGATTTCTAAGAATTTTGAAACCTTCTTTGGGATCACAACGTCTTACATCTTGTCACAACCTAAAGTCGAACACCTCTACACGACGTAACACCCAGACTCCAACCTTTTTTCGCGGGGGATGGAGCTTTTTCCTTTTTCTCTTTCTTCTTGGGATGCGCGGAGAGGCTTGTTGAGCAGGTCATGAAAAAGAATGAACTCGGAATTGGTTGTTTCCGTCTATTAGATATATATCACAGAGTCACTCTCAAGATCTGTCAGGAAACTGGGTTCACATGAAGTGGACACTTAATTATTTCCAATTTTCAAGGAGAATTACTTGTTCGTTTTGAATTTGGGAAACCAATTTCTCGTCTGCGGTAATGAAATGGACTTGATATAACTGGCCAATGGCAATGTAGCTCGCATCATAGATTGTTATTCCAAATTGATAGGCTAATTTAGCTGTAAGGTCTGTTAATTTCTCATCAAGGAGTTCAATTTTAAATTGAAAGTTTAAAAGGGTTTTAATTATGTTCATCACGTCATTACTACCGAATTCTGGTTTATAACGAAGGACGTTAGCAATTTCATAAAAAAATAGGGCGGGAACAACAGGGGTCGCGTCCTTTCTAAGAAATTCTCTGAGTTTGAGTGCTTTCTCTGTATGAATTTCGTCAACAAACCATTTTAGGGCAACAGATGCGTCGATAACTAATGTCTGATCTCGCGCCATGCTCTCAACTCCTCTGTGGTATTTCCCCTTGCTTTTCTCCGCAATCGATCCATTTTTTGAATGGTTTGATCAATTAATTTGGTATCGCGATCCATAATTCTTTTTTCTTCCTCCTCGACTCGTTCAAGAAGTGCGGTTCTCATGATTTCACTCCAATTTATGTGGGAAAGTTTTTCAATCCGTTTTTTCAGGTTTTCAGGGATTTTCGTACTCATTGTGGGCATAAAGGATCAATAGAATTAGTACCCGTAGGTGTTAAAAATACTACCCCTTCAATCTGTTCAATATTCCCTTTGGAATCCTACCCTTTTACGTCTTATCACAACCTGGAGTAGACCCACTCTATACCTGGAAATAACCTCCAACATCTTTTCTCTTTTTGAGGTGGGGAAGGAGTCTTTTCTTTTTTGCCTATTCTTTACTGATATGGTACTGAGGTGTCGTATAACGTTGGATACCTCAAGGAAGCTATACATAATCCTATATATGATATCATTTAACCAAGGTTAGATCAAGAAAATTATATACTGGGGTATATACCTGAGAAATCAGGTGAGAAGCTAACCTCCATTCATTTCAAATAGGACTCAATTTTCTATCTCTCTATAAAGTAAAAAGTTAGGTTTTGGACAACGTATGTAAGGACAATTTAATTCCTCTAAAACTAGGATGGGGCATGTAACGATGCAGAAATATCCAGAAATTGTAATTAAACCAATTCATCCAAAGGATATGACGATAGATAATTGGATTGACGATTTCAATCATTTCTATAAAATGATAAAGGAAAATTTTTGTTATTTATGGTTAAAAGAAAGATTTACGGGGTATAACTGGTTAGATTTTAAAAAAAAATACTTTGCACGAATAAAAAATGCAAAAAACATATATCATATTCTAGAAACATTTTGGGATGCTGTTACTGCGTTACAAAATGCCCATACAGTGATTGTTCGTCCAAGTATGTTTGATTCCTTCTTCAAACAAGATCATTGGGCTCAAAAAACTCCTCCATTCAATGCTATTTTTATTCCTGAAGTTCAAGAAGCAATGAACTATTGGAGATCAGCATTAGATCAAATAATTAAGAAACGGTATGGAATGAATTTTGAAGTTCTAATTTTCTATGATAGAGGTGAATATAAGATTTTTGATGGATATGGTTCTTGGAAGGAAACTTATGGTGAAGGAACTACCAGTGTAACTGCTGTTAATGGTAAACCAATTGATGAAGCTGTTTCAGAGTGTTACGAGACAGGCCTTCTTGATTGGGACTTTAATAGAAAAAAAATTTTTCTCTGGAGAATTACACCAATACATTTTGGCCAAAAAGCTAATTTCACTATCAAGAAATCTACTGGAGAGGAGAAAAGAGTAATATTCGATTCAGGATATGAATATACATATGATAATCCATATAAAATGATAGAAACCCGTTTTAAAACGGAAATTTTGCCTGAAAAAAGAATTGGTTACATTAGAATAAAAGATTTCATGGATGAGCATATTGATGAAGATCACGCTCAATTAATGGAATTTTATAACCATGTAGAAAAATATGATTGTATAATTATAGATGTGAGAAGGAATGAAGGTGGGAGTTTCAATTGTTGGATGAAGAATGTTATTTCTCCACTTGGAAGAGAAAAAATGGTTAGCAAGATGTATCTCGCATATCGTTCCGGTAAGTATGTTAATCTATTTAGAAAACTATCACAATCGAACATCAATTCTATTGTTTCTAAAGAACAATTTGACAATCTCCCCACAGAAATAACAGAACAAGATTTTACGGTATATAAATACACTCAAACGGTAGACCCTTCCCAAGAAATTGATTTTTCTGGAAAAATAATTTTACTTGTGGATGGAATCACCTTTTCGGCAACAGATGCCTTTGCCCTGTTCTGTAAAGAAACGAAATTTGCTAAAATCTATGGAACACCAACAGGTGGAGACGGAATAAGTGATTCACCCATTTTTTATGTCCTACCTAATTCTAAACTAGTAATTCGCTTTACACCAGCAATGGGAATTGACTATTCAGGTAGTGCTAATGAAGAAGTTCGTGTGCAACCAGATAAGTATGTTGAATGGGATTACAGTAATTTTGATGATGTACTTGACCAAGTTCTAAAATCCTTGTAATTCAGCAAAGAGAAACCAACTTCGCGGCGTTCTGTGTCTTGTCTCAACCTGAAGTCGAACAGCTCTACGCGAAGTAACACCCAGACTCCGCCCTATTTTTCCTAAAGATGAAGTTGAACCATACCTACCATTGCTCAACTTTTAATCCAGACACCCTCTCAAAATACTTAGTATTACGAGTCAAGATGTCAGCTTTATGTTCTAATACGATGCCAGCGATTAGAGAATCTTTTAAGCCAATGGATTTTCCAAGTTTTTCTAAGGAATTAAGGATGTAAGCTGAGCGTTCAGCAGAGCTCGCATCTAAGTGTAGTATTGTTAGATTATTGAGAAAGTCACGAGTTTTCTTGACTCGTGTTCCTGATATTCCATCAACAGCGACAATTCCCACAAATAGTTCTAACGCATTAATGGCAGTTGAAACAATTTCCCGGGACTCTTCCTCTAGTTGTTCAGCTTTGGTGATAGCTTCCTTATCGCCCCGAAGGAGAGCAATCATAAAATCGCTATCCAAACAAAGCATTGATTTGGACTCCTAGCTCTTTAAGAACAGTTTTAAGGGTTTTTTCCTCTTGTGGCGAAAAATCCCAGATCCCTGCAAAAGCTAACAGTGATTTATGCTGGACAGGACGGGTTAGTCGCTTTACCACATCAGAAAAAGATTCATTAGCGTTTTTTTCTCGTTTTAGTCTCTTATAGGCTTCTTCATCCAAGCTAATGGTTTTACTACCCATTCTGAATCACATATGCATATACAAACACAGAATATAAAAAGGTTGTATTTCACACGGATAATCTCCCATAGACCTCTACATCTTGTCACAGCCTGAAGTGGAACAGCTCTATACCCAGAAATAACCTCCAGCATCTTTTCTCTTTTTGAGGCGGGGAGGGAGCTTTGTTTCCTTTTTTCTATTTATGATAGAGTGAATACCACATCGAAGTCGTTTAACGTTTGATATTACGTTAAATGTAGTACAACCGTAACTACGATGTGAAATATCCCTGATTAATCGCAATGCAAATCCTGACGGGGGGAGGAGAGAGTATTTTTGCCTGGATTGACTCAGCTTTGCAAGCCATCAGGTGCCTTTTTTGAAGAAATGATATCTTTTTCCGATTTTCCCCAATTACAGCTCCTCGTTTTTTCTCCTTTATTAATCTCTACAATCTTTTGATTCCATGATCCTTGAATATTTAATTTGCTTGCAGAACTTTGGAACGATTTTTTATCTTAGAAATTCCAACATAAGCTACTGCTATCAATAAAAGACCGATATATATGAATAACAGGAAAGTTCCTACTGAGATTACACCATATCGATTAATACTAAGGAATGGATAAACATAATTCGGTAATCCCAAATAGTTTCTAAAGAATCCCGTAAGACCTGTCAACATGACAAAACCAGTCCATACCAAAGGAAAGATAAACCAAGACGGAATAGATTTCCATTCATAGGAGGGAACGTCAAATAGAAGAAAATCAACAATAAAAGCAATTGGCAGGAAATAATGAATCATAATATTTGTAAGTATTACAATTCCTTCTGCGGGAGGTGCAGTCGGAGAAATAACAAAATGCCAAAGGACAACCGTAACGGTGATATATGAAGTAATAGCACCTTTCAATGGTCCGAATAAAATATCCTTTTTATTTTCATTCGTATTATAGTAAATAGCAAGTGCGAGCCAAATTAAAACAAGTAAATTTGATTGATACGACCAAGTACGATATCTTTGAATAATATCCGTAAATTCATTCTGAAATTCGATAAAAACAAGTAATTCTAGAACAGTAAACGTGGTAAGTGAAGCTAACAATAAAAATAAACGATATAAGTACGGGATTCGAGTATTTTTAAACATGAAATCGACTCCTAGGACTTTGAATTTTTAGATTATGCCCAATCGGGTTTATTTTATGCATTTCTAAATGTAATCATAACCTTTCCAATTTAAAGTAATGAACAGATAAGAAAATGATATAATATCTGTAATATATATTTGTTTTTGCTTGAGAGGTTAGAATATCACTTTTTTACCAATTTTTTTATCTGTGAGAGCAAATTTTAAACTACATCTCGAGCATTGATCAATTCAATAACCTATCATAATTCAATCTAATTAGGTTTCCATATTCGGATCCCGTTCAGTTTTGGATAATGTTGATCTTCCTAGATCTACTCCGTTCTGGGTTTTTGCTTGAGTAGATTTACTAAAAGAATCCATAAATGAAATTGGAAAACTATTAACTATCGATGATTGCAAAAATACAAGAAAGAAAATAAAGGAGGAAATAACTACAATGGTGGAAATAGACGAACTAAGCAAGAAATTTCTACATGACGAGGACGCACTGATCATATCTACTGTTGGGGCAAATGGTAAACCCTATATTGCTGGATTTTACTTCATGTATCATGAAGAAGAGGGAGTAATATACATTTTGACGAGACCCAACATCTTGACGATCCGGAACATCCAAAGGAAGCCAGATGTGGCTCTCTTGGTTCATCATATCTATAAGGATGATTGGAAGAACCAATATGTGATGATAAGAGGAGATGCTGAAAACATTGAGGACGAAGAAACCATCGAAAAAGTAAAGGCAATGAGAATCAAGAAATACTATTGGCTTGAAGAAGAACAGTTCTTGGCTAGAAGGAAGACATGGGCTGTGATTCGGGTTATACCCTCACATTTTCGTTCCTTTATACGTGCTAGAGACACAAACTTCCCAGAATTAAGACCCCCAGAGCATTCTCATTGGTAAGAGAGCTTTTCCCTAGAGTAAACCTTATTTGTTGAAAGCAATAGCTATTTGGGGAACGAAAAAGGAGTCATTCTCTAGGGGTCGCGGCACTTTACGTCTTGGCACAACCTGAAGTGGAACAGCTCTATACCCAGAAATAACCTCCAGCATCTTTTCTCTTTTTGAGGCGGGGAAGGGGCTTTGTTTCCTTTTTTCCTTCTCATGGTAGAGTGAGTACCACATCGAAGTCATTTAACGTTGGTTATTTAATAGATGAATGGAATCATGCGTTTTCGATTCATCGGAAATTCCTCACCAAACGTTTTTCGATACCAATTTCTCAGGCTGTGGGCTCTTGGGCCTAAATTTGCAAATGTCCATAATGCAAATACAAACCCTGGCCATGATAAGGTCAAAATCATCCACCCAACCCATTCCGTGAACTCTCCAAAGTAGTTTGCAGATGTAACATACTTAAATAGACCTCCATTGGGAATGTGGAAGGTAGTATCTCCAGGTTCACGTAAATTTCTGATAGTATGATCTGAATGGATATTGATAAAGAAACCAATCATAAAGATTGTTGTACCAATTATAAATTGAGGCGTTAAGAGCCATTGTGGAGTATAGAGAGTAGGAGGAGATAAAAAGAAGATCCAAATTCCCTGCATAAAGGCGTTTACAGAATTGAAGACCATTCCAAGAATGATAATGGACCAAGGCATTTGACTTTCTCCTCGGATCAATAATGGAAAAATAAACGTCCTTTGACAATAATGAATATTAAACAAAATGAAAAAGACGAAGGGAGTTAGTTCAAGGGTTCGCTCCGAAACCAGCCAAAATAGTGACATAAAAAGCACAACAGGGAGTTCCATAATTAACCAACCGGACCTGTTATTAATTGTAACTGTTCCCCATCGTTTACTGATTAATTGGCCATATCCAGCGGGTATAAAGAATAGACTAAAGAAAACTGCTACTGCAATCATCGCCATTATTAGTAAAAACGTGTAATACAGGCCCAATTCAATACTCATGTTAAATACGAACCATTGTTGGGATTGCAGTCTATTCTATTTGATAAACTGGCAATATTTCCCAGGGAAACTGAACTGATCACCAGGATTGATAAAAAAACTAGGAGCTTTGTCTTCCTCGAGGAAAAGGTCAAAATGGCTCACCCCTGGATGAGCAAATACCAGCTGATAGAATATTCTAGTATTTAAGCTTTGGTATGGTCATCTAACGGAGGGATCCAACACTAGCTTTGGAACCATCTTGGGGCTCACGGCGCTTTACGTCTTGTCACAACCTGAAGTGGAACAGCTCTATAC
>JBHLSH010000061.1:0-23650 GCA_048881705.1 Candidatus Heimdallarchaeota archaeon | reverse complement strand
GCCTATCAAGATTAATCCTGAAGAGGATTTAGCTCTTCTTCCTTTTACAGGTGGAACCACTGGAAAACCAAAGGCAACCATGCTTACTCATTATAACATTACCACTAATGTTATTCAAGCACTTCACTGGTTTTTAAAACCACTTGAAGCAGGCGCAAAAGGTAAATCAGCATTTTTGATCTGTGTTCCGATTTTTCATCAATATGGCCATTGGGTACTTCACGCTGCGATATCCTGGGGACTAAGAGCTATCCTTATGGATGCTCGTGATATAGCGCGAATCGCTGACATAATCAAAGACACGCGGCCTTTTGGAGTATTCGGGGTCCCAACTCATTACATGGAATTGCTTGGTTATGAGCTAAAGAGATCTCAGACCTTATTCTTTTCTGGTGCGGCCCCTCTGGCCCCTGATATATCGAGGAAATTTAAAGAAAAAGTTGGAGTTCCTATGGCCGAGGGGTATGGTATGACGGAAACTAGTCCATGTACGCATGTAGATCTCTCCGGAGTCTCAAAAATTACAGGATTTATGTCTGCCAAAGGTAAGGAGGGATCAGTCGGAGTACCTATTCCTGACACTGAGGTAAAATTGGTTGACCCAGATACGGGAGACGAGGTTGATACTGGTGACCCTGGAGAAATTTGGATTAGAGGGCCCCAAGTCATGAAAGGATATTATCCTGAACCAGGAAAGGGTCTTGAGCCTGATGGCTGGCTTAGAACCGGTGATATCGCTAAAATGGACGATGACGGTTATTTCTGGATCGTTGATCGTATGAAGGACATGGTGAACGTATCAGGCATGAAAGTATATTCTCAAGTAATCGAGGAAATCCTCTATGAACATCCTGCTGTAAGAATGGCAGGCGTAATTGGAATCCCTGATCCAGAGCGTCCAGGAAGTGAACGAGTTAAGGCCATAATAGTTCCCAAGGATACGCAGGAGGTTTCGGAGGCTGAAATCATTGCATTTTGCAAAGAAAAGCTACCACCCTACGCTGTCCCTCGAGAAATCGACTTTCGGGTTGATATCCCATTAACGAGAAT
The DNA here is from genome assembly GCA_048881705.1 of Candidatus Heimdallarchaeota archaeon. GTDB lineage: Archaea > Asgardarchaeota > Heimdallarchaeia > Hodarchaeales > Hodarchaeaceae > Hodarchaeum. Next base: position 22,600 of record JBHLSH010000061.1, on the reverse strand, counting down.
CCTAAAAATGGATAAGAAACGGTTGAGAGAAGAAGAACTCAACAAACATCATTCTTAGAAAGAAGGTGTGAAATCCATGCCAACTGAAATATTTGATACTGATCCAAAGGAACTCCGAATTATCAGGAGTGGGAACCGGATAACCGCGTTATTCTTTCTCATACTTGGCTTAATGTTTCAAATCCTCTTTGTTTGGGGATTACTGACGTTTGCGGAGGCGAGTGGAATATGGGCCCTCCTTACTCTGGGAGTTATTCAGAGCGAGCTCTTTCCCTACCTTTCAATTGTTTTTATGTTTGGAGGCGGCTGTCTGTTGGTTGCACTGCGAGAGGTGGGATGGATGGAATACACCTTGGTGAAAAATGGCAAAGAGGGAAGAATAATATTGGGATCAGCATTCTTACGATGGAAAAGGGAACAAGAGATCTTGAAAAACCAGGTTCAAGTTATTCGAATCCATATTATTCCTCTCGATATGATAGGCATGGTGAATCGCTATCAGCTGGAAATGGATTACGAAATTGCGCCTGGATCCGATTTATCTACCCTTTTAATTTTTGTGGACAAAGAGGGAAACGCCAAAACAACGGTCTCACGGTTGGCCTCGAAAGTTCACCTTCTCTTGGGAGAAGAAATAAAATTTGAGGAATTAATTGCTACACCGCCTGTAGCTGAATGACAAGAAATTCCACTAAACAGAAGAAAAGCCCTGCTGGTAAACGAGAATCGTATCCGACTAGTAAATCTGGGATGTCATTACTATCGGAAAAACCTCGTAACCTTAATCTGCTAAACGTAAACTCGAGAATTCCCCTGTAAAGATACCGCCCACACTACTCCCGTTTAAGGGCTAGATGCGGCAAACAGGAATATCTTTTGCAACACACGTCACAATAAAGCGAGAAGATCGAAACAGGAGTCCGTAGTGTTTATAATTATTCGACGGGTTACCTAGATCTCTATTGTAGCGTTTTGAATAGCGTGCCCATAAAAAAAGAGAAAAAGGAGAGAAAAGGTTGGAATTGAAGCCTAGAAGTATTGTGATGGATCTCGCATGCCGCGGCGCTTGACTTCCCTTTTACGGAGTTCGTTCAATTCGCCTCGAAGTTCGGTAGGTAATCTACTCGGTTTCTTAAATCCTTCAACAGTATCTTTCGCAAATGAATAGATAAATGTGCGAAACGCGACTTTCATGGGCATTGTTACAACACTATAGGGGAGGCTTCCTAGTATGAAGAAGATAACCCCGACTACTATACCGTATCCAATATTCTGACCAACTGCCCAGCCGAGGCCAAAACCTGTAACAACCCATAAAATACTGTTTATAATCATAAAAATGAAGGTAGTAAGACCAAATCCAGATTCTCCAACCAGTACATCAAGCAATGAGTTCCATGTCGTTTTTGCAGAATCTTTGATAGAATCCGTGAGGTGCCGCTTATTTTGGACGATCGAAACTAGCGTGAAGTAATTCAAGAACATCCAAATTGCTCCCAATATAGAAATAAAGAAACCTCCAATAGCAGCAAAAATGAAACCTCCAATGGCAGCGCCTATGTTATCCTGTCCACGTTGACTACTCATAGCTTGACGTCCGCTCTGAGTCACTGCTGATATAATGATCTTTACTGTAGCCATAGCAAAAGCGAATTTGATGATAACTGGTAATGTTTGAGTGACATCTTTCATGGCAGAATTCAAATCAGGATCCAATCCCCGGTACCAATCACTTGCATAAGAAATGACTGCCGCAGAAAGGCTGTAATATATCCCAAGATAAACTATCAAGTAGACGTATTCGAATATTATAGCGGCCAAAATTCCAGGGGCACTCCATTCCACGGCATCTGTGGCCGGGTTGTATACAGAAAACAGAGTTACGATTTTGATGAATCCGAACAGCATGAAAAAGCCAGTCACGATTGAATATAAACCAAGTAGAACTGGCATCGCCAAAACTGCCTTTTCTGCCAGCACTAACTGAGCAGAAAATTCGACAAATTGGCCGCTCCGTTTGATGACTGTAAATTTCCATATTACAAATGCTAAGAGAAGGACTCCAAAACCAGCAATGAATATGCCGACAAAAAGGAGACCTGCAGTTTCAGAATCAGATGACGCGGCCCCTGCAGTCGCTAGTAACCCACCTACTGCAATCAGAACAATAGGAAATAGTATAGAGACAGCTATAGTTACCTCTTGAGCCAGTTTTGACATGATCCATACAATCACATACGCAAGAATGAATGTAACAATGAGAAATAGTACTCCAAACAATAGAAAGAGAGGTAGAAACGGTAGTGAGAGAGGAATCAAGATAGCCAGGGTTTGGCCAATGGCTGTGAAAATCTCTTGGTTTGCAGGATCAAGAATTACATCAAAAAATGCATATCCCCCGAAGAGGTACAATCCAAGCGCAATGATCACCCAGAGCCAAACAGGCATATTAGAGAAGTCTGTTTTAATATCAGGTTTCTGATATGTACTCATACTTAAATCACCAATGATTTGAAATTATGTTCCTTTAAAGGTAGGATCCTATAACAATGCTTCGAACCAATATTAGAGTTTTTCCTGGCCCAAGAAACCCGAAAGGTTACGTTTTTATAATCTATTCATCTTTGACCCACCCCAGTGGTGACACTTGTTTAGGGATGTGCTAATAAACACTCGAGATGCGGTGGTTGGTAGAAGGAGAGAACTTGAATTGATCATTGCATGTTTAGAAGCGGGAAAACACATTCTCTTAGAGGGAGCCCCAGGTACTTCTAAATCTACAATTTTAACAGAAATTTCTGAAAACTCGAATCTTCCTTTGTATATAATGGAAGGAAATGCAGATCTGACACCAGCCAAGATTGTTGGGAACTTCGATCCAGCCCTTGTTTTGGAGCACGGAATGCAGCCAGAATATTTCATTAAGGGGCCTTTGTATAAAGCCATGGAGGAAGGTGGGATCTTTTACGTGGATGAATTCAACCGAATGGCACCAGATGCCAGCAACACGTTGATTCGCGCCATTGAAGAAAATGTTCTTGTTGTTCCAAGAATCGGCCAGATTAAAGCCCACAAGCATTTTAGGGTAGTATTGGCCCAAAATCCTTTCGATGACGTTGGTGTAGGACGAATTAGCCGTGCCCTTTTTGATCGCTTAATTCGTATCCAAATGCATTATCAAACGGAAGTTGAGGAACAGGAGATTGTACGACGAGAAACAAATCCTGAAATACAATCCCAATTCATCAGGATTGCGGTACAATTAGTACGGGCTACTCGCATGCATCCCGAAATAAAGCAAGGAGCATCTGTGCGCGGAGCCATGGATCTTGTCACAATAGTCTCCAGTTTGGTGGAATTGGGAAGCGAGCGGAGTTCTTTTGAAGTTCTTCGTGACGCGGCCTGGGCTGCATTATCAGGAAAGATATGGATCGACCCGAGCAGCGATCGTTCAGCAGAAGATATCATAGAAGAACTTCTTCTCCAAATTCTAACCGCGAATCAGCTCGCATTTCCAGATGATCTGGAGGATTGGGAAATTCTCAAAAAAAAAATGACGGATGAAGATTCATCGATCTTAGTTGATGAAGAGGTCGCCATTACAACGGATGAGGCAGAGGGGAACCTGCAAGGAAAGGGAATAGATAATTTTGCCCAGGAACATGGGACTGACAGGATCGAAATGGTCGGGTCAGTTTTACTCGAGCTGCAGGCTGATGTTCGGAAGCGCGTGGTGCATTGGGCAACCCGACTACTTATACAGGAAACAAGTGAACTTCTGGGTATACGACGAAATATACCCAGATATGTTTCTGAAAGACCAAAGAGGGAGTTTCTTGATTTCGATCTTGATGGAACCATCGAAAAGGTGATGGAGGATCCCATACGAAAATTCGAGGCATTGAGAGTTTTCAATCGGGCCCGAGCCGATCATTCTGCCCTTTTAATTATTGATTCCAGTTACTCGATGAGCGGAAAAAAGGTAGTACTAGCTGCGGCCCTGGCCGCAACGGTGTCACATATATTTGATACTCAAAATATTGCTGTTATTCACTTTGGAACAAAAGGACACGTCTTAAAACGATTTGATATAGAAATGTCTCCTGAAACCCTGGTGGAACAGATATTTTCCCTTACCCCAAAGGGATTGACGAATATTTATCTAGGATTAAAAGTTGCCATAGAAGAACTTGGAGAACGAAAGCATGGCAAATATACCGCCTTTTTGATGAGTGACTGCGATGTCAATGCAGGAAAGGTACCCTCGGTCATTGCATGGCGTTTACCAGGATTGAAGATCATCACAATGCCGCCTGAAGTAAATGACTTTGTGGCCGGAATTATTGCAAAAGAGACTCGTGGGGAAATATTTCCAGCCGCAAATGCACGTGATATACCCCTAATCCTACGTCAAATCTTTAGCAGAAACGATAGAAGGGGTTGAACGAAAAAATGGACGATGCCAAACAGGAACCGGCAAAGGTCATAATTAAGTTTTTTGCCTCGTTCAGAAAATTGGCTGGGGTCAAAGAAGTTGAAAAAGAGATTGATCCTGATACGACAGTGCTTTCGTTACTACAGGCGCTTTGCCAGACCTATCCCAAAATAAGTAACGAAGTTTTTCAGGATAAGGAGCACGAAAATCTGCAAGATTCAATCGTAATTCTACTAAATGGCAGGAACATTAAGTTTATAAAAGGAACGGAAAGTAAACTCGCCGATAAAGATATTCTTGCCATTTTTCCTCCAGCAGCAGGCGGAAAATAAGAGGAGGAGTTTCCAGATCGTCTGGGGCTTACAAACGTGTATCGGAAACTCCCCATGTCTCCATAGCAACACTTAGTTCTGGGTATTCTTCCTCATGCTCTTCAACGTAATCTTCGAAATCTTCCATTGCAGTGTCCAGTTCAGCCATGCCTATGTCAATGGCTTGGCGAAATGCCCTTGCACCCGCTACTGGGCCATTTGGGTGAGCGTGAATGCCCCCACCAGATCCGATCATCACGTCAAATCCAAGATCCTTCATCACTCTAAGTACCATGCCGGGCGTTATGCCGCCAGAGGGCATGGGTAGAGTTGGCTTTAGACCATGCATACGATATCGAAGAGCTCGAGCGATCCCAACATACTTTTCCTTCAAAAACGGAGCCTTTCCATAAGGAGCAGGATATACGACAATATCGGCCCCTGCAAGGCGAGCAAGCTTACCCATAATCAAAAAACTCGATACACCCGAGTAAGGACTCTCGTAAAAGGCACCCGCAAAATCCATATGCCCCAATATGGGCAATTTTATTTCCGGATCTTCTGCTAACATACGTAAGGCGGGAAATCCAATCACCAGATAATTCACCATTAGGGCATTTCCGCCCGCTTCCTGAACGACCAGCGCATTTTCCTTTAGCTTGGTTAATTTATCCGTGATATTCGCGGTGTAAAGAGTTTCCTCGCCCGTTTCCTCTCGTACTTGGTCTACTTTTTCCATGAACAGGGGGACGCGGTCCGCAAGACGATTGTAATCCATATCTGCGATTAATTCATCATCTTTAACGACATCGCAACCGCCCAAAGCGGCGTTATAGAAAAGATCCGCACCAACTTCTGGGGTCCATCCACTGCATGGCTTAATCATGTTATTCAAGAGAGGTCTCGTAGGAACTTTGAGAAGTTTCCGTAAACCGCCAATTCCGAATTTTGGTCCCTTAAATAATTTAATCCACTTTTTTGGAAAACGAAGGTCTAGTAACTTGAGCCTACCTCCCATTGAGATGTTTCCAATCGTTGCGGTCAACATTAGACCGATTTGATCGGTTTGATTGATCATTGGAAAAGCGATCTGATAAATGTAATTTCTTCTCTCCACCTTTTTCGGGATTTCAAACTCATATGAGGGAACTTCGTAAACTCCGACCACCTTGGCCCCGTACTTGGCTCTCAATTCTGGGGTATTAGCAGGAACTGGTACCCATGTACCAGTGGACTGTTCCATGGCGGCGGCACGTCCCAAATACCACGGATCCATACGTGGGCCAAGCTGAACCATGTAAGTACCAATTATATATTCTTCAGGGTCTATACCTTCTTGTAGAGCTTCCTCTATATGGTCATATTGCTTGAATAGATCACGAGTCACTGTAAAACACCATGGATTTCATCCTTATCGTATTAACAGATAAACGTTACGATTCTTTACAACGTTGGGGCCGTGTGTATATTCATACAATAAAAACTTGAGTCGGTAGCATTAAGGCCGAACAAATGAGAAAATGACCGATCTCTCAATTTATTCATATCGTAAAGGTTCGGGGAGATCTGGAGTTCCAGGAAACCGTGATGACTCCTTTTTACGACATTCTTTGCATGTACCGGAAGGGTGTGGCCTCCGCATGAGTTTTCCACACTTTTTACACGGACCAAGCATGTTCAAATGAAATCATCTTGTTTTTATGGGTTAATTTCCCTCTGGTGTTCAAATGGACTTCCTCTCTTATAAATTTATTACTTGAATACTTTTCGTCACAGGATTATTACCTATTTACCAGTAGAAAGCATTCCATTAAGATTCATTTTCCATATTATAATAGGAAAGTACTAATTCTTCAAGATCCGCATCACGCGAGCTGAAAAGTGACCGAACTTCTATCGATAATTGGGATTGAAAATTGTTAGATTCGACGCTCTGCGACAGTTCCTGCAACGATTTGGCTAGTTTTCCTATTCTACGGGCCATGGTATACTCTTCAGTCGAATGAGGAAGTTTAATGGGAAGTTGCAAGAATTTTCCTTGAGTAAAATGAGGAAACTCCCTGCGATAGGGATCTCCATACTTATAATTGTAGTACTTCTGCATCAATTTCGAATTAAGTACCCCCAAAAGAAATTCTAATGATATTGGCGCCCCTTCTCGGAGTTTGAAAATGTAGACAACCTGATTTACCCAATGATTTCGAGTATCCAACGCCAGATTGATTTTATTTCCCGTTTTTCGCAGAAGGAGTTTCTCTCCCTCAAATAATCCAGGTTGTTTGTATTGAATTCCAGGTCTCGTAAGGTCAATGTATTTGGGAGGACGTATTAGGTACCTATGAATATCCCGTCCAGTAAGAAAAGGTGCTGTGTTCTCTTGTGGCGTATCATAAACTATATGATCCTTTGGATTTTTTTCGGTAATATTGTCATTGCAGTGAGCGCACTTTTTGATTCCTGGGCCCGAGCGGCTAGTTATTGGAGAATTCCACATTCCACAGCTCTTACAAAGTACTATTTTTCCTTCGTGATTTATTTCGACCCCTCTCCCATTGATAACAAGATCCCCCAAGGGTTTTGTCGAAATTTTTTTTGACCGAGAATCGCTTTCCATAGATTTGATGAACTTCTCATGGCCGACAGAGAATATATCAAAATGCAGGTATTTTCCCCCGTGGAAATATTCCTGGGGACAGGTTAGATATGGGAGGTCGAATAGAGATGCCTCCTCATTTTGTAGTCTTTTCCTCATGTTATTAGGAATTTGGTTTACAATTTGAGTCTCAATTGGTCTTTCAAGAGTTTTAATAGGGTGTCTTTGAAGGATGATCATCATACTAGGTTGGGTGACATTGGGAAAAATCCTTTCTCCGAGATTTACTATTTCATGGATTAGACACTTCTCAAGTATAAGCTGACGGACTTCAAAATAGTTTTCATTGAGCAGCAGGGTATTAGGGAGCACAAATCCTAGCATGCCGCCCTCTTCTAAAGCAAGAATACTTCTCTCCAGAAAAAGGCTCCATGTATCAACTTGCTTCAATCCAACTTCATACAGTTCTAGAAACTGGCGTGGATAGGGTAATATTCCACCCCATGGGGGATTCCCTAAAATGATTGAGAACTTGCCATTTGTTTCAGGAAACACGGCCTCCCAGCGCATGGGAGGTGACATATCAGGAATCTTACCGAACACAGAAGCGATTTCTGCCATAACCTGGTTGCTAGTTGTCGTTTCCAGTTGTGAAATCTCTTTAATGAGCTTTTCTAACCTTTTGTCATCTGATTTTGTTATAAACAAATTCCTATATTCATTTCTAAGATGTTTGGTCTTCGGGGGGGAATAAGCCTTCATCCTGAAACCGGGTGGAGGCATGAGTGCGTCAAAGAGCTTCACATTTCCTTTGTACCCCTCGGCAACCTCCATCTGAGTTTTGTTTATCACTAATGGATCAATATCAATACCATATAGATTATTGGCAATTATCTTTCTTTTTAAAAAACGAGGATCTTCTTCTTCGGGAAATTCCTTTTGATATATTGTAAGCAGATGTTTCAGGGCCTGTGCGAGAAAAGATCCCGTTCCGCACGCAGGATCAAGAATACGAACGGTTGTTAATGATCTGGTGTTATTTTCCGTTTTGTACCATAGATCTAGCGTTCGTGTGACCATATAAGAAGTTATAAGATCTGGAGTGCTATATTGGCCCAGTGATTTCCGTTTCTGAGCCGAATTCACTTCATTCGCTAAGTTGGAGACGATTTCAAAATCCTCTTGCGGCTAGGGGAAATTAGAAATGTACCTAATCAGAAGAATTCGTCGTGATGATAAAAAAGAAAAGAAAGGGAAGAATTACTGAAATATCTACGTTTTAGTTTCAATAGAATGAAACTAAACCATAATGTCGGTGTCTTTAACCGTCTTACGCTTGGCGTGACGTGCAATTTCAATTGCTGATTTGGCCAATGTATAGCAGTAAGCCTCGAGCTGTTTGTTGAGGTACTCTACGGCATCACCCGAAACTCGAGAAGCACCGGCTTCTCGGATAACTCGTTCTACTCTTGCTTTCGCAAATGCACGCGATTTCGGGTCCGTTGGGGAACTTTTGGGTGCGCCCGTCTTATTTACAGCTAACTTAATATCTTCAGCTTGCACGGTTTTACGACCAGCCGTTTGTGCGAGATTAATTGCGGTTTTGGATACATTAGTACCGAATTCCGATGTAAGGTCGTCTAAACGCATGATAGCTTTTGCTGAAATACGTTCAGCTCCAGCAGCTTTAACAATCGATTCTACTCTAGCTTTTGCAAATGTATTTGCCATGGTTCTCACCTTTTCTCCTTATGGTATATTTTTAAGTTTCTGATAGGGTGATTACAGCTCGCGACAAAAATCATTCTGTTTAAAAGGTTTTAGTTTCTAATCACGTCCTCTCCCCAATACACATGAAGTATGCTATCCACTGAAAAAGTTAAGAGAGGTTTACTTCTGCTGACATAATTATTTCCGGACTTAATTCTATTTTCTTAGATATTAGAAAAGGAGTCAGGAAAATCGATTTTGGGATTTCGATGGAAATCGGAACTTGGGCCGCCAGGTAAAAATAGAATAGGTGTGAGCAATACTGACATACTGAAGCCAAGTTATTCAGGAAAAGTCGCCGATTTAGAGCCGATAATAAACCACGAAGTCATAATTACGTGATCCATGAAGCTAACTTGGCTTATATACTATTTCAAGAAGATTTTCTTCGTTAGAACCCATTAAAAAAACTTAGGTGGCTTGTATAACAAAAGGTTGGTATTAAGGGGTATTTTGATCAGGTATTAATCCATCTGAAAGGAAGCTATAGGAGAGGCACTCAATTTAAAATAAAATATGCCTTATGGGCTTTATCACGTCCAACGCATGATGAATACATAATATTACTTATGGGATACAATGAGAACAATGAAAAATTCTCCTCAAAAAACCAATGAAATCATTTTGCACCTAAAGACAACAATTATTGAGGAATCATTACCTATTTTGATTGACGAGTTCTATAAAAATGGAAAAGATCACTTTTCGAATAAATTGCACAAAATCTACAATATCGCGGTTATATTCATTTTGCGCCTCATCATTATAATGATTGTCGAGGATCGCTTTTCAGTACAGATCAATTCTGAATACCCCCAATACGTTGTTTTGAGAAAAAGGATCGAAAATGCATATGAGGATCATAAATCATTTGGTGACTCCATTTATAATTTGTTCAAATCATTTCAGGAGCTTTGTCAAAGATTAAGATTACCCTCTTCTTCTAGCCACGGAATCCCATGGAAAAGCTGGATCTTCAACATTAAACATGACGTATTCATAGATCAAGCTCAAATTTCTGATCATTCCATGGCAAGATTGATCGATTCTCTCTCTAGATTCGCAGTATCCGATGATGTTTCTGTCTGGATAAACTACAGCACACTACCTCCGGCTTTCCTTGGTGAAATCTATGAGCTAACCCTTCAATATAACATCTCAAATAATTCCAAGGGACTGACATTAACTTCAGCCGAAGGAAGAAAGGATAATCAAAAATTTTCAGGATCCTACTACTCTCCTAGGTATGCCGTTCAGTACCTGACTAATAATGCCCTTAATGATATTTTAATGCGAATCAACCAGAATTTTCAGTCTGAAATTGAAATTCTTCAGTCTAATACAGAAGATGGCTATGAGGAGAAGATAAAGAAACTCCGTGAAATTGATCCGCTAGCCAAATTGCTTGAACTTAAAATCCTTGATCCAGCTGTTGGAACGGGACTGTTTTTACTCGAAACGTTCAATGTTCTTAAGAAATGGGCAAGGCAGATATTCAGTACATTTTATGGACTCATGGGTCAAGAATATAGATTTGAACCTCTCGTCAGTCACAATTTGAGGAGTTCCAGAGACCATTTTGAGTGGTTGATTCTAAAACATTGCCTCTACGGAATTGATCTTGATCCGATTGCGGTGGACATAACCAAGTTTTCGCTTTGGATAACGTCATCAGCGCATCCAATGGACTACTCATATTTGGACAATCGGATCTGTGTTGGAAATCCCCTTTTGGGGGTACGCTGGTGTGATGTTCGGCAATTTCTGTCTAGGATCAGGATTAAGGATGATCTGGTATATTCCATGCTGCGACAAGGCAATAGGGAAATTATGAAACTCGTGTTCGATATTTGTCAATGGACAAGGATTCACTGTGCTCTAAATGATATATCACTTCAGGGAAGAGTAATTGAAAGCATATTGTCCCTTCTAAAGGGGAGTAAATTGGAGTCGCCAACCCCATTGCTTAAGGAAGTGATGAACGAAGCAAAGAACCTCCAATATTTTCATACTGATGCAGAATTTTGGGACTGGGATGATAATTCATCAGCTCTGGATCAAGGATTTGACTTAGTCATCACCAATCCTCCATATGGTGCATATATACCACCAAAACTTAAGAAATATTATAAAAACTTGTATAGAACTCATAAAGACTCTGCAGCATATTTCTTGGTTTTTATTCTAACGATTTCAAAGCGGTTCGGGCTTATCCTTCCGAAAAGTTTCGCTTTCTATTCGCAATGGAGGGATGTTCGAGCGGTATTGTTAAGTAAAACTCGAATTCGAAATGTTCTGGATATAGGTTTATCATTTGCTAATGTCAATTTTGAAACAATTGGCCTGATTGGAGGATTGACCGAATATCAAAAGCCAAAAAAACAGGTTGAAATTGCGGTAGCACATCCCAACAACAGATTAGCGCTTCGAAAAGTAATTCGCGCCGATCATTCAATACCCTCAGATTTCTATCATAAAAATGAGGTCCTGCTTTTTCGGGGGATGTCATCCAATGAACTGGATGTAGTTAAACGGATATCCCTTTCGTCTGTTCCATTGGGGGAGATCATTGGATCCAAACGATGTATATTTCGAGGTATGTATATTCCTAATAAAGTTAAAAGGACCGTAATTACCGATCTCACCTATTCGTTAAAATCACTCCTCCGAACGAAAACTGACGGGCAATATGTCTGGATTGACCGCGTTCCTCATGTAAAATCCTACCAAATTATCAGGTACCACCTATTAGATCTTTCGTCTGATCGTCATCTTCGATTACGTAAGCGGGCTGATAAAATTCTTAAAAGGCGTCTTTTCCTCAAAGTGTTGCGTGGAAACCGTCTAGTAGCTTATGTAGATCCGAATGGAGATTTATGCACAACTGAAAAACTAGTTAATATTATCTTGCCTAAAAACTCTCTATATTCCTTGCATTTCCTCTGTGGAATTATAAATAGCCCTATTCCGTCTTTCTATCTCGCAAATGTCCTATTTAGCAAAACGACGGAAACTTCTCGAGTCATGGATTTCCCTTATTCATCGAAGATACCGATTCCTGTCATAAAATTCGATACTCCAAAATCGAAACTACAACAGTTTAGAAATTACGTCAAGAAATCAATTGATGCAATATTGGCTTTCGATGGGCCTCCAAGATCAGGCCTGAAGAATGAAATTGTAAAAAGCATTCAAAAAGGGATTAATCTATATATGGAAGCTCATGAAGATCATGGTTACCATGATGCAGTAGCGATCACGGTTCAAAACATCATAAAGATGAAGATTAAGGTTCAAGAGTTGCAACAAGGGTTTGTCGAACGTCTTCAAACCCATTTTCAAACCGAAGCGGCATATGAAACAAAATTAATAGAGAGAGAAGCTTCTATAAGATTAATGGAAGTCGTTGGTATTAAAAAATGGCCCGAAATAAGAAAAACGATCCAAAGGAGCTATTATATTTCAGAGGCGGAGAATCTGAAGGTCCATGAAAGTTATCAAAATGTTAGCTCTCGAATTCAAATCCTAAACAAGAGAACAGATATACTGGGCGATTCTGTTGACATTCTATCCGTTCTTTGCTTTGGACTCAATATTAGCCATCAGCAAATCGTTCTGGAAAGTCTGCGAAAAAACCGCAAATAGATCGCGATCAAACTTAAATCCTCATTTGTGAGTCCTATGCGGATTTAGCTACCCCATCGGGAGATGTTCTCTCTAAAATCCTGTGAAGTCCCACTTTAGCCACATCTAATAAGATAATACCGATGATTACGATCCCGAAGATCATACTCCATTGGTTGATTGACAACGGGGCCAATTGAAAGATTGACGCAAGAGGGCCAACATACATAATGAAGAGATGGAGAATGAAGGCGGTACCCACCGCTAAGAGTAGATAAATGTTACTGATAGGATTAGTCGTAAATACACTCTTATCGTCAGGAGCCCTTGAAACAAATACCTGACCCAATTCAAAAATCACGGAAACAGTCAATGCTAGTGTCCTTGCAACGGTTAATTCTGGGCCGGGGGAGCTCGAAACAAGCAGTATGGCAGGGGAAAAGGACAAGAACAAAATCATGGTTGCGCCAAACGAAATAATCCCTGCGATCAAACTAAAACCCAAAATCTCTCCCATCATTCCGCTTTCTCTTCCACGAGGTTTCCTCTTCATAATATCTGGGTCTCCGGGATCAACACTCAATGCCAAGGCGGGTAATCCGTCTGTTAGGAGATTGATCCAAAGAATGCCTAATGCAAGATATGGAGAATGCAACCCTAAGATAACTGTCGCCGTGAAGACTACCAAAATTTCATCAAAGTTACTACTGAGAAGATATCTTATGAATTTTTTCATATTGTCATATATAGTTCTTCCTTCTTCCACTGCCGCAACTATGCTAGCAAAATTATCATCGGCCAGTATCATATCACTGGCTTCCCGTGCCACATCGGTTCCTGTTATACCCATGGCAACACCAATATCTGCCTTCTTTAAAGCTGGAGCATCATTAACACCATCTCCCGTCATAGCTACGACATGACCAAAATCGTCTTGGAGAGTTTCAACTATACGTCTCTTAATCCCAGGGGATGCACGAGCGCAGACGTCAAGATCCGAGACTGCAGCCTTAAATTCCTCATCATTCATGGCCTCTAGTTCCGCAGAAGTATGAGCGAGATAAAATGTATCCTCGTATGGTTTGAGATCTAACGATTGAGCAATAGCAAGGGCAGTATCTAGTTGATCCCCCGTAATCATGATTACGCGTATCCCTGCATTCTTGCATTTAGCGATTGCTGTCTCGACTTCCTCGCGAGGTGGATCGATCATACCTACCAATCCAACGAAAACCATTCCTGTTTCAACAGTTGCCTCATTGAATACCTTCAGATCATTAGGTAATTGTTTTTGCGCCAATCCGAGCACACGAAAAGCCCTACTGCCCAAAGCAGAGTTGTTACTCAGAATTTCTTCACGAATTTCGTCTGTTAATGAAATGGCCTTGTCTTCATGGAGGACATGTGAACACTGATCCAAGATAATTTTGGGTGAGCCCTTCATAAAACCCCACGTTTCTTCCAACCCTGGTCTGTGCCGTTTGAATACCATTGACATTCGTTTTCGATCGCTATCAAAGAAAATCTCCCCATCCTTTTTTAACTCATATCCCTCTTCCCAACGGTCCAGCAAGCCACTCTTCATCGCTGCCACAATCAAAGCCCCTTCCGTGGGGTCACCTTCGCATTCCCAGGAATTGGATTTATACGAATAATTGACTGAAGCCGTATTACATAAAGCCCCAGCCTTCACAGCTTGATATAATCCTTTATATTTGGCTATATCTATCCTATTCTCCCGCGCAACTTGAATGAAGGCCCCTTTTGGAGTGTATCCCGTTCCTGTGACCTCAATCATCCCGTCAGACGGGGTCCAGAACCGCTGTACGGTCATTTTATTTTGGGTTAAAGTGCCTGTTTTATCTGTACAGATTACTTCGACGCTCCCCAAAGTCTCGACCGCGGGCAATTTCCGAATAATGGCCTTTTTCTTAGCCATCTTTTGCACTCCAATAGCTAGGGTCAAGGTTATCGCCGCTGCGAGTCCTTCAGGAACAGCAGATACGGCCAGAGCTATTGCCGTTTCAATGGCTCCTTCCAATCCTTCAATGAGATCTCCCTCAATATATGAGAGTTGAAACACTAAAACAATCCCCACTACAAGGAGTACAATGACCCCAAGGATTTTCCCCAATCGATCTAGTTGAATCTGCAGGGGGGTTGGTTGTTCCTCTGTTTCGACGGTTGATTTTGCAATTTTCCCCATTTCCGTTGCCATCGCCGTACGAGTAACGATAGCTTTTCCACGTCCCTTCACCGTTGTGGTTCCCATAAAAACCGAATTAATTCTGTCTGCCAAAGGGATTTTTGGATCAGAGATCACATCAACAGTTTTATCAACTGGTACCGACTCCCCTGTCAATATGCCTTCTTCTATGCGAAGTCGGCTCGCTTCAATAATTCGGGCGTCTGCGGCGATTGTTTCTCCTTCCCAAAGTAGCAATAAATCACCCTGAACCAAATCTCGAGTATCGACACGGATTTCTCGGCCATCTCGTACTACTACTGTATCGTCACCCGTTAGTTGTTTCAATTTTTCGAGGGCTTCCTCGGCGCGATACTCTTGAACGAAGCCCAAAACGCCATTAAGGATCACGATGATTAAAATAATCAAAGCTTCGATGTATTCTCCAAAAATAATCGAGACTACGGTCGCACCAACCAATAGGAATACGATAAAATCTTTGAACTGTAAAAGGAACATTTTCAGAGGAGAAACTTTCTCTGTGGCTACTAATTCGTTCGGACCATCACGTTCGAACCGTTTTTTGGCCTCCTCGGTAGACAATCCATTAACTGGATCTGTATCAAGGTTTTTCGCAATTTGGTCTCGGTCTAAGGTATGGAACTCCACGGCCATGTTATTTATCACCATCAAAAGGATGGTGGACGCAATTAGGTTGTAGTATATAAAGGCCCAGATCGCAGAAACCGTTTCTCTTACTGCGAAATTTCACGGATAGACGTTCAGGGGATTAAAATTCATATTTTGTTAATTCCTTCCAAAAAATTATTAGAAGTCCAAGAAGTGTAATGAGACCATGCAAAATACGTTAATAAGAGCGATTTCAGGGGGACTTCGTGGCAGATATACTCATTTAGACCCTCAAAAGGTAATAGTCGGTTTAACCCCAGATAACGCCCGAAAAAAACCCCAAAACGTCCCACATTCCTGTTGGGAATTACTTCACCATACAATTGTATGGCACGATACTTTCCTTAAGCATATCAAAGGTGAAAGTCCCAATTGGGGTGAGGTTGAAGAAACCATAAACTGGCCTAAACAAGAGGATATGGAAAACAATTTTGAATTCGAAACCTTGCTAACCAGGTTTCGTACCAGGTTTGATGAAACTCTGGAACTATTAAACACGGTAGATTTTGCTCAAATCCCTATCGGAAAACCTGAATTATCTACCATACAGCTCTTTGCTGCCCTCTTGCAACATATGTCATATCATCTTGGTCAGATGGTCACAATTCGTCAATGCATCGGTGATTGGCCCCCCAAGCAATCTACCGACATTTAAACATGAGCTGGTTTTATGAAAAAACTGACGTACGACGAGATTCAGATAGGCCAGAGCGCTGATTATACAAGAACAATCACAGAAGCTGATATCCAACGGTTTGCAGACGTAAGCGGGGATCACAATCCTCTCCATTTGGATGAAAGCTTTGCCAGAACAACCTTTTTCAAAGGTAGAATAGCACACGGCATGCTTTCAGCTTCTTTCATCTCTACTGTTTTAGCCATGAAATTACCTGGGGCGGGTAGTGTATACCTAAAACAAGAAGTTAACTTCCTAAAACCAGTCCGAATTGGAGATACGATCACTACCAGGGTTGAAGTCCTAAATAAGGATGATCAAAATGCACGAATCACCTTGAAAACCACATGCACGAACCAGGACGGTATAGTAGTTGTGGATGGTAATGCCATCGTAATGGTTATGCGACTCTAGAGTTAGTGGTGCTCCAATGTTAATGCAAAATAGATAACTCAAGCTGAACTCAGTTCTTCGGGATATTGAGATGAAACGATTTCCAGATCTATACCCAGAACTTACAGAGCAATATCTAATCCTTCCTACACCCCTGAAAGACTGGCTAGATGATAGGTGCGAGTCACATCCGTTCGGGCAATTAATATCTAAGTTCTATGCTTTCCAATCCGATTTAGAGCCTAACGACGCTGTTTCTAGTTTTCTAGCGGAGTCCGCGTTTTTAACTGGAAATAGACGTCTGATACAATCGATTTTGAATGAAATTTCCCTCTGGGTGTTTGAAAACAATCTAAAATTAGGCTACCTTCTCTCAGCAACGGTTGGCCAAGAATTACCAACTGCGCAGTCCGATAGAACCATGATATCAACAAAGGAACTCTTGGTGGCATATTCTTGGCTTGAATGGCAAGAAGGCAGATATTCGCGCGTAATCGGTCTTTTATCAAATCTTTCTCAGGAAATGATTGACGAAGATCCGTTGTTCTCATCTTTGTTCATATTCTTACTCCTTTCCGCTTATGAGCAAAATCAAAATCGTAAAGATGCAACCATCTTGAAAGATGAGGCCAAAAAGCAACTATCCAATCCCATTTTCAGTAATAATAGATTTTTTACGGGCTTACTTGAGCTAGCTATCGGTTCCTGGCATAATCAATGGGGAGACCTCTCCAAAGGTCAAGATTATCTGATTCGATCACTTGAGAAATTTGAGGTTTTTTCCAACTTCAATTTTTTATTTCAAACTAGTGAGCAGCTCGGGGAATCTTATTATAAAGAACGAAAATACCAAGAATCCTATGCTATTCTCATACAGGTCTTGAGAAAGCAAAAAGAGCTCGAAGGGGACGTGGAACCTCTCCAGCTTTATCATTTGGAAAATAGCTTGGCAAACCTCTCCTATGACATTGGCAATCTAGATGAAGCGGTTGGCCACGCTGAATCTGCATATAAACTGTTTGAAAGAAATAAAATCCCATCACGAGAAGGAGTTTATCTCTTTACAGAGTTTATGGCCGTAAAGGGAGACATCGATACCGCGCGCGACATCCTAACAAAAGGAATGGCAGCTGATTGGATCAAGTTTGAGGGCGGTCACGAGCCCGAGTTCTTTCGTGTTTCTGCCACCATTGAAAAGCACGCTTGTAACTTCGCTTTGGCGCTAGACTTATTTTCAACTGCTTCCGAGCTCTATAAAAAGACAGACATTTATCAGTATCTGGAATGCTTAGCAGAAATAATAATCTTACGGCTCGAAATCTATTTCTGGCGTAAGGCCGAACATATCATTCAGGAAGCTTCTACAGTGGCGGATGAATTACGGGTACTCGTTGAGGGCCAATCATTGACAGGGTGGTCTTATATTTCTAAGGTTTTGCAAGCCGTCACCAGTGCGATGGCTGGAGATGCCCGTCAAGCAAATAGGCTGATGAAAGAGACCCAAAACAGTCAGGATATCGAATTCTTCTCTACGGAGCATGAATGGTTAATTACTAGCATTGATCTGAACCTTCTTCCTAATTCTCAACTGGATACTTTAGGTGCAATTGACTACCTAAATCAAATACTCCATATTGCTCATCGAAGTCGCTGGCAAATTGATGAGAAAGAAAGTGATCTCCTTTATCTTCTTATACTAGAGTCAGAGTCTTCACTTCCCGTTTTTGTCTACTACTTTGATTTGGCAATCAAAATTGACAGATTGTTGATTTCCGGATTAATTTCCGCCATTAATACAATGTCGCGATCTCTTGAACTGAAAGAGCTCCATGAAATTCGATACAAGGACACTCTGGTTTTGATTGGTCATCGGGATCCGCTGATTTTTTCCCTAGTTATAGATGGAGACGAAGCTACCGTCGGTCAACGAATCAAGCTTCTCCAACTCACTGAAACATTTCCAGACTACACGATTGGAGAAGCTCGCTTCCAAATGGACTTTTCCGATGATCAGGAGATACGGGGATTAGTAGAAACAATTTTTGGCGAATGAGCCGCGTTCTCATCTAGTGATTTACAAATCCGCGGAGGGAGGAACCCAGGCACCCTGAATTTTTTTCGCTTCATTCAGCCAGTCAGTTACACGCGCTTTTATTATTCGTTCATGCAAAGATGTTTCGCGAAAAATCAGATCATGCCATCTATTTATCTCAGCCTGAACTGCCTTATGTTCTGCGGTAACTTTTGATAGAAGGCTTCCTAGTTTCCTTTCAGCCGCGATTGTCTTCGCTTTGCTCAAAAGAGTATCTGTTTCTTCGAATCCACCTTCTATCAGGGATAATTTCGCTTTTAGAATAAGAGCTGTTACTTCGAGTGGCGCTGATTGTTGTTTCTCAGCAATTTCAGTAAATCGCTGAGAAAGCACTGTTATTTCTCGGAGGAGTTCTTCCGGGTCTTCTACGAGTTTAATTTCCAGAATCAGCAGTTCACATAAATTTAAAATTGCCACAACAGTCAAATTAATATCTAGTACTTCTTCGTCAATAATTTCTGCGAATATTTGCTGGGCTTGAAATTTTTGTACTGCACGCTTACTCATGATTAAAACGATGGCTTTCGCAAACCGAGCTCTGACATTGACAAACCTGCTGCGGCTTTTCACCTGAGAATCTTCCAATTGTTTCAGATATTTTTCAGCCAGGCTAAAATCATCTAGGCTTTGAGCAACCAGAACGAGATGCACCAGGAGGAAGGAAGACCAGAGATAGAATCCCTGGAAGTTATTACTTCCTCCTCGGCTCATTTGTTTAAATAAATCAAAGCTCTTTTCCAGATTTATTCTTGCCAATTCTAACTTGCCTTGATATCGATGAATAATCCCTAGAAATGCATAGGAATTTGAAATCCCCCGTTCATGGTTAATCTCAGAGAAAATAGTCATAGCCTTATTGGTCATGCTTAGGGCGGTATCTAGATCTCCTTGCAGAGTGTAAGCATATGAACCCAAAAGTAATGACCCTGCCTTGCGAGGAGCACTACCAATTTTGCCACAGATAGACACGCTCATGTTCAGGTCTTGAATCGCCTTCCCTAGATCCCCCGTCCAGTATATATTGGTAATTGCGATTCCCAATAAACTATCAGCAATGGAAAGCCTTTTCTCCTATCTCTTTTCGAATATCTAAACACTTTTGATGATAGCTTATAGCTTTTTTTGGGTCTCCCTTGAAAGTAAATAGCCACGCAATATTAGAGAGATTAATGGCTATTCCTCTCTTTGCTCCCAGTTTTTCATTGTAATTCAAAGCCTTTACGAAATATTCCAGTGCCAGGTCATATTTCTCTTGGCTACGATAAATCCACGCTATGTTACTTGATAAACCTGCTACCCAATGAGGATTTTCTAATCCTTGATATAGTTCCAAACTTCTTTTCAAAAATGAGAAAGCCCTATCATAGTCATTTGTCTCAGTATAGTAAACTCCTAATCGGTTTAGAGAATGAGCAATTGCTGTGGAATTCCCAAGTTTTTCACTAATCGATAGACCACGCGATAAATGTTCAATCGCGGATTTTTTATTTCCCGTTGCTTCAATATGAACAAAACCTAAAGCGGTTAACGTTTCCACTATATCCCATTGACTATACAACTTCTCTCTAATTTGCAAGCTCGTTTTTAGTCTATTGATTGATGATTCCACACTGCCATTCAAGAATTCTTGATATCCTTCTAGATGAGCTAGGGAGGCCTGACATTCCTTCAGATCATCTTGTGAATCAAATTCAACCTTCCTGAATGTTTCTTTTGCTTCACGCAATACCTTAACTAATTCTGCTTGATTTCTTTGTGCCGGATGTGCGTACCCCAAATTTAGGAGGGCCCTCAGTTTTTGATACTCTGTTCCGCGTTTTTTGCATTGTCGGTACGCCTCCTCTGCAATTCTTGTTGCTTTGATCAGTTCCCCCTTGCGTTCTAGAATCCTCCCGTGGAGTATAATTCCTTTCAATTCATCTTCTGGCTTTAAGCTCTCTATAACGGTAAGGACTCGGTTATATTCTCCCCGTTCCATCAGGTCTTTTATCTCCGCTATTCGCATAAGTTGATGGGATTTCTGTGGATTTTTAATCTTGGTTATCCCAAAATCCCAAAATTTAATAGGAATATCTTTAACCAAAATTAGATCTAGAACGACAATTGGATTCTATTGATCCATCCGATCCGCCGTAGAAGGACGTACCCATGTACCCTGGATCTTTTTCGCTTCATTTAGCCAGTCAACAACACGAGCTTGGTAAATTCGCTCATGGACGGTAGCTTTACGAAGGATTAAGTCATTCCACGTGTCCTGCCGCGCCTGGACGGCCTCCTTTTCTGCATTAACTTGGTTAAGTAGGGTACCTAATTTTTTTTCACTAGCTAATACCTTCGCAGAGCTCAAGAGATGGCTGACTTCTGCAAAATCAGCACCTTGAACTAAGGCTAGCTTGGCCTGAAGGAGTTGGGCCATCACAATAAGTGCAGATGATTGTTGTTTCTCCGCGATTTCACGGAATCTTTCGGATAACGATGTTACCTCGTCAAGAATGTCTTCCGCCTTTTTGGAAAAT
Source organism: Candidatus Heimdallarchaeota archaeon (assembly GCA_048881705.1). GTDB lineage: Archaea > Asgardarchaeota > Heimdallarchaeia > Hodarchaeales > Hodarchaeaceae > Hodarchaeum. Next base: position 1,315 of record JBHLSH010000061.1, on the reverse strand, counting down.
TCCATTTCGAGAATTAGGAGTTCACAGAGATTGAGCATCGCTAGAACGGTGAGATTAATATCAAGAACCTCTTCATTGACGATTTCATCGAACACTTTCTGAGCTTGAAATTTCTGGGCTGCTCGATCGCTCATCTTTAGCACTATCCCCTCTGCAAGCCGAGCTCTGAGACTGACATATTTGTTTTTACTTTCTTGTTGAATTTCTTTCATCATGTTCAGGTATTTTTGACCCAAGTCTATATCGTTCAGGCTTTGAGAGACTAGTATCAGATGGATCAAAAGAAAAGAGGTCCAAAGCGCGGTACTTCCTCCTACGGTGATTTTTTTAATCAGATCCATACTTTTGGCTAAATTCTCTTTGGCAAGGTCATATTCTCCCATATCCCGATAAATAATCCCTAAAATGCACTGGCAATCGACTAATCCTGATTTGTATCCAATTCTTGAAAATATCATCAAACTTGCTTGGGCCTTTTCTAATGCCAGTTCCAGCTCGCCTTGTAAAGAATAAATGGTGGCCAGATAATTTAATCCCCAAGCTTCCGCAAGTTCCCCCCCAGATTCTCTGCTTAAAGCCAAACTCCGGTTTATATATTCGTGAGCTGCGCCGAGGTCCCCAGTCCAATAGATATGTGCGTGTCCCAAGGATTGTAGGCCATAAGCGATCGCGAGTTTCTCTCCGATTTTCTCCCTAACTTCTAAGCTCCGTTCTAGATAGGAAATCGCAACAGACGGTTCTCCCTTAAGTGCATATAGCCCCCCTATGTTTCCAAGAACAGTACCTACTCCTCCTAGGTTGCCAAGCTTTTCATCCGCGGCCAGGGCTTTTTCAAGGTAGTTCAGAGCTAAATCATAATTCTCTTTCCTCCGATATACCAACGAAATATTATTACTGAGGCCCCCGATCCATAAGGGGTTCTTTAATTCTTGATAGAGGGCGAGACTTTTCTCAAAATATGCAAGAGCCTTGTCAAAATTGTTTGTCTCCCAGTAGTAGACGCCCAACCTGTTCAGGGAATGGGCAATCGCGGTCGAATTCCCAAGCTTTTCACTGGCCGCTAGGCTTTTAGTGAAATAATCTAACGCCAGATCTGTTTTTCCAGTCGAATACATATGCGCGAAACCAAGACCAGTCAAGCTCTCAACGATATTATACTGACTTAAGAGACCTGATCGGAGATTAAGGCTCTCTTCTAGAGAATTTATACCAGATGCCACCTTCCCCTTCAGGTATTCTTCATGGCCTCTGAGATAGGCAAGCGATGCCTGGTGGCTTGTCATATCTTCCTTAGGTTCATCAATTAAGCTAGATA
>JBHLSH010000060.1:0-23778 GCA_048881705.1 Candidatus Heimdallarchaeota archaeon | reverse complement strand
ATCTAACAGTGGAATTGCGAACACCTTTATCTTTCTGGCGTCTACCGACCCTGAAAAAGGAAGTAAAGGCCTAACAGCATTCATTCTCGATACCGATGATAATAAAGGGGCAAGAATTACACGAATTGAAGAAAAATTAGGTTTGCACAGTAATGCAACTGGAGAAATCCTGTTGGAAGATGCCGTAATACCAAAAGCAAATCTATTGGGAGAGATTAACAGGGGATTTAGCATCGTCCTGTATGAATTATCAGCAGCTCGTATTGGAATAGGAGCCCAAGGAGTGGGGATTGCAGACGCGGCCTACCGCAAGTCTGCTAGCTATGTTAAAACTCGCAAGCAGTTCGGACGTCCCTTAGAAAGCTTTCAGATTACACAATTCAAGCTTGCGGATATGTTCGCTCAGATCCATACAGCTAGATTAGCCTATCTATCCGCTGCCCGAATGAAAGATCATAAAATGGATTTCAGTGAATATGCCAGTATCGCCAAACTCTACGGGTCTGAAATCGCTCAAAAAGTGACCTACGAAGCAATCCAGCTTCATGGTGGCTATGGCTACATACGCGACTATGATGTCGAGCGTTACTATCGGGATGCCAGGATAACTCCTATTTACGAGGGAACTAATGAGGTACAACGGATCGTTATTTCTCGAGCTGAAATGAAGAAGAATTATGGGAGTAATTGACCCTAATTCCGGTGTTCAAAGACCCCCTAGTTCAATGTTCAAACGCTCTTATTGATATCGAGTCGGTAGAGTAGAGAAACTAGGTTACTACTTCACTGAGAAGGACCGAACAGCTTTCCAAAGGTAGGGAGTTCAGTCTATTAATCGAACCCGTCGAGTTCCGTCATCATAGTGGGCAATACCCATGTCTCTGAAGCGATGAACCACTTGTTGCACGTTGTAGGTGGAAATCCCCGTCATGGCTGCAATATCATCTATTGAAGTCTCTTCCATGTTAAGAAGCTGATTCAGAACACGTCCAGATTCCGATTCACCCAAAAATCTTTTTAGAACCTTGCTACTCGCATAATCACGGCTCGTTTCTTCGTTCAAAGTCTTGATCTGGGTTTTCGTACGCTCAAGCTCGTATTTTTGCATTTCGTTTTCTTCTCGCAAGCGACCCACCTCAGACTCAAGAGCAGCCGCTTTCTGTTCTAGCTCTGTTTTTTCTTGGAAAAGTGGCTGTAATTCCGCAAGTCTTGCTCTCACTCTTTCCAATTCGAGCTTACGTTGATCAATTTCTCCTTGAAGGTTTTCGATTTGTTTTTGAGAGAAAGTTTCTTTTTCTAGCGAAATCGATTCTTTTTCTTTCAACTGCTGTACGAGGGCCTCATACTTATCGGTTAAGATCTTTTCCTTCTCCACAGCTATATGCTTTGCCTGGCGTAGATCTTCCAACACGTCAACATACTGTTTACGGAACTCTTCAATCTGTTCATTGACAGCAAAAGACCAGTTGGCACTGTTTCGTGAAATAGTTTCCACCCGATCTGAGAGCTCGAGTATTTGATTATTGAGTTCCAGACTAAACTTCTCTAGATTTAATTGAGCATCATCGAGAGCCTGTTTGAATTCCTTCGAAGTATTGGATCGGAATTCTACGCTCCGATTTTCCAATTTCTGGTTCAGCTCGGTAGTCCGGGATGCAACATCCTCAATGGATTCCTGGAGCGCCTTAATACGTTGATTCAATTCGTTTCTCAGTAGTTCGACTTCGGTGGGCTTTTTCTTACGGAATATTGTTGATTCCTCCTGTTATCAGGAAAATAAATGGACTAGAGTTTGGTTCAAACCCCGATAAACCTCTTAAACCAGTTTGGTGGCGTAAAACCAAAATACATTACGATAGGATACATCGCAATAACTGCGCGTGCAATCAAGGAAATCGTTGGATCTGGAACATTGACAATTTCCACTGTATAGCCAAGAGATAGGAAAAACTGACCGAGTGCAAGAACCAGTGTCTGTTTCCAACGGGGAGTTCCGCGTCTAAATAAACTAAACGTTAGATATAGAAAAAGGAGTACAATCATCCATAAGTTCGGAAATAACAGGATGTAGGCAATAAGTACAAATGTAGCCTCATGAGTCGGTTGCCAGTCACCAGCGACTTCAATCCACTCGAATGGTGCATAAGCGAGAGTTAGAACATATAAAATCAGCATTAGCGTAGGAACAGTCAAAAGCCATTTTTTGGCAAAAAAGCTGTCTTCTGGAAAAAAACTCTGCGTAAAAAAGACTCCAGATAGAACCGCTGAGGCAGAGGTAATCCAGGCCAATATGGCGAATGCATACGCAATCCAAAAAGTAGAAATTTCATCTAAACCATATTGCCAAAAAGCTTTCAGAGTTGGTGCGTCGGCCTGAGTAACATCCGATGCAATCAAAATCACCTGTTCCAATACAAGGGAGACAAGTGCTCCTGCTCCAAATAATAATATTAGACTAATATACAGGGTAGACCGTCGTCTTGATCTTCTATAGCTCAGGAAGAGGGAAACTCCTAACAGCAAAAAGAGAATTACAGCTATAATAACAAAAACTACTCCTAATAGTTCCTGAGGGGTGTCAAACTGAGTTACCGCCATGATATCACCTACTGGTCTTAATGTCGAATATAAATCTCTAACAGTCAGGGAATTTAAAAAGATATTGAATCATACCTTGAATCTAGGGACAGAGTAAAGTATCCTTTTGTTTTTCACGGTTTATAGATCTGAGGTTCCGCTGTGACAGTCTTATTCCTTCCAAATTGGATTATTCTACCTAATCGATCAGATATTATGCCAATGTACATCATGAAGTCTCTTAAACAGAAAAACCTCTTTAAAGTTCTGTTTTAAAATACGTGTTTATATAAAGACTTAATTTCGTGGGTTTAATCTTATGGCGTACGAGTTTGACACGACACATGAATTTGCAAAGAACCTAGACATGAATGATCCTCTGAGGATGTTTCGAAATCGGTTTTATGTACCAAAAGAGTATCCTATCTACTTATTAGGAAATTCGCTCGGCCTTCTTTCCAGGGATGCTGAAATCTCACTTTTACGCGTTATAGATGAATGGAAAACCATGGGTATTGGTGGTTGGTGGAAAGACGAAGACCCCTGGTTTTATTACGGGGAAAACCTTGGCGCCTTGGGGGCGCCCCTGGTCGGAGCCGAACCAACAGAAGTAGTGGCTACAGGGACTACGACAATGAATGTACACTCTGTAGTCAGTACGTTTTACCACCCCTCAGGAAAACGTACTAAGATCCTTGCAGATCCATTAACCTTTCCAACTGATCTTTATGCCCTACAAAGTCAAATTAGGCTAGCAGGATTGCCCCCTGATCAACATTTAGTCCTTGCACCGTCGGATGGCAGATATCTAGATGAATCTCAGATCGTAGAACTGATGACAAATGAAATCGCGTTGATTTTTTTACCTTCTGCTTTATACCGAAGTGGGCAGCTGTTGGATGTTCGCTTTCTAACCCGAGAAGCACATAAGCGGGAGATACCAATTGGCTTCGACTGTTCGCACTCTGTAGGGGTTGTTCCGCACTTTTTTGATGAATGGATGGTAGATTTTGCAGTTTGGTGCGGGTATAAATATTTAAATGCTGGCCCAGGGGCTACTGCATTTATCTACATAAACAAGCGGCACTTTAACAAGGTACCTGGGCTAGCTGGATGGTTTGGTTACGAGAAGGATCGTCAATTTGAGCTCAACATAGATTTCCAACATGCCCTTGGAGCCGGAGGGTGGCAAATGTCAGGGAATATTCTACCTTCAGCTGCCCTGAAAGGTACACTAGAAGTTACGCTTGAAGCTGGAATCCTTGCAATACGCAATAAATCATCAAAAATAACGTCTTACTTGATCTACCTGGTAGACCAATTTCTATCCAGAGGAGAATCCCGGGTTAACGTTGGAACACCCCGCGACATAGAGAAACGGACAGGACATGTATCTTTGGAACACCCGAAAGCAAAGGAATTACAGCAAATACTTCAAACTCGAGGGATAATGACTGATTATAGGCCACCGAATGTTCTTAGAATTGCCCCACATCCTTTATATACCTCGTATACTGATATATGGAAATGTGTATCGATGATCAAGGAAATCTTGGAAGAATCTTAGGCAAAAAAAAAGAAAAGAGAGGGATTTCGATAAGAAATCCAATTAGGTTGGCCATTTTCACTTAAGGATGACGTACACTATACCGGTAAGGGCACCAAAGACAATATGGCCAGCCGCCATACCCCCGAGCATTACCAAGTCATTCATAAGCATGGTAACCACATCGGGAAACCCTGATACAATTGAAGGCAAAAGCATAAAGCCAACAACCGCGAGGATCAGGACTACGATACCCCAAATTATTCCCCATATTAGTCCGTTCCCAAATGTATCTTCGCGGCCTAGAAGGTCAAATACAATCGCGAAGATTCCGCCATAAATAATGGAAATAACCAAATGCACTGCTATTCCTATAATGAGATTGGCGTCATCAGGTGGTGTCTGTACTATCCCTGGTAGAAAGTTGTCTATAACCCGGGGTATCCAATCCGTAAACAGTGCATCCATATTGGTTGCTAGCATGGCGTCCATTCCAATGACGCCACCTGCCATGGCAATACCTCCAATAAATCCTCCTATTATGCCGTAAAGAATTTCTTTAATACCTGCCATAATTTCTTACATCCTTATTACATTTCACTGATTTAAATTATATTCGAAAGTAACTAGTGCATCTTTCAGGCACTTGGGTAGAATTATACACCCCATCTGTTTATAAATATTACTTCGAAATCCAATCCTCAAACCAAGTCTAGATTGTTATTTGAATCAGGTTATCCCTGGCTTCCTTCGTGTGTTCGATTGCCTGGCCCGCTCTGCAAGGCCGATTTTTCTCAAAGGGTATAGGAAAGACCCTAAACGATACGTGGCCCCAACAGATTGTGTTATTACAGGTTTGGTCGGATGGATGCAGTATAGGTGAGGAAAAGATTGATCATTCGGAAGATTTATCGTTCTTATTGCAGACTGGTATACAATATATGGCTTGATAGCGGGTTATTAGGGAACTGAAGTGCGACCCACAATTTGAAATAACTAGGAGAAGGAATTTGTGAACAAATCCAACATGGTAAATCCAACTTATCTAAATATCACATATATTAAGCCAGTAATAGCGCCATACAATATGTGAACTGCGGCCATACCTGCAATCATCATTAGGTTTGGATTTGCTAGATCGATTATTGTGGGAAATCCAGAAATAACCGCAGGAATAATGAACATAAAACCGATAGCGGCCAGGATCACAAGAACTACACCATAGATTATTCCCCAGGCCAGCCCATTCACAATTGTATCCTCACGGCCCAGAAGGTCAAATAGAATTGCGAAGAAGGCGCCGTATATCACAGCGATGCCCAGATGCATAGCTAATCCGATAATAAGGTTATCTGCGCTAGGTGTCATTCCTATCACTCTAGGTAGCCAATCTATATACAAATCATCCATTCCCATCGTTAAATCGACGCCGACCATGGCAAGACCGCCGATAATTCCCCCTATCATGCCATATATTATTTCCTTAATAGCTGCCATAAATTTTTACATCCTTATTTTGTCAAATTTGTTTAAATCAAATGTGAGGTATCGATCTTACAAAAGCCTTTGTATTTACATTGAAATATCAACGTCTTTGAATAGGGAACATTCGGGTTCTGTCAAAGTAAATCCGTGGATCAGGCCTTGGTCCCCTATCTGTTTATATTCTGCGTTCCCCTTGGACTAGTACCCCCGAAATCCTATCCTCCCACTTCCGCAGTACTGCCTCATGGCAATAAATTGACTCATATTTACACATTATTGCGCAAAATAGAAAAATGTCTGTTGCAAACAGGAAAAATCCTTAATACACAACCTCCAAACCTGTGTGAAAGCCCCCCAAATACTTACTTCAAGAAACCTGATCATCTAGGCCGAAAAAAGCTAAGTATCATGCAAATTTCACGTCCTCAACTTTTCATCCAGAAAAAACTCCACTAGACCATCCAGAGCTTCATCGATCATGTCGTATGCCCGATCAAACGGAGGGTCGAAGAATGGATCAGGAATGTTTTCAGCTTTGCCAAGCGCAAAATCACGAAGGAGGAACGTTTTTTCTCGATATTTTTCGGGAATACGGGGAATATGTTTATGAGTCATGACTAGGATGAGATCAGCTTGAGAAAAGATCTCGGGGTAATCCAAATAAAATCGTGGCCGGAAAGAGGAGATCTTCTTTTCGTCAACTCCTTTTTCTAGCAGCGCTTTTTCTGATTCAGGATATATAACGGAATTCTTGTAAGTTACTGCGGCAGACTCAGCCCGTATCTTGCTCAATGAAGGAATTTTGTTAATCTTATGCTCAAATAACATCTGAGCATAGGGACTTCGAATTATATTTCCTGAACAGACAAAATTAATGGTAAAACTATCCTTTACAGACTTGAATTTTTCAATTATTTTCTTTTTTCTATCCTGTGTGGTATTCATAAGTCTTATGAGCTCCTTGGTGATTTCCGCCTGACCATATGTGATATTATTAAAGAGAATAAGCATTTCAAATTGATGAGGTAAAATGCACTTCAATGAGGCAAAAAAGACAAAAATGAAAAAAGTATACGGGAATTAAATGGATATTTTCTTTGATTTTCATGGAGTATTGGCGAAGCTAGACGCTGTGAGTCAGAATTATAGACGTTACTTGTCTAGAGTGCTAAGTTCGGTGGGTATTTCTTGTCAGGAAGCGCTTGCAATCCACGATAGGGCGTATAACCTTTGGATCGAAAAAATAAAGTCCTTACGTGACGATTTTGATGTCAATGAAGACAGCAGAAGATTCATGAGGCAGTATCAGAATATCGATGAAGGATGGGAACGTTATATCCTAAATTATATCTCACCAGATAAGCGGGAACAAATTAAACCGGTTTTAAAAACGTCTACGCTTGAATACCAGGCTCTTGCTCAGGGAGGGCCGATACTGTATTCTGATGTCATCCCAACACTTGAAACGCTTTACGCGGAAAAAGGAATTTATTTGCATATTGCATCCTCAGCCAGTTCCCACCATGTCAAGGGAGGAGCTGACCGACATTCCCTAGGCAAATATATCAAGACGTTCATCGGATATGACACAGTTCAGGCCCCTAAGAAAGCAAAGAATCCTCTATATTTTCATAAGATGTTGGAAATTACGAATTCGACTCCTAATAGTTCTATTTTTGTAGGGGATTCAATAGATGAGGCTATCAATTCTACAAAAGTAGGAATGCATTTCGTCGCAATCCATCGAGATGGAAGGAAGCCATCGCCAGAAATGAACATCCCTATGATGCGTAAAATCGTATCCAACTTAAGAGAGATCGTTCCAATAGTACGGGCTCACTTAAATGGAAAATGAACGCATTTATTGCGAAACCTCAATAAGAATCTTAGGTTTTTTGAAATTTGGGACACTGGTCTTATTTATGGCGAAAGGTAGATTTGAATGAGGCCTTCAAAATACCAGGACTAAGCTCCAAACCGCGTCGACTATCGTATGTACGAGAGCGGCAAGGACCACTTTATCCGTTTTCTGATACGTATACCCGTATCCAAATCCTGCTATTGTGGCAAAAAATATGTACCTCAAATCTTCAAAATGCGCCCAACCAAAGAGCATAGAGCTAATTACCAAGGCCGCTAAAATTGGATCCTTGGTTCTCTGAATTACAATGATCGCTATAATCGATAAAACCAGAGCAACTCCAAAGTATAGAAGCTCCAGGGGAAATTCCGAAACCAATGACCATGCCTTCCCTTCTGCAGCCCCTAACGGTTGAGCCAACGAACCTACAATAGCTGCAATTGGCGCGAAAACCTGTGGAAACGTTAATGCCATTATACTAAGTAGATCGTCCACCCATGGAGTTAAAGTTATCAATACTCCCATAAGTATGACCCCGAGGTACCACCACTGCATGGGATCGTCTTTTTTTAACCTTTTGGCGAGTAGGTTGTGAATAAATCCCCTGAAGAATATCTCTTCAATTAAAGCAATTCCCAAAAAAATCATGATAAAGACTAAAATAGAATCGAAAAGCGAAACAGGAAAATCAGCGACCAAACCCAGAAAATTATCCCAAATTATTTCAGGTGGAGCTAGGAAATTGGTTAAAACCCCTAGAGGCAAGATAGTCAAGGTGACGACGCCAGTTACTTTCATTACAAGAATGAAGTCATCGAAAGACATACCGCCGTACGCTACACCCATATCTAAATTTCGGACGAAAATCAACGCGTACACGAATGCAAAGAGCAGGTACAATGTTTCAAATGGAATGTTACCAGTTTCAATTGTACCGATCATGTCGTCCACAAATCCGAACTCAATCGGCATCCAGGCCCACAATCCCAATAGTACATCGATTTTTGTGAGCCCTTGGTCTGCTGTATGCGGAAATCCAAGATAAAAGAGGCTAGGAGTCGTGATTAGCACCAAGCCAAGAATGATCTGAATGATTGTTTCAATCAGATCTGAGCTTACTGGAAAGATTAAACGATAAATCGCGAAAAGAACACCGACGCCCAATGGAGGGATTAATTTTTCTATATTTAGGAACCTGGATCTTCCCCACGCCACTGTGGGTGGTGTAAAGATATACATGAGAAATCCAACCAGGATAGAAACGAGAATAAGCCCAAATGATAATTGTACTATTGGCTGAGTATAAGCTTGCGATAGAAATAACAGTACGAGGAAAAAAAAGAAGATAGTGCTAATTATGTAGTCTATTCTATGGGACAATGCTGGAATCATCTAGGGAGCAGTTCTAGTTCGAGACTCAAGAATGTTTGAAAGCTCGCTTTCAAACTTGGTTTAAAGATTTCCTTAAAAAGTCGGAGGGCATCTGGTGGACCTGCAGAATGACTGAGGAAATTAACTTTCACCATAAACGAAGGTATTTTCACAGTTATAGGATAATTTAAAATGAGTGAATGTAATGAAAACGAAAAAAATTCAGCTTTATGCTGTTAGCGCGGCACTCTTAGTCCTAATGCTGACTCCTACCAGTCTTACGCAGGCAGACATGCAGGTGCCAAAACGAATTTTCACTGATACCTTAGTGGGTGAGAATCCGTTCATCGAAGGTCTAGAATTGCTCGCTGCAAATGGATCAGCAATGATCGCTCAATATCACCAGATTGGTGGCCAGAAGTTATTCCCATTGGACCCATTTACAACGGAGTTCGATCAACTAGAGTTCCTGTACATCGTATCATCAAATCAAAACTTATGGCGGCACTATTGGCCCAGGTCTCTGTGGGAATTTAGAGATGGGATAACATTGGTTATGCATTTCTCGCAATTACTTGAGCCAGCCATGAGCGATGGAAATGCTATAGCTACTCAGCTGTCAGCTTGGTCGGGCGTACCCATCGACCTCCTCTATGGATCTGAAATCGGAGGTGAAACGACCCTGTTTTATTGGGGCTACATGTCGGGACAGGATCATTCTGATTTCATTAGGAATGAGTTCTACGACTTGTTTAATCAGGGTGGTTTTACCAGCTTTATCAAAGCGGACAACATAGCAGATGCACCGGTTTCAGTGGTCGGTACAGGTTTGATACGAAATCAAACTCGACACTGGGTACCGTTAACTGTTTCAGCGTTCATTCTAGAAAACGGCATTTCGGTGGGTCCCAGCGGGGTTCACAATATGTCGATTACGAATGCATTCGGTTATACGGGGATCATAGAACCATCTCCTAACGCTTTTATTAGTACTATCCACTTTACCTTGCCGTATGTTGCCAATGTCTACGAATATTCGCCAGCTACGACAAATCTTTACCCTGAACTGACTGGAAGGTTTGAATGGGGCATGAAATTTGGTCCATTCGCAGTACAATATGACGATCTATATGTCACCTACGACATGCAGATTGATCAGCTCAAAACATTTCCCCAAATCTCCGCAGATCTTTCGGTTGATGTAGCAGCCTTGCATGCTCCTTCTCCTACCTTAAATTACACCATCACATTAACAAATACAGGATCTGAAACAGCCCACAACACAACATTTGTATGGGATCTCGGTGATCAACCCTTACCTCAAAAAATCACAGTTTTTGATGATACTCAGTTTGCGTGGGATCCAAACCTAGTAAGATACTATGATGGCTCGACGGGAACTTTTGTTGATAAATTGGTCTTCAATGACGATGGTACCCAGAACAATAGCTATGAGATTACAGGGTGGTTCACATATACCGCCAATGGCTCAGTAGTCCAACCTATCACCGAATGGAATACGACATCAAATATGTTCGACATCAAAATTATACCCACCCTTCTTCAGGTATATGTCGAACGCTCCTACTTCACCTTCAGTAGATCAACCAACATGAATACCATGATTTTACCGAATGGCAATTTCGCGTTAAACGGAACCATTAACGCGCTTCCTAATGGGGCGTCCACTGAGTTTTGGTGGGCCATAGAAGATCTCCCGAGCAGGAGTGATACCTTTATATGGATCGACGGGAATTTTACCAATTCTCCAGGGCAATGGTTAATGAATGGTACCGACCCGTATTTTCAGATAAACATCACCCTTATGGATAACACCAGTGATCGATTCAATGGCATTACCAATCTTCAAGATCTTATCGTTGATCTAGCCCTAACTAATGGCTCGGATCTCAGATTCCCGCCACTTAATACAGAGTTTATTCCGGGTGTGTTTTTCCGTTATGCTGATGGAGCAGATCGAGAATATTATGGCTGGTCGAATGGATTAATCATCCAGGTGTACGACGATGAAGCTATTCTGAAGACTAACGTGGTATTAAATTCCTCTGTGTACAAGATTGGAGAAATTGCAGAGATAAACGTGACAGTTGAGAACATCGGAGATGCTCCTGCATCAGGTCTCTCAGTCCTGGGTCTTCACGCCCAACTCGGTCCGAATTGGGAACCGAGGGATATTCTGCCATTCTCAAACGTAATTGCATTGACTGATCTTAATCCTGGGCAAAAGGTTACTCACACGTTCTACAGAGAAGTTAATACTTTTCTGGGGATTCATCCTGTTGCAGCCATGCTCAATTATACCACAGATGCCAACGAAGGATACAACATGGCATTCAATGCTACCGATGTCAGCAACTTGGCTTCGAATCTTATTCTTGCACTTGTGATTCCTGGAGATGATAAAGCTGGAAAAGATGAACCAAGTTTTCCATCCCCTGTGGTCAACGTTACGGTAGATTGGACTGACCTCAATGGAGGCAGCATAGAGGACGACGATTTTATTGAAATTAGGACCGAAGTTACTAATGATGGTGATGAGGCTACTACTCTCAAAATCTTTAGCTATTTCCCATCACGAATGGCCGCAATAGATCTTAGTTTTCCATATACCATTGGTACTCAACCTTCCAACACTAAAGTGACGGATAGCTCTGGAAATACTATCATAGGTTATGATCAAGGATTTGCAATGACCCATCCCCAATTTCCAATTAGTGTTGTAGGAATAGCAGGAGTGCACTTAGCTCCTGGAGAGACAATCATATTCTATTATCGACTCGAAGTAATCAATGCTAGTGCGCTCATTCTCCCCCCAGTGCAAGTAGAATATGATAGCCGCTTTCCAATGGATGGTGCTTCAGGTATGGAGGCTGGCGAGGAAGTCGAAGGACAAAATCCAGTTTCAATTAAACTGGCAATGACCTCTACGGCTTTAAATCCGGGAACTGAAGGCATCCCACGTTTGAGGATCCAACAGGGCGAACCAACTGGATCAAGTTGGACGTCATTTTCAGGAAGCCAATTACTTTCGGCGTATGCAGCCACCACACCTGGAGGAACCACTACCACCACCACAGCAGGTCCACCCACGTCAACCACTCAAGGCGGCGCACCTGGCTTTACGACCTTGACAGCCTTTATACGTGAAAATATAAGGGTCATGATTGTCTTATTAGCCGTGCCCGTGCTCGCTTTGATAATTAGAGAACGCCGTCGACGGAACTAGATCGATTCTAAGGTACTTCTCCCCTCTTTTTTCCTTTTTTTCAACCTTATATGATCCGAACTTAATCAACTTCATATTATAGAATCTACTTGAATTTTTTTTGCACTCCCTTGAATTTAGAGTCAGATTAATGTCAAACTGACCCCAAACACCAGGCTTATTCTGTTAGGCTTTTAAAGTTTGAGAATAGGATGTATACGTAGAATGCTGATGCAATCAGACCGTGATATGATAGGAGTGTTTAAGGCGCTTTCACATCCCTTGCGTCAGCAAATTCTTCTAATTCTATCAGATCGGCCAAGCATTGGCTTTACCGACCTTCAGAACGAGCTGAATCAAGATCGAAATAATTCCGCCGTTCGAGTAGGCTCAATATATCATCATATGAAACTTCTCGGTAATTTGGTAATTACAGGAGGAGGAACATGGACTCTCTCTGCAGAAGGTAAGTTCGCAGTTCAACTACTAACCTCCTCACAAGATAAATCACAATTCATAAAGGAAGAGGAGACCCACCAGCTGCCATTTTTGTCCATCATTTTACAGGTTTTGGCTCCACCCCAAATTTTCTTTTTTGCGAGAAAATCCTTCATTCTGTTTTTAGGGTGGGAAATCCTTTTTCTTCTTCTCTTTTCTTGGATCACCGCACAAGCTCATCTAGTATTGTTCTTTGTATTCTTTATTGACTGGCCAGAACAGGACCTTGCCCTTTCAATTGCCTCTGTTTCTTTTTCCTGGGTTGTTTTTACAATTTTAGGTTTACTGTTAGCGAAAAGTTATCTGAAAAGGAAAATTAAGCTGTCCACAGACCTGGGAGCGCTGTTAATTAATATGGGCATAGCTCTACTTCCATTAATTGTTTTTCCATTAGTTGTCATATTAGGGATCATTGTACCAGATCAACCTGTTATATCCTTAACATTGGTGGTGATTCTCCAGCTTTGGGTAATTATTCTGGCCGCTCGGGGTGTTTCTGTACATTTTTTTGTCAGAATGGAGCAAGCAGGTGTTCTGGCGATGGTTGCGGTATATATTATGATGAGTCTGGGTTTGGTTCTAGGTTTCTGAATCGTTTTTGAACTGAACCAATTCAGGATTCGGTAATAGAATGTTTAACCCACACCCTTGCTAACTTGAGATTTTGGCATTTGTCAATTATCTAGATCAAGCAAAATCCCACTTCAATAATCTAAAGAACTCTAGGCTTAGCTATCGAGAGAGAAGATAAACTTGAAGAAACAAGCTTATTTCTTGAGGAAATCAATTAACATTACAATTTTTTTGAACATGGGCCGGTAATGGTGAGATTATGTCCAGAAGCTTCCTAGAAAAGATCATGCGAGAACTCAGTAGATCTAGCAACGGCGGATACGGCGATGCTAGGGTATTTTCCACTATGGATGAAACAAATGTTCTGAAAAACGGAAATATTGAAGAAGCAAACACTTTACTCCAGAAAGGTTTTAATGTCCGTGTCATTCACAAAGGTGCTTGGGGGTATGCATCTTCCTCCAATCTAAATGAGGATCGTATTCCTATTATAGTTAAACAGGCATTCAAGGTTGCCAAAGCAAGTTCTCAGAAACTTCGCAAATCTGTCGTTTTAACCGAAGAACCCATAATTACTGATAAATATATCACTCCATTTACATTAGATCCGTTTGAAGTGGACATGGAAGAGAAGCTCGAATTACTCGGAGCGGCGGACTCAGCAATGAAAGACGCAAGTGAGCAAATAAAAGTTCGAGTAAGTGGCTTAACCGCGTCTAGAAAACGATTGTTCTTCGGTAATACCGAAGGGTCTCTGATTGAACAACAACAGACCTACAGCGGATGTCAAGTCCGTGCAACAGCCATAGGCACGGAAGTTCAATCAAGATCTAGTGGGGATTTTCAAATGCGAGGTTTCGAATTTGCTAGGGAATTTGAATGGTCCGAAGAGGCAATGAGAGTAGCGAATGATGCCCTAATACTGGCAAATGAAGCTGAGAATTGCCCAAAAGAGAGAACTACATTTATATTGGAACCTTTTCAGCTCGGTCTTACTATTCACGAATCAACGGGACATCCAACCGAATTGGATCGTGTTATGGGATTTGAAGCAGATTTTGCTGGAACGAGCTTTCTGACGCTTGACAAACTTGGACAAAACTATAAATACGGCTCCGAGCTCGTCAACATTATCTGTGATCCACAGACTCCTGATGTACTCGGACATTATAAATACGATGACGAGGGGGTGGAAACCAAACGATTTCCTGTAATTGAAAAAGGGATCTTTAAGAATTATATGACGGATAGAGAAACTGCGCACGAGATCGGGCTTGAACATTCCCTTGGCAATTCTCGCATCGCGAATTACAATCGAATTCCCCTTGTACGAATGTCCCACCTATATCTTGAACCAGATCCGAACGGTCCCAGGGATGTAGAAGAAATGATTGAGGAGACAGAGAATGGCATTTACGGACTCTCTTGGAAATCTCATTCCATTGATGATAAACGCATTAATTTTCAGTTCAGTACCCAAATTGGCTGGTTAATTGAAAATGGAGAACTCACAAAACCTCTCAAGAACGTGTGTTATAACGCTAAAACTCCTGAATTTTGGGGAGAATGTGATATGATAACTAGAGAGGATAAGTACTATGGGACTCCAAACTGCGGAAAAGGGGTTCCAATGCAGGTTATGTGGGTTTCACATGGCGGAGGATGGGCACGATTTCAGAATGTCAATCTTTTTGCAGGCTAGAAAGGTGATTAGGATGGAAATAACGGTTGATCATATCGTTGAAATGGCTAAATTCGCAATAAAACGAGCTCAAGCAGGAGGCGCCGATGGCACATCTGTTAATGCAGGTATGAATCGTGTAATCGCTACCCGATTTGCGAACTCCAGTATCCATCAAAATTTTGTAGATTATGAATCGATTTTTCAGTTGAAGGTCATTAAGGGTCGTAAACAGGTGGATACCATAGTTAATTCCCTTACGCTTAAAGATATCAGCTGGGCCGTTGATCAAGCAGTTAAAAGAATAAACATATTGCCTGACAACCCGGATTTTCCAGGCGTTCTGAGTGAACCACATAAGTATCCGCAATTAAAGTTAAGTGACCCAGATGCCGCTGACATAACAGTATCTGACGTAACAGATAAGATAATTGCTGGAATCAATGCAGGACATGAATTTTCGAAAAAAGTGCAAACTGTTTCTGGAAGTTTGAACTTCCGAGATGGCTGGACATATTTTCTTTCATCAGAAGGGCATGAGAGTACATACCCTTCTACAACGGTTCTTTCGACCATAAATACAATGAGCGATGATGGTCGCGGAGAATCCAGGAGTAATACCTCATTTGGAGAGCGGAGTTTTAAACGGCTTCCGTTTGAAAAAGAATCTATCCAAGTGGCGGAAAGATCAGTGTTAGGATTAAACGCTGAAAATATAGATGCAAAATCCTATTCTGTGATCTTGGACCATCAGGCAATGGCGGATCAGGTTATCGCATTGGGTTCAGCTTTGTCCGGGGACGCAGTTTATGACAATCAGTCTTTCGCGCGTGATAAAGTTGGTGAACAGCTGTTTGATCCCTCAATGACATTGGTGAACGATCCTCACGATGCAACCTCCTTATCATCCACTCCATTTGATGCGGAAGGCATTCCGACGCAACGTTACAATCTCATCAACAAAGGCATAATTGAGAACTTCGCTTATGACCGTTTGTCGGCAGGAAAATTGGGAACCAAGTCCAACGGGTCATGTGTGGTTTTATTTGGTGGCCTCATGCGCGGTCCATTTCCCCTCGCATCCAAAATTCTTCCAGGCAGGAAATCACGAGAACAACTAATTTCTGAGATGGATCATGGTCTTTTGATAACAAACTTACATTACACAAACTACATCGACATGCCCAGAGGGACACAAACTGGTATGACTAAGGACGGTGTCTTTGTCGTAAAAAACGGAGAAATTATCGGAAGTGCGAAAAACCTGAGGTTCACTGATTCCATCCTTAACATGTTTTCAGATGTGGAAATCTCTAAGGATGTCCTCCAAGTCGGAACATGGTTTAATATGGCCTTCTCCACGCCAGCCATTCAATTGGCGAAAATGAGTTTTTCAAGCGGAACAAGCCACTAGGTCGAGTTTGGAAAGACTTTTTCAAACAAAGGCAATGTCTAGGTCTTTATTACGAATGGAGGTTTCAGTATTCCCAGTTGGCCAAAAACATACGATTTTCAGATTCCTATACCGCAATTCCTGTAAACTGAGTAGGATTTCCAATAATAGGAACTTAATCGCCAAATCCCAAAATATCCGGCGTTTCCATCACAGCAGGTTGATCACCATAGATTTCCTGGTATGCTAATACAAGAGAAGAAATATACCGACGAATGCCAATCAGCGATTTACGAATTTCTTCTTTTGCTTCTGGTCTCTCATCCATCATTTTATGAACCACATGAACTCTAACAAGAATTTCATCTTGGAAATGGTTGAGGATGGCATAAATATCTTCATTAAGCAATATACTTAACGTAATATTCTCTTGTCCTCCTCGGGCCTCTGGACGGTTCAACGAATAGCCGAATGACAGTGAACGTATTTGCTTGCCTTGAGCTAAATCAAAGTCGAAACTAGCCATTGTTTCTTTTTCGAAATTGTTTGTAAATCCACAGTTTCCAAATGCACGATCCGAAATTTCGATTAGTTTACCAAAATTATCCTTCAATATTTCAGGTAGAACAATAATTGGTACTGGTCCATGGTGTTGTGAAAAAAAGGATACTACAATACCCAGCGAATGAATGTCCAGGTTCTCAGAGATGACAGTATCTGATTGTTTACTGACCTTTTTTAATACAAGTTCCTTGTCTAGCCCTATCAGTTCAGGTTTTCTAAAGAATCTAATGTAAGTCACTGATCCCATGAAAATAAGAAATACGGCCAACGCTGCTACAAGTAATACCCATTCTGGGAGTCCGCCAAGCGATCGAACAATTTCCTCGTTTTTTATTCGATCGGGAAATTCATTGATATCAAACGCAATTGGATTTATATTCCCATTCAAATCCTGTGTGGATACCCAATAAAGAACCTCATAGTTTAATCCGTCCTGAGGAAATGGAACCGTGGCTGCGTAAATCAAAACGTTATTCTCGGTTCCATTATAGCCCATCATAACAGCTGTATATTTTTGTAACAGGCTAGAGCCTTGCCCACCATTACTTACCTGGTTGGTGGCATTATAGTAATAGTGTAGAGTAATGTTGGCTACTCCCGATCCGTATTCTTCAATATCTGCGTAGAAAGACAAATAAGTAGGATTATTACCATTCTTAACAAATCTCACTCCAAGGCCTTGGTTCGACACACGAGGAGCTACTCCATCAATTAATGTGTAATTAAAGCTTTCGACTGATCTGATTCCGACGCTAGATTCAGCGGTTACTTTAATCATTGCCTCTGTATTATAATACATTATATCTGAGAGATGATAATCAAAGACCCAGTGACCCGTTGCATTTGCGGCATTAAGAATACGGGTCACATCGAGCTCAGTCCCGTTGAGAGTGATTTGATACACCACCGTTAAAACTTCATTTCTTGTATCGTTCACCCTCAAACTGAAGGTGAAATGACCATCGATATCTTGCTCAATTTCAACATCAAAATCTTCGATTTTAGGGCGGCTTTCTATGAGGATGACCAAGCTCCTTGATGCGCCGTTGTCTATACCATCGGATGGAGTGACAATAGCAGTCCAAATTTCACCAGGAGACGTATGATTAGGCTCAATCTGCATGATATTATCATATTGTGGCTGGTAAACTCCATTGATATACCAACGTATAAAGGAAAAGTCATCATCACCTATATCAACATCAATGGTTGCTAGGGAAATATTGATGCCTTCATCTTCAACAACGAATCCAGAATATTCATTACCTACATACGAAAACTCCAATATATCAGGTGCCTTATTGATGACAGAAATACTCTGAGATGTAAGGTTGTTTGACCATATAGTTCCATCAATATCAACGATCTGTATAATGACAGCCCAAGTATAGCCTTTTTGAAGAATAACACTTGAAAGAGTAGTTTGATTGTCATACAAAGATTCGTAAATGCCATCACGGTACCATAGAATATAAAGGCCTGTAGGATCGATCAAATCATTATCAACGTCAGTATAGTTGAAATAATATATGGAAATACTCCCATCGGAGAAAGTTGTGTTTGAAAGATCGTTATTATTCCAGAGAACCACATTTGTCAATATTGGAGGTGAATTAAGTATGGGGATGCTGGAAGAAATCTGCTGCGCAGAATAGGCATTCCCGTCATAGACTTCTAGAATAACATACCAAATATCGTTTTTACTCAAATTTCCTGAATTTATGGTGTCCAAATTGTTAAGATTGGGCTGCAACACATCGTTTTTATACCAGCGGATGCTCGGGGCCTGTTGACTGTCGTTATCCGCATCAGTATAATTCCATGATACAACGAGATCTTGGTCTGCGGTTGCTGACAAGGGAGCCAGAAGGATATTGTAAGCAACCGGCGCTGTATTGGCAATCGTGAT
Source organism: Candidatus Heimdallarchaeota archaeon (assembly GCA_048881705.1). Classification (GTDB taxonomy): domain Archaea; phylum Asgardarchaeota; class Heimdallarchaeia; order Hodarchaeales; family Hodarchaeaceae; genus Hodarchaeum. The sequence goes on along the minus strand of JBHLSH010000060.1, from coordinate 5,094 downwards.
ATTTGGTAAGTAATACCAGGCGCTATACAGATTGCCATCGTATACCTTTATACGTGCAAACCATTCTTCCGTTTTCGTTGTATTTTGAGAGGGAATACCCGCGAAGTTGAAGAACCCAGTTTGATTTATTCCATTTCGGTACCATTCTATTATGCTACCCTGTTCAATGTCGGATTGATCGTGATCTGCAAAACTATAGGTAAACAATAAGTCATCACTGGTATAGAATGAGGATTGCTCCCATGATACAGTTGTTAAATAAGGGGCCGTATTAGAGATGCTTATTTTTGTGGAATTTGCAGCAATTCCAAAATCCCCTTGTAAATCCTGTGGTTTAACTTCTACCCACCAGAGATCACCCCTTTCCGTATATGTAGCTGGGACTGTTGTCTTTCCAGTGAGCGCTGCTACTGAGGTTATGATGCCGGATCGATTTCTAAACCAACGATATTCAGAACCTAGGGCATAACCACCAACTATGAAAACATCATAAAGGACCACTCCCTGTATTCCATCAATATCCGTTACGTTATAGAGGACAATAAGATCCAGATTCGTACCAAAGGCAATTCCATCACTATATGATCCATTGCTTGGGTCGTAACCTTGGATCTTAATTTCATTATCAGGAATCTCTGGCGGAGTGTTGCCAATAATAATATTTACTCCGTAAAATTTGCTATTAACAACTTGTCCAAAACTCGTACCGTCTCCGGGAGTAATACTAACTGACCAACTTTCTCCTGCTTTTGTATATATTGATTCTAGAGTATCGTCAAGTAATAAGATGTGTGTACTGTTTTCCCAACTAAATGTGGTACCACTCTGCGTGTCTCCGTCATCATCAAACCATGAATACGTTACTGTTATGAGATCTGATGTGTTCAGACCCCCAATTAACGTTATGCTAAAGGGATCGATCCACGGTTCACTGTTTTCAATTTCAATATAGTCGGACAGCTTCCATACTGACTCATTAAACCCGTCTGTTATCGTGACGTTGAATTTCCATCTTTCATTTTTTGCTGTAGCTGTGAAAGGGAGTCTTAAATTGCCATCATAGGCAGACATCAGTAAATAATTGATAAAGTCAGTTGAACGATACCATCTGATCTCCGAAACACTGACAGGTTCCCCATCAGCATCATTATAGATATAACCAGCCGTTAGATTGTGAATGGTTCTTACACTGGTTTCCGTAATGTAGGCAGTCAAGATTACGGGAATTGAGTTTACAATTTGGAATTCAGCTGAAGCTACAACCATCCCGGATTCGAAGCCATCAGATACTATAACCGTATACGACCAGCTTTCTCCTTTGGTTAATTTGGCTCCTGTCACGATTAATGAATCATTTAAATTGACCTGAAGAATCCCTTCTTTGTACCAACGAATCTTAACTACTTCAATATTGTCCCCTCCATCTGGATCATAAAAGGCGGAAAGTATTGACGAAAGAGACAAAGTGATTCCATTTTCTTTAGTCGGGTTTGTAGGAACAGGGAGAGCAGAAACGTTTACTGGTGCCGTATTCTGGATTTCGATATGAGGGCGGAGCTCGTATAACACAGAATAATCTTCATCATCATAAACCTTGACTTTAAACCACCAAACTTGCCCTTTAGAAGTATTGCCATATCCGACTGTGGTTAAATTGGTCAATAAGGATTGTAAATCACCATTCTTATACCAATAAATGATTGTGGCGCTAGTATTTTGTGTATCACCATCAATGTCAGAATAATCCCAGTCTGCGGTTAAATCATCAGCAGTCCTAGGATTTAAAGTCAGAGTTAAGTTTTCTGCCTCCGGAATAGTGTTGAGGATCGTGATATTACTTGCAAGCGTTATGATGGGGGAATACCCGTTATCACCATCATATGCTTCAATGGTTACATTCCAGTTATCCCCTTTCGTGGTATTTCCTGCTATCAGGGTTGCAAAATGGTCAGAAGTCCACCAGCTTGAGTTGATTACTCCGTTTAATATCCAGGTTACATTAAATATCAAACTATCTGAATCTTCATCAGACGAACTCCAGCTGACGACCAGATCATCAGTAGTGGCTGGACTTGCGGCGGCACTTAATCCGCTAACCTGGGGTGCCGTATTAACAATGACATAAACCGCTGAACTATTCAGATCACTCCAATGTAACCCGTCAAACACTCTAATTGTGAAATTCCATTGGTCTCCTTTGGTGGTGGCACTAGCAGGAACTGTTAGTGTTTTATATTGAGTTTGAGCGACGTTATCCAGGTACCATGTGATTTCGAACGCAATCTGTTCATTGCTCTCTGGATCAAAATAGTCATATGAAGCCGTCAGATCATCACTCGTATCGGGCATTGAAGGCGTTAGAGTTAAATTTTCAGCTATTGGCTTCGAATTTATCCCGCCTCCTATGATAATTCCAGTTAATGACGTGTAGTTATTACTGTAGCTAAAACCATCAAACACACGAAGCACATAATACCATACCTCGTCAGTTTGAGTGTTTTGATTAGATATGGCTGTATAATTTTCATATTGGGATTGATAAACCCAATTAACGTACCAATATACGATTATTTCAGTAGTGATTTCCGCATCCCCGTCGTAATCTAGGTATGAATACGTTATGTTGAAATTATCATTAGTCGTGGGACTGGTGTTATTAAATGTGGGATTAGAAACTGTTGGTAGAGAATTTAGGATAGTTACGTTAAATCCTAAGGAGAGGAGGATCGAAAATTCTTCTCCATCGTAAGCCTGCACGGTAAAATACCACATCTGGTTTTTAGAAGTATTGCCAGCACTTAATATCGCGTTATTTGTTGGAACACTCCAACTCGAGTTGAATACACCGTCAAGATACCACGCCACGTTGAAGGTTAACCCGTCAGTATCATTATCATTGTACGTCCAGCTTGCAATCAGATCCTCAGTTGTGGTAGGAGCAAGGGTAATTGTCGGTGATCCCACCTCGGGTGCCGTATTGAGAATTAAGACTGGAGATGAATTGACCTGAAGGGAGTATGCAGATCCATCATAAGTTCGGATTCCAAAGTGCCAGTTGTCCCCTTTGGCTGTAGCTATAGATGGTAAAGAGGTATAGCCATCGTACGTTGATTGAAGGTTACCATCAAGGTACCAGTGGATAATAGGCGTTTCTTCCGTATCATTGTCATCGTCGCTATAACTCCAAGTTCCAATGGTTAAATCATCGGTTGTGACCGGACTGGACGTCGTGATAATGACATTACCTACGGTAGGGATTGAATTAAGGATTTCTATATGGGGGATTAGTTCCGTAATGGCCGAGTACTCTTCTCCATCAAAAATTCTTACCTCAAACCACCATATTTGTCCCTTCGAGGTATTTCCTGATCCAATGGTTGTTGAGTTGGTCCATGAGGATTGTAGAACTCCGTTTTTATACCAGTAGATTATTGCGGCGCTTTTGTTTTCAATATCACTAGTATCATCGTCCTGCATATCCCATGTGGCGGTCAAATCTGTTACATTGGTCGGACTTAAGGGTAATGACAAGTTGACCGCACTTGGGTGGCTATTTCCAATTACGATCGTGGAGCTTATCATCCAAACAGAATATGCGTTTCCATCGTTGACTCGGACCCGGACGTAATACTCTTCGCCCTTAACGGTATTGATAGAGGATATTGACGCTTGGTCATCGAATGCAAATAGGTGTCCTGTTCCAACTTTATACCATTCGATTTGACGAAGAGTGAAGTTTTCATTGTTTCCATCGTAATCAAAATAATCATAATCCACAAGAAGGGTGGAAGTCGTTACAGGGTTACCAGGTACTATATTCAGGTTGGAAAGGGCAGGAGGGGTATTTGAGATTGTGATAGTGGAAGAATAATTTAATTGACCAAACAAAGTCCCGTCTTTAGGCTTTACGGTCGCATTCCACTCATCGCCATCAAATAGGTAAACGGTACCTATTACCAGGGAATTGTTGTGGTCACCCTGCAAGAGTCCATTTTTATACCAACGAATCTCAGTTCCGCTCTGTGGGTGCGAATCTTCGTCCAAGTAAGTATACGTAAGAGTTAGGGTGGAATTACTATAATAGGGGGCCGTACTCAAAGTGAGATCATAAGCGATAGGAGGATGGTTGTAAAATACAGACCCTGAATGAGTGGAAGAAATAGCTCCATTGCCAGAAGTGTCGTTTACAATTATCCGGAAATCTATTCCTCCGTTCGGCAAGTTTAAAGAATTATTGCGAAATGCCAATATACCAGAAAAGTTGAAATACTGAACCATGACGGCAGTGAGAGAATACGTGATTACTTCAACCATCACAGTGTCAATCTGACCCCAGGAATCACTTACATTCGCTAGGAAAGTATTGTTTTGATCATCCCAAGTCCCATCAGCTCCCTGATAATATTCCCAATCTATAACAATTGGTACGGTAGAATCATAGTCAAACAAATAATCCTGCGATCCTGATGGCGCTGTTGGGAAATTCCCAAAGATATCGGAGGCATTGGTTATCTGATAAGAATATAGTTTTTGCCATTTCACCGTCAAGTCTTTTATCCAAAAGGAACCGTTATAGCTCATTTGATAATCGGTACCATTTATCGTAATCGTAACGGTATTAACACCAGATTGGTCAGTTAAGTTGGCCCAAAACGTCGCAGTTCCAGTTCCTGGATCATCTACGCCAATATTTTCAATTACTGGGGAAGTTTTATCACTAAAACGGGTTAACGCATGAACATAAACATCTTGTTCTAAAAATTCTGCGTAAATTTGGATTCGGTTTTGTGCATCAATTCCACTCCCTGCCATCATCCAAGTATCCCCGCCTACATCATAATCGGGCAGAGTCCATGTTTGACCATACGCTCGTGCTATATTTCTATAATCGCTGCCCCCAGTTCCAGTTGATTCGTGCTGTAAAATTACCCCTGAGGTATTCAATGGAATCGAAGCAATATAACTGTCTAGGTCTCGTACTGTCCATCCTGTCGCCGTTGCTGAAACATCAATTCGATTTGTACTTAGCCAATCAATACTATCCTTAACTTCTGCAATTAGGTAAAACTTGGCCGAAGTTCCATCTGTAATATA
>JBHLSH010000059.1:0-24573 GCA_048881705.1 Candidatus Heimdallarchaeota archaeon | reverse complement strand
AAAGCTAATGTAGACGGGATGGTTACCATTTGCCCCTCTTGTTACGTTTCATATGATGTTGGCCAGGTATTAATGGCCAAACAATTCGGCAGTAAGACAAAAATTCCAGTGTTCGTGTATCCCGAGCTCCTCGGACTGAGTTTAGGATTAAATTTAAGGCCTGGACTGCAAATGCATACTATAAAGGCCCGAGACTTCCTGAAGAAGTTCGCAGTAAACGCTTAGACATATTAACCTTTCGGGAATCAGAATCGTCCTTTATCTCCGAATTATATCCACGAATCAATTAATATGGCTGTATGAACAATTCAGTCCGTTTTGGAGCCTCGAACCCTCCGTTATCTGGGATACTGAACTAAGTTTGCTTTTTAGAGTTCTGGCTATATCCGTAGTTACTTCCATTTCAATGAAAACGCCTTAATTGGACTAGAACAATTAAGGATAATTTGGGCATGTGTACACTATTTTTGACAAACACAAGGAAGGGACGTACAGTCTGAAGCGATCGGTTGGAGACCTGTGAGATTAAGGTCTTCAGCTGTTATCCTTCCACTGACAGCCTTACTGCTAAGTTCAAGGAACCCGTCAGTTTCTTGTGGCCCTAGTTTAGTGAGCAATGGGAACATTTCAGTCTCGATATCCCTTAGATCACATGCTGTCTCACACAAAGAATAGCAGCCACTTTCTAATTTATTACGGGATAATCTTAACTTCTGTACCAAGTTGTTGGAAGGAAGTTCACCTCGCTGGTAAAGCGTTCCCATGGTAGATGCTAATACTGCCCATTTCCAACCAAATCGAGAATTCATTTCCCGAACTTCCTCTTCGTTTTGTTCCGGAAGTGATCCCCTAGTTTCTGCAGGAGTAGTCATTTTCTATCACTATATATAAACCATTCAAGGGTTGGTATATGACTTGTCTAATCTATTAAAAAGTTTTTTCATTTTTTATTGACATTAATGTAAACTTATGAATTTTATTACAACAAACGATCCTAACCCGGTTTTGGAACTTTCTCAGTTCAAAACCTGCAAAACCTCTGACAATAGTCATCTTAAATCAAAAAAAGATAAGCAGGTAGTGATTCCCCCCCAATGATCTTCCATGCCAAACTATTGCCGACCCAATCAACAAAAAATCTCTAGATCATCTCTTTAATCGGATACAATTCTGACTTTCTAGTATGGTTAATTCAGTTTTGTGAGAATAGGTTAATGTCCCCCTCGAAAATCCTGATCCTAGGTATTGGAAACGAACTTGCAGGAGACGATGCATTAGGCCCGAGAATTCTCAGAGAGATCTCAGAAATCGGACCTCCTGGGATAGATTACAAACAAATCTCAAGTGGGGGGCTTTTAATCCTGGAATCAATTCTGGGATACGAAAAAGTATTGATTATCGATACGATCGAGACGGATTCTCTACATAAACGGATTTTGAAGATCACACCAGAAGATTTTTCCAATTCTACATTTCTCAGTTCTCCTCATGATGTTAATTTTCCTACTGCTCTAGAATTGGGAAAAAAGACTGCGATTGAACTCATGCCTGATATAATCCGAATCATAGGGGTTGAAATACCCAGGCAAAAAGAATTTTCGGATCAGATTTCAGCAGAAACCCAAAGGAAGATCCCCAAGATTATAAAGTTGGTTCTAGAAGAAATCAGGTACTTTCTAAATGAAAATAATAAGAACCAAGATGAAAAGAAAAGTAAGTAAGGAGGGAAACTGGCATTATTTACCTTATATACTGTGACTCTCGCCATTTTACCCTATTGTCCTTATCATGGACAAGAACTTCTAGGGGCATCTGTCCAGGTAAGCTATGGGTAGCACAGGCGAAGCACGGATCGTACGCTCTAAATGCCATCTCCACCATATTCAACATACCATCCTCGACATCTGGCCCCTTTATGAACTGTTGTGCTGCCTTCTTTATCGAAAGACAAATGGGAGCATTATTGTGAGCAGTTGCAACGATAAGATTCACTCCATCTTTTATGATAACACCCTTCTTGTCAGTTTTGTAGTGGTGGATTAATGTCCCTCTAGGAGCTTCGACTACGCCTACACCTTCATCAGGTTCATTTGGTTCAGCTCGAAGATCAGTAGAAGTGATTTGGGGATCTTTTACAAGCTCTAGGAGGCGTTCACTTGCATAGAGTAGCTCTATAACGCGCGCCCAATGATTTCCCAGGGTGTGATGAGCAGGCTTTCCCAGTACGTTCATCATGGCCTTGTACTCTTCATTAGCCAACGGAGTCGCCATGCCATCTGCCACGTTTAATCGCGCCAGAGGTGCTACGCGATAAATCCCTGAATCCATCCCCTCAATGAGCCCTTTCCATCCTATATTCTTTAGATAAACGACTTTCAGGTAGGAATACGGCAGTGGCTGTTCTTCAATATATTCCAAGTAATCCTTGGGAGCAAACTGTGCATATTCCTTCCCTTTGGGATCGATAACTCGGATTTCACCATCATAAAAGTTTACATGTCTATTCTTGTCCACCAGTCCCATATAATAACTCTTCATATAGTATCCAGGGTCAAGGACTAAGGCTTTGTTTGCCTCGTTGCCCAGCACAACGTCATGGAAAATTTTTAGTGTGAATTTAGAAAACTCAACCAAAGATTTAGCCCACTCTTCGATCTGAGCTCGTTCTTCTTCAGAGATGGATTTCAGCATTCCCCCTGGTACGCCAGCACAGGGAAGGACTGCATCCGCCGCAATTATCGCTTGAATCCGTTGTGCATAGGAGCGGTGCTTTATCACTTCCTTTCCAATATCTACTCCAACTGTTTCAACGACACCGAGAATATTTCTCTTACTCGGTGGCGCCGATGGGCCTACTACAAAATCAGGACCACCCAATGCATAGAAATGAGCAATGTGACTATGAATCATGTGTGCCGAGTAATAAAGCTCCCGAAGCTTTTTCGCGGGTTCTGGAGGAACGACATTGAAAACATTATCCAAGGCCTTACTGGAAGCCATATGGTGAGCACCAGGACAAACACCACATATCCGGGTAGTAATCCTCGGCATTTCTTCGACCAATCTCCCCTCGCAAAAACGTTCGAAGCCTCTCAGTTCTGGAACTTGAAAATATGCATTTTCAACCGTATTTTGATCATTCAGAAAAATATGGATCTTCCCATGGCCTTCCAGTCGCGTTATCGGATCAATAACAATATTCTTAGAATTAACCTTCATTTATGTTTTCCTCCTTAGGAATGCCGATCTACCGGCCGTGAACTCATACATTGTCCCTGCAAAATCTGGTATTTCTGCAATTACGTCTTCCATCGCGGATTCATCACTTGCTTCAATAATAGAACCCAACACACTAGTCATCTTGGCCCCAATGTCAACAATATTGGGAGCAGGTCCAAAACAGCCACGACAAGGGTAATTTGTTGTGATACATCTAGCCTCACATCCTCCACGTGTTGCAGGTCCCAAACAGATTATTCCTTGTTCTAACAAGCATTTTTCTGGATCGATCTCCATAACTTCCCAAATTCTCTTGAATTCCTTGATCACATGTTTTTCAGGCTTCTCCCGAGGACATTCTTTGCATAGAGCGAACTCTTCTGCAATCACTGTGCCCCTAGGCGGAAGTTCACCTGTTAAGAAAGCTGTAACTCCAGCTATAATCCATTTTTTGGTAGGCGGGCAACCCGGAACATAGTAATCCACAGGTACAACTTCATCTAAGGGATAAACAGCATCGAAGAATTCGGGGATGGTGATTTCACCCTCTTTTGTGGTATACGAGGTACTCGGGTAAACTTCGTCAGGATTCCTTGTACTCGGTGTGGTTTTGTATACACGTTCAAAAATAGAGTTTTTATCCTTGAAGTTTGCCAGAGCTGGTACTCCGCCACAATGGGCACACGTTCCGAAAGCCACCAAAAATTTGGACTTTTTTCTAAGCAATTTGGCGACATGTACTGCTTCGGAATTCCTGATCCCTCCGTTAAAGAATGTAACATCAATTGAATTGTCAGGCATTGACTCGACATCTTGATATTTCGTATCAACAGCTACAGGCCAAAAAACAATATCTGCTTTTGCAGCCACGTCCAGGACCGTTTCATCCAAGTCCAAGATCGCAATTTCACAACCTCCACACGATGCTGCCCAATAAAAGGCGATTTTGGCTTTTTCATCACTCATCTTTTATACCTCCATCCTAGAAAATTCACGCTGTTTCAGATGTTTACCCCAGTTCAGGGGCCCCAGTTCCTTAATCGTAGCGGAAAACTCATCTAGAGTTTGTTGGTACTTTTTGGCCTCAGAGGCCGAAATCCATTCGATCCTCACGCGAGCTGGCTCAATTCCATAGGCATCAAGGAGTTTTTGTAACAGTTTCACTCTTTTGTACGCGCTATAATTCCCATCTTCATAATGACAGTCACCAAGATGGCACCCCCCGATCAATACCCCATCGGCTCCTTTTGTGAATGCCTGGACAATGAAGCTGGGATCCACACGTCCCGAGCACGGAACACGGATGCCAATCACGTCCGCCGATACGGGCATTCGACTTGTTCCGGCAAGGTCAGCTGCGGCGTGTGTACACCATTTACAATAAAACCCAATTATCGTTGGCTTGAATTCAAGTTCTTGTTTGGATTTAACTTCAACAGCTTCCATGGTGCTCACCCCGTTCCATATACGGTTTGTGCCGATTCTATAATTCCTTCGATTTCCGAAAGAATTGCCTCATCAGAGTAATAGTATTGATGGATAGCTCCAGAGGGACAGATAGAAACGCATAAACCACAACCTTGACATTTTGTTGCTGTAATAACCGCCACTTTCTTTTCAGTATCTTCAGTAATTGCGTCGAAAGGACAGACGGAAATACACATCTTGCAGTTTGAACAGAGCTCTTCATTGACTGTAGCTATTGTAGGTTCAACCAGTATGTACCCTCGAGACAATAGGCTCAAAGCGCCCGACGCGGCAGCCGCTCCCTGGGCAACAGAATCTGGAATATCCTTGGGACCTTGACATGTGCCGGCCAAATAAATACCTTCGACCTGAGTACCAACGGGAGCCAGCTTCGGATGTTTCTCTGTGAAGAAGTTTTCCGCCCCGCACCCTATGCCAAACATATTGGCCATTGCTTTCGCATCATGTCGGGCTACGATCGCGTCACTTAGTATGACCATATCTAAGGGAACATGCATAACTTTTTGACTAATGGAATCTTCTACCTGAACTATAAGCTTTTCGACACCATTCTTAATCTGTTTCAATACTTTAGCGGGTTTACCTCGCACGAATATGACCCCTTCTTTCTGTAACCGATCATAAAATTCCTCATACCCCTTGCCGAAGGCTCTGATATCGATGTAGAATTGAAAAACAGTTGCATTGGTTCGTTCTTTGATTAGATGTGCATATTTAAGGGAATACATGCAACAAACCCTCGAACAGTACGCGTTGTGATTCTCGTCACGAGACCCGACACAATGGATGATCCCAACCGATTTAGGTTGCTGATCTGTTAGTTTTCCGTCCTTCCTAAGATATAAGGATCCATTCGTCGGTCCCGATGCGTTGAGCAGGATTTCAATCTCCAATGCTTTGAAAACATTCTCCAATTCGCCATACCCATATTGAGGAACCGTTCGTGCATCAAATGTCTCGTACCCTGTTGCCAAAATGATGGCACCAGCATCCACCTCTATTAGTTCATCTTCTTGATTGAAATCGATTGCACCTGTTGGGCAAATTTTTTCACATAGTGCACATCTCTCCTTCAGGAAATATGTACAGTTTGCCCTATCGATCAACGGGTACGGAGGAACTGCCTGCGGGAAGGGTCTATAAATCGCTTTTCGGTTCTTTAAACCCATATAAAACTCGCTAGGAATTTTCTTAACAGGACATTTTTCCTCACAGAGTCCACAGCCCGTACACAATTCCTCATCTACGGAACGAGCCTTCCTTCGGACAGTAACTTGAAACTGGCCGGGGGATCCCGAGACATTCTCCACTTCAGAGTAAGAATAAAGGGTAACATTGGGATGCTGCCCAATATCGACCATTTTGGGAGTCAGAATACAAGAAGCGCAATCTAATGTCGGAAATGTTTTATCAAAACGTGCCATTTGTCCTCCAATGGATGAAGATCTTTCAACTAAGACCACTTCTTTACCTGCATCAGCTACCTGGAGTGCAGCCTCGATTCCTGCTATTCCTGCACCTACAATGATAACTCGTTGCGTCACTTCTGTTCTTTCTTCATCTAGGGGCTCTTGAGTGATAACTCGCTTTACTGCCGCGGTAATCAGTTTCTTTGCTTTCTCCAGACTCGTTTTCGGGTCCTCTGTTACCCAGGAATCCATTTCTCGGATGTTGGCAATAGTCAACATATAGGGATTTAGACCGCTCTTTGCAATTGTATTTCGGAAAGTCTTTTCATGCATGGTTGGTGAACAGGCGGCTACCACAACATGGCTCAATTTTCTCTCTTGAATCGTATCGTGTATGATTGATTGACCTACCTCACTACAAACATAGGTTGTATCTTCGACAACTTCAACATGAGGTAGGGTCCTAATGTACCCCTTTAATTCATCGATAGCAATCTTTCCTGCTATATTGGTTCCACAGTGACAAATAAAAACTCCGATTCTAAATTCTGAGGTCTCCATTTGTTACAATGCCTCCTTAACAATTTCGGCAATGTCCTTGGCCTGGATCTGCTTCTCGACATCGCCAACTTTTACCGCATCATCGAACATTAACAGACAGAAATAACACGCAGTCGCCAGCACAGATGCACCGACATCCAGAGCTTGCTTTAACCTCGGGAGTGATAATCTTTCTTCTACTCGAGTTTCAGCCCAGATATTCCCGCCTCCACCGCCGCAGCAAACACTAAATTGGTGATTTTCAAGCATTTCTACCAGTTTAACGCCAGGAACTGCCCTAAGTACTCTTCTGGGTTCCTCATAAACACCGTTATGCCTGCCTAGATAGCAAGCATCATGATATGTAATAAGCTGTTCCTTGTGTCCATTATCGGGAAACTCCAATGTTCCTTCACCAATTAGCCGATCCAAAAACTGGGTATAGTGAAGTACTTCGGTCCCTTCAGGGAGATTGTAGGCATGCTTGATTCGATTGAATGAATGTGGGGATGTGGTAATGATCGTGGAGGGGTGAACGCGCTTAATTAACGCCTCATTTTGTTCTCGTTCATAATCCGCGAGAACCGTTTCACCCATGAAGTTGATACAGTTCCCGCATTCTCTTTCCTTGTTTCCGACGATTCCAAAATTTACCCCCATACGTTTCAGAATGGATGAGATGGCCTGCGCTATCTTTTGGGACCGTGGATCATAGGATGCGGTACATCCAACGAAATACATAACTTCAGTTCCCTTTTCTGCCACGGGAACATCCAATCCCTTTGCCCAATCAGCTCTTGCGGCGGATCTTAAGTTGAATGGGTTTCCCGTCTGAAAAAATGATTGTAATGTCTGCGTATAGGTATACGGCATTTCACCTCCCTCTTCGACTGTGTGCGCACGGTAGGCGGTGATGATCTCAATGATCTTCACCTTTTTGGGACAGAATTCCTCGCATGCGGCGCAAGTTGTGCACCGCCAGATCACCTCGTTTTCCGATTCAGGAACTATTCCGAGCTGCGCCATGTGAATGAGTTCGCGAGGATTGAACGAGGAAACGATATTTATTGGGCAAATGCCTGTACAATTGGCGCATTGGTAGCAGTATTTCAAGTTATTTTGGGATAACGTAATTATTTTGTCACGAAAATCGAGATTTGGGGTGAAATAACGAGTATTAAGTTCCATAAAATTCAACTTCTCTAGATGGTGAAAGAACCATGAAAGTACGCCTGTAACCTGTGTTACGGGGTATTAATCTAGTTAAAAATCATAAATTAAGCAAAATTTGGTCGCTTAATAATTGTTTAATCGGTTATATATGTCTTTTCATTGTGTACGAGGATTAATCATGTTTAAGTTACTTTTAGGCTGATTAGTGACAAATACTCTGAATAAAAGCAAAAAAAACCAATAAAACATAAAAAAGCTCGATAAAACCATATTGGAAATTCATGTTCCAAACGGGTATCCCCTAAACCTCGACGCAAAATGTTTCAGGATGTTAAACAAGGTCCTTTCAGAGAGACATTAATAATAACAGATAGGTTTCAGATCAGAATAATAAAACCAGAACACTCTATCCGTTTATTTATTGCAATTTACCGTGAAATCAGGGAGATATTTTTGGGATGGAAATGCGAACACAAGTAAAAAGGAGGGGAGGAAGAGATGACCAACAACTAGGATGTTCCGTTGAAGATTTCTTGATAAAGGTCTTTGCCAAGTTTGAATGTACGTATATTGTTTTCGGAATTCCGCATTTTGTGAAAAACCTGGACATATTGTTCATCAGTAAGATTAGGTTTTCCAGTCTTCAACAAATATTCCGAAAGAAAGCCCAGGGATAGAATATTGACGGCTCCGGTGACATTTTCTTCATCCGCCCGCTTAGTAATGGGAACCCGGTACATCGTACCTTTCGTAACCAATTCTTCTGCCTGAGAATCAATGGTGTTCGCATCTATGAATGAAACCGTTCTATCAGTAATGCATTCGCAAGCTCGGTCAAATCCTTTTTGGTCAATTGCGAAAAAATAATCAGCATCTCCCGCAACATATATGTAATCAATAGGATCACTACTAATCACAACGTCACAAAAGATGGGACCACCACGTACAGAGGGAGTATAGTCCACAGCGAGCGTTGCATGAAGGTTAGCCGTCATTGCTACGCGGACTAACGCAGATCCCAAAAACTTAATGCCTTGGCCTCCTCTACCCGAGAATCTGAATTTTACTTTCATGGATATTCCCTTGGACATGAAGTTTGGCTTCGTATAAGGTCAAAAGCTAATGTACTATAAGTCATACACTAACTATTGTTAACAACGTCCTAGGGAGTTGAGATTTCAGATTCCGAATCCAGATACCTACCTTTTTGTGAGTGAATTGTATTCATAAAGGGGTAAACTCAATCATACGTGATATCGTATATAGGAACCATTCATTGAGGGACACAATGTTTTTAAGTTGATTTATGTTCTCAATACAACATGAATTATTTAGATGAAGCCGATCCAATCCTGATTACGGGAGCTGGATCAGGAATCGGTAAATTGACGGCCGAGCATTTATCAAGAAGGGGTAAAATAGTATATGCGTCAGCGAGAAGCGAAAAAGATGTCAAATATCTTAATACGCTTCGCAATGTTCTTGCCTTCCATTTGGATGTAACGTCATCCAAGGATGTCCGTGAAACTGTAAAACAGGTAGAAGAGGAGGGGAGAGGGCTGTATGGCCTGATCAACAATGCTGGTGTTGCGGATTTTTGGCCAATAATTGCGACTGATGAAAAGATGCTACATCGTGTATTTGATGTGAACGTATACGGCCCTTTACGGGTTACAAATGCTCTCATACCTTATATAGTAAAATCAAAGGGTCGTATAGTGAATATAAGTTCCATATCAGGGCTGTTTACTCCGATGTTCATGTCTTCCTATAGTATGAGCAAGTATGCATTTGAATCGTGGTCAGATGCCCTATCGCAAGAGCTTAGGGAACTTGGAGTCAAAGTAGTAATCATTGAACCAGGGACGTTCAATACCAAGATCATAATGTCTACTGCAGAAATGGTACGCGAACGGGCAAAGAAACCGCAATCTTCTATCGCCAATAGCCAGATTTCATGGATTACTCAAAACATCACTCGAGAAACTAAGAAGCGGCTAAATTCCCCCACTCCCGAAAAGGTAGTAAATGCCATAATGGATGGCCTATTTGCGCCAAAACCAAAAAAAAGATATTTGGTAACCTCTAAAAAGACGGGTTACGAAAAAATGCTTTATTTCATGATAAAAAGGTTGGTTCAATTCTTTCACGATAATGAATATGAATTAACAAAAGATGATCTCTTTAAAATGTTGGACAATGCCTTCATGGCAATCAACAATCCAAAGGCGGATGTGCTAACCCAAATATAGAATCCAAAGAAACGAGGAAATTGCAGTAGATACAAGGATAGTTTTTCCATTATTCGACGAAAAGGATATTTAAAAATGGCCCAAAATTCTTTATACTATTTCTAGGACCGAAATACGTCGCAGATGACTTTTTTTAAGCTCAATGCCTCTTTTTGGGGGTTTATGATCCTCCTATAGGAATATAAAGTTGCTTGACAACTCCAGCTCCTAATAACTATTGTTAAATTCCGAATACATGAAAGTAAAGCCTTAATAAGGAAATTTCTTCATTTCAAAAACAGATTATAGAAATATTACAGCTTCAGCGACCCTTATGATGGAAAGACGTTCAAAGCTCCAGTTGACTTAACAATAGAAAGGCAAATTGCGAAAAGTTATAACGTCAGTTCGTCTATTAGGACTGATTAGACCCGATCAGGTCTAAAATTTTCTTAGAGGAATATCATAATGATGCGTTCCACTCGGAAACCAATTTTACAACCTCCTCAAACTAAGGATTACAGGGTGATGGTGTTAAACGAGATATGTGACAGTTGTGAACTCTGTATAGAATTTTGTCCACGGGATGTCTTAGAAGTCTCGGAGGAGTTCAATAGTCGTATGCTGCACCCTGTTAAGGCCGTACACCAGGAAGAATGTACCGGCTGTTTGCAATGTGAGAGAATTTGCCCATCTGTATCAATCTTTATACAAGAAATTCCTCTGAAGGTTTAGAGAAATGAGTAGTAGCACCCAAGAAAGCTCTCAATCAGATTTGATTTTGACCACTGGAAATTATGCATCAGCGGAAGGAGCAATTGCTGCGGGTTGTCGGTACTTCGGTGGATATCCGATTACCCCGTCTTCCGAAATTGCCCACTACATGTCTCGACGGTTACCTCAGGTTGGGGGGACGTTCGTTCAAATGGAGGATGAACTTGCTTCAATCGTATCAGTCGTGGGAGCATCTTTTGCTGGAGCAAAGGCTATGACCGCAACCTCAGGTCCTGGTCTTTCGCTAATGGCCGAAACAGTAGGACTCGCATTCATGCTAGAAGCTCCCCTGGTTATAGTGACAGTAATGAGAGGAGGTCCCTCAACGGGCCAACCAACCAAGGCTTCCCAATCGGATGTGATGCAAACTCGGTATCTCTCTCACGGCGATTACGAAATGATTGTACTCTCGCCGAATAGTGTCCAAGAAATGTATGACCTTACAATCAGAGCATTCAATCTTTCTGAAAAGTATCGATCCCCCGTTATAGTTGCAAGTGATGGAATCACGGGCCAAATGATGGAACCCGTTCGTTATCACTCAGATTTTGAAATAATCAACCGAAAGCCACCTCAGGTTCCCCCAGAGGACTATAAACCTTTTGAAGTGTTGGATGAGGACCTAATACCAGGCATGGCCGTAGCAGGAACCGAATACAGTTTTTACGTAACCGGTTTAACACATGATACTACAGGAAGTCCTGACATGCGTCCTGAGGCCGCTATATCATTAATTAAACGTCTGTGCGACAAGATCCGTCGTGGTCGTCATGAAATAAACGACTGGAAAGAACGTCATGTCGAGGATGCGGAAGTAGTAGTCCTATCATATGGAATAAACTCACGTGGTGTCCCTGAAGCAGTTGAAAAGGCGCGGAACAAAGGGCACAAGGTCGGATACGTCCGTTTGCGGAGTTTGTGGCCTTTTCCCGAAGAATTAATGGAAAAATTGGCCAAATATGATGTGAAGAAAGTGATTGTTAGCGAAATGAACTACGGACAGGTTGTCCGAGAGGTTGAACGATTTCGACACCTGGGATTTCAGGTTATTGGTCAACATATCCCTACCACGATTCCCTTTCATCCGGACCTTATTTATGATGGCATCATGAAGGAGGTAAATCTATGACAACTCCCCAAGAATTAATCACACCTGATTCCTCGGAAGTAATCACAGAAGATCATCCCCTCCACTCTCGGTTAAATCTCCACAGATTTATTTTTTGCCCAGGGTGTCTAATTGGATCCGTTATTACCTCCATCACAAGCTGTTTGGTTGAAAAGGGACTGACTCCCAAGGATTACGCTATTGTTTCTGGAATCGGCTGTACGGGACGATCCAGTGGGTGTTTTAAAGCCCCTGCTTTTCACAGTACGCATGGAAGGGCGATACCTTTTGCCACCGGCCTCAAGTTGGCTAATCCTGATTTAGAAGTAATTGTTCTTTCGGGCGACGGAGATCTTTTTGCAATTGGAGGAAACCACTTCATTCATGCCTGCCGGCGCAATATCGAGATTAGCGTCCTTTGTATCAATAACAACGTATATGGCATGACTGGAGGTCAAGTTGCGCCTACTACACAGATTGGAGATTTAACAACCACAACACCTTACGGAAATGTGGAACCACCATTCAATCTCGTGAGCTTGGCTGCTTCAGCTGGCGCAAGTTATGTTGCCCGATGGCCAGGATATGATCTGTTACGATTGCAGAAGAGTATCAAATTTGCGATGGACAACCCTGGCTTTAGTTTTATTGAGGTTTTAGCTCCCTGCTTTACCCAGTATGGCAGGAAAAACAAACTAGGGGATGCCGTTCAGATGTTGGAATGGATAAAGAAACAGGTCCAAATTAAGACTGGTGTCGCCCCGCACGATGCGACATTTGATTTCAAAGAGGGAATAATTGTCTGTGGAGAATTTGTCAATTCTCCACGAGAGGGATTCACAAAGAGGCTTGAGCGAGTTCGGGAGCAAATATCGAAAAAGTAATAGTGAGATCTAGTGAACTGGTGAACTAAGACATGGCAGCTGAAGGTATCGAACAAAAAGATCCTAAAATTGGTGTATTCCTTTGCAAGTGCGGTAAAAACATTGCTGGCAGCGTTGACATTGATAAGGTCGCAGAGGAGATCGAAAAACTTCCCGATGTCAAGCTAGTCCAAGTAAATACCTACACTTGCTCCGATCCAGGCCAGGTAGAAATCGAGAATGCCATCAAGGAACAGGGAATTGAAAAAATAGTAGTTTCAGCATGTTCTCCCCGTCTTCATGGCCCAACCTGGAAAACTTTGATGCGTCGTATCGGTATGAACCCTGAACTTGTTGAAGTTGCAAATATCAGGGAACAGTGCTCTTGGGTTCATCTACATGAAAAGGAAGAAGCCACAAAGAAGGCTACTGAGCTAATTGAGATGGCTGTAGCTAAAGCTGATCTTCTAGAGCCTGTTGAAGAAATTGTTGTTCCCGTAGAAAAACGAATTCTGGTTATTGGCGGCGGAGTGGCAGGTATTCAAGCTTCTCTTGATCTTGCGGATGATTTTGAAGTCGTACTTGTTGAAAAGGAACCCACCATCGGGGGTAGAATGGCATTAATCGATAAAACGTTCCCTACAATGGATTGCAGCATATGCATTCTTGGCCCAAAAATGGCTGACGTGGGTAACCATAAGAATATCAATCTAATCTCTAATGCGGAAGTAACCCGAATCGATGGATACGTTGGAAATTTTGAGGTCACAATTACCAAAAAGCCCCGATATGTAGATGAAGACCTTTGTACGGCGTGCGATGAGTGTGTGGATATTTGTCCGGTAAATGTTATCGATGAATATTCTGGAAATCTTGGATGGCGGAAAGCAATTTATATCCCATATCCTCAAGCTGTTCCTGCCAGTTATATCATTGATGAAAAGAATTGTCTGGGTCTTTCTCCTTTGGCGTGTGGAAAGTGTATCAAGGAATGCGATAAAGAAGCGATCATTTACGAAGATAGCGAAAAGACCTACACATACAAAGTTGGATCTATCATAATTAGCACTGGTTTTGACGTATTTGACGCATCTAAGATTCCTGAATATGGGTGGGGCCGCTATCCAAACGTAATAACGACTTTGGAATTTGAGCGATTGATTAATGCGGCGGGACCTACGGAAGGAGACCTACTTCGTCCCTCTGATCTTAAACGTCCCAAGAAGATAGCCTTTATCAATTGTACAGGCTCAAGAGACGTCCGTCATAACCCATACTGCTCCAATTTCTGCTGTATGGAGAGTATCAAGGACAGTTTGCTTATCAAAGAACATTGGCCCGATGTAGAGGTTACAATCTTTTATATGGATATCAGAGCCTTTGGAAAAGGCTTTGAAGAACTCTATACACGGTCTCGGGAAGAAGGAGTGCGTTATATTCGAGGACGCCCCGCGCAAATACAAGAGAATCCAAAAACCCATCATCTGCAAATTACCGTGGAAGCGGTGATGCAAGGTTCGCTGGTATCTGAAGAATTTGATCTGGTTGTTTTGTCGGTCGGTGCTGAAGGAAACAAAACTGAGATTCCGTTCCCGGTTTCACGAGATCCTGATGGGTTTTACATTGAAGCACATCCGAAATTAAAGCCAGTGGATACTCCCAGCGATGGAATCTTCATCGCAGGCGGTGCTGAAGCTCCTAAAGACATCCGAGAAACCGTAACTCAAGCAAGCGCCGCAGCCGGTCGAGTCACGCGACTTCTTACAAAAGGCAAATTCAATGTAGAACCCCTCTATGCCTTTGTAGATACCGACGAATGCACAGCATGCGAACTTTGTGCCACACGATGTCCCTACTTAGCTATTACTGTAGATAAAAAACGAAAAATCAAAGCAAGCGTCAATCCCGTCCTCTGCAAGGGTTGCGGCACATGTGCAGCAGACTGTCCTAAGAATTGCATTACTATGATGAATTTCACTGATGCTATGATCTTCCGTCAGATCGATATCGCTTTACGTGACAATGCGGACGAAAAAGTGCTCATATTCGCTTGCAATTGGTGTTCATACGCCGGAGCGGACTTGGCTGGTACTTCGCGAGTACAGTACCCAACGAATTCCAGAATCATTAGAACTATGTGCTCTGGTCGAGTAGACATCGATTATATCAAGAGATCTTTCGAAAAGGGAGCAGGATCAGTGATGTTAACTGGCTGTCATCCCCAAGACTGTCACTATATTTCGGGCAACGATTGGGCTTTGAAACGAGAGAAGAAGATTCGACGATGGATGCAGAAACAGAATATTGAGGATAATCGATTTATCATTGAATGGATGTCTGCTGCGGAAGGCAAAAAATTTGCCCAGGTGGTTACTGCCATGTCCAAGGTTGCACGGGAAAATGGCGGTAAAACAGCGGTGGATACGGCCGCAGCGGTTGCTTAAGCCAGGGATAGAACATGGATATCCAAGAAATAAAAGATCAATTGAAGGTGTGTTTCTCTTGTGGGACATGTAGCGGATCCTGTCCCATATTCAGAGTGAATCCAGAAAAAAATCCCCGAAGATTTATACAGGCGGTATTAAACTCAAGCAGTTCCGATATATCAGTGTTAGAAAACTTCGAACCTCTCTGGCTTTGTACGACATGCTATGCATGCGAAGATCGTTGTCCCCAAGGGATTAACATTACAACAATGCTTGTAAAACTAAAAAATATAGCTGCTAGACACGGATACGTTCCTGAGTCAGTGAAAGCGGAATTAGAGACAATTATAGCAAACGGGACTACATCTCCCCCTGGTAAGAGTATTTTAATGCGCCGCAAGAAGCTCAATCTTCCAGATCTGCCTCAACCCGATCTTCCAGCTATCCAGAAGCTTATCCATCTTACATTAAATGACTAGAGAAGATGCCAAATGTCAGAGTCAAATGGTAGATATGCTCTTTTTCTGGGGTGTACGATCCCCTATAAGCTTCCACAGTTGGAGGCGGCAACTCGTTTCGTCATGGAAAAGCTAGGATTGGAATTCGTGGATCTTCCATTCGGTTGTTGTCCTGATCCAAATGGTATTCATTCCTATAGCGAAGATACCTGGTACACGTTAGCTACGCGTAATCTAGCCCTAGCTGAAGAGCAAGGACTAGATATTATTACCTTGTGCAACGGCTGTTATGAAACTCTCCATTATGTAAACCAGAAACTTAAGAACGATGCAAAAAAACTCGCAAGAATCAATAGTTTGCTTACAAAAGTGAATCAGGAATATAAAGCAAGCATATCTGTCATCCATCTGCACGAATTTCTGCATGAAAAGATTGGATATGATAAACTCAGTCAAATGATTGTTAATCCGTTGTCGAACTTCCGGATATCCGTTCATTATGGCTGTCACGCATTACGACCCCAGAGCATTGGCCAACCAGAAAACGCTGAGGCCCCCCAATGGTTATGGGATTTTGTAGAAAACGTCATTCAGGCGGAACCCATTCATTACGTGGATGAGACATTATGCTGTGGAGCGGGTATTCGAGAAATGGATCAATCAGCATCATTTGATATCACTAAACATAAGATTGTGCAAATGGAAACAGCAGGGGCAAATGCTATCACTGTTCCTTGTCCCACGTGCTTTCTGCAGTATGACGGAAGTCAGAAGCTTATTCTGCGGGAGGAATCGGTGGGAACACAGATTACAGGGACGCCTACGTTTTATTTCACAGAACTACTAGCGATCGCGATGGGAGCAGACCCAAAAGCAATAGGCATTAGTTATCATCTGATGAAACCGGAACCAGGATTGCTAAAATCTTCGGAATCCACCTCTGTGGAAACCTCCCCCAACGAAATCATAACAGTAACGACGGGATCTAATCCGAATTCATAAGCAGCCTCTTACATGATGCTTGCCCTTGATCACTCGCCAAAATCAAGATAAGATTCCTCTAGCATTTTCCATAAGTCAGACTCACTCAATGCAAATTGATCTACAATCGTTTTTCTAATTCTCACAAGTAAACTGCGATGTTTCTGTTCATCGTTAAGTATAGCTTGTAGAATTAGCTTCTTGTTTAGAAAGTCCATTGGTAAATTTGAATTTAAAAAGAAGCGGGACAAGAACCTATTAAATTCTCCTCCTGAGAGATGTCAGGGAAAGATATCTAGATCTCAAATGATAAAAACAACTAATGATAAAGCCAATTGTCTAGGGTAGTTGGATCTGGGATAGAACGGGAATTTTGGGAGAAATTTGATTTAAAACTCTCTTCTAACGTAAGTAATTCTTTCTTTCTCCACAATCCTCCTCCATAACCTTGTAAATTGCCATCACTGGCTATTACTCTGTGACACGGAATAACAATTCCGATATTATTGTCTCCATTTGCTCTTCCAACCGCTCTAACGGCTGTTTCATTTTTAATGGATTTTGCAATATCATTGTAACTTCGCGTCTCTCCATATGGAATTGAGAGTAATTGTGACCACACCGACATCTGAAAAGGAGTGCCTCTCACATCTAAGGGGACGGAGAATTGATTTCGTGATCCATCAAAATATTCGTTTAGTTCTTCCTGCAATTTTTCCAAGATTGATGATGTTCCATGCACGAAATGCATCTTATATCGCTGTTCCATCTTAGAGATGATAGTGTTTAGACTCCTACGATCTACAAATTCAAGAAGACAACATCCTTTGGATGTGGTTCCTCCAATAAGATTGCCTAGCTTACTTCTGAGGATTTTCCAGGTGATTTTTTCTTCCATTTATGTCCCTCTTGGTGAATAACCGAATTCTTTTGAAAATGCATAAATAAAACCGTTTATCGAGCTAAATCCGACGTGGTCTGATACTTCTTGAATTGAGATGCCATTTTGTAGCATTTTTTTAGCATGCGACAATCGGATTTTACGATGATAAGCCA
Source organism: Candidatus Heimdallarchaeota archaeon (assembly GCA_048881705.1). Lineage (GTDB taxonomy): Archaea > Asgardarchaeota > Heimdallarchaeia > Hodarchaeales > Hodarchaeaceae > Hodarchaeum. Next base: position 6,847 of record JBHLSH010000059.1, on the reverse strand, counting down.
TTGGACTAATGCTATGAGTCGTTTTGAAGTATCTTCGAATCGTGCTAATATCTGTATGAGTTAAGCTTTCTAGCTCACCCTCAGTAATCTTTCTTGTCTGATTGGTCTTCATGAATGATAGGATGGTATCGAGCCATTTTGGAGCAACATCGGGAAAGTATTCTGATTTACACCTTTTGCATCCTCTAAAGTCATTCTCTATCGCTTCCTCACGGGTAGCATAAAATGTTACGTTTTCTGGTAAGGGAGATTTCGCCTTACATGATGGCAAACAGTAAATTTTGGTCGTTTTAACGGCTACCCAGAATTTCCCGTCATATGAATTATCACAGGCTTTTGCGATGTGAATCATGTCTTCAAATGTCAAACCATTTATGACCTTCATCATAAACAGTCAACAAGTTATGATTTATAAAGTTTTCAATCCAATTCAGGTAGAGAACAGTCAAAATTCGGGCAGGGAAATTTTTCACCTGATATTTCTAATTTCAAATCTACTCATCCTTTAGGATGATTAATGTAAAACGATCGGTCCATAAAAAGAGGAAACATGGTCAAAAACTGGCTTAAAGAGCCTCCAAACTCTGTTTGAATATTGTTTTTTCTTTGCCAAGTATACGACGGCTTAAGGTTGCCTAAGTTGCCTCAGATAGTCAGGATTAATGAAACACCAATAAATAATGTCATATTAGAAAACACGTGAAAATCCATCAATAAGCGTTTTAATTCCGATAAAGTGGGGAATAATCTTACAAAAAGATTTAGGTGAGAAGTAATGATAAATGAGTTGAAAAATGATGATTTTAGGTGAGGAACGAAAAGTATAATTAGAATAGACCCTTACTAGGTTCAGAATTTGGTAGGTGTTCTCTATGTCGTGGAAAGATATAACTCTCTTGTATGGGGATGAACCTATTTCTCTGTTTATACCTGCGGATTTAGATGTGCACGTTTTGGAACCCCCAGGGCTTCCTGAACCAGGCCGAACTTTTACGGACCTTGAAACGCGATTTGAGGATATTCTCGCTAATCCTGTCGATTCCAAAGCTCTTGGAGAACTTACAAAGACTCGGGAGCGATTGCAAGTTATGATCCTAGTAGATGATGCTACTCGACCTAATAAACATACCAAAATTCTACTCCCGCTGCTTTTTAAGAAGTTACTTGAAGATTACAAAGTAAAAAAGGATGATATCAGATTACTGATTGCTAGTGGATCGCATAGCCCTCCAACTGATGATTTATTAGAGAATAAAATCCTCGGACCAGCTATTTACGGGGAATGGAAAGATCACATCATGATTCACAAACAGGCTGAAAATTGTCGCCATTTAGGTACATCAACCTTAGGAACCCCGATTTGGGTAAACATAGATGTGCTGGAGTCGGGATTAATAATAGCGGTGACGGACAGTGAATACCATTACTTCGCTGGTGTTGCAGGTACCGTCAAGCAATTTTTTCCAGGGTGTGCAGGCAAGGAAACAATCGCTCGTAATCATCCGCAAATGTTTGATAAGGTCCTTGGTTTTAAGCCAGAATGCCGCCTCGGCAATACTAAGGGAAATCCAGTAATTCAAGACATGATCCAGATGGCGCAGCTCACTAAGAAGATGGTTCCAGTTTTTTGTATCGATGCCGTGATGAACGGCGAGGAAATCGTAATGTTAGATGCAGGAGATATTAATTCTCTTCATGAATTACGCCGAGAAGCCCTGAAACCTCTCCGAGTGGTAGAAGTCGACAGGCCAGCAGATCTGGTGATCGTATCCACAGGGCCTCTAAGCATAAACCTATATCAAGGAGGAAAAGGGTTCCATGCTGGCTGGAATGCTGTAAAAGAAGGTGGAGATATCTTACTTTTGGCTCGTTGCGACTTAGGGCATGGCAGCCAAAACTACTATGATACAATGCGGGAAATAAATGGAATTGGATTAGATGCCGCGCTTTCTAAAGTTATTGAAACCAAGTGTAGTATTGAGAATTTCAAAATAGGTAACCAGAAGGTAGTTGATTTAATCAGGATCCTCAAAAGGGCTACATGTCATATGATCACAGAGATGGATAAGGAGCAATTAGAGGATATTTTTCGAATCAAATATGTACCCAGAACGGGTGATGTGCAGGCAAGCCTACGTACATGGATAGAAAACTTCCGAGAACAGAAGAATCGTGATCCATTGGTGTATGTCTTGCCCGACGCGGGCAACTATATTGATGTAAAATCCAGATAGTCATTTCCCATCTTCCTTTCTTTTTTCTATTTTCGTTTCCTTACATTCTTGAATAGGCATAGGAAGGGATTAATTGGAGAACCCCTATGTCTAATTTCGATATTATGTATCAAGGTACTCCTTTGTGGGATATTGGCCGACCCCAACAATTTCTCGTCGATCTAGCAAGCAAAAACTCAATAACAGACCCAATCTTGGATGTAGGCTGTGGTACGGGAGAAAATACATTATATTTAGCCGACCTGGGATATGAGGTAATCGGTATTGATTCGGCTCCAACTGCAATCGAAAAGGCGAATCGAAAAGCACAGAATCGGGGAATTCATGCGAATTTCAAAGTTTTCGATGTGTTCAAACTAGATCAACTTGGAAAACGTTTCAATACCGTGATTGACTCGGGACTCTTTCACATATTTTCAGATAGCGAAAGGATCCAGTTTACAAACCAGCTGGCAAAGGTCCTTAATTCGGCAGGAAACTACTATTTCATATGTTTCAGCGAACATGAGCCAGCAGGATGGGGACCGAGACGGGTAACTCAATCCGAAATTTATTCCTCTTTTTCAGCTAAGGATGTATGGAGGGTCAGATCAGTTGATGTAGCTTCTTTCGAGACTAATCGTCCTCAAGGGAAGGTGGCAGCATGGTTTGCATCCATCCTGCGCCTGTAAAGCAAGATTGAAGCAGATCTAGTTTGAAATATAACCATGGGATTTCAATGGGAGTAATTTTTTCCCCGTTTCTCGTTCACAAAGCAAATGCAAGTCGAGCACGACCCGTCAATGGACTTCCGTTTTTTAGCCAATTATAGCGGATACTAAAAACAGCCAATGAGGATTGTAATGAAAAAAACCCAAAATACGCGTGTTTAAGCGAAATAGCGTTTCCTGAATGTAGTTCTGCAGATTATTTGAATAATATCGGGTTCATATTGGCGGTAACTAGTAGAACTATTGTCTCTGGCCTAATATGAATTCTCCGGTATTTATCATAACGATTAACGTAAAATTCGGATTTATTCTCTAGACATAGTTAAAAATCACAAATCGCTGGAGTACTAGATCTTCCTGAAATTACTTATTCCAACTGAAATAATGATTACTTACTTAGCTGACAATTACGTGGCTAGGTTGTAATCATTTTTACCAGCCAGTTGTGCTGAGAATTTCAAAGATATATATCCCTCCATTTCCCCCTCATTTACGTCGGACGTGGCACCTTGGCGACACATATGGCTACTTCGCATACTGTTAATGCCTATTTGTTCTTCTGGGCCGGTCAAGTCGTGTCTTTACTTGGGTCAAACATCGTACAATTCGTAATCATTTGGTGGATTGTTGTAACGTACCTAAATCCAATCTACTTAGCAGTCGCATACCTATTGGGAATTGGAGTTCAAGTAGTATTCATGCCAATTGCTGGAGTATTTGTTGACCGATGGAATAGGAAGTGGATTCTGGGGGTCTCAGACGGATTTCAGGCCTTAGGTGCCATAGGTTTAATTGCCCTGTTTTTGTTTCGAAATTTCCTTACGGGACTTCAACTGTACTGGGGAGTCGTTTACGTAATCACTCTTCGTGGAATTACCGCCTCATTTCATGCACCCGCGGCTGACGCCATCATTCCGCTAATGGTGCCGCGAAGTTATCTTAATCGACTTAATGGAGTTAAGTTCTTCTTTGTGGGCGCAGTGAATATACTCGGACCGGCTCTGGGGGCTATTTTCTACGAACTTGCCCCAATTGAGGTTATCATCTGGGTGGACGTCGTAACATTTCTTCTTGCGATCATACCTCTGTACTTGATAATCATACCTGAACCGCCTCCTAACGGAAATCAGGTTCATGATAAAATTGGTCTTTCGGCAGTGATCCATGAATTCCAGGAAGGTATCCACATACTGCGATCCAAGAACGGACTCCTTCCTTTGCTTCTCGTATTTACGGCCATTACCTTATTACAAATACCCATTGCTGTTCTTGGCCCCATATTTGTATACTCCACCCATTCTGGAACTGTGACGGATTTAGCGTTTGTAGTCGTTCTCAGTCAAGTTGGAATGCTGATTTCAGGCGTATTTTTGCTGATTAAGAAAGACTGGAACAAAAAATCGACCGTCATCGTCTTTGCATTCTATTTTCAGCTGTTAGGGTACTTTATTCAAGTAATTACCCCATTGGGGGTTTTTTGGTGGATGGGAATAGGCGCACTCATTTTTGGAGCCATGATTCCCATAGTGGATTCTACATTTAGGACTATACTTCAAACAACTGTTCCACCAGATCTACAGGGACGAGTGTCGGCTATTGCGGCATCTGTGGCAGGAGCGACCTTACCATTTGGCATGCTGGCTTCGGGACCCCTCGCTGAACTTTTCGGAACCGTGAATCTTTTCCTGCTAGCGATATTTGCCAGCTTTATTGTAATTACGCTAGCTTGGCTCCTCACGGGGCTTAGAAATCTTGATAAGACGATAGCTTGGGAATCAGAAGCTCCTCTTCCTGCAGCTGCTGGTCAGAGTCATTCAATCAAAAGCGGGATCAAAAGGTCCATATCCGAATTATCTGGCTCTAGTATCCGGCAGCCAATGATGGGATTTTCAAAATTGGATGAAGATCTAAAAACGGGAAAATAACCAAGGAATCAATCCAGTTATGCAGGAACGGCCGTCATTTTAGGACCGTTGGTTGTAAAAAGCGAACTCCCATCGATATCAAGTTCGATAGCTCTTGCAATTTGTCTTACCTCTTCAGGGGATTTACCAGTGAGGTGATTTTTGGCATTATATTTTTGAATGATTTTTATTCCTTGTATATCTAAAGCAACCCGATTTGAACCAGCTAAGATTTTTTGGGGTTCTTCCTTTCTACCATTACTCGGTCCTCCAGTCACAAAGACAGTCCGGGCATCCATAATGCAAAGATGTGGCGAATAGCCAAGATTCAAATCTGCAACTTTTTCTGGAACACGCAAGCTCATGTGCATTCGTATTCGTTGCTTTCTTTCCATTAATCCAACTGCTAGTTTCAAAGCACCGGTGAATTGACCAATAAAGTGGGTTTTACAACAAGGTAGAAGAATGGTTTTCGTTTTGGGATCCAAAATCTGCCTAGGAAGTTTCACTGATTTCATATATTTGGCTCCCATTGATTTCAGATCCACTTTTTCATATACATAGTCCTTTTCCGTAACAAGAGGAACGTCAAGTTCCTCCAGTTTGCCATTCATCCGTGAAGTAATTAACTTTCTAGTGTCCACCTTTAATGTGGAGGATTCAATAACAGTAACGTCAGAAGTTATTTCTTTTAGAAGCATCAGAATTGTTATGAAGAAATCTAAATCAGTTGACGCTGGAAATGGATCCGCGGTATTGAAATTTGGTTTCACAAGAACATGATCCCTAGGCTTGATGAAATTCGTCAATCCCCCCAATGGATCGAGACATGATAATATTGTAGTTCTGAGAGAATGCTGTGTGTGTAAAACCTCGGATACCAAGGGATCAGGAAGCACCATATCACCAACTCCTGTGTTTTATTGGACCTAACCATGACAACAAAAACATTCAGTTAACAATTATGAGGGATAAAGATAATTTGACCTGAGATTGACTTTTTTCTGATCTCCTAATGACTGATTACAGAATCACCCCAATGTGATGTATGCTGCGTCTGAAAAAGTCCGTTTATACAAGTCTTGTCATCGCCAGCCTGAAGACTCCCATAATCAATTCCAGATTATTCTTTTGAGAAATTATTTTCAAAATATTATGGTTTGGAACCTGATAAAAAGACTGGAATGAGATCGAAAATCCGACTGTGAGGAAAACGTCTTTATTAACAGATAGGGAGTTCGTCTTAACGATTGTTTAGTTTCGTGATATGATAAAAAATTGTATGCATATTGTATGCAATTTATCAAACAAAATCCTCATATTATTCAGCATTTATCGGAGATTTAAGTCACTAGAACAACTTTAAGATACTGTTTCTTACTAATAACACTTAATATTCGATATAATGACAGGAAGTGTTTGTAATATGACTTCTGAAAGTGGAATTACCCGATTTGTACCCAAACATGAAGCACGTTCCGCTCAATGGTGGGTCCTCCAACGTATTAGCGGGGCATTTACCTTTGTTCTGTTAGGGCTCCACATGGTTCTCAATCATTATCTCAACCCTTTTGTTGAAGCCCAGTACCCAGATATTGTAAGGGATTATGGGATAGCGTCATTTCGAGTTGTCCAGATTAAGATGGCGAATCCGCTTTACTTAATCGTTTCCTTCCTCTTTGTTATTTTCTTGCTGTTTCACGCCTTCAACGGTGTGAGAACAGTATGGCTTGATATAATACCAGGGGATGCATCAAGGCGATTCATAGGATGGGCTGTTGTCATTCTCATCGTGGTGCTTACTCTATTCACTTTATGGTTAAACTTTAGCGTGGCCCAGCTGCCCGGATAGGTGATATCTCATGACAGGAAGTACTGAAAAAAGCATTCATGATACACAAGTTGCAGGTGGGAGTAAGTCGAGGAACTTTTTGAATTGGTTTAAACCGTGGGATCAGGGGATAGGAATGTGGGCTTGGTTCATCCAAAGGATGACGGG
>JBHLSH010000058.1:21056-25748 GCA_048881705.1 Candidatus Heimdallarchaeota archaeon | reverse complement strand
GGGAAAAACGGAAAACCAACCTTCATCCTCTCATTAGAGCCTTAATTTTCTGTTTTTTAACATAGTTTAAGCGTTCTACTCTTACAAGATCTCTTGAAGGAATATCTATTTATTATCCCAAGAACCAAGGTGGTACCTTATCGAAAATCTTAAATAGGTAAATCATACCAATTTGTTTTGAAAACAAGTTTAATTAATTCTTTAAAAACTGTTTTCACACGTTATTTGGCGTGTTTAGAAGATGATTCAATCACGAATACCTCCCCCTAAACAAAACCGTTCGGCACGAAATCGAAAAAAATAGTTTATGAGGTGTTAAAACTTATAGTGTTTGGTCTCACACTTTTCTAAGCTATTATTAGAGATACTCGTTGCTATGAGTGGTAGTTTACTAAGGTTTTTTCTACTAAACCTTAATTAGGGGAACATTATCTTGTTTTATTCCAAAGGGAACAGCTATGTTTACCGTTGCTGAAAATAAACGAAATTTTCCCAGTTTTGATTATTGGGATTTTCAAGTAGAGTTTCGAATAAACAACGGGTTCCGTAGTTTTGAATTTCAGAGCATAAATCAAGTCTTTATAGGAGACTATATATCATTAAAGAGCGCAATAGCGCAAAAAACTATGTTACAGTGCCTTATAGACATTGGTGAACAAAACAGAGGCGAATTTCTCATTATAGGGAGCGTGTCACTTACATGGGAACCTACAAAAAACGAATGTTACATCGGAAATCTTTGGATTGAACCGGATTTTCGTGGTAATGGCCTTGGAACTAAGCTCCTCAATGAGATAGGTACTTTTGCCGATGAATTGGGAATTGTTTTGACTCTCCACGCCAAGCCTTTTATCAGTCCTGAAAAAAAACCAACCCCTGAAGATATTTTAGAATTGAAAGATTTTTATCGTCGATTTGGATTTAGAGAAGCCTCAAATACAAAAGGAATGCTCATCAGCTGCGCAATGAAACGCATACCAAGTGGTAGGTCCCATTACCGCAATAATTGATCTCCTTCGGAGAATTTCATTCCAAAATCCAATCGTTCGTAGTGGCTCTAACTTCTCCCTCTGCATTCTTCTGTCTAGGTTTTCCATCATCTAGAATTAGAAAATTTCCAAAGTTCCCGAAAAAACGGATCCCTTGGAAAAAAACTGAACCAGTTGGCTAGTGTTCGGATTTAATTAGATAAAAATCTTTAACGGCCACAATTTGCTGCTGTATAAAAATTTCACAGGGAAAAACCCCGAAAATTGGGATCGGGGAATAAAAGATCATTTATAGCGTTTTAACTGAATTTTCAACTTAGTAAGTGGGTATTTATGCCGATTCTAAGAAAATTTCGCTAATAAGTAGAAATCATGAGCGTTTTGCTTTATGATAAAGAAAGGAAATCAAGTAAAAATGAAATGTTTAGCAACATTAGATGATGGAACTGTTTTAGAGAACTATAACAACCACAGCAGTCTATTCGAGTTCGAATTCGGATCAGGTATGATATTAAGCAGCATCGAGAATGAATTAAAAGGAATGGAAGAAGGGGAAGAAAAGGAATTTTCAATTTCTCCAAAAAACGCATTTGGATTTTGCAATCCCAACTTAGTTATGAAAATAAACAAAGATCAGGTTCCGCTGGTAGAAAACTTACACCAAGGAATGTCAATAATAGTTACTTTCCCAGATGGTTTTGAAATTCCGGGCATTGTGACGGAAATAGCTGATAGAACGTTCACTGTTGACCTAAATCATCCTCTAGCTGGAAAAACATTGCATATAAAAGTCAGAATTATGAAGATATGGGCCTACGTTCCCGGATGCACTTAAAGCGAGCATCACAAATATCATGAAGAATCGTAATCCTGAGCATCATTCCCCGATCGCAAAAACAGTGAAGAGACAAGAAAGGAAGGTATAATAGTCCTCGGTTTAGTGTATATTGCAGAAAACTAGTGTGAAAAATATTAGTACTGGGGTCTTCCTTTTCTATGATCTTCGGATCTTATCTGGATTATACCTCGGTGTACAGCACATGAAACACAGTAATAGCGTATCATCGGTATCCGTGGAACCCTAGTTCCTTGTTTTCTTAATTCAGATCGGATGACTGGATCGACTATTGATTTATAAGCTGTTTTCCGTTTGGCTTTGTCCCTAGGTACTTGTTGCCCGCATGATGAGCATTGTACCCTTTGAGATGCCCCTTTTTTCCCTTTTGATCGTCCCCTACTTTTTCGTTTTCTTCCCATAAGTAATAGCACTCTGCATTATCAAGAAATCGTCAATCTCGATAATATTCGTGTTTTAAATGTTCCGTCCCTTGAACACGAAAACGATTTTTATCGATCTTAGCTGGTACGATTCTTTACTAAATGCATAAGCTGTTCATATTTAAATATCTTGGGTCGATTTTGTCTGATTCTCCGGGATTGAGAGCCAGGCCTCATTATTACTACAAAACCGCAAAACAATTCGAAAGACAGATCAATCATGTACAGATATGAATGCCGGAACTGGGACTCTTTGGTCAATTTTAACCTTTTTCATCAAGAAATGAGACCAACTTGCTTCCCCGCTCCACCACCCTTGGTTTGTACCCACTTTGAAGCCCTTTCCACTAAGGTATCTAGATTCTTAACATGAAAACGTTTTTTCCAATTTGGATCTTTCTTGGTTAAACGGAGACCAAGTTCAGAATATCTTACCATATTAGTTTGTTTCTCTGCTTGAAGCTCCTTCAATGTTTTGAGAAGAAAATCAATTGTCCGATCAGTCTTTTGATCCTCTAAATCCTTATCATCACTTGAAATGAAGTGAGAATTTGGAAATAGATAAAGAACCTTGTTTTTATATTTGGGAGTAACCAATCTTTGACCACTTAATTCAATCAAGCTACTGAGTGATTTCACTTTGTATATAGTTTTCCAATCAGGTTCAATACTAGATATCGTTATGCCTAGTCTACTAGCCAAGATACTTCCATCAGGATTAGGTGGAGTATTTTGTAGAGCCTTTTGAAGAAGATTTTGCGAGTACTTGATTCTTTCATTCGATATCGTGGAAGAAACAGAAGGCTCTGATTTTTCAATTAAGATCTTATGTTCAATTCCAGTATCCTCTGATCTACGTAGGAATTTGAGAAGAAAATCCGAGGTTAATTCCATGGTTTCATCCGCACACTGCCGCAGGTCTGTTGAAGTCGTGTTTTTTGGTCCGTGAACTAGACGAATAATGACTCCCGCATGTTTGGCTATGTCTACTGAAGGAAGAAAATCACGATCTCCAGCCACTAAAACAATAAGACTAACCTGTTGGGTTGTTGCTAAATGTACCATTTGCACAGCGAGCTGGACATCCACCCTTTTTTGTTCTTGCGTTACTATCTGCTGCTTACAATGCGGACACGGTGCTTTCCGTTCAACTAGATCACCGAGGATTACTTCAAACCTTGGAGTAAACTGTAAACCATAATGGAAGCTTTGCTGTTTGTCGTTTTTGCCATCAAAGTAGTAGCTTCGAAGACGATATGCAGGTTGGCAAATCGCGTCGCTTAACTTGGTCAAATCGACATTATGAACCCCTAGCTCTTGTCGTATCTTGTTCCAGTAACCACCATCAAAAAGAACGGCAGCAGTAGGAGGAAAAACTGGATTTATTTTATCGGACATTATGTTATTCATGTTTTAATCCCTCTCGCTAAAGTAATGCCTATAATCCCTTGAATGAAGGGTCTTACTGAGAAGAATTGAAAACTAAAGATAGTTTCAATTTCTTTTCAAACGAACGCCTTGGCATTCTCGCGATTATAGGGCATATAAAGGTATGATTTTTCTTCTTTAAAAGATTTTGAACCATCTGTTTTCAACAATGGGTTTAGCTTTTCTTAGAGTTTTCATTTGGTATCATTTTGGATATATATTTTGACTTGTCATAGTAATGTTTTCAGAGCTTTTTTCGCCTAAGTTCCTTGGATTCTACTTCTTACGGTCGGTTAATTTTCTAAGGATAAGAAGGTTTATTAGATGACTTGATATCATTAATCATGATGAAAAAATAGCTTTTTCAAAAAAATCATAAAAATAGAGCCGATATGAACATCCGGTTCAAACCGAAATATCACTTGATATTATGGAAGATAAGCCCCAAACAAACATACAGATTGTTGTCGCTCCTGATACAGGACTTGTACGTATTATCATTGCCGCCACAACAGCATTAGGTTCGTGTTGGACTTTTCAGACACGATTTTACCCTTCGCTAGGGATCGATATGATAACTTGTTTCTTGTATCTTGGACTAAAAGATGTTTACCGGAATATCCATTACCTGCAGTCCAGATTAACTATCATAATGCCCTTCAGGCTTTATTCTCAGAAAAGATTGAAGGAAGAGAAATATGGAAGCATCAGAAGGAAGAAAAACAAAAACTGAAAATGTAGAATTCGGAGACATAGTAGAAATCGAATATGTTGGAAAATTACGCGATGAAACTATCGTTGCCCAAGCTAAAGAAGATGACCCGTTACGGTTTAAAGTAGGAGCTGAGGAGGTAATAAAAGGCCTTGATATTGCCGTTATTGGGATGGAAATTGGGCAAGTAAAAGAAGTCGAGATCCAACCTCAAGACGCGTACGGAGGATATAATCCAAAGAAAGTAAAAAAGATCTCAAAAGGATCAAAAGAAAGGGACTTGGT
>JBHLSH010000058.1:0-20956 GCA_048881705.1 Candidatus Heimdallarchaeota archaeon | reverse complement strand
TAAAATAATTTGGGCGGTATCATCGGCTACTTGAAAATCACAAACATGTTGAGTTTCACCAGAGTACCGTTTGTAAATATCTCTCACTTCGCCTTTTTCAATTACTTTAAACGTAACCGTGACGTTTGCTTCCAATGGATTTAAATCTTCAATTTTTTGGATTTTTTCTTCAGAATTCATTTCTATGGGAGTTGATATATTCATTGTTTCTCACATTTCTCGATGGATTAGCCAAAAAGACCAATTTCGAAAAAATAACCATTTTATGGTGGCCAATCCTTACGATTCCAGTTGGAAGAGAGTTGTTGTGATCCACAAAACTAGATTTTTTTCATCTATGGTCTGTTCTTCCTTTCAAAGACCCCAGGTTCCACTCTTTCTTATAAATCTTATGATGAATTGAACTTTCTCTGAAAAATTTGACTTTTGAAGGCATTATCTTATTAAAAACCCAAAAAACCCTCAACTGTCAGGTTCAATAATGCTTTTTATTGGAACTCTTTTTTCGAATCATATGCTTGGAACCATTCGCCAAATTATTCTCTACACAGTTAATATGCAAAAGCAAGTTGAATTCTATCGAGACATCCTTGGCTTGAAAATAACATATCCTCATAATAAGGACTACAGCAAAGAGTTTTGGGTAACCTTCTCCACTGGTGAAGCGACACTTGCTCTTCATGCAGGAGGTAGAGGAGAAATCGGGACCGATGCGCCCCGATTCACGTTTGAGGTACAGGACATTCAGGAAGCTTTCTCATATTTCAATGATAAAGGAGTTTTAGATAGCGAAATCAGGGAGCCAGTACCTAATACATTTGTTTTTGATATCAAGGATCCAGAAGGAAACAAAATTTCTATTGAGCAATTTGGATACTCATAGGTTACAATCATAGAACAGCAAACGTCCATTTCAAGGGACCTCCCCAATTCAATCAAAATGCTGTCTTTTCTGCCCGTAAGTAGATGCCTACATCTATAATGTTCAAGAGCCATCGTGAATTTCCGTTTACACGATAAGAACCTAATCCTAGGGGGATTTGTCTGTCGGATAACACAATAATAGGTGTTTCATCTTCCCACTCTTGAACAGCAAGCTCTTCAAGTTGTCGTAGCGTTTGTGGGGATGGATGCTCCAAATTTTTCCCATAGATGAATTGTTGGGTCTCTTTAGGCTGCAAAATCAATTTTCGGGTTGGTGGTGCAGCAACCGCAAACAAAAAGCTTAGGGATTCGATTCCGAGGTGAAATTGGTTTCGTATAAAGAATCCTAGCTTTGTTTTCGCATATATTAATTGCCCATTTTGTTGTGTCAGAGACGAAGTAAGTAGATTCAGCAGTTTCAGGTCTGAAGTCGGAACTAAATACACCTCACTCCGCTCTCCTTCCCGTTTAACTAGTAGATACTTGCCAAGAAGATGGGTCATGATATCTGCACCCCAGATGGCATTCACCTTCTGGATGACTGTTTCTACTTCTTGGGGATCAAGTGATTTCCAGGCTTTCATCGGACCAACTTCCTCATCATCGCAATGAAAAAACCATCAATTCCAATATCGGGAAAGATACGTCGTGTGTGTTCCAGTGAAGGAGAGGAGAAGGGTTCGTACCAATGGGTCTCGTTTCCTGGCCAGCCAACTTGGATTGGGATAGGAAGAAGTTCCACCTCTTCAGGCTTGCGTTGAGAGACGAAGGTATCTATCAATACTTCTCCTTCCTCTGGTTCCAGACTACAGGTTGAATAAACTAGTGTTCCGCCTTTTTGTAGCTGCTGCCAGGCATTCTCGAGAAGCTGGCTCTGGATGGAAGCCAATCTGGAAATATCACTGAGTATTCGTGGAGCCAAACGTTTGTCTTTTGTGAGCTTCAATCCTGTACCAGAGCAAGGGGCGTCTAAAAGAACTCCTGAGACTGAAATGTGGAGCTGGGCGAATTTTGTTGAGTCTAGATTGATCACGAAGGTATTATGAACTCCCATTCGCGCAAGGGTAGCTTTTAATGCTGACAGGCGTTTTTTTGATTTTTCCAAGGCTAATATTGTACCATGATTTTTCATTTCCATCGCTAGTAGGCTAGTTTTTATTCCAGGAGCCGCTGCCAGATCTGCGATGGTTGCAGTATTATCGAGAGGCAACACACGGGGTGGAATTAGGGATGATAGGGCCTGAATAGAAAACCATCCACCGAGGTACTCAGGAGTAGCAACAAGGTTGAAAGGCTCGTATTGAACCCCTAATGCAGTATATTCAGGGAGTGTTGAGAATTTGAATCCCTGTCTCTCAAGACGTCTTTGAAGATCATGTAAGTTGATTAGTAATGTGTTAGGAGCGATTATGCGTGGATCTTCAAGTCTGAGCTGATGGAAGAGTTCTTGGGCCCGCTCTTTACCATAAAAAAACTCCCAGCGTTTAATAAACTCACGTGCGACTGTTTTTTGGGCGTCTCGATGTTGACCGAAGGCGGATGTTTTGTTAGAACTCTTGGGCATGTTGTTCAACGCTTTCTCGTATCATAAGTACCATGACAGTGCAAAATGATTATAGCTGATATTCGTGGATTTCCGCGATGTTAATGATCTTAGCATAAATACCGCTCTCTAGATATACAATCTGGTCAAATAGTTCATATTTCTCTTGGAGAGTCTCTCCCTTCAATACATTCTCCCAAACTGAGGCGGCCACAATTTCACCAAAAACGACAAACCCTCTATATACTTCTTTAATACTATGAAGGCGACCTTCCAAATGGGCTTTGCATTCATCTATGAGGGGAGCATTAATTTTCGGGGCGTCATGAAGTGTGAATCCTGCCTTCTTGATCCTTCCAATTCCAAACCACTTAATGCAGGAATAGACGCGTGTGGCCAAGGAGGAATCAACAATGTTTACTCCAAAACAATTTGTTTCAAGGATGTTGTTTTCTGTCGTCTGTCCCGTAGATCCAGATAACATTAACATAGGGGGATCGAACGCTACCATCTGGAGCCACCTTTTAGGAGCAATATTTGGCGTTTTTCTTGAGTCATAAGTGGAAATCAGGACGATGGGCCCAGGAATTAGACTTGGTTGCCATTTTCTTTTATCAATCGAATTTTTTACGTTCCTCAGCAGCAGCAGCCCTCCCTAAGGATATATTTTGGCCGAATATTTAGGCCAGCTAAATCGACTTCGAAAATCCTGCTCCTTTGAAGGCCAAATCCATTCACATTTGCTTCTAGGTGGTCCATTAATCGTTCCCTACTGTAATGTCCTATCTATAATTGGTTGGTTAGATTATTCCTATAATCGTTACTGTCTTTGAAGGAACAAGGTAGCAAGAGCTGTGGTCTGAAGTCATCCTGTAATCCTCCTCAAAGACTCTCCTTTTGATAAGCGGTCAAGAGTAACTCCAGATAAGAGCGGCGCTCTTCCGTTCCATCCCAATTGGGGAAAATGGCATTTACCACTTGTTGAATCCTCCGTTTACCTTTATCCACACCTTCTAAAAGATTTGTCTCAAGAAATTCGATCTCTAAAAAATTCCCGAGACCTTCAACTTGGTCCAAGGATATTTGAACGTCTTCAGATAATATCCAGTTGATCCGATGTTTCTTGACTCTCATTACTTCTTGGAAACCAAGCAGGGTCAATAAAATATGTGCTGTGCCCGCATCAGAGACTCGAAGGGTAAATTCCTCCCTAATTTTCATTTCGTTTCCTGTTTTTGGCCCTTTATAGGTTAGTTCGACTTTTGGTGTTTCATTCTCTTGAATCTGCCGAATCCGTAGAGCCTCATCAGTTTGACGGAAATCTACGGTGGGACTCTGGAAGTAAGTATCAATGTGGTGTATCGCTTCTCTAGGGCTGCCGAATGTGGTAAATATTCGGGATTTTATTGCATCAATATCAGAATGTTTCCCGTCTAATGGGATTTTCATCTCGATTTCCGTTATTATCACCAAACCTTTCTTTTCTAAGACCCAATTTCTGAATTCTGGGAGGAATCCTGTTAGGAAACGTTATATTGATTAAAATTCGGGTTAACTACGAAAAACGGAAGATACAAAAACTTGCTGATCCACGCTCTTATATAAACAGGAACAGAGATATTTTCGCATTTCAAATTCAGATCTGTTGGTAGATGTCTAATGACCCAAACAACTGAGGAAACTGATGTAGATTATTGTCGAAAAAAAATTGTCCAATTAGAGGAAGAACTTGCCAAATTAAAGCATATGGCCTGTGACGAAGACTTTTTTCGTCTTCGGAGCATTGAAACGCTTGCAAGAAGGAAGGAACAGTTAGTAAGAACTAAACAGATGGAATTTAATACGGTTGCCTTGTGGGGACTGTACGACAATGTAGATCAACGTCAATTTAAATCAATGACTCTTCCAGTTTTTAGCAGTTCAACGGGTGCGCCCTATGATTCTTTAATTGATGGCGCCCTTTTGTTAAGCTACCAAACCATCAATGATCCAAACAAAATTTATTCTCGAATTGATAACACAACGATAGATCATTTAGCGATGAAAATCGCTGCTCTTGAAGGACAAAATCTGGTAGAAGAAACTCAAGCATTATGCACTGCATCTGGAATGGCTGCTGTTTTTTTGGGTACCATGCCGTTCTTGGAGCCAGGAGATCAAGTTCTTTCATCTAACCGAGTGTATGGAGGAACAGAACAATTATTTAATGTAACTTACCAAAGAATGGGCTGGAATGTAAAATGGGTGCATAAACCCTGGTCTATAGACGCATGGTCTGAAGCAATCACGCCACAAACAAAACTCCTATACGTCGAAACCCCCTCAAATCCCACACTATTCATCGCTGATATATCGAAGTTAGCTAATCTAGCGCACGATCATAGCTTACCGCTAATTGTCGATTCGAGCATTGCTTCACCAGCTCTGCTTCGGCCGTTCGAACATGGGGCAGATGTGATAATTCATTCGATTTCAAAGGTAATGGGAAGTAGCGGTCGTGCCATTGGAGGAGCCATCGTTGGAAAGAAGCATATAGAAACGAATGTTCCAGATTTGGTCGAGGATTTTGTCATAAAAGTCAAAGGAGGTCATTTTCGAAACCTAGGGCCCTGTCTTCATCCACCTTCAGCCGCCGCCATCTGGGATGATTTGGCGACCTTGCAGATGAAAATGAAGGTCATGTCTGATTCGGGCCTGAAAATCGCCGAATTTTTGAGTCAACATCCAATTATAGAGAATGTGAATTATCCGGGATTACCATCCCATCCCCAACATGAGCTGGCGAAGAAATTGTTACGGTTTGAAGATGGAACTAGTGGTTTTAGTCATTTAATGTCATTTAATGTCCGTGGAGGATTCGAAGCAGCCAAGAAGTTTGCAAGACTCTTCGATTTCGGAGTACAGGTAACTGATTTAGGGAGGAATTATACTACCTGGGTACACCCAGCATCAACAACTCATGGACAAATGACACCCGAAATGCGACAAAATTCGGGTGTTCCGGAAAATTTAATTAGATATTCGGTAGGCCTTGAAGGAACACGGGATGCTATTGATGCATTAAAGAAGACTTTAGATTCTCTTTAATTATTCCATGTATAGGATCAATCCCCTGGTGATTTTATAATATATCTTAATTCAAATCAACATTTGCATTTATTCCGTTGTTTACCTGCCTAAATCATGCTTATAAGTCCTGCATCCTCCATTTAAAGCTCTTTCTATCTCGTACTGATAATATAATTGAGAAATCACCTATTATTTCATCCTATGATCGATTTAACAGTGGCAGAATCTGATGGGCTTGTCCCTTGTCAACGTTTTTAACCGGCGTCATGTAATATAACTCCTGAGAAAATCCTTCCAGGATATCCTTACGTTTTTGGAGATTCGGTATGTCCCCCTCATTCCGCAGGAAAAAGAAGAAAGAAAAATCGAAGGATTTACCTGCTCCCCCTAACTTGTCAAATCAAGATGCAGAACAGACTCCAAGCCTATACAAGGGGCCTCCTAAGCTAGATTCGCAGCCTCTTTCACCAAGAACCTCATCTGGTTATCAAGGGCCCCCTCGAATGGAGGCTAGTCCCAAAAAACCGACGGAAGGCACTCCTCTCCGTCCGATAACTCCAGGTGACCCCGCAGAAACCCACGGTTTGACACCTCCTCCTTTATTTTCAAAAGATATTTCCTCTCGTCCTCCTTTTCCAGAATTACCAGGATCAGATCGAAGACTGATTGATGAAGAGGCATATTCCTTCTCTGATGATCCGGCCACGGATATCCTCGAGGAAATGCGCCGATCTGGATTTGGGAAGGATGTCCTTCATTCCACTCCTGACGAAAAGGCCCCACCACCTGCATCTCAAGAGATAGATCGTGAACGCTATTCCACGGCCAAGAAAGCTTATCTTGAAGCAGGCGAGAAGCACCTTGGTATGCAATTCATTGACAATGCAGCATTGAATTATTCGTGTGCTGTGATTTGTACCCTATTAGGGGAGAACAAGTATGAAGCTTCTGCCTTAATGCGACGGTTATCTACCGAGCTACCAAAAACCATTGTGAATAATGAGTTTTTTCAAGGGGCCAAGCTCTTGCTGAAGGCCAATCTTCTCGAGGATGCAAAATTCCTTGCAAAAGCAAAGGGATGGCTTTTGCGCGATGAGGAGAGACTATTTCCAGAAGATAAGGATTTGATTTACAGAGCCATTCGGCATGTTCAGCAAAAAACTCCCAAGATCCCTAGATATCCGTAACTGAAATCATTCATGCTAAAATGGAACTAGGTCGACCGAATAGTGACTTAATCTGATAAACGTCCATTGTAATTTGTTTTCCTTCTTGAATGGCATCTGCTAGCCAGTAGATACCTTTATGAATGCCCTCTCCAGTCCTTGCAGATGTTTTAAAGATATTTAGGACGCGAGACATCTTCTTATTGATTCCCATGAAATTCGCCAGATCCTCCTCTGTAACTGAGTCTACTAGATCAACCTTATTTGCGAAGATGGCTAAAGGGACATTCTGTAAATGATTCATCTTCAGCATACGCCACAGATTATTCCGGGCCTCAGGATATCGGGCAGGATCGCTTACATCTATGACATAAATCAATCCAGCGCTGTTCTTCGTATACATCTCCCATAGAGCTCTTCTAAACTGTAGCTGCCCCCCTAAGTCCCATGCTGAAAACGTAACATCTCCAATCTGGATAGTTTCGGCATTCATACCTATAGTGGGAGTTGTGTCGGGAATCCAACGTCCTGTCTTAAGACGTTGAAGCATGGTTGTCTTACCAGCTCGATCTAAACCTAATACACTGATTTTCGCATTCTTTTTGGACATGAGCGGGACACCCCTGTCTAATACACTGATCTTTGTGTTTTTGTGTTCATTATATATTCCATCTGGATACCTCCAATTTAAAAGATTAACTGTAATTGGTTGTAATACCGTCATTCGTCTTGTGGGTGCTAAAACGTATGCCTCCTTCAGGAATCATTTGGTCAGAAACATATACGAGATACAAGCTCGGAGATGAACATCCTATGCATCCTAGAAGGCTTGTTATCCCCTTTAGACTGTTTGAAAGTTTAAACTTCTTTAAAACCCATAGTATAAAGCAATTTGAACCTCAACCTGCCCCTGAAGCTGATATACTACGATTCCATACCCCTGGCTATGTTCAGGCAGTCAAAGACAGTGCTCAGACCAGCGGGAATCATCTTCGTTATGGGCTGGGAACTGGCGATTGTCCGGTTTTTCCAGAAATGCACGAGATTTCTAGGATCATTGTAGGCGGTGCCTTAGAAGGGGTTAAACGAATCCAAAATGGGGATGTAAAGATTGCTTTCAGTCTTCTAGGAGGACTTCATCACGCATTCGCCCAGCGAGCCGCAGGATTCTGTTATTATAACGACGTCGTTATTATCATCAAATATCTTAAGGAAAAGTTCAATTTGGAACGGATTTTATATATCGATACTGATGTTCACGCGGGTGACGGCGTATTGGATGCGTTTTACGAAGACCAGGGAGTTTTGGGGATTTCTATTCATGAGTCTCCCCAATTTATTTTTCCTGCAACCGGCTTTTCCAACGAGATTGGCGAAGGAATTGGCCGCGGTTACACCATTAACGTACCGATATTCCCAGCAACCTGGGACGATCTTTACATCAAGATGTTCGAAAAAGTAGTCCCCTGTCTATCTAATGAATACGACCCTGAGTTTGTGATCTGGCAATGTGGTGCCGATGGCCATTATCGAGATTATTTAGGTCATCTGAACTTAACTACCAAGACGTATCAGCATTTGGGGCAACGAATCGCTGAATTAAGTCAACAATCGCATGCCGAAGGAAAATTATTGATGTTGGGAGGGGGAGGGTATAATCCTGATTCGGTAGCCCGTGTATGGTTGACCACTTTAGCAGGAGTGCTAGGAAAGGAGCTACCCACGGAAACCCCTGAAGATTGGCGTCAATTTTGTAAAAATACCTACAATATTAAAGGTAGCACATTGATCCATGACCCTTCAGTTGGACCTCAAGATGTGGATCGGCCCGCACTCGTGCAAGAAGCAAATACCCAATATCTCCAAGTACTTCGGGAAGAACTGCAAGGAACTGGGGTTTGGGAAAACTGTGTAGACCTCTTGACTTCCCATTCCGAGTGATTTTAATAGCGTATATAGACAGGCCTATTAAAACCATATCGATTTAAAATAAAAATATTTTGTAAAAATCAGTTTAGACTGGACTATTAATGTCCAGACTTGGCTATATATGATTTATTAAAGATCACTAGGCCAAGAACTAGGGTGATTTTATCTGAAGTTGGATATTTTCTATTGCTCTAACTTCAAAATCACCATAGTGGTCTATATGACTCTTTTGATAACTGGGGCTACGGGCTTAGTTGGTCAAGCATTGGTACGGCATCTTCTTACCCAGACTCCGTACGCCCGCGAGCCGCAAAAAATCCGATTGTTAGTTCGAAAACGAAAGAGAAATCCGTATCGTGAGCAGTTCTTGAGTTGGTGTAGTCAACGGGGAGTAGAAATCTTCTACGGGGACCTGAAAAAGACTATGTCGATAATTGGCTTTACTTCAGTAACCGATCCAGAAGATTCTGTATTGATACACAGTGGGGCGATATTTAATCTTTGGGAACCGTATGAAGAGCTATATACGGTTAACGTTCAAGGAACTCAAAAGATTCTGCAAGCTTTCGAATATCATGGGCTTCGCAAAATGATCTATGTGTCTTCGGTCGCAGTCTATGGTAGTTACGATGGTCAAAATGGAAAAGCAGTCACGGAAGAGTTCCCTGTGACTCCATCGGAAACGCTAGGGTATGAACGAACGAAAGCTTTTGGGGAATCACTGGTTAAAGACTACTTACAAGATCACCCTGATCGACTCATCACTATTCTTAGACCTGCAGGTATAATTGGCGGCCCCGGATACACCCTAGACATGTTTAGTAGGATGTTATCTACCCCGTACACTCCACTACCTCGTGGAGGCCTTGATAAAATCAGTTTGGTTGATGTAAATGACGTGGCCCGAGCTATCATGTTTTTCACAGATTACGCGCGGGGAAATGGCGAAGCCTACAACTTGGTTGGGACAGTGACCTCTATTCGCGATTTTGTCACGAGTTTGGGTCAAGCACTGCAAAAAGATGACGTAAGGGTATTTTCAATCCCTCTTACCCTCTTTCGAGCCGGGAATCTTGTCGCCAAAGTCGTACGAAAATTCAAACGTCCACAAGAAAGATCTATATTGATACCTGAATTATTCCAAAATCTGGGGAAGGATATTTTGATAGATGGCGAAAAGATAACGAAACTTGGCTTTCAATATCAGGTTCCAATGACCGAGTCGCTCGCAAGGTATGGTCGATTTGTTATGGAAAATCCCTGGTATATCGAGAAGAAAATGGGACTCGCGCTATAATTTTCGGGATGTCCCAATCATTGGATGGATTGTCAAAAGGCGGAATCGCTCTGGGTGGAGTCGATTTCCGTGTTTGCCTACTTTCTTATCGGTGGAATGCCAGCCTTCCAACCCACGCTTTAAACATTTATGACCATGATCTTCCGTAAGATTCTCTTGGGTCCTAAAAATCCCTCATTCATTTCTTCGATAGACTATTACTACTGCGGTTAGAATTCCCCAACCAATTACAATTCTTATTGAAGAATCGAAAAATCGAACTTGCCATGAGTGAAGAAGGACGGGGTTCTTGGCATCGCTAAAATCAAGAAGTTGAGCCAGTCTGATGACTGGGCTCAAACTCCTATTCTGTTTATTAAATTCCGCATAAAAAGCGTCAAATTCACCGAGGGCCACTTCTTGCCTCCAGAAAGCGTTTATTGACTCCCCCAGGTCGATAACCCTCAAATATGGGTCCATACCATGACTCACGGAATCCTGTAAATCCCGACTGCCGAGAAGTAAGCGCTCACCAAGATCAATATTGTATTGCCAGAAATCCAGAGATTTCTCCTTTAGATTAACTTTTGCAAGTATGATGGACTCTGAATCAGTTATCTTGTCTTCCCAGACCGCCCAATCTGGTCTAGGGCCAAATGCAAAATCAGTTCTGTTAAAATTCATAGGAAGAACAGTTACAGGAATTTCTTTAGCAGCCAGATCCCGTACATTCCAAAAAAGGTCAGAATTTGTCTCTGAAAGAGCGATTAGATAATTGTTTTTCATACGCCAGCCATAAAACTCAGAAAACCCAAAAGAGAGCTTTTCTGGGGGTTTCATTGTGAAATTGGCGAGAATGGTGGAACGTGATAAATTGTCAACCGCCTCCTTTTCATCAAAATACACATAATATTGATTGTTAGTTTCTTTAACAGGAATGATTGCTCTAATCCAGCTAGAACCAATTTCATATGTGTGAACAGAGTCATCAGAAGATGCTAAGTAAGTTAGATACGTTGCATCAGAATGTAAGTCTCCCCAAGTGATAAATAGGCTGTTGTTGTCAAAGAGAAGAATCCCGTATATCGTTCCAAACACAGAAACATTGGTGGGCAAAACCCCTATGCTTTGTGTGTCAAAAATCAATTGTGATTTCCATTCCTCTTCTGTTCGGTCAAACACATATTCATAAAGACCTGTACCCACAGAAAAGAGAGCATTCGGAATTAGAGGGGGATTTGCAGGCACTGCTTGATCAAAAGTTTTCCCTGCAAACAATCGAACTCCCTTATTATTCGAGCTAAGTGATAGGAATTCGCCCAGATAAAAATCTAATTTCTTTGGTCGCGACCACTGTCCTGCTTTTGACTTATGAACATGATAAAGATGATCAGTTGAGTCTTGTGGGGTTGAAAAACGATAGCAGATGATATAATGGATTTCTTGGTCAAATTCTGAGTAGATGACACTCTGAATATAGAACGATTCAGTGATTTCTATTGATGAGGGTATTACTAGAACGGCGACGCCTGATAACAAAATTGGGAGAAGAAGACGGGCGCTTTTACCTATCTTCAAATATTTATCACCTCTCACACCTCTTCTTGCTCAGGGTTATCTCATAATTTATCCTATAAATTTTTCTACATCCGAATCATGCTCCTTTTAAGGGTACGCCAATGATAGAGACAAGTTTCATCGTGTAAGGCTGAAAAGAAGCAAGAAGTAATAGACTTATGGTCCACCCCGTATCATCCTCAATAGAAAAGCCCTGCCATGATTTCTGAATGAGTTACCTACACCCATATAGGACAGAAGTCCTGCAACTGAACGATTACGATTTGGTTACCTCATCATTTTTTAAATTAAGTATGTAACGATATTTGCAGGTTGAAAGTGTAAAGCCAGCAGCTCATACGTCAGATCCTACGGATGGAGGTGCCCCTAATTAACAACCTTCAAACGTATTGAATTGGATTAATAACATTTAGATCCAGATCAAGAGAAAGAGTGCCTTTTTGCATAAGATGTGAACGAAATGTCAAGAGAAGTTGTCCTATACATTGCAACAAGCTTGGATGGTTATATTGCTAATATAGAAAGTAACGTTGATTGGGCACCACCTGGAGCTAAAGGGTACGGTTTTACAGAATTTTTTTCGAATGTTAGTACCGTCCTGATGGGACGCAAAACGTACGACCAAATTTCCAGTAGGAACACGATGTTTCCCTATCAGGGGAAAGAGTGTTATGTCTTTTCTAGAACCAAAGATGGTCAAGATGATAATGTAACATTCGTCAATACACAAATTGAGGAATTCGTCTCTCGATTAAAGCGGAAGGATGGAAAGAATATATGGCTAGTCGGAGGAGGATCGATGATAGAGGCTTTTATCAAGCAAAACCTGATTGATCGATACAGAATCTATATTGTCCCCCATCTTTTGGGAGACGGAATTCCATTATTCGTTCCTCAAGATAATGAAGTTCCATTAAAACTTGTGAAAAGCGTTGATTATCCCAATGGAGTGATTGAACTTCAGTACGTCCGAAAATCCTAATAATCTCAGATTCCAATGAATTAATGATTCGAATCTCTTTGAAAATATATATGATCTTTGAGATTTGCCTTAAAACAGTCAAAATTTATGAAAGAAAGAGAAGAGCACCGTTCCAAAGAGTAATCCGGCTTCTGTTCACTCCTTTGGGTTACCCCACGGGAGTTTCTGACATCAACCTAAGCGCTTTTTGTCAGGGTCTCAAGGAACCTGATTTTGCTTGCATTCACTGAGGATGCTCGTTTCACCGATCCCCTATTCGTCCTCAGGAGATTAACTCACCACATGTCACCATGGGTTTCACTCCATCATTGCCGTATGAACAGGGACGTGTCGTTTCTGTAGCAGAGCCCAACCTCTCGGTTGACAGCGATAAGGCCTCATAGAGGTTCTTACCAACTGTTCAGCAGAGATGAATGGCCGGAATTTCCTCAGGTCGTCCAAACGACCCGGAAGTCAGACTTCTGCTCCGGTGCTCTGAGAAACATTGACTTTTTTCCCTTTTGAACTTTTCGAGTAATACCCAACATTATCGTCTTTGCATACAAATCTTTCTAAACTCACCCTGAATTAAGCGACATGAGAGTTACCGTACTGTATGGCGTAAAAACAGGATTCTTCACTTAATATAGTTATAGTGGAGTTTCATATAAACCTGTAAAATGTTGTATTAAAATGAGAATCGTTGTCTTAGACTCAGATAAATGTAAACCAAAGCGATGTGTCCAGGAATGTATGACGATATGTCCAGTTGTTCGATCTGGTACACAAATGATTGAATTTGAGATTCGGGGCGTAACGCAACCAATCATTCATGAACAGTTTTGCACGGGATGTGGGCTTTGTACAACGAGAAAGGGTTGCCGTTTTCTTGCACTTTCGGTCGTGAATACGCCTGAACGTCTAGATAAGGAGATGACCCATCGTTTTGGGAGGAGCGGTTTCTCACTTTTCCGGCTACCTATGATTAAACCTGGAAAGGTCAACGGTTTGGTGGGTCAAAACGGAACGGGTAAAAGTACGGCCATAAAAATTATATCAGGAGACATAATTCCTAATTTTGGGATGTTCGAGGGGGAGCCCACTTGGGATAAAGTACGAGATTATTATAAGGGGACAGAGTTGCAGAATCACTTTCAAAATATGGTTGAAGGCAAGATTCGATGCATACGTAAACCCCAATATATTGAAACGATACCCAAACATGTGAAAGGTACTGTTCGTGAAATTTTGACACGTTTCAATGAACGTGATGTATTGGTTGATCTGAAAGAGTCCCTAGGGCTTCAAAAAATCTGGGAGCGTGATGTGAGCGTACTTTCTGGCGGAGAATTGCAGAAACTTGCAATCGCTGTGGCCATGGCTCGAGAAGGGGATATATACCTGTTCGATGAACCAACTTCGTTTTTGGATATTCATGAACGCCTTAGAGTGGGAAGGGTAATCCGGGGATTATTGGACGCAAATAAGACAGTGGTTGTGGTTGAGCACGACTTGGCCGTCTTGGACTACTTATCTGACTATGTTACCACTTTCTATGGAACGCCTGCGTCATATGGAATTGTATCGCAACCTTACACAGAAAAAGAGGGAATTAATGTCTTCTTAGATGGATTCATACCCTCAGAGAATATGAGATTTCGAGAATATTCGATAAAAATCAAAAAATCCTCGGTAAGAGAGAAGCAAATTGTATCCAAAGCCCTGTTAACATATCAAGATTTAACAAAGGTATATGACGAAGGCCACTTTTCACTTGATGTACGAGGTGGGACGATTCACCAGAACGAAATTATTGGCATACTGGGGCCAAATGGAATCGGAAAAACGACCTTCATTAAAATGCTGGCTGGATTAGAATCGCCAACCTCGGGAACCGTTGATCGAGTCACCTTAACTAGAAAAGGCCAAGATTTCAAGGAAGTGGAGGAGGAGGAGGAGGAGGAAGAAAAACAGGACACAAAACTTCGTGTAGCTTACAAACCTCAATACGTGGCCAGTTCTCTTGATACAGAACTAACTGTTGAAGAGTTTCTAACCCGATATAGCGGCGGCATAGTTACAACCTCCCAATTTCGGAGTGAGATTCTTCAGCCATTTGATTTACCTAATATACTTGAGCAACCCATTGTGCAGCTGAGTGGTGGGGAAATGCAGAAAGTGGCGATTGTAGCGACATTAGGAACCGATGCGGATCTATACCTCTTTGATGAACCTTCAGCATTTCTGTCGATAGAAGACAGGCTAACAACCGCTAAATTGATCCGTAGGATAATTCAAACCCGAAATGCGGCCGCTTTCATTGTGGAACATGATATAATCTTTCAAGACTACGCCAGCGATCGTATTATCGTGTTTTTGGGGACTCCTGGAGAGTATGGCCGAGCGTACCCCCCCTCAGCCGTAAGGTCAGGCATGAATCGATTTTTGGGCAATATCAAAATAACATTTCGTCGTGACTTAAAAACGGGACGCCCACGGGTCAATAAACTTGATTCAAAACTAGATCGACAGCAAAAGACCCGGGGTGAATATTATTATGAACAATAAAAACCCCTGTTCAATCACTATTTTCCATGCCAACCAATGCGATCCAAAAAAATGTACAGGAACCAAGCTTTGGCATTTCTATAAGCAAGGACGATTCCAGAATATCAAGAAATTGAATCTAGTACGGCGTTTCCCTCAGATTCCACGTTTTTCCATAATCCTCAACCCGCAGGCGTCGAATTTTCTGACATCTCAAGATACGGACATTTGGCAACGGTCAGGGTTAACTGTGTTGGACTGTTCTTGGAACCAATCAGAAAAAATCTTTGAAAAACACTACACAAATTCACGAAAACTCCCCTTATTAATAGCGGCCAATCCTGTCAATTACGGTAGACCCGAGAAGTTATCTAGTGTAGAAGCACTTGCCGCGGCCTTGTACTTGTTAGGCCTAGCAGGTATGGCAACTGATCTGTTATCTGTGTTTAAATGGGGAGACCAATTCTGGATTATGAATACTGAATTGTTGAAAGATTACATCCAATGTCACGATGCCGAAGATTTCCGGATCGCGGCACGAAACTATTTTGGTGACTAGGAGCTTTGGGCCGTTTTTTACCTATATCGTAAGGGTATCTTGGAACAAAATATAAAGTAACCCTAAAGAAGTCGCCTTACTAGCCTTGGCTTTCAACATAAGCGGGTAGACTGCAATAACCTGGGGTTCCACTATATGACAAGTGTAGACAAACCTATGAAGATTACCTTACTAGGCGTTAAACAATCTAAACCAGGGAACCAATTCCTTTTCCTCGGAGAAACCGAGAGTTGCAGTGAATGTAGACTTCGTGGAGCATGTTTGAAACTTGAAGAGGGAAGGATCTTTGAAGTAGCTAGTGTCAAAGAGACTGTCCATTCATGCGCGGTTTTCGAGGAAGGGGTTCAAACGGTAGAGATTTTTGAACCCTCCTATCATGTAACTACAGGGGCAAAGTTAGCGGTTGAAGGGGCCACTTTTGCTTTCACACCCCGGGTATGTGATCTAATCGAATGTCCCCACTATCAACATCATTGTAAACCGTCCTATCTCTCTGAGGGGGAGAAACTTCAGATAGTTTCAATCTCCAAGGATCCAGTTGAATGTGCGCAGGGTTATCAATTGAGACTGGTAACAGCGGATCGTATATCAGATTAAGTAACAAGAAGAGAGCATCTAATTAGAGCAGGGACAAAATAATGGCAATTTCAGAAAATGATTGGATAAAGATTAACTATACGGGCCGTCTAAAAGAAGATTCAAAAGTATTTGATACGACCTTGGAGGAAGTTGCCCGAGCAGAAGGCATTTTCGATGATAAACGGGCGTATAATCCAATGATCTGCAGAGCTGGAGATGAGAAATTTCTTATCCCAGGTCTTGCTAAAGCTCTTGTCGGTTTGGATCTGAATTCTCCCCGATCTATCGAGGTACCTATGGCAGAGGGATACGGGGAGCGCGATACAAGTAAGATTGAGATGGTTCCTACAAGACGACTTCGTAAAGCCAATATTACTCCCCAGGTTGGGAAACACGTTCAGCTGGCGGGTCGTAGTGGAACTGTAATTTGGGTCGGAGGAGGGCGGTCTCGTATCGATTTCAACCATCCACTGGCGGGCAAAGACCTGATCTTCGAAGTCACGGTAATAGAGCAATTAGAAGACGAAACGGCCATCCAAAAAGAAATCATTGGAAGGAGGCTTGCTGGAATTAACATTGATGATATTGAAATTGAGACTGATGAGGATGCCCGGAGTATTGCTATTACACTTCCAAGTTATGTCATTTTTATGGAAGGTTTAGGAATCGCCAAGTATACTCTTGCCACAGAACTTCGTGATTACCTTGATTTTAAACAAGTTAGGTTCAGTGAGCTTTTTGACTACCAAGAAAAAGCAGAATCTGATGAAATCCCCGAAGTCTCTGATTCCGAGGGAGACGATGGCGGAGAACCCTCCGAGGGAGTCGTAGAATCTCCCGAGGATAGCACATGATCACTTAATTACTCAAAGTAAGGTATCTTGCTTTAGAGTATCGTAAACAAACACTTCTCTTGGCCGATTTAAAGTCTTCACTCCAGAATCCCTTAAAGCGTTTTTTCAACTATCGACCTTTATCTTGGGGACATATTTCTTTGTCCACTTGAATTTTCTAGGATCACGTGCAAAATCCAGCAATGAACGTCGGCATTTACGACTGCAGAATCTAACGAGCTGACCATTCCTACGAACAAAGGAGATTCCAGTTCCAGGGTCAATTTGATGACCACAATAGCTGCATTCAAAGAGACGAACCATGATTGTTCACATTCTACAACTGTTTTTGATGTAGCATTTGTTTGAACCTAACCTTGGGCGGCTAGGGGCGTTTTAGATTACGGGCTTCACGCTCAGTTTCCCTAAGCATAAGGATATCATCTTTTCGTACGGGCCCCTTCACATTCCGTACTATAATGCGACCACGATCACGTCCTTCTAGAACTCGGACACGAACCTGGGTAATTTCGCCAGTAACCCCAGTCCTGCCAATGATTTGCAGAACCTCGGCAGGAATAGAAATATTCTCATCGCTCATTCAGGTTCCTCTGATTTATCTTATATTTAATGATCTTGGTGATTTAAATTCCAGCAAGTTCATGGATACGAGCCGCAAGAGTATCAATTCTTGCTTTTAGTTCTCCTTCGCCAACTATCGCACAGCTAGCCGTCTTTATTCCTAGATTACAGGCGTTTCCGAGGACTTCTTTGGAACTTACGTACAGATAGGCGATCTTCTTATCCTTACAGAGCAAGGGTAAATGTGCCACGATCTCTGGGGGTTCAACATCTAGGGCAATAAAGACCAGTTTGGCCACGCCGCGTTCTATACTCTTAGTAGCTTCGTTTGTACCTTTCCGAATGTTTGCGGTGTCACTACTCACGTTTTCAAGAATCTCTAAAGCATCGCTTTCGAGACCATCGGGCTGTTCATAATTTACATAAAACGGTTTACTCATATAACGACCTCCAGGGTCTTATTACCAACGAATAATCATACCCAATCCTTGGTCGATGAATGTCGGGCGAGTCACCCGCCTTTGTCTCCTAATAATATATTTTCGTGTGACTTAAGGATGCCCCGAAATTCATTTGGATAGGGGACTTGGACAGAAACCTTGAGCATTTTACTTCAACGCCTTCTCGTTTCATCAGTAAAACAACGGAATTCTGCCTTGAAACGTGCAATACCATTTAGAGGTTTCCCCTAAGATAATCTTGCACTATGAGATTAACGATGAGGAGGAGATGGTGCCGGAGCGAGGAATGACCATGACTTAGGCTTTCATTTAATTGTTGCAACTCTTTTGACTGATAAATGTACTGATATAGTTGCCAGATGTTGTCTTCCACTTGTTCTAGTTCGTGAGTTAGAGTTTTAAAATCTATAGTTCCTTTCGCTTCCCACGTGTACCGATTGGTTCTGGGGGATCGTATGTTCCGTGTCATACTAGCGGCGGTGCGATCATACCACTGAAAAGCTTGGATTAGGGGATCATCTGTGGAATCGTGGTGTTGTCGGAGGTGTTCAATCTCAGTCAGATTAGGTTCTACGTAGATTTTGGACTTGTGTTTGGAAGTATGGGCGAAATCATGGAGTAGAGCATAGCGGATCAATTGGGTGATATGATCTGGAAGGTGATGGGGGAGGCCTTTGCGAATTTTTATCCAGCCAGGCTTTTTCTTTCTTCGACCTCTTGAACGTGTCCCGAAGTTTCCTCTAATCCACTCAACTTTGCCGTACCCTTCCCGCCAAAACTGCCCGATGTGATCAATTCTCAGTAATTTCTTGATCTTAACCATTGCCTGACTTCGGTTCTGACAACTAACGGTGAGAGTGATTGTCCCAAGATACCCCGTAAAAGAAAAGAGGTAAATCCTCCGTTCTTTATGTGACTTGGTGATATATCGTCTTTTTGGGTTCCAAAGCACCGCGCGGCAGCCCTCTACTTCGAATACCGTTTTCTCGGTGATAATCGGTGTAATAATTCTTCAAGTAACCCCTATATTTACGACTTCCATGCAGATCCTACATTTAAAGGCCAAGACGTGCACGTTGAAACTCTTGTTTACAATCCCAGCAGTCTCGCCAAGACTCTGGACTACCTCCAATACCTGACGAAATCGTTTACGTATACTGATTGGGACTATCAATGGACCCCGCGATACTATGAATAAGGGTATATCCCGCCGGGGGCAGGTATTGTGGTACATGACTATTTGGATTTCGCGTTCACGGCAACTTCTGGGAGAAAATTCGCTTTTAATAAAGGAAATTACAGAATCCGAACCGTTAAAGCATCTGGCCCTGGTTGGGTACATTACAACTCTCCTAATGCAGATTTCCAGGTGCTGATACCCTCAGGAGCCCATCCTGTCTTTGTAGTGGTGTTTAAAAATCAAGAATGGTCCAATGCAGGGTATTTACCACCATCCATCTATATCTATCAGGCCTCAGCACGATTTGAATACTGGTTTGATATTGACCTTATCGTGGCATTTGAATTGACTTGGACGCCAACCCCAGAGGCATCAAGTACCGCTTTATTGAACGAGTTGTCAGGCACTGCAACTCAGGCTCTCCAGTTACCACAAGCTTGGGACGACCAGCCGTATACTGTATCAGGTCACCATGGATTTGATGTGATTGCAGGTTTTACAGGGTATTTGTCAGATCATTCTGGAAGAGCTGGTAACAGCAGATTCGTGGTTGCTAAAGGAGGGATTGGAGAGGCGATAGTCCCCGGCATTTCCATGGATAACTTAGTCCAACACGAGGCTTCCCATATGTACGGAGCCCTTGAAAGATGGGATTTCGAAGTCTGGTTAGGTCAACCGTCTGTCATGAGTAAACCATGGGGCTTATATAACGCGGATCATTGGGGATGGGCAGATTTAATCCTTATGGAGCCGCGCGAAGGACAGTTTGATGGCATTTAGGAATTCCGGTAAGAGGCGCCTTTGGGCCTTTCTCCTCCTATTTTTGTTGGTAATAGGGGTGTACGTCATCTCTGTTCTACGATTTCCTATTTTCGGGATCCACTGGATAGAAAACTACGAACAGATACCGCCCACCCATTTTTATTACGGAAACAACACAAAGGAAACACAGATAGCCACCCCTGGAGTCGCAGTGGACAATGAGCGTGGGTAGAAATCTATTGCCATTTGTACGCGAATTCGACCAGTAATATCACCCTTGTTCCCAACCACGTTTACTGGAACCTGACTTCGATCTCTGTAGTGCCAGGACAGATCATTAACGTCACCGTGACCAATGGCAATTTAAACCTAGATTCTGACGTGGCGGCTACTCTTCAACTATATATTGTCCGCCCATCGGCCGATGATGCGGTACAGGGGGTGTTGATCTTAACGGTTACCACACCTGGCTGGCGGAAGGTCTCATGGGAATGGTTCGCAGGTCTCGGAGCCCTCATTTCCTTTTCGCTCCTCAAGAACTTGAAGAAGAAACACAGACTAAAAGAAAACTCCCCTTAGTTTTTTTACTTGCGTACGAGATAGGTTTGAGGATCGATCCCATATTTCACAAGCGTTTCTGCAGTCTTCCCAGAAATGAGGAGAGGGGCTGATTTCAGGTCGTGGATGTTTTCGCTGCCAGTGAGAAAGCAGGCCAGACGGAGTTGAAAGGCAATATCCATGATAAAACTGACAACCGCTTCACTAGATTGCTGCTGAGTGGCAAAAAGGAACGGAATTGCCATTCCCGCCGCATCCGCACCCAAGGCAAGTAATTTTGCCACATCTAACCCAGTTCGAACTCCCCCTGACCCAATTATGGTGCCACTAAAGTGATTGACAGCCAAAATAGTACTAACAACAGTGGGAACCCCCCAATCCCAGAAAATTTCACCTGTTGCTTTCAGAGTGGGTGAGGTAGTACGAATCGATTCCACTCCTGCCCATGA
>JBHLSH010000057.1:0-25941 GCA_048881705.1 Candidatus Heimdallarchaeota archaeon | reverse complement strand
GCTTGGTCAACGATAAGTTGGATTGGCATGGTCGACCCTGCAACTATACCAAGATCACCCTTCTGGTAAGCCCCGCACCCGAGTAGTGATACTTGTGTGTCAGCTGGTGCCATCATTACAGGAGTTTTTGATTGAAGGCCCAATCTGTTTACTAGATCTTCTGCTACGTCTCCGATATACGCCCCAATTGGGAAACGTTCAGGAAGGATTTCGTGCGGGATCTCACACTCTTCCAGTATCGGTTCTGACCAGGTTCTATTCCTGATGTCAAAAAGCATCGTTTCGGCGGCAGCCGAATCATGAATCGTATATTTTCCTGTTAACCGAAAATTGACCCAGCCATCTATCGTCAATAGATGCTTAATCTGTCCAAAAATTTCTTCCTCATTATCCTGAAACCAGAGCAATCTAGCTAGGGGAAGAATAAACGGTGGACCATGACCTGTTATTTCATAAAGTTCCACAGGATCAAAGTAATCCTCTATATCAACCTCTAAACCTCGGGCATCACGATTCGGGCCCGCATAAATTTCCATTCCGTTA
Organism: Candidatus Heimdallarchaeota archaeon; assembly: GCA_048881705.1. GTDB lineage: Archaea > Asgardarchaeota > Heimdallarchaeia > Hodarchaeales > Hodarchaeaceae > Hodarchaeum. Next base: position 25,398 of record JBHLSH010000057.1, on the reverse strand, counting down.
CCATCAAGGAATACACACCCATGTCGTTGAGAGGTCGCAGTGATTGCCACGATATCTGAAGGTGAAATCTTCGCCCGACCAATGGCAGTAACCATAAGACGTAAGAGAATCTGCCAGAATTGATCTGGGTGAAACATGAAACCGTAAGGTTCTAACTCCTCAACGGGAACATAACTCCAGGCGGTCTTGATAATACTGCAAAACTCCCCCTTTTCATCAATAATCGCACATTTCCCTCCGCTTGTTCCAGCATCCAGTGTGAGATAATATTCAGACATACTGCCCACCTTTTATCTAAAACCCAGGAAATTCCCTGAGCTCACCAAATCGACTTGCAGTCAGGTATAACTGCAGATATTCTTCAAGGGCCCTGATACGCATCGCCGCCTCTGTAAAACTACTTTCAGATACACTCACAATTCCATGATTTTCTAGAATTACAATACTACAGTCCCAAAGGGTCTCTGCTGCGGCCGCCCCCAATTCAGAGGTTCCCGATTTTTGATAAGGTACGATAATGATCTCTGGAACTAGGTATGTTAGTTCTCCCGTCAATTGAGGAAATTTAGGTGGTTTTTTCACCACTGAAAGGGCACTAGCGAAGGGAGGATGTGCATGAACGACAAATCGGAAATCCTCATCCTCGTTAAATATGGCCCGATGCATTGGCCATTCAACTGAGGGAACACGGTCAGAGCTCGCCTCCAAGATCTCGCCGTTTATCGTTGACAATCTCACTAGATCAGAGATTTCCACTATATCTTTCTTGATTCCAGAAGGGGTTATCCAGAATTGATCGTCATTCTCCGTGGATCTAAAACTCAGATTTCCACCAATATCCGTCAGGATTTTCTCTCGGTAAAGTTCCTTCATTGTCTGGCATAATTTTACCTTGATCTCTGTGTCAGATGTCATAAACTGATCTCCAGCCTATTAAATCCTTCATTAAAGAAAAATCCTCTCAACGTTGAACATTTCATTGCCGTCTAGCTTCGTCTTTCTCTGTTGCGGTTATCTTTCTGATTCTTAGAAATCCTTAGAAACCTTCTGGTGGTATTTGCTAAAATTCCCTCTTGGGTAGGAGTCTTAGAAAAGGTCGGTACAATAGATTGCACCATGGACGTGCGTTATAGGGTACTCTCTTGATCGGACGTCAGTCCAGGGACCCATGTTCAATGTCGCATAGGAACTTGAAAGGTGGCATTCGATGAACTTCAAGTTCATCGAATATATATCATATTGTTGGCTATTGCGACTATTAGAGCATTGGAGATGAAACAATGAAAAAGAAAAATTATGCTCTAGTTTTGGGAACGATAGGACTGCTTCTGGCTTTATCTGTGCCAATGGTAGCTGCGGCACCTGCACAGCGAGCGGAAGAGTTCATATGGGCTGATGACACGATTTGGGATACAATAGACACCAAAGCTTTCTTCAAAGCCCCAAAGAACCCCGATTCGGTTGATAAGATATACGTCTTTATGGAAATTGAAGGACAAAGACCTGTGGCGGAAGCAGCCCCCTATGAAACGGACTATAACGGTGGCCGTTGGTGGGTACAAGCTGTGTTTTTCACAGAAAAAGGGTTATCGATTCATGATGCCGATAACGATGGTGTTGTAGACTTTGAGCTAACTAGTGATGACGCTGTTCTTGAACACCTATCGCTCGGGCATTTGACAATCGCATCCACGGGCGTGTACTTTGTCTGTCCTCTTCTACGCGCATAAGGTTTGAGGAAAAATTCCTGCCGACTCCCTCCCCCCCCTTTTTTTTTCTTCATAAATCTGGGTTTGGCCTGGATTACTGATCCATCTATTGAGGGTTCCATAAAATAACTTAGAGAATCCAGCTTCCTTTGCCTTTTCCATCCCCAAGATTCTGATCCCTTTATATAAATGAAAACTACCAAAAACCTCTTATATTTCCCCCTACTACTCTAAATCCTTCATTACTTTTTGTAGTTTAAGTAAATCTGTCATCTTTCCCTTAACATCAAGCTTTTTCCCTGTATAGGCCTTCATTCCAGAAATCTCTCCGTTGAGAATGCCAGCCCATGTAATTGAATCCGTTATAATCTTGATGTCTATTTTTTCCGGGGCTCCTTCTACTGGTGAGCTAGGTTCACCTGCGGTTATTGTGGAATGAAAAGTTTTCCCAAGGTCAGTAAACTCCCAAGCCATCACCTTGTTCCATTTTCTGAATCGTTTTTTTGCTTTCTCATGTGTAAAATTGTTTAACATCTTTTTAATTGCTTCTATTGCTTCCGATTCGCCCATACCACATCTTCTCGCTTTATTTAGCTTCAAGATTTATACAAATTAAATATCTATAAGCATTTTGTCTAATCCCAGCTCCTTTAAGTGGTCAGGATCTGGCTGGGTGGTTATAGGATGCCATCTTAGACGCTCTAAAAACCGGTCATAAAGCCCATCATCCGTCAAAAAGGTTTTTCGATTTGGGCCGCTTAAGGTAGGTGACAATAAACGGGACGGTATAGGAGATTTAAGAGGATTTACCTCTTCACGCAGATTGAACATATGTTTTAAGGTAGTAATTCGCTCACCCACCGCGATGAATTCCTCAATTGAGAGATCAAGTCCTGTGGTGAAATTTAAGAATTCTAACGCTGGATAATGTCCCATTAAGAGACCGAATTGACAAATTCCAAGCGAAGAAATGGTCTGATGATAGCAGTAAAAGTTTGGGACTCGGTGATCACGATCTAATTCTGGAAACATATCATCAAATCGGGACATATCGACATAAAGTTCTTGGAACGGATTATGTCTCCCTGGAGCTGCTGCTAGCTTATAGGAAAGAAGTTGCCAACGATTGAACCTTGGATCATGTGCTGGAAAAGCCTGATTTCGGATATGCACCGCCAGCTCTTCCCCACCGAACTGAGCAGCAGCTCGTCCCACACCATCCGCCAAAATATTCCCAATCCCTTCCCGTCTAGTAATTAATCCCACAAGATCAACCAAATCGTGCGGAGAACCCCAGGATGGGGATAGGCCTCCCAAATCATCATTTCTAATGATTCCCCTCTCAAAAGCCTCTATAACAAACCCCAAAAGGCTGCCGACTGCAATAGTATCAAGACCTTGCCGATTACAATCATCGTTCAATTTAATAATGGTTCCAAGATCCTCATTCAGTATATTAGGGCCTAGCATTGCTAGTGTTTCAAATTCGGGCCTGTGAGATTCTGGAATAGTATACCTTTCGTCATGATAATGTACAATCCCTCCACAGGCTAATGGACAGCTATGACAAGCGTATCTCTTGTTTTGATACTGGGTGACATTATCAGAGGTCAGTTCGAGACTTTTGGAAAGGGGAAAGTCCTTATGTGAGCCCTGCCAATTTTTAACGGTACAACCACCTGTTTCTACCAGTATCGCTGTCCCTGCGGAAGTACCCCACCGCTTATAAGTTTCCATCACCAAAGTATTCGGTCCCAGGGATCCATAGTTTTTAACTCCCAACCTACGTAACCAAGGCGCAAACCGTGTTGCTGCACGCAATCCGGGCCGAAGTAGGAAATTTGGCCCCTTTTTGATTCGTTTGTTGACTAGAGATCGGAGTTCTTTAAGTTTCTTAGGTTTCGCTACCGTTATTTTCTCGGTTCCTCTTACCACAATTGCCTTCAGGTTTTTGGCCCCCATGACTGCCCCCATTCCACTACGAGCGGCGATTCTCCCCTTATCCGTAACTATTCCCGAGATCAAAACTTTTTTTTCTCCAGCCAGCCCGATAGTTGCAGCTTCGGTTCGTCTCCCATATTTTTCCTTAAGTTTCCCCTCTGTTTCCACACAATCGAGTCCTTGAAGTTCAGGCACTGGAATTATTGCAATATCATCATCTATTACAGTGACAATCGATAGTTCTGGCGCTTGTCCTTTAAAAAAGAGAATGTCCCATCCCGCACGCCTGAGTTCGGGCCCAAACTTTCCCCCTACGTTCGACTCTCCCCAGGTACCAGTAAGAGGAGATTTTCCAACAATGGTAAATCTACCCGAAAACGGGATGTTTGTTCCAGATAGTAATCCTGTACAAAATCCTAGAATGTTATCTTCACCCAAGGGATCCGTTTGGGCCGGAATTTCCTTAAGAAGTACCGTTGCTGCCAATCCAACTCCCCCCAACAATCCCGTGAAGGAAAAATCAGTGGTTTCATAAGTTTCAATAGTCACGCGTGAAGTAGAAAGGTTTACTGTTCCTGTTCTAAGAGGCTGGGATAGAGATACCATATGTTAAACCGAAGGCCCGCGGTATTTATCCATATTTTAAACGATATTAAGCGGGAATTATCCTCACTTGCAGACCAATACCAAAAGCGTGTTCTTTATTAAATCTCAAACCTTCATTCCTCTAACTAACCTGTATTTTGAGGTTTATTCACATATTCTAATCTGGTAACCCCAAACTCAGCTTGGTACAATTGGAAACGATTTATGATCCGTGGAAGGAAAATCTGCAATGAATAATCAAGATAGACGGTCTGTATGGCACGAAGAAGAGGATTTTTGGGAGACATTTGGGCCTGTAATGTTTATACCCCGTCAATGGGAATTGGCCCCAGAACAGGTCGATCAAATTCTTTCCCTTCTTGACATTCAAACACCTTGTCAGGTACTCGATCTGTGTTGTGGTCCAGGGAGGCATTCTCTCGAGCTTGGCCGGAGAGGCTTTCAAGTTACCGGGATCGATAGAACGAAATCCTATCTTGATGAAGCAATAAAACGTGCAAAGGAAGAATCTCTTTCCATTGAGTTTATTCAAGCTGACATGCGAGAATTCGTCAAGCCCAACAGCTTCGATTTGGTGTTAAACCTCTCTACTTCCTTTAGCTATTTTAGAGATCCAAAAGAAGATGAACAGGTTTTAAAAAATGTTTACACATCTCTTAAACCTGGTGGAAAGTTCTTGATGGAGATGATGGGGAAAGAGGTTCTCGCACGAATTTTTAAAGAGCGTGAGTGGCGTGAATATGAACCTGGCGTATTCTGGCTAGTTGAACGTAAAGCAACGAAGGATTGGGGTTGGATGTATAACCGTTGGCTCTTAATCGACACCAACGATCCGAACAATCTTAAAAAGGAATTCGAAGTGGATCATAGATTATATTCTGGAACAGACCTAAGAACCCTGCTAGTCAATGCGGGATTTTCCGAAGTTTCTATCTATGGTGATTTACAGGGTGCTCCGTACGATCACGACGCCAAAGAGATAGTAGGAGTAGCTATTAAATGAAATTATGAACAAGATTTCTTAGTTATGGTTTTTGAGATGTGTAATCCTCTTTGATTAGAATCGCTCTCCGAACATATTGTTGAACCAGTTTTCCTTGTTCCTCAGGGGAAAGGAGTCTTTCTGCTGCTATCAAGGTCTCAATCCGCTCTTTGTGGTGAACAAGTTCCTCTTTCGCTTTCTCAGCTTGCTTCAGATAGTGGGTTACGCCCGTTGTCTCGGCTAACTCCATACATTCCTGTAACCATTTATCTACTTCTTTAAAATCATATTGGGCTAACGCAAAACGCGCCTGGAACAGGAAGACGGGACACAAACTCCCTGGCCGGTTACTGGCCTCACTTAACAATTGCCACTCTTCCAAACGCTTCAGGATTCGGTTGTGATTCTTATTGGACTGGTCGTAAAACCAGGTTCGAAAGGCGGATTCTACTAAAGCAGCTTGACATGCCGTTCTAAAATCATGCCTCAACTGATCGGAGAGTAACGCGTCGTGCCAGAAATGCTCCGCCGCGCCCCAATTGTCGTTGACTTCTTCCCTGACAGCCAATAGCATGTGGGTTAACGCGGCCGTATAAGGGTCATCAGATGGGATCGGTGGAATGCGTTGGAAGACAGCATGATCGGCAGCCAAAGTCCCTGATTCCTTGGCAATCAACACTACCCGTAAATCTGCTTCAACCATTCCTCGAAGATATCCTAGGTGTTGGCTGGCCTCAGAAGCTTGAATGAATTTTTCTGTCGCGAGCAGAGACTCCCCCTGATAATAGAACGATGCAGCAGCTGTTAATATTTTGGCGACCTCTTCTTGGGCTTGTAATAGGGCCGCATAATTTGGAAGGTTGGCTTGTTGAACCCGTTTGGCCGTTGGGTAGTCAGGGGCGTCGAATTTTCGTAAGTAGCGCCTCTGCAGCAGGGGTCTTCCTTGAAAGTACGCCAAATTACCTATTATAAAGATAATAATGACAATAATGAAGAGGAGATGAGGGATACTTCCACTTACCAGCGGTACACTCCAAAAATCCCTTGGATTGGTGCCGGCTCGATACTCTGCCAGATTATTAATCCCATCGTTATCTGAGTCTATGAGTGCGTCGTCCGAGACCCACGCTTTAAACTCATGAAGATACTCATACAGGTTTGGCATCCCATCCCGATCTAGGTCTTCCTGTGAATCATTCTGCAACGGATTCAAACGTGGGTAAAAATTGTCACCTATCCATACACCCCCTGCCTGATACTCGTACCAGTCAGGCATCCCATCAAAATCACTATCGGTTTGGTTAGCCCAGCTCCCAAAGTCCTGTTCGATAAGGTTGGTCAATCCATCCCCATCCAAATCCATCCTGCTATCGTTAATGAAGCTGTTTAATCCCATCTGGTATTCATACAAGTTTGAAAGCCCGTCTTGATCCACATCTTGGTTTCCATCATTGGTTGTTGGATCAGAATGATAAAGGTGTTCCCAAAGATCCGGAATGCTATCATTATCGCTATCAGCGCTGTTTGGGTTAGTAAGAAGCCAATGTTCTATATTATTCATCAGCCCATCGCCATCGGGATCAGCAAATGCATCCCAGAAATCCAGGGGATCCAAACCATATGTGGTCTCCCAAGGATTACTCATACCATCCCCATCGGTATCTAAAGGAAGCGGATCTAGATCATAAAGGAAGACATCCAAGTCACCACCTGCAGCAGCCAATTGAGTTGTGTCAAAAGAAAAGGCCAAAGAGAAAATTTCTCGAGTTTGATCGCGGAGAGAACTAAGTAAATTACCAGAGGTGGCCTCCCATAAGCGGACTACTCCATCACTCCCCGCTGATGCAATTAAATTTCCATCTCGGGAGTATTCAAGCGCATTAACTGGACCAGGATGCAGCAATTCGACTTCACTTAACGTTGCACCTGGGATATCCCATATTTTTGCAGTTCCATCCCAACTAGCTGAAACTAAGCTTTTTCCATCAGGAGCAAACACCATCGATGTGATACGGTTCTTGTGGCCCAGTAATGATGCTATAGTTTTCCCCGTGGTGAGATTCCATACAAGGATACTTGATTGCGCACTCCCACTGGCCAATAGACGACTATCAGGCGAAAATTGAATACTGGTTACAGCGGAGAAATGACCCGTCAGATTGAAATGAACCGTAAAATTCGTAGGATTCGTCACGTTCCAGAGTTTGATCATCCCTTTGTCGTCTCCCGAGGCCAACCACTGCCCATTGGGAGAGAACGCGACGGAAAGTACGCTAGTTTCATGACCAGTTAACGAGTACTGGAGTTGACCGTTAGATATGTTCCAGAAGCGAATGATATTGTCACTGCTTCCTGAGACCAGCCATTGTCGGCCAGCAGAAAGTGCTACGGATGTCCCAAGAACAGTTGGTGGCGAACCTGTGAAATTTACCAATGTTTGCTGGTTTGACACATTCCAGAATTGAATGTTCGAATTACTGTCTGTGGAGACCAATATCAAACCATTGGATCCGAAAGCTAATGAAGTCACAGGGCTAGTGTGGTGTATTAGTCTCTGAAACTGTACCTGGCTCCTGGCAGCTTTTCTGAAATCAACTCCTTGTTCATAGCTACCCACGGCTAGAATATCGCCTGAGGGCGTGAACGCAAGAAATGGGGCATCTCTCTCTAATATGATTGTGTGAAAATTTTCCCAGGTCGTAGTATCCCAGAATTTGATCTCTCGCGTACCAACAACATCATCTCCTGCTGCCGAGACCAGTGTTGTGCCCTGTGGCGAAAACTTAACAGAAACTAATATGCCGGTAGAGAGATCATGGCTTAATGGGGATTCAATGATTTCGGTTCCACTCGTCAGGTTCCAAATGCGAACGTTCCCATCCCAAACCCCTAATGCAACTAGGGTTCCATCTGGTGAGAAATCTAAGGTTCGCACAGTTTCAGTGCCTTGTGCTGAAAATGTGTGAACTAGCTCAAGTTCCGGTGTGGAGAGATCCCACACAGACACCTTTTGTCCTTCTGACGCGTGCTCGTTACTCCCAGTGGCTAGAAGCGAGCCATTGGGGGAAAGTGCTATGTCCCGTGACGCACCATAAGGTAGCTCAACCTCGCTTTTCATCTCTCCTGAGGAAACATTCCAAAAAGATAGAAATCCCTGCTCATATTGCCCCCTTATTCCTTCAACTCTCGTACTTGCAATGATTTCCGTTCCATCCCGTGAAAACAGAAGGTGTTCAAAACTACGATTTTCTGCGTCAGGGAAAACAGAGATCTGTGTGCCATCCGAAACATTCCACAGTTTCATCCCTCCAAGTCTTCCAACAGTAGCAAGAATCCTTTCATCTGGAGAAAACGCGAGTGATTCCGTTTGAGAGAGATGAACCGCCAAATTACTCCACAATAAGATGCCCTGCAAAAAATTGTAAAGCGATATGCTCCCAGAGCTTGTACGTAAGTGGGCAGAGCCACCCGCGGCAAAAAATTTCCCACTGGGGGAGAACTCCAGGCATCTTACGCTATGGGAGAAACGGGCAGTATTGATCAAAGAACCAAAATCCTGTCCCCCTTGTTGGTGAATCTTGAGCGATGGTTTTTCCCCCATAAATGAGCTAGAAATGCGCGTAGATCGGGAAAGGGAGGAGTTTTCACTCAGTAAAGATGAATTAAATGGGATTCGAAAGCTGAAAGCCAAAATAATCAGGATAAAGATCCCAATAGACTCTCTCCATTTGATGTCGATAGCGAATTGGATCAACAGCGGGTACCTCTTATCTTTGGTTCCAGAAAACGATTCAACCTTTCACATTATTTGCTATCATAAGGATTTTCCAAATAATTAGAATGACTTCTCTTGGAGAATGGAAATTCTACCACCAACTGCTCCATCCTTAACAAATCGGTACGTGGAGCTTTGACGCTCGATTCGAGGTATCATAAGGTCAACCAAATCATTGGGTGGCTGAAAAGGGACATTGTCTATGAGTTTCCCTGCTTTTTTAGGATTTATAATCTACTTTGATCTGGATTGCTCTTTGAAGATATTGCTGCACCAATTTTCCCGCTTCTTCGGGGGAGAGGAGCCTTTCTGCCTCAGCCAAGGTTTCGATCCGTTTTTTGTGGTGAACTAGTTCCCCTTTTGCTTCTTCGGCCCTCCGTAGATAGTGATGTAATCCTGTGGTCTTTGCTACCTCGATACATTTCTGTAACCAGGTGTCTACTTCCTCAAAGTCATAAGAAGCTAATGCAAAACGGGCCTGAAAGAGGAAGTATGGACACAAGCTCCCAGGACGGTCATTGGCCTCACTCAACTGTTTCCATTCTTCTAGGCGTCTAAGGACTTGGTCGTGATTCTTACTAGACTGGTTGTAAAACCAAGTTCGGAAAGCCGATTCTACCAAGGCGCCTTGACACGTCGTTCTAAAATCATGGCTTAACCTCTCGGAGGGCAACGCCTCGTTCCAGAACTTTTCTGCCGCACCCCAATTGTCGTTGAGTTCCTCCCGAACTGCCGATAGCATCTGAATTAGCGCCGTTGTATAGGGGTTATCCAATGGGAGCGGGGGAATACGTTGGAAGACAACATGATTGGCATTTAAAGTCCCTGATTCCTTGGCAATCAACACTACCCGTAAATCTGCTTCAAGCATTACCCGAAGATATCCGAGGTGTCGGCTCACCTCAGAAGCTTGAATGAATTTTTCCGTTGCTACTTCCTCCTCACCCTGATAATAGAGCGACGTGGCTTCTGTTAACGTTTTATCAGCCTGTTCTTGGGCTTGTAACAATGACCTATAATTTGGAAGATTGGCCTCTTGTACCCGTTTGGCTGCTGCGTAATCAGGGGCGCCGAATTTTCTGATGTAGCGCTTTCGTAGCAGGCGTTTCCCTTGAAAGTAAACCAAATTACTTAGCAGGAAAATAATAATGAGGGCAGTAATGAGCAGATGAGGGATACTTCTGCTTTCCACAGGGACGCTCCAAAAATCGCGAGGATTGGTGCCGGCTCGATATTCTGCCAAATTATTAATCCCATCGTTATCGGAATCTGTGAGCGCATCACCAGGGACCCATGCTTTTAACCCATATAGGTACTCATACAGGTTTGGCATCCCATCCCTATCTAGGTCTCCTTGAGAATCATTCACTAATGGATCCAAATTTGGGAAAAAGTTTACACCAAACCATACACCCCCCGCCTGATACTCATACCAGTCAGGCATCTCGTCAAAATCACTGTCTGATCGGTTTGCCCAGCTCCCAAATTCAGCCTCCTCAAGGTTGGTTAAGCTATCTCCATCGAGATCTTTCCAACTATCGTTAATGAAGCTGTTCAATCCCATCTGGTATTCATAGAGGTTTGGAATCTCATCGTGATCGACATCCTGGTCCTCATCAGGGGTGGATGGATCAGAGCGATAAATGTACTCCCAGAAATCAGGAATGCCATCGGAATCGCTATCAGGCTCGCGTGGATTCGTGTCGAGCCAATATTCCATAGTATTCATCAGTCCATCAGCATCGGAATCATCAAATGCATCCCAGAAATTCAGGGGATCCATTCCATGGGTTGTCTCCCAAGGGTTGTCCATTGAATCCCTATCCGTATCTAGTGGGAGTGGATCAAGGTCATACAGGAAAACGTCTAACTCCCGTCCTGCGGCAGCCAATAGAGTTGTATCAGGGGAAAAGGCCAGGGCGAGAATCTCCTGTGCTTGATCATGAAAACTGGTTAGTAAAAGACCAGTAGTGGCATTCCATATGCGAACTATGCCATTGCTTCCCCCTGATGCGATTAATTTTCCATCTTGGGAGTAATCAAGCGTATTGACAGCATCAGGATGCGCTAATTCAACTCCACTTATCGCCCCACTTGGAATAGCCCATATTTTCACAGTTCCATCCCAGCTGGCTGAAATCAGCTTTGTCCCGTCAGGTGCGAACGCTACTGATGTGACGCGATCTTTATGGCCAGGTAGGGATGCTATAATTTTCCCAGTGGTAAGATTCCATAGGAAGATACTCGAGGCATGACTTCCACTCGCCAAGAAACGATTATCGGGGGAAAATTGAAGGCTAGTTACCGCAGAGAAATGCCCTGTTAAATTGAGATGAACCGTAAAATTTGTAGGACTTGTCACGTTCCAGAGTTTAATCATTCCTTTATCATCTCCCGAGGCCAACCATTGCCCATCGGGAGAAAATGCCACAGAAATCACACTCGTTTCATGCTCACTCAAGGTGTACTGGACTTGCCCAGTAGATACATTCCAGAAGCGAATGATTTGATCACTACTCCCCGACGCCAGCCATTGCCCATCGGCTGAACGTGTAATGGATGTACCAAGAATGGTGGGTGGTGAACCCTTGAAATTTTCCAAGGCCTGCTGGTTTGATGCATTCCAGAGTTGAATATTGGCACTACTGTCCGCTGAGGCCAATATTAAATCATTGAAGCCGAATGTTAATGAAGTGACCTGACTGGTGTGGTATGTCAGTCTTTGAACCTGTGCTTGATTTCTAACGACACTCCTAAAAACAATTCCAAGTCTAAAGTCATTCACGGCGAGAATATTTCCTGATGGATGGAACGCCAGATATTGCGCACCTGTCTCTACTGAAATGGTGTGAAAATTCTCCCAGGTCGTAGTATCCCAGAATTTAATCTGTTTGGTACCGGTCCCTCCTCCTTCAGCGGAGACCAATATACTTCCCTGTGGCGAAAACTTCACGGATGTCATCCCAAGGTCATGGCCAATTACTGGGGATCCGGGGATTTCTGTCCTACTCGTCAGGTTCCAAATATTAAGGATTCCATCGCTACCCCCTGATACTAAGAGAGTACCATCTGGCGAGAAATCCAAACTTCCCGTTGTTGTATAGCGTTCCCCTGAGAATGTAAGAACGAGTTCAGGCTCAGGTGTGGTCAGATCCCAAACAGATACCCTATAGATACCTGTTTTACTCCCCGTTGCCAAAAGAGAACCATTAGGAGAAAGTGCCATATCCTCTGAGGGACCAGACGAGAGCATCACCGCTTTTGTAAGCTCTCCTGAGGAGACATTCCAAAAAGTTAGATATGCTTCATCTGAATATAGAAAACCGACATTACTACTTCCAATGAGTTCTGTGCCATCCGGAGAAAACAAAAGATGCTGAAAATTGTAATTCGTTGATTCAGGGAACAGCGTGATTCTGGTGCCATCCGAAATGTTCCACAATCCGATACCCCCCCGGTGGCCAACTGAGGCAAGAACCTTTTCATCCGGAGAAAAAGCGACGGATTTCGTTAGTGAAAGATGGGCCTGATCGTTAAACCATTGCAAGACACCTTGGGAAACATCCCAGACCCAGACTCCCCCCGCACCCGGATTAAGACCACCGACCGCAAGAAACCTCCCACTGGGGGAAAATTCAAGGCTTTGGATGTTACCGCGGATATCCGAAATCGCTACTATTGGATCACCAAAACCTTGCGCCCCTTGTTGCTGGATCTTCCTCTGTGGAGATGTCTCCTTGGGAAAGGCGGAATTTTGCGAAGATCGGGAAAAAGAGGGATCGGTGGTCAATAGGGAAGAATCAGACGGGATTGGCAGAATGGCAGCTAAAATGACTGGGATAACGATCCAAATGGGCACTCTCCGTTTAATATTGAGGGTAAATCGGATAAAGGTCGGGTACTCCATCTTTAGCGGTTCCCTATCTTTGTCGAAACTTCCTATTTATTTGTTACCACAGAGAATTTTTACTTTGTTGAAACAGCGATTTTTCAACAAATTATTCCGTTCCCAAATCCTATATCCTCACGACACCCCCCTCAGAAAGAAATGAGGCATCATATGACATGAGTTTATTTTTTGAGTCTTTCTGGTATCTCGATCCCACTAATTCCTACAAGAAAGTCGATAGCATCAGAAAATGTGTAATCTGCTCTGTCACTTTCCAATTTTAATCGATTTAGAATTCTCCGTGCGTCCGTTTGCAATAAAATGGTTTTTGGACCAGGAGAGGCTCTCAGTCCAGAATCTTCAGGGGTTTTAGTCTGGATCCGATGTCTCTCCACATCGAATGTTTTTAGCGATTCCTCTAGTTTTTTCCTGCTATTTGTGATCTGTTCATCCAGTGTAATAATAACATCGCTGTATGACTTTACATCCAGCTCATGTTTTGCCCAGCGTAGTAGCTGCCAAGCCTTATCCGATATTTTGACGTTATGAGCATCTGTGGGCACTTGAACATCACATCAGGCGGAAGTCACCAATTCTGGGTTCATTCCTCGGTTTTAGCTATATATAGTTTTCTTACGTTACGTATATTTCGTAAGGCTTATAAAGTGTATGTTACGTATATTACTCAAGTTTCATATACAAGTTGAAACCCTCAAAAAGGCAAAAAAAGTGAACAAAAATGAGTGACTTTGAAGATTTAGACTTTGATCTTGAGGAAGGGCAAACTCAAGTTAAATCCAAAACTCCAGCCCAATCTAAAACACCTGTATCTGCTACTGGTGCTGGTCCACGAAAGAATGTTTTTTTTAAATCTACAGTGGGCCCTGAACGAACCGAAAAGCTCTCGGTTGGTGAAAATACCCCTGTTCGCGACGTTCGTGACACGTTAGCTAACATTTTCGGGTTGAATCCCGATGACTTCCACCTGTCTCACGCGGGACGTACGTTGGATGAGTCTGCTCCAATCGGAGATTATGGGATTAATAACGGGGATGAAATCCTGTTAATCCCCCATAGTACAGCCGGATGAGGTTTTTACCGACCTCATTCTGTGTTTTTTTTCTCTTTATCTTCCACTATGGATCCGTCCAAGAGAAACCAATATCCTCCCATGATTCCATCAAAAAACCATTCACTTCTAAATAGGAAGGTTTAAAGTGTACTTCACTCTCCGTTCTCTTAGATACATGTACCCAACCTTATTTAGTTGGAAAGGTGATTACATGTCTGAAAATGAAGAACGTAAACCCCTAGAAGAAAATGAAGACTTCGATGATATGGAAGACTTGGCAGAAGATGATACCGAAACTCCTAAACCAGCTCCTTCTCCTGGAATTGATTCTAAAACTCCAGCCAGCTCCAAAATTCCTCATGGCGTCCGTGTAAATCTGTATTTTCGCTCGACGATTGGTCCTGGTGAGAAGCTCGAAAAACTCATGGTTGATTCAGAAATGCCAGTTCGAGAACTCACCATAACAGTTGGCCAGATCTTTGGTCTTGATCCCCAGGATTTTCATTTATCTATTTCTGGGAGAACACTGGATCCAGATGACATATTAGGCAACTACGAAATCGAAGACGGTCTAGAATGTTTGATCATTCCTGTATCAACCGCAGGTTAATTGCGTAGGGAACAACAGATGAGCCAACGGTCGAATTTCACAAGTGAACTCCTTTCGGATGAGGAAAAACAACGCTTTGATAGGCAATTCCGGCTTCCCGGCTGGAACCAGGAGTTATTGAAACAGAGCACGGTTCTCCTCGCAGGAATCGGAGGTCTCGGAGTGGAAATCGCGAAAAACCTCGCGATGGTAGGAGTAGGCAGGCTCATCCTTGTGGATCTTGACACAATCGAGTACTCGAATCTTAATAGGCAGGTTCTCTTTGTTGGCGCACCAGAAGGGAGCTCCAAAGCCGAATACGCAGCCAAACAGCTTCGTAAGTTAAATCCCTTCATTCAAGTTGAAGGATATCATATGGCGCTGCAAGACCTCGCTCCTCAGCTTTATTGCGAAGCTGATCTGTTTGTTGCTGGATTAGATTCTATTGAGGCGCGATCGGAGCTTAATCGTCGTGCGATCCACTTCAGAAAACCATTGATAGATGCAGGCACCGCCGCCTACAATGGCCATATCTATGTTGTATGGCCATTCCACAACGCTTGCTTGGAATGTGATCCTTTGACTGAACGGGAACAGGATCAACTAGGTGCTTGTACTTTAGTGGGTGTTCCTCGTCGTCCTGCCCATTGTATATTGAAGGGGCAACTAAAATTTGAACAAGACCATGGTCGAAATGCCGACATCTTGCACATAGACGAAATAAAGGAAGTTCAAGCTTACGCAAACTCTCTTCTTCAAGAGCATTTCCCAGGTGTAAATCCATTCACAGTAGATCAGATCATTCAAATCATCGATAACCACGAACCAACAGTGATCACCATAAACACAGTTGTCGCTTCAATCCAGTCTCAAGAAGCGGTTAAGATTCTTCATCATTTACGTACACCTTCTGATGAGCAGAAACTTGGAACGCTCCAGCTAAACTACATAATATACAACGGCCTAACGGGGAAGTTTTACGAAATTCCTAAACCTCGAAATCAAGAATGTGAATTGTGTGGGCCTCGTAGGTCTCCCTTGTATCGAATTCGAACAAAACCAAGCCATTCTGTTCGTAAGGTCATTGATTTTATTGCTAACAAGAAGAAAATCTCTTTCGATTCTGAATTTCCTCCAACAGTTTTTCGAATCGATTCCTCGGAAGTAGATGAAATCTCCTTAGATTTATCCCTCGAGGATCTCAACATTCGAAATCACGAATCCGTATTAGTAACGGGGTTTGAGAATGTCCCCGAAATATATTTGAATTTACAGTACAAATAGGAGGTTTACCACAATTTCAATTCGAATAAAACGCATCTCCAAAGATTATAATCAGCTGAAGAAGCTGTACAAAAGCGGGACAATAAAACAGCTGAAAGCTTTCCCGGGACCAAAAAAATCTGTTGAGCACCTAGCCCTGCTCCTTGAAGGCCCGAAAGGAACCCCGTACAGCAAGGGCAAATTCAAGCTCGAAATCAAGTTCGGAGGAAATTATCCCTATATTCCCCCATTCGTCCGTTTACATACTCCAATCTGGCATCCCAATTTTTGGCCTAAGCCTGATGAATATAAGGGGAAACGGAATATCTGTTTGGCTCTCATTGACCCCGATCTAGTTGGACGGCCCGATGGGTGGTCCCCTTCCAAAAATATTACCACGGTGATTCATTCGATTCTTGCAATGTTGGATGTGGATGCGGCATATACCAACCCTAGGGATGTTTTCAATAAGAAGGCCGCTGTGGAGTATTTGAATAGTCCTGAGAAGTTTAAGAAAAAAGCCCAAGAGATTACAAAGAAATATGCCAACAAGAAATGGTAGCAACTGTTCCGGAAAAAGGTGAAAAATCATAGATAAAGAACCAAGACGTAGAGGCCATGGTCCTAGTACCTTTGAATTCTTCCTGCGAGACGTATCATTGATGTTCGACCCCAAATTGTCAACTATCACATTGAAAGTCTCTACCCCTGATAAATCACTGGAACGGGCGTTATCTAAGGGATCGCATCATAGAACACCTTCCGTCATGACCCTCCATTCCGATGAAGATCGATCTCCTCCCGCTACGCGGACGGATACAAAACACAGGAGAGATGATGTTGTAACTGATTTGGACATTGATTTAGGTGAACTTCATGAGCCACCTCGGGTGAAACTTAACCTTAAGGCATATCTAAAGCTGGCGCTTCATGCTTTAAAGTATGCTAATGATTCTCTTCCCCGCTCTGAATGGGTAGAGGTCATTGGCCTTCTTACGGGACATGTGGAACATCCAAACACTCCTTTAACATGCTTGGTGGTTACGGATGCCTATCCAATTGGACACGGTACAAATGTCAACGCACAAATCCAAGATCCGCAAAGCATGGTGAAAGTTTATGAGGATGCAGTGAAGGCAGGACACCGAATACTCGGGTGGTACCATTCTCATCCATCCTATTCCCCTTTCATGAGTAAAACGGATTTTCAAACCCAGGTACGTTATCAAAGGCTTGGCAGTCAAGGTTCTCATTTGGCGGCTCCCATTGCTTTGGTTATTGATCCGACCGAAATTTCCTCTTCCTCGTATGGATTCAAGATTTTTCGATTAAGGAAGGACCTACGGACGTGGGAGGAGCCAAGCTTCCGAGTTTTGAACTGTCCCTTAGAAAGCCTTCCTCAGATGATCCAAACCTTGTTACCGTTGGCAGAAGGTAAAACGATGTTTCTGGAATATGACCACGAATAATGGAGTTCAGAATGATTGAGGTCGTGGACATCGAGTGATCAAACGGAATACCTACATTGTTGTGTTTGTCATTGGATTTGTCTTCGGCATTCTTTCTCTGGTCATCGGTCAACCTCAGAACGTCGCTTTAACATTTTTCTTTCTCACCTTTGTTAGTCTTCTCCTGATAAAACTGGTAGACGAATGGCGTTATTTTAGGTCATATAACGCGCCGTTAGCTTCTGCGACCTTCCTTGTGATTCCTACTCTGATAGGGGTGGGAGGAAGCCTCTTGGCCCACTTGGCTTCCTTTGGGATTAATGATATGCTCCAAACTTCTCTTTTCGATATATCGTTAGATTTAAGTTTTCTAAATTTGGGTGGCGTAAGTATTTTCTGGAACCTCTTTGGTTTAATTATCGTGATCCCATCAATGGGAGCGCTACTTATACTTCTTCGCCGTTATTATATTGGCCAGTATCCTAAATTTTTTATAAATCGACGTCCATTTCCGAACGAAGCGGTGATTGTCCATAATTTTTCCTTGGTCATCATATTCTTCCTCTATTGGATTGAACAGGGATTAATTGAATTTGGGGGCTTACTGTTTTGTATCTTAAGTTTGGGTTTATTTATTCAACATTATATAATGAAAATTGTTCTTGTTCCGTTTAAACGGGTTCCTCGTACCCGACAGACCTCTTCTCGGACGATACGGCCGAGATCATCAAGAGATCGTAGATCAATATCAGAACGGCGCTCCCCACAGCCCAGATTATCATCAAACACTCGAAGTGCTGCTTCTCGAACCCAAAATATCCGTCGGGATGTCCGTGTGGCTCCCGGATTACAGGTACAGACTGCCCAACAGAGTATGGCGAAAGTAACAAGAACAAATTTGTCTAAATATGTCCCTATGGGAAGAAATATTAGCAAAGATGATTTTAGATGTATCTTTTGTTATGAGTTTCCAATAGAAGATCACAAAGAAGTGGTGATCTGTCCACACTGCAGATATCCTGCTCATGGCAATGAATTCCAGAAATGGATCGCAGTAGCTGGAGCCTGCTCTCGATGTAACAAACACCTCTCCTCTTCTTCCGCTATTCGAGTGTCAGGACGGCAGTATGCCCAGATAATCAAATCATATAACAAGGGAAGGTGAAATGCTGTCAGCACAGGATGACTTCAATAAGAAATCCATTATATTGGGTCTGGTTTCTGTCTAGATGAAAGCGGACTCAAGCTGGTGACTGCCCAGTTTGGTAAACGTAGGTATTTTATTAGTCAAGAATATATTTGATTTAACCCGCACTATCGAAGATTGATCCAGAATACCCAAATAGATGATAATGCCATGGCCGCACGTCACACACTCGCCTCCTTTGCTTTTTTACTAGGGATTTCGGCCACTGTGTTCTTTTTTATACAACAACAAGACGAAACTGCCTTGGATTTGTTGTTTTTAACCCTTTACGCGACAGTCACAATATTCTACTTTTTACGTATGTTTTTTTATCTAGATCATAAGGCCACGCTGAATGAAATTTATTTCCTCTCGCTAGCTAATATCATTCCTTTGTTAGTGCTCTTTGTTGCGCCTATGTTCCCCCTCGGACGAAATTCCATGCTTTCGTTTGTTATCAATGTTCTTCCGGGGAATGAAACGGCAACCCTCTCGATCGGGTTGGCTTCTATTTTGGCATTCCCCTACTTGGCTGTTTCTTCCGCATTGTTAATTCGTAGTTTCACACGATACCAATTCATACGCATTACCGCCCAATCCCAGAGGGGTCCCAGTGCAGAGTGGACTGCCATAATTACATTCTTTATTTTCGGGACATTGTTTCTAATGGTGGGTTACTTCTACTCACATGACCTGATTGGCGTTTTATATGGACTGTTTTTCCTGATTTCTGGAGTCGGTTTCGTGATGGGGAGATAATCTCGCTTTTAATTTTCCCAAAGCCATTATATTCCGTTAAGGTTTTAAAAAGATACGACTATACCTACTTTAGATAGGATTTTCACTGGTTTAGTCCGATCAGGTAGAGCATCAATGGGTTTAAGAAAATCAAAGAAAATCAAAGATAAGATCCCCAAGGGCTCCATTTCAGAATTTATTCAAGAAAAGACTCCTGATCCCAATTCCTCAGCATTTATCAAACATAAAACCCCTGATTCATCCTCGAAGCTAAAAGGATTCGGAATTCCACCCCCACGTCAAGATTCGATCGCAGATATTCCCAAGGAGGAACCTTTCATTCCCTCTAGGGAAGGGTTTAGACCAAAAAAATCAAGGAAAGAAGAATTTGTTAATGTCACACCCCCAATCATTCTTGAAGACCCTATCCCAAATAATGAAAGGTTATCTGAGAAGAAATTTAAAACTAAAGAACCACCTAACACTAGTAGCGTTTTCCCGCCAAAAACTGAAATTGTAGCCAAACAACCTCCCTCTAGAACGGGAAAGAGAAATTCAGAGACGAATTGGGTGACGAATCAGCCATTACCTCCTAAAATCAGTGAAAAGACTCCAGGTACCGCCTCTAGGAGAATTCATCCAACAACACTTGGTTCCGCTAAATCTAAAGCTAAAAATAGGGTGAACAGACCACCTCCCGTCACGGACAAAGATAATCCAATCCCAAAAGATCGAATCAGGCGATTGCCACCTACTCTCAAATCCAAAAAGAATGTAAATCGGCAACCGCCTCATAATATAAAAAGTGAAACTCCTGGAAAACAGAAAAAGCCGCCTCGCGGAATGAAAACCAAGATCCCCAAGAAAATAGTGAACAAGCGTCCTCCACAACCAATTCGAAGCAAATCTCCGTCGAGAGACGATAAATCCCAGCCACCTCCTACCTACAAAGAGGAAATTCCCAAAACCATAATTAAACAGAAAAATCCCAGATAAAAGTACTCTAGCTTCAATTTCGTGATTTCAGAATGTCAAGCAAGATCCAGGTAAAACACATACTTGTCAAAGGGAGAACCAAGGCCGAGGAACTAATCGAGCTGATTAATACGGGCGCAAATTTCGAACAATTAGCCCGTGAACATTCATTGGATTCCAGTGGAAAAAAAGGCGGAAACATCGGATTCATTACACGAGGTAAAACGGTTAGGGAATTTGAAAAGGCAGCGTTTGCCCTCAAGAAGGGCGAGATGACGCAAATTCCTGTTAAAACTAAATATGGCTGGCATTTAATAAAGCGGGTCAAATAAGATTGGACAATTTCAACTAAATCCTTTTGCATCCGCAGGAGGATAGAAGTAAAGTTACTCGCTGGGGCCGACCTCCCGCCCTGACCATCCTGTGATCGAAGATTTCCCTGCCAATGCCATGCTACTGGATTGGTGGCGATTTCCTATCTGTTTGAACTATTTTCTGCCTTTTCAGGATTTTCAGAAAAAGGTGAAATTATAACTATACGGGCAGCCCTTTTTATCTAGGTGGGGAAAAAGTATAAGCATAATACAACTGCAATTCCATCCCGGAATGAGATCGTAATTATCCCGAACATAAGGAGTTCCCCGATCATGACCTTAGATTCAGAGATTCGCATCTCTCTGCAGCGCATTGAAAATTCTCTACAAAATAAACTCGAACTCCGGGATTTTCGAAATTTGCAATTGGCAAAAGCCTACTTGGAGGAGGGGCAAGTTGCAACTGCCATGCAGTTCCTGAAGCGGATTGACCGCAATATAGCACCAACGACGCAGCAGGTCATCGTACAAAGTTTATTTGTACGGGCCTTAATTTTGGTTCATAATTTACAGTTTACGGAAGCTCAAGCGCTGTTGGTTCGGCTACGTAAAATGAAAAGTGAAATCTTTAGACTAGATGACGAATTGGAGAAGGACATTGAGAAAATAATCCATGATATTAAGATTCACCAACAGGCCACCGTTTTGCGAGAACGTGCAGAAAGCGAAGAGGCCATAGCAAATTTCCGTGAAAGTACCGCAGAATTGCTTAATCTGTACCTGGAACAAGCCCGTAAGCTTTTGAAATGACTTAATCTGAAATTAGTCTTCGCCCTTCGCGGTATACCATTACTTGTCGACAAGAGAAAGAATTACCTGTATAATCTTCTGAGTAAGCTCCTCCTCTGTTAAAGTTTCAGTGTCAATCCATTCCACCCGACCAATTTGACCCATTTTAGCCAGCTGGAAATAGTTCTTTCTTACTAGTTTTTGGAAATCCGCGAACTCCAACATATCTTCATTTTGCTTTTTGTCACGATGGACAATTCGAGACTGGCCAACTTCTACTGAAACATCCAAAATAATCCACAAATCAGGTTTTCTGGCGAATACGTTTCGTTCGAGAATGTTAAGCGGAGAAAATGCAGCAAGAGCCCCCTGATATGCTGCGTTTGAGAGATAATAACGATCTACCAATACGATCTCTCCTCGTGCCAATGCAGGCAAGATATTATGCTCCAAATCCCACTTACGGTCTTTCAAATATAATTCCAATTCCTCTTCCGGGAGTGTTTGGTTCCTATGTCTCTTTACCTTTTCTTTTATCATTTGATAATAGGGGGAATTGTGGTTGGGTTCATGAGTCACCTTAACCTTCATACTATGATAGGTTCTCAGATGAGCTGCTACTCGTTCAATTTGGGTCGTCTTTCCTGAACCGTCAATGCCTTCAAACACAATTAGAAGGCCAGTAGACCGTGCACACACAAGGAATCACTCATTAAGCTTGGAAGGTATTTGTATTGGTAAAAAAACAATTTAAATAAAAATCGGTTACTTATTGCTAGTATCAATCGGAGAACGCGTGTTATGGCTATTCAAGACTTTACGATAAATATCTATGGAGCGAACTGGTGTCGCGATTGTCGTCGGATAAAAAAGTATCTGGGGGAACAGCGTGTTCACTATAATTGGGTTGATATAGAGATCCCAGGGGTAGAAGGAGAGAATGCCCTGAAATTTGTACTCGAGGCCAACAAAGAAGTTTATGGTATCGAAAAAAGAAAGATTCCTGTGGTTGAGATCATTAGAGATGAACAGATAAAGCTGTTTATCGAACCTTCCAACCTTGAACTGGCGGAGGAGCTTGATCTCGCAACGAAGGCCTCTAAGGAATTTTATCATGCCATTGTGGTTGGAGCTGGTCCTTCTGGACTAACGGCCGCAATTTATTTAGCCCGTGACGGATATGATGTCCTAGTTGTTGAAAAATCTACAGTTGGCGGGCAGGCATTCATTACAAATAGACTAGATAATTTTCCAGGATTTCCTGAAGGGATTACAGGCGAGGAGTTTGCCAAAAACCTTCGAAAACAGGCAGAACGATTTAACGTGGAGATCCTGGTTCCAGAGCAGGTGTCCAAGATCGAACCTTGTCACGAGGATGGCAATTTTCAGGGGTGTCTTTATAAAAAAGTTTACACCTCCTCAGGGAAATCTTTCCACACTCTTGCGGTTTTAATCGCTACAGGATCTGAATATCGTCAGCTAATCGTTCCTGGATATGAAAATATCTTGGGGGTGAACCTGCACTATTGTGCCACCTGTGATGGCTATTTTTACAAGGATCGGGAAATTTTTGTTGTGGGAGGTGGAAATAGTGCTTTTGAAGAGGCGATCTTCCTTAAAACACAATATGCAAAACGTGTCACCATCATCATCCGGAGTGGGAAGCCCCGTGCTTCTCTCGCTCTTCAGGAAAAGGTAAAGAGCATTGGTGGGATTGATATCTGGCTGAACAGTCAAATTAAGGAATTAATTGGGGAAACTAGCTTGGAAAAAGTCCTTATCACCCATACAGACAAGGGGGAAACCCGAGAATATCGGCCCGATGGTATATTTGTTTTCATCGGCCTGACTCCAAACACGCGATTTTTGAATAAGATAAGTGTGGAACTTGATCCAAACGGATTTATAACTACCGATGAGAAGTTACAGTCCTCTATCGCTGGAATTTTTGCAGCTGGAGATTGTAGACATGGATCGACCAAACAAGCGGTAGCAGCAGCTGGAGAAGGGGCCGCAGTAGCCATTGCAATGAGAGGATTCTTGGAGAAAAATTAAGAAAGCGAACAAATCGACCTTCGTGCGGGTATGCGGTATTTTGCTCATTCCAAGGTTTGAGCTGCCCGCGTGTTAGAAGCGTCACATCATCTCTTTAAAAGAAATTCAAAACTTCCATAAAAAGAAAGAAATTAGAAGAGATGCCAATTAATGCCAAAGATATCACAACATAGTTCCATCCCCGACCCGAATCAACTTTTTTCAGCCATAGAATGGTTGAACTATACTGGTCCCGTAACATCTAGAGAGGGACCAAAATTACGCAGATCCAAGGAAGCAGACAATACAAACCAATGATTTATCGCCTTTTACACCGCAAAGAAGGCGCTCTCTTCTTCCTTTCATTCATATTGAGGGCTCATACAAGGGATTCGGCCTAGGTTGGTTTTGTAGGATCCCCTCAATTTTCGTTAGTGCTTCAGGCGGAATCTGTTGACCCGAAGCGTTCACGTTTTCCAAAACATGCTCTGATTTTGTAGCCCCAGTAATGGCACAACTAATTGCATCATGCCTAAGAATCCATGCCAGCGCTAATTGGCCGATGGTCAATCCCAATTCAGAAGCAATAGCCCGTAATTCCGTTACTTTTCGCAGATTTTCTTCAGTCATCACTCTTTGGAGCTGCTTGGAAGCTCCTCTGGTTCCTTCTGGCACCCCTTCGCCATATTTTCCTGTTAAAAGACCGCCCGATAACGGAGACCAACAAACGATACCGATTCCATTCCTCTTGCAGGTCTCTAGAACGTCCAATTCGATGTAACGATCTAGCATATTATAGCGGGGTTGCTCTACAACAGGTGGATGACATCCAAGATCTTTTGCCATCCAAACTGCGCGTTCCAGTTGTACCGCGGGCCAAACTGATGTTCCCCAATAATGAACGGCACCCTGTTCAACAAGATCCGACATCGCTCTGATAGTTTCCTCAAGTGGAGTATTACTATCAAACCTATGACAAAAATAAATATCAAGATAATCGGTTTGCAAACGATCTAGAGAAGATTCGACAGATTCCATTATATGTTTACGGCTTAATCCACGATCATTGACATTCCGCGACATGGGCCAGAAGACCTTGCTACTAAGAACTAGATCTTTCCGATTGTACATTTCTCCAACGAGGATTTCTCCAACAACCCGTTCTGCGTTGCCACGAGCATAAACATCAGCAATATCTATGAAATTGATACCCTGCTCTATAGCTGTCGTAATACAAGGCTTGCTGGCTTCCACCGTTTCCAAAGAACCTCCGTAAGTTAGCCAAGCTCCAAGTGAAATCTCGCTAATTTTCAATCCAGTTTTTCCTACGCGACGATACTCCATTCAGAAACACCTAATGTCTTATTTCTATAATTGACATGAAGTAGCTTTGAGTTCTTATAATCGTCACCTAGGAATTACGAAAACTAGAACTCTGCTAATGATCCCCTCTTCTGTGCCGACCTAACCATCCGATTGAAAATCGCTAATCCAAGAAAAGGAAAAATCATTCCTGAAAAGGTAACAAATAGTATCTGGATTGGAATTATCGCTGCGGTCGATGTCCCGAGAATCTCCCCGACAAACTGGGCAATTATAGGTTCGGTTGATCCCGACACGGTTGCGCGTAAAAGGTCAATACCGTAAGAAGAAGGTATCAACAAAGAAACCACAATGCCAGGTCCCAATAAATCTAAGGGTAAGAACACCCCTGTGAAAATCATCATTGTGAATTCGAAAAATCCAAGCAATGGTTGCATCGCTTCTTTTATCTTGAGTGCAAACCCTGCCAGAGCGAAGGCCATCCCGATGATAACCAGAAGAGTTGAAAAAAAGTATATCCATAGGGCAAGATTTCCCACTGGCAATTGGATGTCTCCGATGAAGATAATAGTGATAACGTATACCATTGGAATAAAGGCAATCGAAATTAGTACAGTATATACCAAACGCGATAGCAAGTTCGCCAAAGAAGAACCTGGGGAGAGATAGAGGGACTCTAGCGTACCAGTGATTTGCTCACTTCGTAGAGAATTCCCGATTACATACAGGCCATTTTGTAAGAAGAAATATATTAAAAAACCAAGG
>JBHLSH010000056.1:0-26075 GCA_048881705.1 Candidatus Heimdallarchaeota archaeon | reverse complement strand
TACTCAAAATCCCTTCAATTCTCATCTTATATCCAGATTAAAATTCACAGATAACTGTGATTCTTCGGTGTCGGAAAATCATCCTTCTTTCCAAACAAAAACCGCCCGATTTTAATACCATCTTCTACGAATAGCGACCGACCCCTGTGTAAATATCTTTCACTTTAAATGTGCTTTAATTTGATTTCATAAACCGTAAATCCATTACCAGCAAAATGCCAATTCTTAAGTCCAGATTTTAAGAACCTCTTTGAAATACACAGAAATTTCCTTTATTCTACTGAAAGCCTTATAAGAAACTAGGCATATTATGATATCGCTTAACCAGAAACAACTAATGAGCGAAAAAACGGGGAATCAAAACTGGCAAGGCCAATTCGGATTTTACTATTTGGTTTAGAAAGGAGCGGTAAAACAACACTGGTCAATTCATTTCAGGCAGGTCAGTTCACGGAGGGAACACCGTTTACGGCTCAAAGTTTAACAGAACTTACCTACAATAATACGCATTTTAGTATCCTAGAGATCGGAGGAAGACGAGAAGTAAGAAATTTCGTCTCGGAGTTTGTTGGGTATGTGGACGCGATTATCTTCGTTATAGATGGAAGCGATGAACGAAAATTTGATGAAGTGGCCTCGGAGTTCCAAAAAATACTTGCTCATCCTCAATCAATAGGAAAACCAATAGCGGTTCTTTTTCACAAAAATGACATTGCACTCATCCATCCGTCCATCATAATTGAGCGGCTCGATCTGCTCGATAGGTACGATCGGCCCCATAGAGTGTTCTTGAGTACTGCACAAGAGCCTCGTGAGTTCGAACGAGTTCTCACTTGGATCCAAACGCGTCTCAATGAAGACGAGACCCTAGTGGATGATCAAGAAGCCAGGTTGTTTAGAATTTATATTCTCGATATGTTGAATAACCAACAGGAGGGACTGGCGATTCTAGCTTTACTCGGTCAGCTCGAAATAATGGCTCGCACTGGACAAGTAAGTTATGACCGAGATAAAATCCTAGCCATCCTACGCAAGTCCAGGGCGGCTGGGGAATTAGAATTTAGCGAGCATTATAAAATTTGGAAAGTAACCGAAAAGGGGAAAGAAATACTAAATACGTCAGACTTGATAGAGAGCAGCAAATATGAAAAGATCAAATCTCTGATTGACGAATCCGACATCGCTTCTGGTTCTTCTAAAGACAAAGAATCAATTGGATACAGAGAACAGAAAGAATTATTAGAGGAATTTGATCTAGAAGAGCTCGCAGAACTATATAAGAAAAAATCTGATGAAAAACGTGGGTATTAGCTGGTCCAGTTTCATTTCTTATCAATTTTGATGGATTTTTGCTTCAGGGAGTATAAGTAGGATATCTGAAGACAAGGAGAGTATTGATAGTACTTTCTTCAAGAAATAGTTCGAAACAGTATAGTGAATCGATGTAAGAGGATTAAGAAACGGTATTGAGGTATTTTCTGAAACATTTTCTTCGAAATCGGGAGTCCACCGAAATTTAATCCCCGCTTCCTCTATGATGAGACATCTAATAAACCCAAACGATTCTGTTATAATGGAGCGTTTCACGGAGTTTTCAAAGGGGATTTCTCTTGAAAATAGATCAGGAGGCACTTGAACATCTATATGTAACAGGAGAATATCCATTACTTTTGGAAGAGATCAAGAAGCTAGAATGTTACGAGACGTTTAAAGATTCAAAGAGCATTGAAAGGGCGATCTGCGTTTCTTATCATAGCCGAGCTTTGATTAGGCTAGGAGAAGTCGATGAAGCCGAAAACCTCATTCGTAAGATTCCGGAATTAGAATTGGATGGTCTTTTGTTTATATCAAGTTTAGTGTATTCAACATCGATTATGAATTTAGAAATTACTAGAGGGGAAGTTGACGAAGCGATAAAGAAAGGAAAGAATGTATTGGAATTATTAGAGCACGATATGGAAAAAGTATCAGAATATCCTAAACTTATGTCTTTCTGGGGCTCCTTTCTTTATCACTTGATGGGTATCGCTTACTTTTACCAACTTAGAAACGATTTGGCTGAGAAATATTTTCGAAAAGGCTTGGAATTAAACCAAAATAACCTGTTCATTAAAGCAAAGAGCTTGTACTATATGGCTTTTCTGGAACTTGAGAACGGGAATACTTCAAAGTTTTTTGACTTTCTTGATCGCAGCTTGGTGATTTATAGCTCAATTGAGGCCAAGCAAGGGATAGCTTGGGTGAAAGCTTGGCAGGGACAATTTTATTTACAAAAAGGCGATTTTAAGGAGGCTAACAATAAGATTTCTCAAGCTACAGAGCTGTTCAAGTCCATCGGCGATAGAAATGGGATTAACTTGGTTAATTCCCTAATAGGCCTAATGTTTTACCAACAAGGAAAATTAAATAGAGGTGAAAAGATTCTAGAACAGGCTTTTAGTTCATCCATTGAAATTGGAAACCCTATGATAGCATCCTATTGTCTTATTCCTTTGTTGTTATTGTATATTGAATTTGGAAGCCGTAGAAAGGCAAAGGAGTGCATTCAAAAGTTTTTTCAAGCGAGCGGTAGATCAAACAGTAAACGCATCACGGCCCATGGCTTGGTCGCAGAAGCGATTTTTCTGAAATCTAGCTCCCGATTCTCCGATAAAGCACGGGCTCAAAGCATATTTCTGGAACTTCTTGCTGCCAGGGAAAAGGAAATTCAGTCAGCCGGTTCCTACATATGGCTTACATCAGATACAACTTTTTCTTTTCTGGTCTTGACCCATTTAGCCGAGCTCTATTTAGATGAATTTAAGCTGTCAGAAGACAAACTGATTATGAAGGAAGCTCGAAGACTAATTGATAATCATATTCAAACTTTATCTGAAAAGAAATTTTCTCCAGAACTAATAGAACTCTCACTATTAAAAGCGAAACTCTTCATTGTTGAAGGAGAAATAAAACAAGCCATGGCAATCCTTGATCAGGCCAAACAGGAAGCAGATGAAAACAGGTTGTTTCGATTGGGAGAAAAAATTGAAGTAGAGATGGATCACATCGAACAGGAATTCAAGAAGTGGGATTCAGCGGTTTCTGTCAGAGAAAGAATAAAAATTGTTGAAATAGAGAAATATCTCCAAGAAGTACAAAAAATGGTAAGACTAGATCAAGAGGGCTAACGCTTTCTTTGGTTTTCCGAAAATTACCTTAGTTCTTCAGCATTAAATCGATATTTACAATTGAAAAAAAGAGAGGCCTCCTGGAAAACGCCAGGAGTTTTTCTTAGCCGTTCTTAATGTCTTCAGTTTATTCTCATTGTTCCTGGGGCATAATGAGGTGCTTCGAAGGGGTACCAGATAATATTACCACTCATGTAAACATGGCGACCTGACCAAACCGTGAAACTACCAACTGCTTCTTCAACGAGCCCAAGCATATGATATTTGCTGTTCTTCATGTTGGTTAACCCTTCGTCATAACCCCAAAGGAGTACCTCACCATGATCCCAGTCTTGAAGAACTCCATTTTCGTCGAAAACATAGTTTATAGTTTCATAAATCCTCCATATTTCTTCGAAGAAATATGCACTACCCTCGTTTTGCACTTCAAAAGGCCTTCCTGTTCCAATAGCAAAGAAAGCCATACCATAGGCGTTTTCACCGATTTCTATATTCCCTATCCAATCTGGTATGGTCGTCTGCTGAGGCCCCGGCCATCCTAGGTTAAACTGCAAATCCATTGTACCCACAAGAGGCCTTTTTGCACTTGTGGATACTACTGGTACTAACGCTAGAATGGAAACTACTAGGAATAAAGCTGACAACTTTTTCCTCATTTCCTAATTCCTCCAATGTTTTACGTTGAGACATTAAGATGTAACGAATTGAACATTACACCTTAATATTAATTATTGTAATCTAATGGTATATATAAGGTTTACGATAGTGGTTTTTTCATTAAATGATTTCAGAAACGACTCCCAGATGCCGCAGTTGCATATCTCTTCAATAAAAGCCCGTATCTGGCATTAACCTTTTATTATTGAGATGTAATGGCCTATATTGGTTTACGTAACTGTCCCTTCATTGTTTATTATGCTCTATGGTGTAACATTCATGAGTACACGTGACGAAAAGTATCGAAAATTCCCAATTCGGGTAGATCTTGATAAAGAAGACGCAGAAAAGTTTAAAGCTGTTCAAGAGAAATTTAAATTGAAAAATAAGGCGGAGGTACTTAGATTTTGTGTCAACAAGGTCTATCATGGAATAACACTTGAGATTGACGAGGATCTGTATAATGAGATTCATAAAATTACGTCCAGTCGTGATATTAAGATTAGATATGCGATTTCGAGTGTTGATGATTTCATCAAAAGGGCGCTGAGCGAGTTTTTGACTGTTTTAAAAAAGGAAAGAAGTTTAAAAAACTGGGCTACCCGTCAAGGTCTTTCAGAAGAAGAAAATGATACAGCTGTGGCATTACTTGAACTACAATTGCAAAAACCACCAGGGGTGACAATGGAGGATCTGCTCAGGTACTTGAAAACAGATCGGAAAACCATAAGAGAACATCTCGAAAAATTCATGGCGGATGCTCTTCTGGATTTTCGAGAGTCACACGGAGAGATCTATTATTTTGCACACTAACCATTGAGGAGGTCAGTTGTCTACAATGGAAAAAATCCTAATCCATAGTTATAAGGGAGGAACGGGCAAAACAACTGTAGCTGTGAACATAGCTGGCTTACTTGCACGCAAAAATAGAATTCTATTAGTGGAAAACGATTTCATGATGCCTTCTTTTTTTGATATCTTTAAACGAGAACCCGACTTTTATTTTAATGATTATCTTATGGGAAATGTCACTTTTAAAAAAACCATATGTCCTAATATCAGGTTTAATTTAGATGTGGTTTTTACCAACAACCACTTTGATCCGAACGAGAAAGTGATGGGATCAGATCAAGAATGGTTCATGACTGTTCTCGAAAGAATGATGATTGATCTAAAATCGCTAGAAAGTACATATGATTATGTAGTATTCGACACTCCGCCAGGATGGCACCTTATTCTAGTCAATCTGATCATGTTGTCAGATAAGGCCGTTTTATTACTCCGTCCGAATTCTTATGAAGTGAATGGTACCAAGATAATGCTAAGGATACTTTATAAGAGAGCAAAACCAGGTGCCAATTGGAATATTTATTTGTTATTTAATCAGGTCCCTGAAGTGGATATGAGAGCCGATTTAGAAAGATGGGCAAAGGAATTTCGGGATGACGGGATAAAATATATTGGCTCGATTTCGTGTTCGTGCGAAATATCTTATCAAATAGCACATGAAAGATCCATATTTAAGCCTGATCACAAGTTCAACGTTGAACTGCAAGAAGCCTTGAATCAGCTGTCTTGAGCAGGGGGCACGCTCGGAAACTATCTCTGTTGACCTGATCGGGGTAAAAACTGCGAATCTCATCGATCCTTTCCAGTTAAAAGAATAATAGGAATGGTCTTGGATGCCTTGCATGTTCCGCAATACCGATTTCTTTCAGCTCTATGAAATTTAATAAATCAGACAATATGTTTTGAACCCCTGCCAGGCATAAATAAAAAGAAAAAAGTAAAATTTTCCCTAGAGGCTATACGACGGTATGGAAGTACTGCTTTGTCTTTTGATGAGTTCCCTAAATAATCTCCGCTCCTCAAAAGCCAAAGAATCAATTGGATACAGAAAACAGGAAGAAATCCTTGAGGAGTTTGATCTAGAGAAGCTTGTAGAACTGTATAAAAAGAAATCTGACAAAAAACGTGATTATTAATCGTTTAAAGTCAGCTCATGTTAGGATTTTCCAAAATTTATCTCGAAATATAAGTAGCATGCTTTTTTAACGCAAAAATCTCATTTTCCTTATGGAAGGCTATAAATAAGATCGTATGTCTTGAAAGCTAAATTAAATACTATTAAAACGAAAATAGAACCTCCTAGAAATACCAACGCCTCTATAAGCAATAGAACAGGTAAATCTACGATAAAAACTAATGGAATATTAATAAGGTAGCCAATTGAAAACAAACCTACCAGCAGCGTAGCTATTCTCCATCTTCTTACTATCCGTGTCTCCTTTAGTAACTTTTGAATCTTGCGTGAATAGTTCCAGGCTGAAGCAAAGAAAATAAATCCAATTAAACAACAAATGGAATTAACCACTTGTACCAATAACAGAAAATCCATCTCAGCCAAAAGTTAACACCAGGTTCTGAGTTTTTGAAAAACCTTAAAATGAATAGTTACAATCCCAAAGGGGATATATGACCCTGTAACAGTAACTACAATGAATTTGTCTTTGATGACAATTGAAAACTATCTGTTCCATGAAATTTAGATATTGGGTTTAATATGGAAGCAGTATTTATAGCGGGGGTAACAGAACTCGGACCAGGAATTTTCAACATCTGGCCAAGGACAATATTAGATGAGTCGCAGGAAATTGAGCTTGCCCTAAAGATCCTGCCCGCAGGAGGTAAAGAAGGGGATTTAGTTGTGGTCAGCTTCAAAAAAGAATTTAAAGCAGCTGCTGTTATCATTAAACTCCCCGCATTCGAAGAATCCCAGGACGTTCGCGGATCCTTTGCAGCATTTGGATTCTTACTTGGTGAAAATGTCAATTCCTTACCTTATCAGAATATTCTTAGAGAAATCATTGGTGCATGCACGATGAACAATATTCTTACGGTTTCAACACTAAAAAGGCTGTGTCCTGAACTATTTAATACCTTAAGTAACTCAGAAAACCTTAAATTGCGGATCAGTCCAGATGTAGTGATAGAACTACCTTTCAATCCACAGAAGAGTACCGGGGAAAGGTTGCGCGACGCTATGAAGCGTTTATAATTCCGGAAGTATTTCCAGTTCATTTAACGATTGAAAAAGCGGCTCAAAATCAAAGTTTAGGATTACAAGATTGTAAAAGTTATAATTAATGTTGTACTTTAGCAGCCATTGTTGCCATAAGATACTGAACTGATAAAGTTTCATGAATTGCCTATGCCTCCTGTCAAAGAGTTTGTTTAGGCAGAAGATCGAACGACAGGTTATGTAAGCTTTGCTATAGTTTTTAAGGTAGGAGGGAATAAAAGAGACAGATTATGGAAAAAAAAAAGCTTCTATATCCTGAATAATTACACAAAACATCAGAATTTCATTAATGAAAACATTAAACAAGATAAATCTAAGGTTGCAGTGTGTTTTGTTTATGATTAGGCCTATAATTCGAACACCTCCTCACAAACACCAGCTAACTAGAGCTACCTAGCGTACAGGAATAATAGGATTTATTGACAACCATAAACGATTGAAATCCAGACTTCATTTTTTAAAACAACCAGAACGATATTCGAAATTTCAGGAGAACAACATCCCTCTTGGTTATGGTTCCTGTTTTGTATGTTGTTCATCATTACTAAACGGGGTTTTTTGGGTAATAATTGGCGATATTTAGCCCGTTTTACATCCTAATTACATATATAAGAAAAAAAAGAATCAATTTAAAGGATAATTGGTGGAATGAATCCTGTCATCTCTCATCACCTAGAACCTTCCCTCTATCTCTCGTGAACTTTCATATCCGCATTATAGGACATAGTGAATTATTGAGAGACGTGGATTTCATTGAAAAACATCGAAGTTTCTCTCCAATTTGCATACTAGAGAAACCATTTGTTAATATAACTTTAGATTTTGAAGAGGGAACCTTATTCCTCATTCATGTCATCAATGGTATGGTGTTGATTTGATTAATCTTACTTTAGAAAGATAATTTGGGATTAATCGCTATTACACCACAAGCAACAATGAGGAAACTGCAATGCAAAGATGTCCTGTCTGCGGAATGATGGTGGATGAAAACAGATCGCCTTCCACAGTTTACAAAGGAAAGACGTTCTACTTTCATAAACCAATGCATAAGGAAATGTTTGATAAGGATCCTGAAAAATTCTTAAGTAGACAACAAAATTCCAGTGGAATGCATATGTAAAACAATCAACAGAGTAAGGAAATGGGACAGGTAAGGTAGAATCTTGTCCATTCCTTTCTTTTTTTGATAGGAATATCTGATCTTAATATATAGGTAAAATGTAAATTTTTAATGCTAAATATCAATAAGGATCGAGGGAGGAATATTCTTCAGAGTAATTTGATCTAAAAACCATAAGGGTTGACCCCTCAAAACCTACAAAACTTAGAATTGCTTTCGATGCGACCATATTAACCCAAAAGGGTTGTTTATTGTGGATAACGATTATACCGAAAATATTGATCCTTACATAATTAGGTATAGTCCACTTACGCTCCCAATCGCGTCGAGAGACGAAGGATTCTATAAAGGTACTCCTGGTAAACTTATTCCTTCTGATGATGTCGTGACGTTTCTTGAAACTTTATCACCGATCAACGAATTCGAATATGCACACGTTGATAGAAAAAATTCATCTCTATCCTTAGGATACGAGATCAAGCCTGTAGACAATATTAATGTCATTTATCTGATGATAAATCCTGAATTTCATCATTTAGCATTAATCCCTGCCAATGGTCTTGTGATCGCTCATCATAAAATCAGCTGCTACAAGAATCCTGTATATCAAGGTATGCTTAAACTAGCTGAAATTAACGGGTTTAATATCTACAACTTCCACCTAGCCTGGGACTCAATGGAAGGCGGTATTGGCGACTCTTTTTTATCCTATCTCGGTTTTACGAAAAATCAGTTCATTAAAATTAATCTACCGTACAAGGGGCATCAAATCCGAAATTTGGGTGCAATTCTGAGAGCTAAAATCTCCTTAAAAAGCATTATTAGCAGGCTGATGTCCTTGGGAGTTGATCCCAAAGTAATCTACAATCCACGATGTAAAGGTAATAAGGTTGGATATATTCCCGGAGGAGGATTTAATGATCAAACGATCTTGACTATGGCTGAACTGGGCGTGGATATTCTCATATCATCCGACCATAGTTGGGTAGCTCAAACTATGGCTCGAGAGGTTGGCATGACTCTGATTGATATAGACCATTATAGGAGCGAATGTTTTGGTCTACAATCCCTTCAATCCAGAATAACTAAAAAATTCCCATTAACACCAACCATAATCTTAGAACAGGTTATACATGATCAATGTGACCCAGTCAAATGCTCTTGTGATGGTCTCGAGTCTGAAAATAACTGTACATGTAGCTAGGTAATATTCCTAGCTCCTACATTCAATGAATCTTTTACAATATAACAAAAGCTTGGCCTCGAAGTTTTAACTGTAATTCGTCTGTTCCTTTTGTTCAATAACCCGGTACAACAGTGGTTTAATTTTTGAATCCAAATTTCAATAAGAAATCGAGGGCATTTCTTGCCCACAATACATTGAGGTAACCAACATGAAATATGACAAATCCATACAAGAAACGTCGGTTTTGAAGCTCAAGATTGGGGGAATGAACTGTAGTAGATGTGTATCCCGAGTGGAACAAGCAGTAGGTAACTTGGCAGGGATAGAGGCTGTGTCTGTAAGCATTATAGCAGATGAAGCTGTAGTCGTGTATAATACCTATCTAACAAGTCAATCTGACATTGTTAACAGCATACAAAGACTTGGATACTCAGCTATGCCAATTTCCTAATTAAATAAGACAATGTTAAAGCAGTTCCCATAAAAAAAGCAAGAGAAGTTTCTTTATTCATTTTCCCATAATCTGATGAATTCCATAATTAAACGAACCCCAAATCCTGTCGCACCTTTTTTGGGATTATAATATTGAGGCTTTCCTCCATAGTTAAAACCCTTAAAAGCGACCCCAGCAATATCAATGTGGGCCCACGGATAAGCAGTGAATTGTTTCAAAAACATTGCAGCGGTAACGGAACTTCCGTAATGCCCGCCAGAATGCTTAAAATCAGCATGCGGGCTTTTGAGATACTCGAAATAATCCGAATCTAAAGGCATCTGCCACAAATAGTCCCCACTCTTACGTCCAGCTTTGAAAAGAACTTCAGCCAACTCTGCTGCCGCCTCATTGACATAAAGCCCAGCGTTGACATGTCCAAGGGCCACCATAATCCCTCCAGTTAGTGTTGCAATGTCTATTACCAGGTCTGGATCGTATTTTTTCGCATAATCTAGCGCATCTGCAAGTAAATTTCGTCCTTCCGCGTCCGTGCTAATAATTTCCACCTGTTTCCCGGCTCGCGACTCTATAATATCTCCTGGACGGTAGGCTTGTGCGTCTGGTACATTTGGTGTGGCCGGCACCAGCCCGACAACACGAACATTTGGCTTCAGGAGAGCGATTGATTTCATTACTCCGATGACTGTTCCGCCTCCTGACATATCATAAAACATCGGAAGCATCCCGTCACCAGATTTGAGGTTCATTCCTCCAGTATCAAAAGTTATTCCCTTACCTACAAGACATATCGTCTTTGTATAGGTTTCAGGATTATACTCCATTATAATGAACTTGGGCGGATCTGTTTCAAGTGAACCCTGGGCAACCGCTAAGAATAATCGCATCTGTTCGTTTTGGATGGCGGCAGCATTCAAAACTGTAACCCCCAAGTTTAATTCTTTGAGTTTGGTTGCTTCGCTTGCAAGGCGGCGGGGCGTTGCATGGTTACTTCGGAGGTTGCCAAGATCTCGCGCCAAAAGCGTTCCTTGGACAATAGCATCTGTTCGATTAAAATCCTGTTGAATTTGGCCACTTGGAAAACCTGACCCTAGAACCGTAAGTTTCGTTAGCGGCTCTTCCTTTTTCTCTTTTGAGGTTAAGTAATGGGTGAATCTGTAATTTCCCAATCTGATTCCTTCAAAAAGACTTTCTGTGTGATTTATCACTGGTTTGGTAAGATAGATGCCGACTTCGGTAATACTATGCGAACGAAGGTAACTTCCCAGTGATCCAAAAGCCCGACGTACGCTTTCAGGGGAAATATCAGTTTTATCTCCCAAACCAACGAGGACTAATTGCCCAAAGGTAAGATTGGAGGGAAAAGTATTGTTTATTTCCCCTAATTTAGCAATAAAATCTGATTTTTCAATTATAAGACGTGTATGAGCCTCCAACGGGCCTGGTAGGTCCTGGGGAATCTGAGGCTTGTTATCTACCCGTGTCACTGCAATTATGATCGTTTCACCAGTAAAATCATCGAAAGTTCTAATGCCAAACTCCATAATCTCACTTCGCTTTATAGAAAGTCCACCTGCCATTTTTTGGCGGTTAAGCCGACCATATCATGATCACACCGGTTTTAAATGGCCCCACTTTTTTAGGGCCTGCTCCAGCTCTGGAGATTCCTCCGACTTCTCCTCCAGGGTTATTCCTCTCTTCCAAGCATCGATTGCATCAACGGTGGCAATTGCACCAGCCTTAGTTCCTCCTGGATGTCCATGAATACCCCCCCCAACTTGAAGGGCTAAGTCCTGTGTATTATATATGGAGAGAACCTCAGGAAGAACACCAGGATGAAGTCCCCCTGAGGCCACGGGAACTACCGAAGGAATGTGTTTCCAATCTTGTGCTAGATGCTTCCCCGTTGATTCATCGATTTGGGATAAGAGAAGAAGGTCTCGCATGTTCAAGACATCTTGTTTCGGTGAATCCAGTTTTCCGACAACGGTTCCTATATGAAGATTATCCACTCCAATTAGTCTGAGAAGTTTCGCCAAAAAGAACATAGATATTCCATGAGTCGCGTGTTTTGTAAAAGTCGCATGCATTGCTCGATGTGCATGAATTGCCATCCCCAGGTCCTGAGTCAGCGCCCTTAATGATTGGACAGAAGCGAATCCAGTTGTTACGACATCGATCATACAGTATCGGAAGCCATGATCGTTTAAAAGGCGTAAACGACGTTCCATCTCATGCGTTTCTGCTGTTATGTTTATAAATGCATCTTTTACAGCTCCGGTCTCGCTTTCTGCCTTATCTCGAGTTTTAGCCATTCCTTCCACTCGTTTTTCAAATTTATTAAACTCCTGGGAGGTAAGATTTTCATCATCTTTAATACAATCGATTCCTCCCAAGTAGGCATCCATCGCGACTTGAAGGTATTGATCCACCGTCATTCCAATCTTTGGTTTTGGAACACAGGAAAGAAGGGGCCCCTCCTTCTTAAAAATTGACTTTAACGCCTTGGTACCTATGTGTGGCCCCGAAAAACCCTTTAAATATTCTTCGGGTAAAGAAACATCTAATAATCTTAGATTGCGAACAGCTTTCATTCCGAAAATATTCCCTGCAACACCTGAGAGAAGTTGGGGTATGTTTCCGTGTTCCCATAATATCCCAGGATAAGCGATTTTCACTACTCTTATGTCTGAATTCGTCCAAAACGCCCTCCCACGCATACCATAGATTCTTTCATCTAATGTTTCAAGAGTCGTCCAAGTTCCGATACTGGATTCGGAAGCCAGTCTACCCGTGAGATCATCAATACTGATCTCAGGAGCAGGTTCAAAATAATAGAGAGCAACAAGATCGGTTTCTGAGGGAGAATAGTTTGGATCATTGAAATCGTGATACCACTCGACTTTTTCCTCTTCCTGTGACATAATTTACACCGTTGACGCGAGTTTAAGCGGGATTTAACAGCTTATTGAAAGGTTTGCTCCGTTGACAAAGAATCATTCCGAATCACGCTATCTCCCCCTAATCCTTAGGGATTTAAGGTTCATTAGACCTTATATCCTTGAATGTTTTCATAGGTGAACAGAGAGAGTAGATAAAAATCAATACCATTAAAAATGTACAAGTGACGTGGCCTACAACCGTAAATCAGTTGATTAAACGCACTAGGAGCTATGAACGAATCAAAGTCGAGGTGACGAATTACGGGCATTCATAGAGAGTCATTTCGGAACAAAGCCCTGAAAGCTACCTTAATAGCAATAGGAGGAAATGCTGCGCTGGGAGCATTAAAGATTAGCGTTGGATTATTTACATCCAGTATATCGCTAGTAGCGGATGGAGTAGATTCGATTCTTGATTTGTTTATGGGTATCGTCGCTTATGTTGGAACGATTTACGCTCAAAAGCCTGCGGATGAAAACCACCAGTATGGGCATGAAAAAGTGGAAATGATACTTGTCCTGGCGTTAACTTTTATCATCGGATATAGTGGGCTAAATTTGGCATTAACTGCCGTAGATAAACTTGTACAAGGAACTTTACTAACATTCTCGCCCGTAGGATTTTTTACGGGTCTTCTAGGAATTATCGGAAAACTAGTGATCGTGTTCATAATGTATCGGACCTCCTCTGAACTCGACTCCACTAGTTTAAAAGCAACTGCCCTCAAT
Organism: Candidatus Heimdallarchaeota archaeon; assembly: GCA_048881705.1. GTDB lineage: Archaea > Asgardarchaeota > Heimdallarchaeia > Hodarchaeales > Hodarchaeaceae > Hodarchaeum. The sequence continues at coordinate 12,738 of JBHLSH010000056.1, read as the reverse complement.
TACTCTACAGATGTGCTATCTTCAAGTTTCGTTGTAATTGCCTTCACTTCAACCGCAATTCATCCGGCCCTGGGTTTTGTGGATCCTATTGCTGCGATTTTGATCTGTTTTGTGATCTTTTACGGGGCCGGAATTCTATTCAGAAACGCGTTGGATATCCTTCAAGACAGAGCTCCGAACAAACAGGATATTGCCGAAATATTAAGCCTCGCAGGCTCGATCAAAGGAGTTCGTGAGGTCCACAGCCTTCGTGCCCGTTATAACGGGAAAATTGTTGTGGGGGATGTCCATGTCTTAGTTGATCCTGAAATATCTGTACGGAAAGGTCATACCATAAGTGAGGCAGTCTATGACATCCTTCACGAAAAATTAGGTGCAAGAATTGTTGTTCATTTGGAACCATATGGCGAGGATTAGGATTAATGAGTGATGACCTGCAAGAACCTGTTTCAACGGGTGTATCTTCTCTATTTTATTGTAGAAAACTAAGTGATTCAAGACAAGAAATTCTATTACGATTGACTACAAAAAAGAATTCTGATACTCTTCTAACAAAGGGAGATAACCAAGGCGCTTCCATGGATGATCCTGCGCCTCCGGACATAAAAAATGGGATCCAAGGAATTTCAGCCAAATCCAACAAATATCAGAAAGATCTTGAAAAAACAAAGCATCTAACCTTTAGGCCGATTCCTTTATCATCGATAAATGGATTTAACGTAGCAGAAACGGATGTAGATGAACTCCCAACATCAAGAAGGGCAATCCCACATACTAAATCTCCCACACGAGCAAAATTGAAGTTGGCCTTAAGGGAAACAAAGAGCAAGCTAAATAAAGAGAAATCCTCCTCATCCAAAGGGAAAAGAGCAAAAAACAACAGTCTGAGGAGAAGAGGCACAAAAAAGTCATCTACTGTGGTTCGTAAGCATATTCGACCTTTGGGAGGATTCTTCGATAAGAGAATCATCCCTTCTAGAGATGCTTTATCTCTAGAAAACCAAAAAAGAAATCTCCGATCACTAAATCAAGATAAGAAACCGTCAGTTCATAGAAAGGTTGATTTTCATTACTTGAGCGATATTCAATTTCTCGATGATAATGAACCATTCCCCTTTTCAACTCTTAACGAGTGGCTAATTTGGCATCACAACTACCCACAATATGCGCATGTCCGAGAAGCATATGATTTAAATGAAATTCCAGAAGCTATGGACCTTGAGATATTCTGGGTGAATACTAAGTCTGAACCTGAATTCTTCAGTTCGACCTGGGAAATGTTCGGAGCAAAAATACCAGATTTAAGCTCTATCAAGTTCGATGGACTTCCAGAATTTTCACCAGAGTGGAAAATCGGATCGATGGTAACAGATGGCTTTACCTCGCTTTTTATGGACGTCTATCACTTATTAATGATAAACCCAATGGGGATATCAAATCATAGGTATCCAATTTTTCAGTTCGCAATGAAAGGATTAACGCTGCTAGGCTCAACCTATATGGACAAAAAAACGGGACGTTGGCGATGTTCACTTGACGATGATGAGCTGGAAATGAGAATTAAGGTACTTGATCAATTTGTTAATCAACAAGAGGCTCCGATAGGCTATGAACGAACATTGGATCCTCTTTTGGCCGTCAACCGATGGTACAGTGGAATAATAGCTTTTGATTTACTTGCCAGTCGTTCTACGTTCATGAGGGAGTTCATCAATGGAAAACCTGATTTAAAAGAAGACAAAAAGATCGAATTGATAAGAAATAGCGTATTTAAGGATATTGTCGTTCAGAAACTTGAATCTGTGAAGGAGTTGGATCAATATACGGTCCAACAAATAACAGCAAAACTGAACAAATAAAGTTGAACTCATCCTATCTGGTTACTTCGAAACTTTCTACCAGATCTTTCAAATCTCGAAGTCGGTTGTTGGTATCAAATGCCTTTCTGACGGGCTCCACGAGATTATTTAATTCTCGTACAATTGCTTTCTTGAGATCCAAGGGATGAAGTTCCTTATCCCTAAAAACCTTGGAAAGTTCTGTGAACGTGGAAAATACAATGTCTCCACCAAATTTAGATGAGCGTTCAACAACGAACTTCTTTCCGACCTCAAAAACGAGGTATTTCGCGTACTCAAGGATGGGATTCCCGTCAACTAATCCTTCTGGACAATATGCTTTCACTATCTTCCTTGAAATCTCTGATTCAGTATCGGTCATGAATATGGCCGAATCAGGATTGGATTTCGACATCTTTAGATCCATGATTTTCTTTTCAAGGTTGTCATAATGATTCTTAGGCGGTACAAGCCCTAACAACATATGATGGCTGATTACTACGGGTTTTTTACCGAAGAGTTTAGGACCCACCTCGCGAGCAAGCATATTCACCTTTCGTTGATCCATGCCCAGCTGAGTGGCATCTAGATCTTGCCAAAAGACATCTGCACATTGCATACAAGGATATAGGATGTGCGAAGCTTGAAGAACTTCGGACTCGGAACGGCCCATGATCTGTGAGGTCCGCAGGATTCGCTTCAAAGTAGAATTACGGGCAATTCTCATTACCATTTTCCAATATGCGTCATCTTTAACAAAATCACTTACCCAAAGGAAATTTACCCGGCTGAGATTCATACCTGTCAATCGCCAAACCTCAACTAGATAATCTCCCGTTGTCTGGATCTTTTCCAAATCACCTCCCAACTTATTGTTGGCCCAGGCATGCCAATCTGCGATAAGCATATTAAATTCCGCACCCGCTTCAATCATACGGTTCACATTCGTTGCCCGTAAAATTCCTTGGGCAATGTGAATACGGCCACTTGGTTCAAACCCATCATAAGTTTTGAAGGTTGACTTTGCCTCTAGAAGGCTGACAAGATCCTCCTCGGTAATAATTTCTTCACCGACACTTCGGATAAGTTTTAATCGTTGTTCGATGGTCACATAAATCGCCTTTATAATCGGGAGGCGTTACAGAGGGATATTTTTAAACTCTTACATGATAGAAGATATAATTCAGAATATAAGATCTTCGAACGTTCGTATTTCGCCCTTAAACCTAGATTGGTTAGAGTAAAAATGAAACCACACAGAATACTGCACGGTGATGTTTGGGCGTGTCTTTTAACTCTGGAAGACGCATCCATTGATTGTGTAGTTACATCTCCACCATACTGGCAGCAGCGGGATTATGGTTTTCAGGGACAATTGGGCCGCGAAGATGGTTTGGAGGATTATCTTGCAAAATTGGTACAGATTTTCGATCTTCTTAGATTTAAGCTTGTTTCAAAAGGTGTATTCTACCTAAACTTGGGTGACAAATACATTACAAAATATGGAAATACGAGTCTTGCTTTGATTCCGTTCAAACTAGCGTATTTCCTGAAAAAATCTGGGTGGCACCTTGAGGATATTCTAATTTGGTATAAACCGAACCATATGCCCAGTTCCGTGAAAAATCGATTCACAAATACCTATGAACCAATTTTTGTATTAACACGGAACCAAAAGAACTATTATGAGGAATATAAGAAATTAAATCCCTTTTCTGCCATTTTAAGCATCCCTCTTCAATCTCTTCCATACAAACATATGGCTTCATTCCCAGAGAAGCTCGTGGAAACCCTATTATCTATGGGCCTTCCTGAAACAGCACGAATTCTTGATCCATTCGCAGGATCTGGAACAACCTGTGTTGCTGCTCAAAACATTTCTTCTGGGTACTTCAATAAGATTAAAATGACATCGGTAATGATTGAGGCTAATCCCGAATTCATTAGGATAATCCAGGAACGATGTAAGTTACAAAATTCAACTATAACGAGGGTTCCATCCGAGAAATACCCCGAGAAATCACTTCCCATGCTTAACCGAATTCCAAAGCGTGTAACCACGATTACGGTTCCATTTCCTTTCCTTCGCCCAAAGATGAACAAGGTCTTTTTGGAGATATTTCAGTCGTCAGAAGAATTCAATTCTTTTTATCCCGAGTTAAACGATGAATCGGTTTATTCAACGATGCCTGATGATGCAATTTACTTCATAGGCCTTTCTAAACCTATTATTGAGGATATTATGGCTTTTTCACACCTTAATAGATGGGTTATAAGAAACATCATTGTTGTTCCGAAAAATGGGCATTGGCTACCGATTTTTTTCCTTGTTAAGGATATTAAATCAGTTAGGTATCGCTTTAATCTGGATCGGATTCGTATTTCTCTACAGACTCCCCAAGAAACTTGGGAAAATACGGATTTTTTAGGATACAGAGTTGAACGCACTCAGACACTATTTAATAACCCGTATTCAGGTAAAATCGTTCGAGTGTTAACTAAATTTACTGACGGCCTGCCACATTGGGTGGTTGTCCATTGGGATTCAGGAAATAACTCTATTGAAGAAGTATTGGACGCTAGCGACAGTTTACAAATTCAAATGAAGTGCCCATCTTGTTCATCCTCATTGGTATCCTATTACAGCCGTTCAAAAAAATTAAGTTGCCCTGCCTGCAATATACAACTTTGGACGTCATGGGAGCGAATTCCAATTCTTAGCCTCCCGAAGAGAGAAGAACCCTCGTTTAAACCCGATACAACCGCTCCGGCCAATGTCAGACCTCCTCCTAAAATCTATTCAGGAAAGTTCAAGAATACGGAAAGGCTGAATCGTGGCCAATCGCCAGGAGCACGCTCATCCTTAGAGGAGCCATTCTTCTCGGTGAAACGCTATTTTTCTGTCAATCAACCTTTGGTGTGTGATTATTTGAATCTTCACAGAAAGAAGAAAAATTTAACCAAGGTTGGCCTAACTAACCTTTTCCCCAGTAAATACAAGCATACTGTGGGTCACTGGTTAAGAAAAGATATGGGTGGCAGCCTCCCCAAGTTGGACGACATTCAAAAGCTAAAAGTGATTCTTGATCTGGATGATCCCTACGTTGATTACATAGGACGTACGGGGATAAAACTGCAGACGGTTCAAACCACAAAAAAAGGGAAAAATCCGGGGGATTTCCTTGATTATCCTATTGAAACAATAACTTCCATGCTCCAAAAACTAGGAGCATAAGTGAATCAATGGGAGGAAAAGTCTATCTCAAGGAGGGGCCAATAGATTAGTGACTTGCTGGTCTAGATTTGGTAGAATATCTAATATTTTTCGTCTTGCTTTCTTCCGCATTGTACCACTTTTTCGAAAGGTCGTACCAATAAGACGATCATGGGCTATTTTACTAAGCTTGGCCAATTCACAATGTATAGGTTTAGATGGATTAAATTGGGGTATCGGGAACGCTAATGCTCTTCTATGAATGGCACGTCCACCACCTAACCCCTGAGGTTGTAAAGGTTTGATAAGTTTATTTAATACATTACTATTGAAAACTGCGGATAAATAATGGGCCTCGGAGCTTTCATTTGTTTCCAAAAACCAGGTTTTTACATCCGCAATGAAACGTAAGGGATTTTTGGCAGGAACCGACTTGAGCCTCCTTTTGTCAATGACACAAGAGGTTAAATTGGTACCAGTCCCACTGAAAGCGACTAAATACCTTCGATCTGGACTTTGATACGAGATCAGGTTATTGTAGTTTAATCTCGCAAGAAGAGTTGGGAATCGAACCTTTGATCTCTCAGTACTGAGGCGATTCCATGTTTCATCCGCTTGCGCAAACCATTCGTAGGAATTTTTATCTTTTTGTTTTAGATCCTCCAAGGTTATCGGAACATATGAGGATCTATTACCTCGTTTGCTAGAAATGGGAAGAGCTACGTATCTAAGTCGGTTGTAGCCAAAGCTAAACATTTCCCAAGACAAGAGAGTTACAAAAAGGTATTCCGTGGAGATTTTACCCTTAAGAAAGATATCTTTCCATCGAGGCTTTGAAAGGGAATTTACCTCAGGTTCAGTCTTAATCTCAACATAGGAGTCTTTAATCGCTCCGATGTGGACAAAATAGAAGTTCCTTGGAAAAATACTTAACCCAACTTTAAATTTATTATAATACCAAGATTTATTTAGTTGGAACTTGGGAGGGATATATTCGGTTTCTTTTGTTTCAATAAACTGACCATAAGTTCCCAGTTTAATCCCGTTTTTAGGAATATCTCCGTTCCATTTAATCATTTTGACAGGATATTGCACTTTTTTGCCTTTGGTGGCAAAAAGGACGCAGGCGGGCATATAGAAGAGGGGGGTTACTTCTTGAAGATCCCAGATTCGATCAAGTCCCATTTGAGGCAAATTGAATTTTCTAAACTTCTCATGTTGCTTTGCTCCCGTCAGAACGCTTTTGGGCATCACGAAAGCTATCTTTCCTCCCTCTTTAAGGTAAAAGTTGAAGCTTTTCGCAAAAAACAGCGTGGCTACGTCTAGCTGGGTAAAAAGATGTACGTCAGTGCTTCGTACCAGATTAAACTTAATAAATTCCTTTTTGAGACGATCCTGATACCCCAAATTGTTTATCGATCTCAATACTAACCAGGGCGGATTACCAATGATAATGTCGAACGAATTCTCAAAAGATTGTCCATTTTCACGTAGAATTTTCGAATCTATATCTAGAGAGTCCTTAGTAATAATGTCCAGATAAAACCTTGGCCTAGTATTGAGTATATCAAACAGAATCAAGGGAGGAATAGCCAAAATATAATTAATCCGCGCCACGTACACCGCAATTGGGTTTATATCAAATCCGTGGACCTCTAGATGGTTATTGCGTGGTGGTTTCTTGCTGACTCTCTCATAGTATAGATTGACGAACATGAAGATAAATGTTCCACTTCCGCAGGCAGGATCCAATATTTTGGGGTTTTTTTTTCCCGCTTTACCAAGAACAGATTGGTTCCAAATTCGCCAAACTTCACCAACAATTAAATCAGCCAGCCAATCAGGAGTATAATATTCTCCCCTTTCCAGTCGTGAGGTTTTTGTGATGAGCTCTTCATATAGTTCTCTGAAGAAATCTCCTTGTATCTCCCAAATACCTGATTCTTTTATTAGACTGATGATCTGAACTTTTAATCGGCTGATAATTTCGTTCCCTCCAGCATCCAAGATCCAATCCATGAGAAATAGATCACTGTTGTTTTCGAACTTGAAATCCTCAGTAATCTGCCCTAGTTGACCACCTGAATTGGGATACTTCACTTTCAGATTGTTTAGGTAGAGTTGAAGGACTAGATTTGCTATAAGTAGAAAGAAGATTTGATTAATCCATAAGTCCGGAGATTTCCTGATTTCAATGTTGCGTGATTCAAATTTCCTCTTCCAAGCCTCCAAATAAGACATATTGTGATTGTTATTCTTTAATTGATCTAGAAATGTTTGCATTCGTTGCTTGAAATCGGCATAAATGTTGCTTTTTAGTCCAAAATAGTATATAAGATCAGTTTTTGAAAAGCACATCGACCGAGAACCTGCTGAAGGATACCGATACTGTCATTGCCGCCTTCTTATGCTTTTTCACATTCGTAATCCAAAAGACTGGACGAAGAATCAATCCCCAAAAAGCCTGATTTTAACTCGTGGAAGGATTAGGAGAACGGCAATAGTTACTATAAGAGCGGAAACTATCATAAAACGAAAATCGGGCCCCTCACTGAGACGTCCCGTCGGCGAGGTACGGGGAAAACGATCTTGGTTATCAGTGTGTCCATCAACAGCATAAGGTAAATCTACAAGGCCATCCTGATTCAAATCAGGTGATATCCAATCATTCCAGTAGTTATATGCAAAAGTATTTCGATTGCTGTCATCGAAGGCTTGAGAAACTGTCCCCCGACTATTTTCAATGAATTTATTCCAGGTTATGGAGTTTCCTTGGGAATAGAAAAGGGAAATCCCTCTCTGGACATTTTGTGTAAAGGTATTGTTTGTTATAAGACAGTCGGTTGACTTGTAGAGTTTTATCCCGTCTCCGTGGTTTAAGATAATGATGTTATCAGAAATGACGCATTTTGTAACGTTAATTAAGGATATACCGATTCTAATGTTATTTGATATGACATTTCTCACGATCTCGATTCCAGAACTAAACGCGACCAAAGCACCTATTGAAACATTGGAAAGATAACGACTCTCCAATATAATATTAGTACAATTTACCATAGCTACTTGCGCGGCATCCATTGGGACAGTAACTCCGTCTAAATTCTGCATATAGACCAAAAATTTCCCATTCAACGTATTATTGTCTACTAGGTTCTGTATAAAGTCACTGATACTTGAACCGCTTATCGTGATACCCCTATTCAGCAAAACGTTATTAATAATCGTATTATTTCCAGATGTTCTCAGGCTTATGCCATCTCCCCAAATTGAGGCTATTATATTATGAGAAATTATACTACCACCTGAATTCCACAAGGAAATAGCCGTTCCCAGAATGTCAGAAAATTTGTTTCCCCTAATGGAGCTTTTTCCGGAATACAAAAGAAAAACTCCATTACCCCTGCATTCAATTATGCTGCTGTTTAATATCTCGTTTTTTCCCACCGAGCTCAGTTCAACACTCGCATAGTTGTTTATCAAGACGTTATTTGAGATCTGAACACCTGATGCATTATCTAACCGAATCCCAATATATCCTCCTTTTAAAAAGCAATTTCTGATTATAAAGTATAAATCCGTGTCTGTAATCCCGATTAAAACATCGCCCCAATCCATAGATGGCCGGGTAGTAATGTTATAATTTTGGATTACATACGGTGATGCCAACGTTCCGTTCCCAGGCCAGTTTTCATTTGTGGCCGTGCTTACAGCCTCCCAGTTTCCCTCAATTTTAATGGGCGGATGGTAGTTATACCTTGACGGATTTTTCTCCTTAAGAACAGGTTTTTTTTCAATCTTCTCGTTTATTAAACGATATCTTTCCAGAATTAAAGAGTAAGAACCAAATAAAATCGGGAGGATGAATAGAAAGAGTACCGAAATTCCAACACTACTATTTTTGGCCCATCCGCTTGGTCTCAATCTAATTTCTCCCAATTGTGATTTTACCATAATCTTTTATCTGTCTACCATTTTAATGTTTTGATACATTCAGGAATTTGTGACATTAGTCTGAAATAGCGGTTTAAATTGGGGAAAAGCCCCTAATTTAACCATATCACAAAACATTTCTTTCTTCTTAAACTCCATTGGCGTGCCTGATTATCATCTGACATAGCGAAAACCGTAAAATAATCTATTAAAAAAAGTTCGTAAGTACGAACTTATGGTAACGCGAACCCAAGAAGATTACCTAAGGGCGATTTATCGGTTAACAGAAGAACTGGGCCGAGAAATAAAGATCAAGGATCTTGTACAATACATGGATTTGGCGAAATCTACTGTTTCAGAGCGAGTAACATCCCTTGCAAAGCGAAATTTGGTACAAAAGACTAATTATTCTCCAATCGTACTTACAGCGAGAGGACTGAAGATCGGTGCCAAATTAACATTAAAACACAGAATTATCGAGGTGTTTTTGCATGAATTCTTGGGTCTCGACTTAGATTCAGTTCACGAGGAGGCTCACCGGCTTGAACATGCGTTTTCGGACAGAGTAATTGAACAATTAAGAAAAAAACTAGAAAACCCTCTTCATTGTCCTCACGGACGCCCATTTCCAAATATTGAATTAGCAACTGCATGAAGATTTTGATACCAGTAACTAGATGTGATTATTATTGTTGATTAAACCTGGGAATAGAATTCAGCTTAACTTCTTCGTAGTTACGATCCTATTTATCGGGTTAGTTATTTTTGAAGTCGTAACTCCGCAGATATTTCTTCCAAATGAAGAATCTGTGAATGTAACGTTCGATGGACATTTAGACTCGCATATCGAGCCTGATATATTTGTAAATCCCTCTTCTACTCCTCAAATTCGTCGATTTTCTCTTATTGTAGAAGAGGTTGAATGGGAAGTGGCTCCAGGCCAATATTTTACAGCATGGACATTTAATGGAACGATACCTGGACCTACACTGGGAGTTTATGAAAACGATACGGTTGAGTTCTCAGTTACTAACAACTTGGCGGAACCTATCAGCATTGATGTGGTCCAACCAGTTACTCGACAGCGTGTAAACGATACGTTTAGTCGCGTATCAATACCATCACAGGAAACTGAGGTTCTTACGATAGGAATTCCGCAAAATAGAGAAGGTACTTGGATATATAGGGATATGGTTGCATTTAAAGGATTAACGGAGAATAATGTAAACCTCGACGTGTTAAATAATGAAAGTGTTGAACGAGGTTTATATGGAGCGTTCATTATTTACGATCGCGTCGAGCCATTTCCCGCTCATGATGTAGTAGTCTTTTTAGATTCGTTTAAACCCCCGATCACAAACAACGACGATTACTTTGCAGTTCAAAATGGGGGTGCCTATCCATATGCTCCACATTACATTTTCCGGCAAGGGGAACGAATTAGGTACCGGGCTATAAACATAGACATTGGAGACAAAGGGGATCCTCATACAACGCACATTCATGGTCATACCTGGAGAGATGAAGGGAATCGTACCCTTGACAATGAACTGCTTTTACCAGGAGAGGCAATTGACCGGTTGATCATTGCAAAAAACCCTGGATTATGGATGTATCATTGCCACATTTATGACCATATTGCTGCTGGGATGACAGGAATGCTCTCAGTTATCCCCAGTGATTGGACAGGAAATCCGATTCAGTATGTTATGCAACTCATGGAGGAAAGCGGGTTATGACGGGATTAGATAATAGGAAAGTGCAAAGTTTATTTGGAACTATCTTAGGATTGGTTCTTCTTTTAGGATTTATTCTCTATACCCCGCAGATGATCTTTCCTACTCCAAGTGGTAGTTTTGAAAACGTAGAAGGCCACATCGGCTCTCATTCTGAACCCCAATCTGATTGTGGGGGTATATCGGATGAACCTATTAAAGAAGTAAGTCTTGTCGCGGAAACAGTTGTTTGGGAGGTGGCACCTGGCCAGTCATTTATTGGATGGGCATTTAACGGGACCATCCCCGGTCCACACATTTGTTTAAATGAAGGAGATACATTAATCCTCACTTTGGAGAACAGACTGAGTACAATTGTGAGTTTTCATGCCCATGGCTTGGCCAGGGAATTCCGAAGCGATGGAACTTTCATGAGCAGCTCGTTTGCGGTACCTGGGGGAACGTATACGTATACACTTTACGCTAACGACACTTCAGTAGGTACCTGGGCATATCATGACGCAGTAGCCGAGCTAGATGAAGTAATAATTCTCCAAAACATTACGATACCTGAATCCGGAGAGGGTATCGAAAGAGGGTTGTTCGGTGCGCTGATCGTTTACGGGAAAAATGATCCAATTCAAGCAGATCACGAGATAATCTTGGTAGAATCCGAATTCGAAGCTGAAGTTACTCAGGGACCGACCTATATGACATTTAATGGGAAAATATATCCTTACACTCCCCATTATGTGTTCAAATTAGGCGAAAGGATCAGGTTCCGTGTTATCAATGTGGGTCCGAATTCAAATCACGATATATTCATACCCAGTATAAATTGGAGAGATTCGATAACTGGAGAAGATCGTAAAAGTGTTCTATTCGGGGCTTTAGAGTTCGGTGACTTTATATTAGAAGCTACCGAACTTATGGACTCAAAATATATATGTGGGATACCCAAGCATGATGTTCTTGGGATGATAGGCGAGTTTACGGTCATAGAATAGTATAAAGCAAGAATATTGGATGTAGGTGTATAAAAATGGCAGATTTCGGTCAATTGACATTCATAGGAGTTCTCTTGGGTCTCTACGTTGGCCTAGTCCCAGTTTTTTTAGGTTTTTATTTTCTACCTTTACTTAAACGCCTTTCAAGAGAGTGGTTGAATGTCGTTGTTAGTATTTCCTTGGGTGTACTCGTATTCCTGTTTGTAGATGTAGTAGCAGAGTCTATAGAAATGGCAGATAAATTACCTGCGGGAATGCAGATCCCCGCAGACGGACAAGCCACTGTACCATTATTAGATCGAATGCTATTTGATTTAATCTCGAGAAATCAAGATATCGTGTTTTTTCTTGGGCCTGCTATACTCTTTTTAGGGTTCACGGCTGGCTTGGGCATTTTAATATTCATTGAAACACTGGTAAAATCAGCGGAATCATCAAAGAAAACGGCAGAGGATGAAAAGGAAACGTCAAAAGCCAAGAATTCTGGCAATAAACTATCATTACTTGGAATAGAAGATCTATCCCCCCCGTTTATATTAGCAGCCATAATTTCCTTTGGTATTGGCCTTCATAATTTGGGAGAGGGTCTAGCAGTGGGGGTAGCATATGGAACCGGCAATATTACCTTGGCTACTGTACTAATTTTTGGTTTTGCGATCCATAATGTTACTGAAGGACTTGCCATTACTGCTCCAGTGTCAAAATCTACTGTTAACTATCGAACGCTATTTATATTTGGACTTCTAGCTGGAGGGCCAACGATTGTTGGAAGTTTACTGGGAATTTTTGTCTTTTCCAATGGGGTTGCATTATTTTTCTTTGCACTAGCTGCTGGTTCGCTTTTGAAGGTCGTTATCGATATTACTTCTCACATCGGAAACGATTTTAAGAAAAACAAATGGAACTTCTTTGGACTAGTATTAGGTTTTTTCATTATGTATCTAACCTCACTCTTGGTTATCCTTTGAACTTTAATTGACTCTTGGAATTCTGAGGACTGAATAATGGGGTAATTTCAATTGAAAACCTTT
>JBHLSH010000055.1:0-26295 GCA_048881705.1 Candidatus Heimdallarchaeota archaeon | reverse complement strand
TTATGGATGCGATATTCTATGGGATTGCTGGTATCATTCCGTTCAACGTATCCTGCCTCTACCAGGCGGTTAAGATTAGTTTGAACGGTTGAAATACTGATGTCCCGGTCAATGTAATGCTCATAGAGGTCCAAAACCTCCTTGGCATTGAGCCAGGTTGGGTTCGCCCAGTTACTCACAATGGCAAGGATTTTCTCTTTTTTGGTTTTAATGGTCTGAAGGGTCTGGAGAGGCGATGATGAGACGGGTTGGGGAAGATGCACTTCATGTCCAAGATCGCGGTAGTTACGAATAGTGTCTAAAATTTCGGCCTGTTGGTCAGATGGAAGTTTTCCGAAGCCATATACTAGGGCAAAGTAGTCCGCCATATCCACTTCCTCTTCGAACGTAATAGTCAGCTTATTGTCCCTAGTAGTAATTTTAGGTCCTTTTTCACGCATATTATCGCCCTATCTGATAGACTATTACGCAATTACGAAGTGAAAATCGCGTTTTCTAACACAGTCTTAATACAACCATTCACTCTAATAAATGTTGACCAAGGCCTAGATAACATCCCCATTTTACGTCATTCTCGCTCTGGAAATAAGATTTTTTCGCATGTGAACCCGTGTAAAGTGTGAATTTCATTACCGGTGAACGCGTACTTTCCTGCTATAAGTTCCAGTGGAAATTGAGGGGTTAACCTATTATATGTGAATCATGTGTAAATAGTGTAAAAGTGATGGTTTATGCTTGTATTTCAGATAATAACGTTGATTATTTAATTGTTTTATGTTTATTGAATAAGAATGCCGTATTTAACCTTTTTTTCTTTGTACCTTAGTTTTAACCTTCATTTCCGGTGAAAGGCTATAACACATAGCCGTTAGTTCGGTTGTGGTTTCACGATTTTAACGCATTCCCAAACTTATGTTTGTGAATTGGGAACGCATGGTGTTCTCATTCATTTATTATCCATTAGTTTATAGGGTTGTTTATGTAATTCGATCTTAATTGGTTTTTATTTCCTAATAGATTTAATAAATACTGAAAATCTTAAATATGGACACTTCTTCGTTTAGCATGGTACGCATAGATGCCAAGAGTGGTACACTATGGCTCAGTATCTGCAAGAAAACATATCTTCGCGACAAAAAAAGAACGAACTTAGTAGACTTGTCGATCAATTTGACATTCTCCCCATAACTAATCAAACAGATCTGACCGTTCTAGAAGCATTACTCCAACTTCAGCCAGCGACCCGAGCTTCTCTCTGTGAAAAAACAGGTATCCCACGAACTACTATCTACGATGCTCTGACCCGTCTTATTCTTAAGAGAATTGTAACCAAATATTCTGTTCCAGGTAGGTCAAAAGGGCGTCCTAAGGTTTATTACAAAACCGTAAATCCAGTACAGTGATTATTTTCCTGGAGATCCTTTTCTTTGTCGTGTTACGCTAACCCTGACCCGTATATTTCCTGTGGAACATCCGAGGGTTTTCACTAGTAATGGGAGTCTTTCATCCTGACAATAAGATTTCGACACTATTTGCTTTTCTTATATAACCTTTAATTTGTCGGTATGAAAGATCATAAATCGGCTTATTTCGTAATTACATATCATAATATCATATGGTAAGACTCTAGAGACCTTATATATCGCTATTTTCAGTGGAAATTCAGGTGGGTGGGCGCTACGTTAGTTATGGTATGTTTATCTTGAATAACAGCACGAGTTCAACGAAACAATTTTTACATTATTCTCTATTTGTAAAAACAGAATTCTTACCAGGTTGATGGATAAAAAATGACCTGGTAAGACGATCAAAATCCGTCTTTCAAAGCCCATGCATTTAGATTTGAATGTTATGTTAAAGCAGAGTCACATTACATGAGTGATAGGCAAGTACTTCCTCCAGAATTGTCCAGTTCGGAGAAAAAGATTGTCACGATTGTAGGTATAATTTACGCGTTTCTTACGAGTGTTTGTTGTTTCTCATCAGTTGTCTTAGTCTTTTTCGGATTTTCAACGGTTTCCTTTGCAACAACTCTTTCCCATCTATTATATCATCAGTATCCTTGGCTGTTCCTCTTGGTAGTACTCCTTTTTATACTAGTGAGCATTTCTTGGTACTTCTATGTAAAGAAAAATGTTTTTACCTCAGGTAAACTATGTAGGCAAATCAATGTGTTATTAATTTATTATCTTTGAAAACGATTTCTGCTTTTTTGGTCTATTTTGTCTGGTTATAAATCCTTGTGGAGTTAATGGGTATTATTCTTGGAATCTGGTGAAATGGGAGATATCTAGCGGATTAATCAATCGGATCAAATTATTAAAAACACAGAGGCACTTAAAACATGGAAAGAGGCCCATACTGTGGTGGTTTTGTGACGGTCAATATTGCCCATCGTGGCGGAGCGGGTTTAGCCCCTGAAAACACTTTAGCCTGCTTCAAACGAGGGATTCAATACGCTGATATGTTGGAATTTGACGTGCAACCGACAGCTGATCGACAGTTAGTCGTATTTCACGACCGTTCTGGCATAGAGAGAACCACAAACGGTCACGGTTTGATTCCCAACTTGACTTTTGAGTACTTACGATCTTTAGACGCGGGTGGTTGGTTTGGTTCCGAATTTATTGGTGAAAAAATTCCAACCTTGGCTGAGGTTCTAGATTTTGCAAAAGAAACAGAGGTTCAGCTCAACATTGAACTGAAATACTATGATGACTCATCCGACTGGTTTGAAAGGGCGATCATCAATACAATTGGACAATATAAGATAACACAGAGCACAATTGTGACAGCGAGATATCCCGCCAATATACGACGAATCCAACGGATCAGTCCTCAGTTGAGATGCATCCTTCTCCAAAAGGAAAGGCCAAACGATGAATATCTCGCACTCACCTTGGAACTAGATCTGAAAACAATGCAAATTCGTCGTCAAGGTCATGATCCCATGTTTATCCAGAAGTGTCATGATCACGATATCCGGGTCTATTATTACTACGCGGATGACCCGAATGACATGCGTAATGCTGTTGAAATGAGGTTGGATGGAATTTTAACGAATTATCCAGATCGTTTGGCCCAAGTCCTAACGGAGACATCCTAAAATTGGCAGTATTTAAGTTCCTTACCATGGAGACCTGAGAATTTTCATTAGGGCGCGCGGAACTTCCTGATAACTGCGTACACTAACATATCGTCCGCCTCCCAGACGTGCAAGATCCTTACAAACTCTTTCACCCCATTTCTTGCCTGGTAAATTCAGCACATGCAGTTTTTCAAAATGTTTACAGAGATATCGAGGATCTTCTCCCTTATTATAAGCACCATCGGTCATCAAGATGGCCCATTTAAATCGGGTTTTCATATTCTTGATCTGTAAAGCTCCCATTTTTAACCCATCCTCAATATTCGTGTAACCTACCGCTTCCAGATCAAGAATTTTATCCATTATATCCTGAATTGGAAGATCGTCTTTGATACCCTTTATCAGGAATGCCCTAGTATTGAAAGCAATGACACCAAATTTATCATGACGCATAGAATAGGCCATCACCGCCGCAGACAATGCTGCATTGATGTTTCGTTCCCCCATCATTGAGCCGCTTGCATCCAGAATTAAAACTCCATTTTTCTTTCGTTCCTTCCTCTGGATGCCAACGATATCGCCACGTCGTAATGCGGGAATACCCGTGGGATATTTCTCTAGGACTTGCGTCATTGTCTCCTCCAAGTCAAACTCCGCATCAGGTTGGTATTCGCCACGGACAGGCAGATCACCACGCAGTCCCTCGGATGCAATTCGTAGCGACATCTTCAGGATAGACATTCGCGTGAGGCGTTTCAGTATTTTTCGACGTTTAGTGTCCATAACACCCCGCATTACGAAAAATAGACGCGGAGTATAGATTCCCCCAGATCCAGCAACCCGCCCAAGGGAAACCAACCGTTCAGGATTTAAGGTGTTTGATACCGCATACTTATTGATTTTAGCCAACGACATTAAAGCGGGTAGATTTTCATGTTCAATGGCCGATTCGGTTAACCGTTCAATACTGGCCAAATCGAGCTTATCGAGCTTAGGTAGGGTGTCCCCAGCCATGATTGCCGCTTCGGCCAGGTCCTCCAAGTTGAGTCGACCAAACAGACGAATGTTCTTCTTTAATTCCCGGTATGATTCCCGGGATTTTACACTAAAAAACGATCTTCTTCTCCTGAAAGAATTGCTTCAACGATCTCGTAAATTATATCCTCAATGGGCCTTTCCACACCGTCTTCCAGTTCAATTTTGGTAGCCAAAGTCATGATAGCCATTTCAGAAACCGTTTCCAGAGTCATGCTCTTAATTAGATTTAGAATTTTGGCAAGATCTATTGCACCACGTATAGAGGATCCCCGACGGATATCCGAGTGGTTTCGAGTTGCCCGCATAATTTTGGTCGCGGTTTCGGCAATTAGAATGTCTTCCGCGGCAAGCTCGGCCTTTTGACGCACTATTTCTAGCTCATCCTCGTAACTTTGATGTTCCAGCTTGATCCATACGAATCGGTCCTTCAATGCCTCAGAAAGGACCGTTGTTCCAATGTAGGACTCGGGATTTTGGGTGGCCACGACTAGGAACCCATCCATCGCGTTAATGACTCCCAACTTTGGCAAAATAAGGATGCCCTCGTCCATAGAGGGAAGGAGGACGTTTTGAGTTCCTTCAATGAGTCGATTGGCTTCGTTAATAAATAGGATCGACCCATTCTTCATGGCCAAAGTAAGAGGTCCGGGAACAAAGCTGTCCCAAACCCATCCTTTCTCCACAACCAGTGGTGGCTCAAAATGGCCAACCAACTTACTTTCAGTGTATCTTTCATCCCCATCAATACGGATGAATCCCTGATCAAAATGGGCCGCTACCGCGTGTGCAAGCGTTGTCTTACCCACGCCCACAGGTCCTTCTAGGAGAATGTGTTTCCCTGCTGTTGCCCCAAGAATCATTTTCCGGAGGACTTGTTCGCGTCCGACGACCGCAAATTTGGTTTGAATGTCCGTAATGGCTTGTACAATATCCACTTACTTCACCAAAGCATCAGTAAAGAGTATAATCACTAACCTAACAAAGATAGGATTAGATTTATGTATATCAGCATGAATGTGATTTCGCAGAACCACAATCGCCTGAGAAATCCAATCATTTCCATCTACATAGTTTTCTACGGAAGTTTATGCTTCGCTTATGTTCTTTTATTTTTTCGGGTGGTCGAACAGGCTAAGGCTCAAACCCGATGATTTACCTCAAATTACAATGTACATATTTGGACTTTGATTTAGTTCTATGTGATTCTCACTGTTTTAGATCGGAGACCATATTATAGATAGAACGCCGAGGGTGGGATTTTCCGTTTCAGAAGCTACACTTCATGACCATTTGAACCCACGAGTGCAGAGCACACCAGATCTCCTGGATGAATCGCTCGAGTCTGGCGCCGTACCGAGCTGGGCTACCTCGGCTGCCAATTTGATGAATGATGCGGGGGGTGAGATTTGAACTCACGAACGCCTACGCGACTAGGATCTGAACCTAGCTCCTTTGACCTGGCTTGGAGACCCCCGCTTTACATAAACTTATGGGCGATGATAAGTAGTTCGATTGCATAGATAACGCTTACGCGTCTCAGACGGAAGGTTTAATAACCTTTCACCGATTTGTTCTGTAGAATACACGTTACAATTAACTGTTGTCCGAAGTTGGTCGTAGTAGTTAGAATGAAACAGCGCAAATTCGGTCGAAAAACGAAAGCCATGGAACAATATGAGCGAATCAAGCGTGATTACCCTGACACAATTGTATTCTTTCAATTAGGAGATTTTTATGAGACATTCAATGAGGATGCAAAGATAACGTCAAAGGTACTCGAAATTGCGCTGACATCCCGAAGCGCTGGCGGTGATGGGGGGCGAATTCCCCTCGCGGGTATACCCGTAAAAGCAATTGATCAGTACCTAGGAAAAATGGTTCAAGAAGGTTACAAGGTCGCCATTGTGGATCAATTAGAGGATGCCAAGGCAATACCCTCGGGAAAGATTGTGAAAAGGGGGGTAACACGGGTAGCTACCCCAGGAACAGTTTTTGAAACCTCAATTTTAGACAGATATAGCAATAATTTTCTTATGAGCATTGTGATAAATGAACGACAACACACAGCTGGAATGGCCCTTATTGATATCTCAACCAGCGAGTTTTTTGTTACAGAATTTACGGATGATCTAATCAAGCATTTTCGGGATGAGTTCTCGAGGTTCAAACCTCGAGAAATCATTGTTCCTGATTCCATCAATAGAAAAGGTAAACTGCACACAGCCCTAGAAGATATCATCACTTCGGAGTCGAAAGCGGTTCTTTCCCCCATCAACGAGACATTGTTCAATCTCGATACCGCCACACAAACACTCCATCATCATTTCGAAGTTAAATCACTGGCGGCCTTTGGGATAGACACCCTTAAAGAAGCTATCCGTGCCGCCGGAGCCATCTTATCTCATCTGGCGATGCTAAAGAAAGAGTATCCTAGTAACATAACATCTTTACAGGTGTTACAAGACCAACGATATTTAATTCTTGACGCATCGACACAAAAAAATCTAGAAATTATAGAAAATGCATTTGACAGACGCATTGAGGGGAGTCTATTGTCGATATACACCGATATCTTTACCAATATGGGTGCCCGTTTAATCCGCCGTTGGCTGTTGCAACCACTTCGCGATAGAATGGAGATCACTGCGCGATTGGATGCAGTAACCGTTTTTTTTCAAGATCTCAGAATATCTGAACAGATTCGAGATTACCTGACTGAGATTGCTGACCTTCATCGAATAGTATCGAAGGTAAAATACAATTCAGCAAATGCTCGTGATCTCGTCGCATTGAAAAACTCATTAGTTACAGGACTGGAGTTATCCTCTTATCTCCAGAACCAGGCCTTGCCCTGCCAAATCTGCACAAGAATAACAGAATATGACGTATCGGGAATACAGGCGATGGTTGGTTTAATAGGGCGGGCCATCAATGAATCTCCTCCTACTACGCTTCAAGAGGGTGGAATCATCATCCCTTCCTTTGATCCAGAACTCCTTGAGCTGTATAATGTAAAAAACAATCAAGATGCCATTCTAAAGCAGATCGAGGCCAATGAACAGCAGAGAACTTCTTTCAATATCAAGCTGGGGTATAATTCGGTCCATGGGTATTATATTGAGGCAACCAAAGCCCAACTTCGGGAAGCAGGAGAAGACCAAATCCCTGAAGAATATGCCCGTCGTCAGACCCTAGTAAATGCGGAACGGTTTATCACCCCAGAACTAAAAAAAATTGAGGAACGTATCCTTAACATAGATGAAAAAATTAACACATTAGAGTACAAGATATTCTGTGAAATTCGGGATCAAATCACCCCGTATGCCGCCCAAATTCGTGCATTCTCCGATCTAGTCGCAGAACTCGATGTTTTGCTTTGCTTTGCGTTCACTGCAAGAAAAAATAACTATTGTCGTCCGGAAATCATTGATGAACCTGATATTGATATTCTGGATGGCCGTCACCCCGTGGTGGAGCAGCTACAACGTGAGACTGGCTTTGTCGCAAATGATGTATTGCTAAATAACTGCGAGCTCCATATCATTACTGGACCTAACATGAGTGGTAAATCAACATTCATCAGACAAGTGGCTTTAATTGTGTTGATGGCCCAAGCAGGTTCCTGGGTACCTGCACAAACATGCCGCATGGGGATTGTGGATCGGATCTTTACACGTATTGGAGCTTTCGATCGCTTGGCTTTCGGGCAATCAACATTTATGCTCGAGATGTTGGAAACTGCAAACATTCTCCGTAATGCCACCCCCCAATCACTAATTATTTTGGATGAGGTGGGTCGTGGAACAAGTACATTTGATGGACTCTCTTTGGCATGGAGTGTCGCGGAATATATCGCCACAAGCTTGAATGCAAAAACGCTATTTGCCACGCATTATCATCAGCTAGCTGAACTAGAGCATAATCATCCTATTATAAAGAACTATCATCAAACAGCGACAGAACGCAATGGTAAACTCATATTGCTTTATAAAATAAAGAAAGGGTCAACAGATCATTCATTTGGAATTTCAGTAGCCAAGATGGCTGGTGTACCTAAGCCAGTTATCACTAATGCACAGAAGAAATTGCTAGAATTGGAAGAACATTCAGGTTCTAATTCTTTCTTGCAGCCTAACAAGGGTGATGGTGATGGATCCCGACCAAGACAGATGTCCTTAGCGGAGGCATTGGCCAAGAATGTCAGTCAGCAGCAGCTGGAGCTGGAGTTAAAAAATCTGCGTATGGAGATCTTAGCTTTCCTGAAAAATTATGTTAACATTGATGTCAACTATAAAACCCCTATTGATGCTTTAAGAGAATTAGGAGAATTGGTTGATGATTTACGACAGTTAGAAAAGAAGCTCGAAGGAAAATAGTATGGCTCGAATCAGGACTCTCGATGCCGTTTGCATTTCAAAAATCGCGGCGGGGGAAGTTATCGAGAGGCCGGCCAGTGTAGTTAAGGAACTGTTGGAAAACGCCATAGATGCGGGAGCCAATGAGATAAGAATCGCAATAAAGAACGGCGGGAAGGATCTAATAGAAATACGAGACAACGGTCACGGAATTACTCCAAAAGACCTCCCTTTGTCAATTCATCGTCATACAACTAGTAAAATTCAATCAGAAAACGATTTAGATTTTATTGCTACAATGGGTTTTCGTGGAGAGGCTCTCTATTCTATTGCCTCGGTTTCACGACTTTCTATTACAAGTCGAACACCAAACGATGAGCTAGCAACTACTTTGTCGTGTAATGGGGACGTCGGAATTTATCAAATCACAGAAAGCGTGATGGCTTCACCTGGTACCCTTATTCGCGTCCGAGACCTGTTTCATAATTTTATTGTACGCAGGAAATTTCTGAAAAAAGCCTCAATAGAGCAGGGGTACATCTATGATGTATGTGCCAGATATGCGGTGGCCCATCCCAAAATCGTGTTTACTTTGGTTTCTGAAGATGAAGTGGAGTTTCAAACCATTAAAGGGCAACATTCACATCTACCTGCGATTCAGGCAGCGTTCGGCTCAGAAATCGCCAATTCTCTCATAGATATTGGAATTTCTCAACGAAATGGTATAACTTTGCATGGATATGTGAGTAAACCAGGTTTCCATCGTCGAAACCGGAGATTTCAATATTTTTACTTGAATGGGCGGCCTATTATCTCGGAACTAATCCAATCAGCCTTGGAAGAGGGGTGTGGGGCATATCTGATGAAAAGTGAGTTTCCAATAGCGTATCTGTTCTTGGAGATGGAAAGGGGATTCGACGTAAATATCCATCCGCAAAAACGGGAGGTACTTTTTTTCGATGAAAATAACCTAAAGACTGTGATTAGCTCATCTATTTCCCTCAGCTTTAGGAGCGCGGACATTGTCCCCAATCTTACCCCATCCGAGCCAAAGACTTCTGGAAAACTTCAAACATCTAATTTGGACATCACAACCGTAAAATCCGGAGAAGAAGATACTATCTACCCAGAATACAAACATTCTGAGCTAGTGATGGCTCCAGAAAGGACAGAGGCATTTATTTCTGCGATTTCAGGAAAGAATATCGTTTCCGACTCAAGATCCCTCTTTGGTTCAGATGTGAAGTTTCGGGGTCATCTTGGGAAGGAGTTCATTCTACTTGAGGATCTTACACACCATGATTTGATTATTCTGGATTTCCATGCCGCAGATGAGCGTATAAATCTCGAAAAACTTATCCAGAGCCATAAAACGGGAAAAATTGTGGCCCAGACCTTCCTTAAACCCTTTAACTTTCGAATACAGTCTTACCAACTTGACATGGCAAAAAACGCTATTTCCGAACTATCTTCTTTGGGGTTTGATTTAAGGATACCCAAGGGAAAGTCACGGATGATAGAAGTACATGCAATACCTAAGCTCCTAGCTAAAGCTGATCTTCAGAAGTTTTTAACAGAGCTCCTTGAGACTGAAATGCCCCAGATTGTTCAAAAACAACTCCAAGAAGTGTTAAATCTCATTGCCTGCCATTCAGCTCATCGTGTAGGTGAGACTTTGTCATTTCCCCAGGCCAAAAGGCTTTTGTCTGATTTGGCAAAGGTTGAAAACCCACACATATGTGCACACGGGCGCCCCACGTTCTTTCGAGTCAATCATCATGAAATGCTCCGAAAAGTACGAAGAATTTAAGCAGAATACATTTTTCAAAAATCAATTCCTTTGATGAGGCCAGAAGGATCAATGGAGTATTCCTGTTGGGACAAATATTGATCTTTCTCAAAGATCGTTACTTGGAGAATACTGGAACCTTTTTCTTTTTCAAACAGAACGTGCCAATCAAGATAATTGAGAACCAATTTGTGAAACAAAGGGTAGACAGAATCAGTCTCAATAGATCCGCGTGCTTGATTCGTAATCAAAACGGGAAATTTGAGTGTTTTAGCGAGGTTTTTTATCAAAGTTAGGATTAATGATGGAAAATACCCCTGTTCGGGACTTTTTCGGTGTGCCTTTCGAAATATATCATCAATCAATAGAACGGAATTTGGTGGAATGCGAGTAATAGCTAGATCATCTAAGGCTAGGGCTTCTTCTTCAATAGTCTTTGGATGGAATACCACTACCTTTTCCAGAAGATGTTTCTGCAATTGAAGCCTGACAATAGGAAAATTGCCGCTGATATCAAGTAAATAGACTCTGGCACCCTTTTTGATCATCTGACGGATCACTTGTAATAGAAGAGTAGTTTTGTATGTCCCAGGCTGCCCCCATATCTGAATGGTAGTACGTTGCTTTCGTAATAGCTCCACTAATCTGTTTTGCACGGATTAAACTTCCTTTTCAAATCCCAAGGAGGTTCGATTAATTAATTTGCTTGGCTCAAATGTTTCTAAATCAGACTCAAATCTTCTCATATCCGGACTATCCTAGCTATTGGTGCTTAAATTATTATGCGAATCGCCATTCAGACAGAAGAGATGCGTTTTTATTTTAAACTACTCAAACTCTTTGAGAAATCTCGTTTTCCAATCAAGAGCAAATTTTATCTTCCGACTCAGGCCATAGATCCGAGCCGTTTTGATCTGGTGATTCGTACATCTAATCCATCGTCAGGTGATATCCTGAGAGAACGGGAATCAAACATCTTACATCTGTCTTATGATGAACTAGCTCCTTATACGGTCTCTCAACTATTAGGCCTTGTCCTAAGAAAGCACGAACCTAAATTTCAAGAAGTGATAATTGGAGTGGATCCGGGAGAGCATGTCGGAGTAGCCGCAATTTGCGATGGTATGCTTCTGTCTGCTAGCACAGTTAATCTTGAAGAACTCAATACAACGATTAACAACTACCTGGCTACTTTTCCAAGTGAAAAAGTGGTGATTCGAGTGGGGAACCAGCCATTGTCAATTTCGAAAACAATCTTCAATCATTTGCACCAGGTTTATGGGAACTGGCAGAGTTTATCTTTTGAAATAGTAGAAGAATCATTTACCAACTTGCCAAAAGGTGCACAACGTACTGGGTTACCCCGAGATGCAGCGGCGGCTGCCGCCATTGCACATAGACCAGGGAAAAAAACCGATCATCAATTACGTAATGAAGTCCCTTCTGGACGAATCCGCCAAATCCAAAAAAGGAGTCGAGAGAAATCAGGAAACCAAATCACGTTGGATAAGGAACTTGCTCGATTAGTGGCATTGGGGCAATTGACTCTTGATTCAGCTCTCGATCTTAAAAGAACAAGAATGCGAGGCCAAGACAAATGAACGAAAAGAGGGCTCTTTTTGTAGGCCGATTCAACCCATTCCACCTCGGCCACCTCCGAGCAGTAGAAGAAATTTTGACTCAGGTGGAGGAGTTAATCATCGTCGTGGGAAGTACCCAAGAGTCACATACCTTTTCCAATCCATTTACAGCAGGAGAACGCATTCTCATGATCAAAGAGGCATTGAAGGAGGCCCATGTCCCGTTAGATCGGATTTATATTGTAACTGTCCCAGATATCCATTATTATTCTTTATATGTCGAACACTTACGAAGCTATTGTCCACCTTTCGACATTGCCTACTCGAATAATCCCCTTATGAAGCGGTTGTTCACCGAAGCAGGCATTCTTGTCAAACCCACAGGAGATTTTAATCGGAAGCAACTCCAAGGGACGCGCATTCGTGAATGTATGATGAAAAATTACGAATGGGAACGATTTCTCCCCTCAGCTGTGGTTAAGGTAATTAAGTCTCTAAATGGCATCCGTCGACTGAACGAAATTATTTCCTCGAGGGATTGACTAATGCCCTCTACAAACCCATTTCGCGCCATTGTCAATATACCCACAGCAAAACAACTGTATTCAAAGGCAGAAACTCAAGCAATGAAGAAATCCGTAAGAGGGGTTTCTGAATCGGTTCCTCCCCTACAACGATCTCGTAAAATGGAAGCTGCCCGCATTGAGCAGTTTTCAAAGGAAATTCGTTCTCGTCTTTTCCAGATTGTCTCTGAATTCCCTCGATTAGAGGCTCAATCTATTACGGGATTTTATTTCGAGATTTTGGATATCAGTTTTGGCGTGGATAATCTCCGTAAGACATTGGGATCACTTTCAGGGGCGGCCAATGTCGTTTGGCGTATAAGGCGTCAGCATCTTGGACAGGTATGGCACGCCCGTTCTGTTTTGGAAACCAAGATTGTTCGTCGGGCAGCATTTGGGCGAATACGTTCGGTAGTTCAGAAGTTGGATAAACGCCTACATTTTCTAGAGACCGTTAGAGGACAAATGCGTTCTATGCCTGGAATCGATCTCAATCTTCCCACATTTTGCGTAGTAGGATATCCTAATGTAGGAAAAAGCTCCTTGGTCAAAGGTATCACCGCTGCTAGCCCTGAAATCGGAGCCTATCCATTCACAACAAAGGAAGTTACATTAGGGCATTTGGAAATCCCATTACACCTCGAAGGAAAATCACCCGCCATACATCTCGATGCTCAGCTGGTCGACACACCAGGAATTCTAGATCGACCTCTGAAAGACCGAAATGAAATTGAACTTCGTGCAATCGCCGCAATGAAGACATTAGCGACCGCAATGATATTTCTATTTGATTTTACACAACAGGATGCACTAGAGGCCCAGCGAAATCTACTGGAACAGGTCTTTCAAGAATTTAAGATTCCTATTATCGTATTAGGAACCAAAGCAGATCGTTTAGAGGACACTGATCAGATGAATTTCGAGGAATATTGGCAAAAAACCTTCCCGCATACTGGATTTCCTCCTTTAATATCAATCTCATCTGACCCCAAATACGTAACTAGACTTATTATAGAATTTTTTCACAAACACAAGATGCAAATTCAACAAACCATCCAACAAAGGACTGATGAGATGCGGGGACAAGAACTATGGTCAAATTGACCAGGTACGCCCTTTGTGTGGGTTACTTACCAGTTTTACACTATTCCGGATTCAGTGGGCAGATTCATGACTCAGATAATATCCTTACAAAGGTACGTGTCGCTCTCGAGAAAGCCCGTATGCCCCCCTCGGTACAATTTGCAAGTAGAACCGATAGAGGTGTTGGGGCCATCCATCAGGTCATCACGTTTGATACCACTAGACCACCTATACTCAGCGAAGTTAATGCCTACCTCCCCAAGGATATACGGGTGCTAGGGACTACCCCAGTTCCTCTTTCCTTTGATCCCAGACGGGATGCTTCTTTACGAACGTATTCGTATTTTTTTAATACCGAAATAAACAATGCCGTTATTAAACTACAGCCTATCCTTCAAAATTTTCAGGGGCATCACAATTTTCAGAATTTCGCGAAAAAAGATCCTAAAAGACCCCACGTCAATTTTTCTCGAACAATTGAAAAGATCGAAATGAAAATGGTGACAAACTCGGTCTATCAAATTCGATTAGTTGCAAAATCGTTTTTATGGCAACAAGTACGTCGTATTGTCGGTTTTTTGATCGAGCTAATCAATGGTCAGCGAAACGATACGGAGATACATGCGCTCCTAAATCCTGAATCTTCTCCAATCCATCCCTCAATAAAAAAACCTGCACCATCCCCTGCAGAATATCTAGTTTTGGAATACATTCAATATCCCCACATTCAGTTTCATTATGACGAGAAATCGGTTCAGGATTTTCGAAATACCCTGATAAACCATTTAATTTCCGCACGATCAAAGGCAGCCCTATTTCAGTTCACATTGGATACAATAGGAGCCTTAATCTCCCATAATCCAAAGTAGGTCGATATATTAGAGGAAATTCATGGAATAACGAAGTACAACTAAATAGGATCCCCTGCCAAGTTAAATTATCTTTTGATAATCATTCAATTAGGAAATTGAAAGCGCACCAGATTGTGAAACAGTATGGTGAGCCATTGGTGATTCGGGGAGAGAAATGTCTGGGATCGCACGAACATAAATTACACCTTGGTAATTGAGGAATTTGCATATAGCTTCCAAAGAAATATCCGATTGATCCTGATGGCACATAAGTTCCGCATCCTTTCTGATCACAAGGGATAACTCGTCCCTTAAAAGCGCAAAGAGAGGACATTCCAAGTTATTTTCTTATTAATTCTAGAATATATGTCCGAAATATCTGTGACAACAGATTCGTATCCGACATAATCTAGGATATTAACCACAAAACCCACCACGCTCAAGAAGTTCTAGGATTAGCTAGATTACTATCGGCAAGATAGATGATTAATGCCTGGTTTTGCCATCGTTTCATATAGAGGGCAATGAATGGCAATCCCAGATCATCTATAAGACGGGTATCATATGCCCAGAGGGAAAAAGAAATTCAGAATTCCGTATTGTCCTAAGCAGTCTCAAAAATGAAATTCCTACTGGTTCTATTCATCAGAATGCCAAGACTGACAACTCCGAAGAATAGACCAACTACGGGATATGTAGGCAAAGGTATAGTATATCTAGTTGTTAAATCGACAAACAACGCTAGTAGGTAGAGGCATCCGCATGTACCTGCCAAATAGAGAAATACTAGCATTAACCAACCTAATCGACTTCTCAGAAGCGTCAACACACTGGCAACCAGGGCGAATCCACCCACAATACTTCCTACCATCCCAGCGAATCGTAACAAATATCTGAAACTTAAATCAAAATGCTCTAACGTATCAAACTCTACATTTGCGAATGTAGGCAAATCAAAATTAGCGATAAATAATGGTACTCCTATCAATAGGGCCAATGTTGCAAATCCCATCGTTACAAAGCTTAATACCTTTAAATTGGCTGGAAATTCCCCTGAATCAGATTGTGACAAAAGAACGGAAATCTATTTTCACCCCAGATCCAATTGATGGGTCCTTCTTTGATTTTAAAATCTTGTGAACGGGGCATATTGTTACCGAATGAACAATCCCAAAAGGGGATAAACTTTATTGGATGCTCCCTATTCACCAAGAATCCTTTTATCAGGGCATAAATTGTCTCTAGGGAAGTCCAATAACCATAGGTACAAAGATGGGTTTAAGAAGACCAAACAAAGGTATCTAGGTTCCGACACGCCAGCTTGCTAAATACTTTTCCTGTTCTGGAGTTAATTCTTCCAATTTGATCCCTAATGCTTGACACTTTAATCGAGCTACCGTGTTATCAATGTCCTCAGGGATTTCTACAACCTTTCCACCGATGGTAACTAGTTGATCCTTATTTTGCACTATGTGTTCAGTGGCTAACGCTTGCAAGGCGAATGAAAGGTCCATCACGCTGGGTGGATGACCTTCCGCAGCAGCCAGATTAATCAAACGGCCTTCACCAAGTAGGTTGATCCTATGGCCATTTTTTAAGGTATACTGATCCACAAACGGGCGAATGCGTATTTTTTTTGTAGCCATTTCTTCTAATACAGGAATATTAATCTCTACATTAAAATGCCCTGTATTAGAAACAGTTATTCCATCTTTCATGACCTCAAAGTGCTCTTTACGAACCACGTCTTTGCATCCAGTCGCAGTGATAATGATATCTGCGATTTTAGCCGCTTCATGCATCGGCATGACTTCCATTCCTTCCATTACCGCCTGAAGAGCCGCATGGGGTTCGATTTCGGTCACAATGACCCGACGGGCCCCCATCCCCTTGGCTCTCATAGCTACCCCTTTCCCGCAATGGCCATACCCAGCCACTACAAAAACCTTGGATGCAATCAGATCAGCTGTAGCACGGAGAATACCATCGATACTTGACTGTCCCGTTCCATAAACATTGTCAAATAAATTTTTGCTCGGGGATTCGTTGGTGGCTAAAATAGGATAGAGAAGAGCCCCATCATCTGCCATGGCCTTGAGTCGAATGATTCCAGTTGTTGTTTCTTCGGCACCTGCCCAGACGCTTTCAAGAAAACCCGTTTCTTCTCCTATCACAGTTTTTACGACATCAATCTCCTCACCGCTTTCGCCCCGTTTCAGCTTGTGTAGCGTCCCAACCAGGTCAGCTCCATCATCGATCGTGATATGAGGGCGGGCTTTGATAACATGACCGATGGCTCGATAATAGCCTTCGTTGTCCATATACTTCCAAGCGTACACATGGACACCTTTCTCAACGAGAGCGGCAGCTATTTCATCCTGAGTTGAAAGCGGGTTAGATGCACACAAGTGTACTTCTGCACCGCCAGCTAACCATGCCTCACACAACTGAGACGTTTCCTTTGTGACATGTAAGCAGGCGCCAATTCTGACCCCCTTAAACGGCCTCTCTGATTCAAATCGGTTTTTAATTAGCTGAAGAACAGGCATGCGACCCGCAGCCCATGCCATGGTGTTCAATCCGTCATCTTTCAGTGACAGGTTTTTAATCTCATAGTTTGGTCCCATTTCTGTTTCAATTGACAAAGTATTTCACCAAAGACCACGATATTATCTGCTTTATACCGTAATAATGATGTCCTCGAAAGATATAAATACACTTCATACCAATATGAGCTATTATTTTCATAAAATGATATAAATCAAGTTCCGGTTTACTAATACTAGTGAGCAGTATGGACGAATCTGCTTCCATTGTCGAATCTCTTCTCCGCAGCTTAAGTCAACGGCGGAACCCGTCTCTTCGTGGATTATCTGCTGAATTAGGGCATTCCTCGTCTTGGATAAGGAAACAAATTCAAGGATTAAGACGTGAAGGTGTTATTACTGCTTGGCAGTTCGTTTTACACCCTTCTGCATCTCTTCAGCAGCGACGAATCTTATTCTTTCTCTTGAAAACCAATCCCAATGAACCTCAGATTGTGGAGGAATTACTAAGAAACTATACCACTGAAAAACTCAGCAGCCTGGAGGGGTTGACAGGCGAATATTCTCTAATGGGTCGGTTTCACTTTCCTTCAGGGGCCGAGTTTCTTGCATCCTTAGATCACCTCTACCAGCTGATTGGGGGATCTGGCTTTCAAAAATATCAGTTGCTCGAGGTTATCAGTGTACAGAAGGAATGGGGATTTATCGTACCCGAGTCGAGCATATCAATCAAGAAGGCAGAATATAAGGTCTTACAGACGATTCAGGAGCTTGGAAGAACCCTAAAATTCCCCCCATCAACGTATGATATTGCAAAGAAACTGGGGAAACATCAACCGTCTATATATCGTCAACTGAAACGCTGGAAGAGGGGTAACATCATCTTGGGGTACTCTGTAAGAACCACTTATTGGCAAGAACGGTATATCCATGCCTATATCCAAATTAAGGCCCCTTTAGGAAGGTACCAAGTAGCGATTGACTTCTGTCATCAAGATACCCATGTTGTTGATTGCTTCCGAACCAATCACGAGTACAGTCTCTTGATTAAAACCCGACATTCAACCCTAACTGACCTTAATGACTTTTTAAAGGCACTTTACGAAAATACAAAGGTTACGGACACAATAACACATATTATCTTGGATCAACTTCGATTTTAACTAAGTTCGTATGAGATAGATAGGACCTAATACGGTGTAGAGGACGGCAATAAACAATACTCCGCCCAATGTCAAATAATGGGGGAGAAAAACAAAAGCAAGAACAACAATCCCCGCGATACCAATAGCAACCATGTCAGGGGTTTTCCCTCGCTTTGGTGTGGGATATTTGATGGTCAGAATCATTAACACGCCAATAGCTAGGGCGATAAGGGCTAGCACGACTCCGTTTTGTGGGAAGAGCCACGTGAGCTCTGGATGTTGTGCGAGCAATGCACATGAACCCATGAGGAGGGCAGCAGCTGGTGAGGGGAGTCCATCGAAATGAATGGCTGTAGGTTGACTGGCAAAGCGAACGAGACGAATCCACCCACAGATCGTATAGAATCCTGCAATGCCCAGTGAGAACAAATCTGTGGAACTTCCCTGCCCCGTATCTAATAGAGGGGCATTTAGAAGCATTATGCCCGGTAGAATAGCGAATGTGATTACATCTCCAATGGAATCGAAGTAAGCCCCGAATGATGAACTCAGGGGAGCGCGTTTCGCCATTTGCCCGTCAAGAAAGTCAAATATAGCCCCAAAGATCAATAGCTGAAATGGCAGATAAAATAAATTGTCTGGTAGATACAGAGAAACGAAGATTCCAGCAATACCACAAATAGCATTGAGTGTTGTGAATAGAAAGGCTAGAAGGAAATATTTGTTGTAAATAGCGCCCATTTAGCTTGACCCCCCTTTCAGTTCTGCCAGTCGAGTGATTCCCGCCACTGTTCGATCATTTTCTTTCACAAGTATCCTGTATTTGTTCGAAGGCAGATGAACGTCTACTTCGCTCCCATACCTGATCATACCGAGACGTTCGCCTTGTTGAACAGATTCTCCTTCATTTAGGTAACATATCGCACGACGAGCGAGGATTCCGACGATTTGAACCACGGAGAATTTTCCCGTTGATGATGCAATCCAAATTGTTTGTCGCGCATTTTCAACTGTTCCCAGATGGAGAAATGAGAAAAATGGCCAATTTTTGCCCGATTTCCTCTGAATAGTGGTTATTGTACCGGTGATCGGCGCGCGGGTCACATGTACGTTGAATAGAGACATACGTATCCGAATAATTCCCTGAGAAGGATTGATCGCATAGATCTTCCCGTCTGCAGGTGCCAAAACAGTTCTAGCATCAGTGCTTACTGTCCTACTAGGATCCCGAAAAAACATCAGGTGCCCACCTAACAAAATTAGAAAGACGGGAATTAAGATCAGTAAGGTAGGATAAACCAACCCATAGAAGAGAAGCACGGGCAGGAGTGTCAATAGCGCTAAGGTTATTATTTCATGTCCCTTGGCTAGACGCATTATTACTCAAAACATCCTTGGCGAATAAATGCATTTTTGGGCCTTTTTCAGGGTTCCATTACTTTTTATGGATGTACTATTCTGATATCCCTTACTAAGGGTGAGCACTCTTCCGCATAGCGCCGCTTTAAAAAATCTAAAGTGGTTTTTCAAATCAACTGGTTTCAGAAGTTGTGGGCATAAAATGAGTGAAACTTCAGATCAAGTAGATCTATCGCCAGACTCTATTATCCAGTTGGCCCAAGATATCCAACAGGCGAGTAAGTTACGAGCATTGGAATTACAAAAGGAAAAACTCCAATTACGTGCAGAACTTGAGGGCCTAGAGGTTGCTGAGGAATTGAAAAAAGTCACCAAAGACTTGGAGGCGCTTAAAGAAAAGCAAACTGAAAATACCAATAATTGGTTACTTGAGCTAATCCAAAAGAAGTCCGTTTTTGATACCAGGCTCCAAAAATTGGCGGAAAAAAGAGGCCAAATTCAAGATTCTGTGTTTAATGCTCTTGAGGCAGAATATAAAGAGGAAAAACAAGTAATCGACCAACAACTGATAGATATAAAAGCTAAACTACGCCAAATGGTTGCTGATGCCTCCAAGGGTAAGAAATCCCTAACTTATGCCATAGAGGAACTCGAAGTTCGGAAAGAAATAGAGGGTATCCCTGATGAAGAATTTCAAAAGCGAGGGGATGAATTGAAGAAAGAATTAGCCCAATCAGAGGCCCTGCAAGAAGCAAGCAAGGTGATACTCGAACAGGTAGAGTCTTAATGACTATTGAGTTTTCGGATCGTTTGAATGACGCAAAACAACTGGTACTCGAACAAAGGGTCAAGAAGTATCTTATTGAGGGCGAAATTGCGTATTGGGTTGTCGTAGGTAACACGCGTGAGTACTTAGTTTTTATCGACCCCTTTTGGTGTCGCTGTTATGATTTCCAACAGCGTCTTCTAACTGAAACGGTAGTACAGTGCAAGCACGTCCTTGCAGTTCAGTTGGCGTGTCAGGAAAGCAAATATGGTACCGTGATTCTAAGCAAAGATGAATATGTCTATATTCGGCCCTATTTTCTATTATCCACCTGATAGAGGATTTCCTAGCAATTTTTCAAATAGCTGATAAACAAAAGCCTTGATTTGTGTAATATCAAGGCTTTCGGGGTGATTGTAACCCGCGGCCCCAGAATGTCCGCCGCCAGATCCCCCGAATTCCTTAATTAAGGGCGGAATTACATCTCTACCTATTGAGATCCCTGAATCCTGGGGAAAAGTAGGCGCAGTTCTGATACTGATACGGGTCTCTGTCTTGCGTTGCGCGATGACAATAGCAACATGGCTCCCCAAATTTACCAAAGCTCTGGCAGCGGCCGCCTCGAAGGAGCTAACATGTGACACTAATAGGATCGTCTCATTAATTTGCCATCGTTTCGCCCGCTGGGCCGCCTTAATGCAAGCTATTTTCTCAGGAGGCATCCGTTGATCTAATAACAACATCCCCACTTCAGGGTAGATTTCTGGGTGGCCATCTAGCACATAGGATACACACTGAAATAAGGCATCGTCTCCATATAAGAATCGTCTTGTATCAAAAATTAACCCTGCAAGTAAGGCTTGCCTGACTTCCTTAGTAAGAGAGATCCCCGAACGGTGAAACATACCTGCTACTATTTCGGTGGTGGCACGGAATGTTTCAAGTCGAAAATCGAAATCAACTGTTTTAATAGCGTCTGTTTGGATGTGATGGTCTATGACGGCTATTGATTTGTCATTTGGATTCATTTGATTGTCGACTTGATTTGTATCTAAGTAAATAAACAGCAATGGAGCTGTGAGTTGATCGAATGGTATGGTATCGAAGAGATGTCCTGTCAGATCAAGTAGTTCACGACCCAGTTTACTAATATCGTCTTCAACAACTTGAACATGTAAATTGGGATTAAGAGCCTTGATTAATTGAGTTATGGCAATCGCAGCTCCAACGGCATCCAGGTCGGCCTGCGGATGAAGTTTCAAACCTACCGTCCCCTGAAACTGCTTTACGAATGCAATAAATCGATCTACTGAGGGGATGTTACGCATCCACAAAAATCTGACTCTCTTTATCTGGTTGATAGATGGGGACGGCGAGATTCGAACTCGCGACCTCTTGGTCCCGAACCAAGAATCATTTGGTCACCGCTCGTGCACCAAGACAACAATAACCAAGCTAGACTACGTCCCCTATAATTAAAAAAATCATGGGGATTAAAGGTCTTCAAATCCTTCTTCAATTTCGATTTCTTCATCAGGCACGACCCCCTCGGTAGGCTGAGGTTTGGGGGCAGCAAGACGTTGTGCCACATATTCCCCATACCTTTCTAGAAGCCTTTCAATTTGATCACTATCCAAGCGCTCTCCTAGGACGCCACGGACATCAACTGGTGTTTTCGGATTAATATTCACCAATTGAACGGCCAATATGCGAGGTATATCAAACTCCGTCATTAGAGCAGAAAGGATCTCCTCAGAATATGCGGCATCTTTAGACAATTTCTCTGCATGTTGGGCAGTTACTCGTTGTACATAATTGATACCTGCCTGTTCTCGAATCAGGAGAAGCTCGTGAACTCGACCTAGGGGGATAGGTTTTTCTTCTAAGATTTTTCGTACCATTCAACAACAACCTTATGATCAAATCAGTTAGGCTATCTGCGTCCGAAGATGTTCTGGGCGAGCTATGATTTTCTTCTTTGCCTTACCATCAGTAACTTGAACCACGTAACTTGCCCCCCGTTTTTCCAAGACAATTCCTGTTTTCCCATGGAAACGTCTGTGGGGGCGTCCTTTCTGAACACTAGGTTCTATCACAATATTGACCCGAGAATCTATCGCATATTCTCTAAGTGAATGTGAAATTGGGGGTAGGCCGCGATTGCGGGGATGCTTCGAAAAAACGCGGCGTGTCCGAAAATTGGTACCCTTAGATTTTTTGACCATTTTTAAAAACCTCTGGTGCCTTATAAGAAAAACAGAGAGCCTGAGGATGCTTTTATCTTGGAAGCAACAAGAGAAGCTATTTTTTTCTTTCTATTTGTTCTTATTGTTATTTCAGGTTTTCTTGTCTGATTTGTCTATAAAGACTTAATTAATCCAATGACATCATTTAGAGAGATGATTCTGGAGAAAATACTTTAATCACATCTAGATACTTCACTGTTGCTTTTGTCCCTACCAAACCTGCAAAATTTGGCTGTGTACGTTCCTCATCACCGTTGATTAACTCTTTTACATAAAGTCCCCCTTCGCATACGATATGAATTGTCACATATTCGGATGTAATTGATTCAATTTCAAAGCTAATTACCTTTCGCGTCCGAATTTTATCCGCACGCCGATGTGAGACCCGAACTGGCGTTCGTTGGTGGATAACAGAATTGGAAAGATCTTTGGCTGCGTTATAAAGGCTTTTTTCGGTTACATTCCTTTCAGGTTCCAATTCCACAATTGCGCGATATCCTTTGGCAATGCGGCTGGACTGCGTTTTGAGTTCACGAACCTTCGTACGCGTCGTAAGGCCATCAAATTCAACCTCGATTTTTCCCTGCGCGTTCTGGTCAATAATTGTCTTCAGTTGAGCCAGATCGAGAGTACGTTTCTTTGGTTCAGAAATTTCAAGTGCGAACGGTCTTCCATTTCCCAACATTCTAGCATCAATATCTTCTCGGCCCGCCCCGTGAAACTTACTATCGACTCCTTGTGCTGCGGCAAGAACTGGCGCCGAGATAAACTCCTCAACTGATTCTTGGTACATTTTTCCAGTGAATCCACATCTCTCACATCCTTGACCCCTACATTCTCTACAAAACCACTTGGATTGGGGAATTCCACGAACCAGCTTGCGATATCGGCCTAGAATGAACAACGGGTTACTCTTAAGCTTCACCTCGTTGTTAACCAAGTCGAAGAGTATAACAAGATCAGGGGCCTTAAAATCTACCTCGGTCTGTGGTAACTCAGATAGGAGGCGTTTTCCAATTTCGCGGTTGAACTCGGACTTAATGGATTCGCCAAACTCGATGCCAAAGGTACTTCGAATATTATCCTCATCATCCAAGATATCTGAAGGAAATCGACATCCTACTAGGAGTGTCCTGAATTCATACTCCGTCAACCGTGGAATCACATCTCGGACATGTATTTCAAGAGCATCCTGTGACAATCGGTCCTTACAGATTCCACAAATCGAATTGTCGAAGGAAATCTCTGGATAGTACCGTTGGGCTGAGGTACTCCCTACAGGAAAATCTTTTGCAAGCAACGAAGTATTCGGGAGCTCTTTCGTGACCAATCGATAATTGTTTTCCCATTCCATTAGTAATGCGATCTTAAGGGCCTTCCCCCGCTCCATATTTGAAAGTCCGGACAACAAATTGCCAAATTGTCTCCCGAGGCAGGAATTGCAGCAGTGAAAGGCTTCGATCAGCTGTTTTGCTTTCTGTATGATTTGCAACTCCATTGATAAAGACCACCAAGATTATTAGGGCATCATGGCCCCTTTGATATGAAGTCTGTCAGGCATCAGATTGAGGGGATAGGGAGGTTCTTTGACGATGCGAGATTTAATCTGGGTTTCAAACCATTCGATAGACCTGTTTCACGGCCTAGGAAAACGTGTAAATAATGTCCCGACATTTTATCATCCTTTCGAACACTGTGGATTATAAAAAACCCCTCTCGCTGAACAATTTGACTGGATTTGGACGATTAGATGTTCTTTGCCGTTGTATTACGGCCGTCTTCTTTCTTTCAAACGCTTTCCGGAAGGAAACAAAGCTTAGCATCTTTTTCCGTTTGAATGAGCGGCTTCTTAACATTGACGGTAACAAAGCTGAGGGAATCAATCCTGATGAACGTA
The DNA here is from genome assembly GCA_048881705.1 of Candidatus Heimdallarchaeota archaeon. Lineage (GTDB taxonomy): Archaea > Asgardarchaeota > Heimdallarchaeia > Hodarchaeales > Hodarchaeaceae > Hodarchaeum. Next base: position 1,989 of record JBHLSH010000055.1, on the reverse strand, counting down.
GCATCGCAGGTGTTTTGAAACGCGTCTTTAAAGGGAGGACCGCACGGGGAATTACTTTCGTTCCAGCTACACTCGAAGAAATCTTGGCTTTCCACCACCCAACTGTTCTTGATATTTACGGGAAAAAAACGTTCACCCAGCTCAGCCAACAAAACGTCTTTCTCATTGGTGACCAAATTGGGTTTACAGACACAGATAGAAAACTGTTCTCGCGTGTTGATGGGGTGGAAAGCCTAACTATTGGATCACACGTCTACCTAAGTTCACAGACCATAACCATCCTCCACTATCTGCTCGACCAAATTCAAAAATAAATCAAAAGATGAGAAAAAAAGCTCCTCACTGTTTGAGAAACTCGTAAAAAAACTCATTTAGGAGGCAAGAGTAAGAAGTCATTATAAAAAACAGAAAATAGATAAATCCATGACATAAAGGAATGAGTAACTGTCTCTAGGAGCCATACAGAAGTGCTCGATTCGCTCAGCTCGTCGCTAAGAAATGCCATCATGAAAATCCGAGGATCTCCCCTCGTTGATGAAAAAGTAATCAATGAAGTTATTGAGGACTTAGAGAATGCCCTACTTGCGGGCGATGTGAAACTCGATCTAGTTTTAGAAGTCACTGCACGGGTAAGGGAAAAAGCCCTCAAAGATAACATTCCCATGGGCGTTTCACGGACAAATTATACGATAAAAATATTATATGATGAACTTACCGCTCTTCTTGGGAAAAGGTACAACCCCTTAAGATTGAACCCTGATGAAAAATCTATTCTGATGTTTATTGGTATCCAAGGTTCTGGGAAGACAACATCCATTGGAAAAGTAGCAAATTATTACAAAAAACGCGGGATGAATGTAGGTGTTATTGGAGGAGACACATTCCGCCCGGGAGCACTTGCTCAGCTCCAGCAATTACTGGCACCTATCAATGTAGAGGTCTACGGCGAAGAAAAAGAAAAGAAAGCCATTAAAGTTATTAAAAATGGCCTCAAGCACTTTGAGGCTCAAAAAACCATCAATCTTGTCTTGATTGATACCACAGGACGTCATAAAGAGGAAACTTCTCTTTTAAAAGAAATGGCCGAAATCAGCAAGGTTGCCAAACCCACGGAGATCATTCTCGTAGTTGATGCCACCATTGGCCAGCAGGCTTGGTCCCAGGCGGATGCATTTAACCGTGCAACCCCGTTCGCTTCAATTATCCTCTCGAAGATGGATGGTTCGGCAAAAGGCGGCGGAGCCATCTCGGCAGTCGCAACGAGCGGTGCAAAGATCCGCTTCTACGGTGAAGGTGAAAAAATCGAAGACCTCGTTGAATTTAATCCAACACGATTTGTTGGTTCCTTGTTGGGAATGGGCGATATTGAGGGATTGGTAACCAGTGTCAACGAAATGCTCGATGCGGAGAGTACTGCAGAATTAACCCAGGCCTTTAAAAAAGGTAAAATAACACTCCGCCACTTTAAAATTCAAATGGAGAAGACTTACAACCCCAGTGGGATCGGAAAAATGCTTTCAAAAATTCCAGTCCTCAGCGGAATTATGCCCCAGTCTCAATTGGATGCTGAAGCCCAACAAGGGCTGAAACGGTTTGTCGCAATTTGTAATTCCATGACCGACGAAGAGCTTGATGATGCCCGCATCATCCGTGGGAGCCGCATTCAGCGAATCGCTCTCGGGTCTGGAACCACTCCCCAGGAAGTTAGAGAACTCTTGAAACAGTTTAATATGATGACCAAGCAATTTAAGCGGATGCGCAAAATGCGTGGTCCCCGTGGGGCCCCTGGGAATATCCCCCCTGGAATGGAGAGTCTGTTTGGCTAGCCATTCGATCTATTAGCGTGGAACTATTTTTATTTTTTCTCAAAAATCCTTTTGATAATTATGCTAATATAGTCAGTTACTCATATTGAGTCATCTCGTGACGCTGGGGTGGCTTAGCCTGGTATAGCACCTGGTTTGGTCGAGTTTGCGCCTATAGCGCGGG